>JAZQNA010000066.1:0-56535 GCA_045627125.1 Candidatus Absconditabacterales bacterium | reverse complement strand
CATTTGTTTTCTCCTTTATTGATTTTTTAGCTAATTCATAAGCCTCTATACCTACACGAATCTATTTACTTAAACAATTCGCTTCCATTAAAATCAACGATTCTCTCCAATCCAAAATATTCTCTAGAATCATTCAAGGTTTTGTCTTGAGATGTTTTAACAGCTATATCTTTAAAATCAGGACATGAAAATTCAATAACAACATTATAGTGTTCCATCATAATATCCCAATCATAATCGTCACTAGGACCTTGACCATATTGGGTTTTCTTTAACTTATTCATATTATGTTCTGCATTATTGATATTTTTACAAACTTTCTTGTGAATACAATCGTTACAATTAGTTTTAAGTTTAATCATTCCTTATCCTCCTTTATTTCCATACTTACATTTACAGTTCCATTAAGTAATAAGTCGTAGTGAACTTTACAAACATGAGCGTCAATATGCTCTCTAGTCATACCCATTTCACAAAGAACTATTTTTGTAGCTTCTAATGGGCAATTTTGAAACATACATTTCATTTACTTTTATTCCTTCTTCTTTTCCTCGAACCAATTTGAATGAGTTTCTTTACTCCAGACTATTTGGCACTAAACATAATAATTTAATCATTTTTATCCTCCTTATTTATAGGCTCAAAATTACTAACGCCACCATCACCACACCAAATACACGCTGAACCATCTTTATTAAAATAATGTGTACAATCATAACATATACATCTTTTAGTATTGAGCGGTTCTGGTCTTGTCGCTTTTTGATACATATTCAAGCGGTCATATGCTGATAAAGAAAAGAGACGGTCTACATTTTCTTCTGTATAACCGTCCCATGGTTTTGCTTTATCTAATTCATCGCACTTGAATATATCCCAGTATTTCATTTCATAATGATAGCCATATGCTCCAGACGGCGTATCAATTGTTACTAAAAACCAACCACCTCCAAAACATTCTTCGCCATCTTCATGTCTTTTAGTTTTCCAACTAAGTTCTGGAAATAAGTTTACAAGAGTTGCAAAAAGCATCATTCTCTGAAAATATAATTGACCAAAAGTATGAAAACCGTCACTAATATCGTCTGTAACGACTTCAGGATTATGCTTATTTGCATTTATAGTGTTATTAATTTCATGTGTTGTCATCATTCCTAATTGTCTCCTTTTTTAACTATACCCTCATCTTGTCTAGCCTTAATAAGAGCTAAAGCTTGTAAATAACCAAAATAATATTTATTGTAACCTCTAGGTGGATAATATATTAGTGTCTGGTGTTTCTGTGCACATTCATAAACTTTATTAATAAATTCTTTTTGATAATCAAGAAGTTCAATATTCAAAACTTCCTCGGCGAATTCTGCTGCTGTCATTTTCTATACCTCCTTAACTTTTATATCAGACAAAGGTTTACATATATCTTTTGCCCAATACATTTGCGCCTGCTCCTCTAGCTCTTGCCACTCTTCTGGTAATAATGTAAATGCCATTGTTGGACTTTTTCTCATTCCAATTAATACTAAGAACTTATAAAAGTGGGTATTATAACAATGCTTTCTCCAAATATTCCATCTACGAAAATGTTTAATAATTTTAATCATCTTTCATCACCACATTTAACAATATTGCACCTAACATGAACATAACATATGCCTCATAACCACTAATGTAGTATGTTAATACAGCACATATGATATAAGGTATATATTTAATCATCATTAAACTCCTTATTCTTTCCCGTTAAATAATTCCATATTTCTACTGCTTTTGTTCCAGTTATCATATTGTCAATTGTAAAAACAGGACCCGTACCAAAATTAAATATATTTTTATGTCCTACCAATAAAACTGGAATATCTTCTGGTGATTCATCGAAAGATATAATTAATGGATTAAATGTCATTTTCTATACCTCCTCAACTTCCTCTGTACCGTCTGGTACATATATATCTTCGCTCCAAATAACACTTTTAATTTCGTAAAATGCAGTATTACTATTTTTATTTTCTTTCCAAAATTCTTTTTGATGTTCTATCATGCATTCATTCGAACAAAAATCCATGTATTCAAAACTATCGCAAGAATCATTACCCCAATCATAATGACCACAATTAACTTTTAAATAGCCTGTAGGCTTAAGATAACCGTTATCAAGTCTCCAAGTGCCAATTAGTTTTTTACACCCATCACAAAATTGATTACGCCCTACTCTATGTTTTGATATTACTTCGTACCGTTCTTCTTTATAATAATTTTTAGTCATTTATATTTTCCTCCAGTCTATACATAATGTTAAATCAGCTAAATCATGTTCTTCGTCTGGATAATCTTCCTCGATCCAAAGAATTTTCTTTTCATAATATGGTTCCCATTTTTCAGATATGATGCGCTCACGAGTTAATATATAGTCTTCAATATAACCATTCTTTGGAGCAGCTAAATTTAGATAGATTTTATCGTCTTGACCTAACAAATATAACTGTATTAAGTCAGCAACTCTTACATCAGGTTTAATATCAATTAATTCACTAAATGTCATTTTATATACCTCCTCTTTGTTCTTTATTTACTGCCGCATAGGATTTATAGTGGTTATTAACTTTCATTTTTTCAAAGCAACCTTCATTAACAAGAACAAAGACATCACCAAAAGCCTCGAAAGTTACCTCTTCACCTTCAGCAATATTTTTTACTTCCTCGTCGCTAAGTACAATTATTCTTCTCATCGCTTCTATACCTCCTTATAAGGTTTTGGTAGTTCTGCCCATGCCTTTATAATTGGTTTGTGCTCTAAATTTGTATAATAACGAGTACTAATGCCAAACGATCCTCTGTAAAAATCGTTGCAAATAATCTCGTCTTTAACCCAATCCTCAACAATTGTTGACCATCTATCTATGGTTATTAAATATGTACCCTCTTCCTTAGGAAGACCTTCTTTAATAGGATGCCATTGGATATAATTATCACATGCATATCTGTCATTTGACAGTTCTTGTGTTTGCTCTGATTCTGGAATCCATCTCTTGAATATTTTATTAAATGATCCAGTATTACCTGACAGCTTCTTACATATAGCCATAGATAATCCCTTCTCCTTATCAAAAATATCACCTTCCTGACACTTTACAACTGTCTTTGTCCCATCATTCCAAAATACAATAGTGGCTGGGTCATTAAATATAACATTGTCTATCACAAGTTTTGTAGTATTAGTTAAGATAGAATGATACATACCCGAATAATCTATATAATGATTTTTTAATGATTCTCTCTCAACTCTTTCCATAGGAATTCCAAATATTTCTTCTTTTATAGCATCAATAATATCGGAAATGGTATATAATTGACGACAGTTAATTCCCATACGGTCTTTAAAACTTAATAATGGAACACCTATAGCACAATATAGATAACAATTACTAAATATCAAACCTGATAAATGTGAAGCTGGTACAAAAATAAGTCTATAATGGTAGTTAAAAAGCCAAACAATGTTTGCATAATTTTTATATTCAGTGTATCCTAAATCATTCTTAATTTGATTTATTATATCGGTTTTATATTTTTTTAATTCTAAACGTGTGTTTGCTAAAATATAAATATCTTTCATCTGTTTTTATCTCCTTTTTCTTTAAATATAATTACTCCCTGCTTATCTATACCCACTACCAAAAAAAAAAATACTACATATAATTATCTGGATAAATTTGGTTATTGAATTTTATGGGAATTCCTCACTTTCTGCCTTTTTCAGGTCTTAAATATAATAAGTTAATAGGTTACGAAGTAGTGGGCATAATTAAACAGGGAGTTTTTGCTAATTGTTAAATATAACAGTCAATTTCTTTCTTCTCGAACATACAAAGCTTAAGATGTCTCTTCTTATTAAATTCTTTGAGAATTTTGTTAATCTTTTTAGCCTCTTCATCAGAAATATGTTCTAAAAGAACGTGCATAAATGTCCCATCATTTTTATACACGAGAATAATTCTGCCATTCAGTCCATGCTCAATAGCTTCTCGAAGTTCTCTGTGAGTGAAGCCAAATAATACATAGTCTTTCATAACATTCCTCCAAAATATAATTTATTTAGAAAAGTCGTACATTTCGCCTGTATATGACATCTCTTCTTGCTTGACAATAGCTGTTTCTAAAATATCAGCCACAGAGCATTTCTTAGCATATGCCTGACTTACAATCCAAAAATTGAATAATGATTGTTCATCTTCTACACTAATCTGTGTTCCAAAGTTCCTAAGACTTACGTCGTCCATTACTACTCCTTTCAAATGTATATTCACCAACAGCAATATCTTTTTTATTTAATGACATTGTATAAATTGGTTTATTATGTCGGTTAAACACTTTAACTAAAATATAATGCCTGAAATTAGCGATAACCTCACAAGGATACTTTTCAGTAGCTTTTGTAACTCTTCCAAGTTTACCATTTTCATAATACCCAAGATGTAAAATAGCTACTAATCTCTCTCCTACTGGTAAAGTGATATTCTCGATATCGTTTGGACACAAAGGATTTTTGTTTTTACTTGCTCTCGATTCGTGTCCAATATTATTCGCTATTGTCGATATATTTTTTCTCATTTTATTCTCCTTTTTATATGAAATTTATTAATACATTTCTTCTTCTGGTTGCTTTTCTGGGTAAGATATACCATACCCGATTTCAAACACTGGAATTCCGTCTATTTTGTCTTCTGTTAAAATATACTCGAAATCAATCCAGTAATAATCGCCGTTATACATAGCCCATCCAAACAAATCGTCATCTTTGATATCCATACCTAAAGCATATAAAAACCAATCAAATGCAAGACATCCTCCCATCATAAGGTTTCTGTTTGTGTGATATTCAGCATCCATAATTTCTCGTTCGTACATTAAACGATATTGTCCTGTGATTGGTTCATAAAACCATACTTTTTTATCTGGATAATTGATACTTATCGTGTGATAATTACTGATTGACCTAGCACAAATATTCTCGTATATCTCTTGGTCTTCAGCTTCGCCATGTCTGGCAATAACTTCTTCTCGATAGTTGTTGAATAATTCTTTACAAGCAGAATATCCAGCAATAATACCTGCCTGCTCTTTTTTATTTATTAATTGATTAGCAATGACACATAATGCTGTAGCAGTTCCTACTGAAATTGCTGGGATATAATTTTTAATACCCGCAACAACTACTTTTCCATTAACTTTTCCGTCCGAAGAAGCCAACGCATTGTTAATTTCAGAATTTGCTTTTGGTGTTTCTTTAGCAACAAGCACACAAGTTATAGCAAATCCTAATAAAGATAAAGTGGATAATAATAATCCATATTTCTTTTTACTCATACATACCTCCATAAAAAAATGAGAGAACAGTTCCGCAACCATTCTCTCTATTGAGACAAAACTTACTTTGTTGTTCTAAATAATTTTGTAGTAAGTCCATTCCAAGCCTTAGATCTAATGATGTATCCAGACTTCTCAAATAACATAACTCTTTCCTGACTAGCAGCATTAGCCTTTAACTGTAATACTGTTAGAGCTATTCCAGTTACAACACTTAAGCCAATTTCAATCATTTTGATTGTATTCTCTGATACGCTTTTTCTTCGTTCAAGCTCATACATTTGCTTGTCCAATTCAAGTTTTGCATCTGATAAATACTCATCATATGTTTCTTTGTGCATAGCATCATTAACTGACGAAATAGTCTCCAGTCGAGCAGTCAACAACTCATATTCATCACTAGTAGGGTCAAGTTCAATCATCTGACTCATCACTTGTTCCATTAAATCTTCTGGTGTAATTAAATCTTCCATTTTTTATTTTCCCTTTCTGTTAATGTTTTATCTCATTTAAGAACTAAAAATATTTTCGATTTTAAAAACTAAAAGAAAAAAGAGTCAGATTAATCCAACTCTTTAAAATATTATTTAGTTTCTTCAGTTATAAACGATTGTAACATTCCTGTAAGTATTTCAATCTCTCCATCATATAATCCTCTTTTGTATTGATATTTCATTCCAATTTTAAGAAAAACAAATCCCAAAACACCTAAACCTAAACATAATGCCTTTTCAGGTATCTTGATACGCATCTCCTTTTTATTCATCTCACCATGATTTTCTTTGACAGAGTCCTCAAAAAATTCTTTGTTTTCGTTCATAGTACTGAACCTCCTTTTTATTTTCTATAAAGTAAAAAATATAATTACGAAAAAATAGTAGAGGGAGTCGAACCCTCATCCTTCAGATTATTACCTGACGCTCTCCCCGTTGAGCTCTATACTATTCTTCATTATAGAAGTAGAAAAATTTACGAATTACAAAAAAATATAAAGAAGATGTTCAACTGGCTTTCAACCAGTGCCTTCGCATAAAGCGCTGTTCTAAGCATTAAACTATGTAGCGGGGTACTCCCCTCTAGTATCTTCTTCATTATAGAAGTAGAAAAATTTACGAATAAAATTATAGAGACCATACTGGTTTGCATGGTCTCCATAATTATGTTAGGATATACTACATAGTTGAAAGAACTTCAATTATGTATTCTGGATCTAGTTGATATGCTGATGCGATTTCAGATACGGTCAACTCTTCATCGTAAAAGCACATTTCAATTATATCCTTAATACTAACACCTCCTTTTGGCGTAGCGTATATTCCTTGTCATAAGGGGGTAATTTTATTCTACGAAGAAAAAGAAAGAGCCCGAATTAATCAGGCTTTTTCCATTATATAATATCTTATTTCTGTGTTATTAAATAACTTTGTTACACCATATACATCACAATCATCATCAACGACTAGCTTTATTAAGTTCATTCCAATATTTTCTCTATTTGCCATATCCAATCCAGCACGTTGTTTGTTACTAATGAATTCAGAATATTCTTTACTACATCCGTCTAAATCTGGATATAATTTATCAAATTCTTTATTCCATAGTTCATAATTAGGGTTAAATTGTTCTATAGCAACTTCCCGTCTTTTAACGAACTCGTCAATTGCAAATCGATACATAATTTTTGGTAATGTTCCACCTGTAACATTAAATTTAACTTCATATCTCATAATAATACCTCCATAAAATATATTGTTTATTGTTCTATATAGACAAGTTTCATTCTACGAGGTAAAAAATAAAAAGAGAGCTAAACAGCCCTCTTTCTTTTAATAACTCCAATAATAATTCCAATTAATAAAATCGTCATTTAATTTCTCCTTATCATTCTTTCTATATAGAGAAATTTCATTCTACGAATTTATTCGTCTATTATTGTACAAAATGAACAACAGTCTGGATACATATCATCATTACCACATGCTTGACATACTAAAGGTTTTGATTCACCAATCATTAAGTCATAAAATTCTCTATCTTCGTCCGAAGCGAACATATCAAATTCTGTTGTATCATTTATAAAACAAGGATCTATATTTCTATTTTTTCTTTTATTTTTTGCAACTTCTCGCTCTGCTAATATTACTTTTGTTAAGCATTTCTTACATAAAGAACCATCATAGCATTCTAAATACCATTTACCGCATCCAGGACATATACCCTTTTTTCCACCCATAATAAGCACCTCCTTATTTATTGAGCAGAAGTATAAACCTTTTTAATTTAAAATGCAACAAATATTTTTATTATTCTTTTTTCTTATCGAGAAGCCAAAAGAATTTTTGAAGTCTGTCATAAAACATATCCTTACCACAAGGAATATTGTAAACTGTCTGTAATTCAATAAAAGATTTCTGTTTTGTAACATGCAATTTAATAAATTCATAAATATAATTATCTGCTTCCATACAAATAGAATCTATTAAATTAATTTTAGATTTAATTTCTGCTTTTTTAATTGCTTGATTCTCTACGAACGATTCTTGACTCATTCCAGCATTAACACAAATATCTTTTATTACATTAGGTTTGAAAACATCAAACATTTTATATAGTTCACATAGTTCATCATATTGTAAACAAAAGTATTCTAATTCTTTTCTTCTGAATTTTGAAATCCAGTACTTATTATTTTTACTTAATTCTCTTCTATATGACTTATCCATTTTCATTACCTCCATACAAAACCAGTTTCTTCATATAACTTTTTTGGTGAAATATAATAGTTTATTCTTCCGTACTTAGAATCCATTTGAGTTATATCAGTTATTTGTTTACCATTTCTAGTAGCCATTCCGATATTTAAATATCCTGTTATTATTCCAGCTCTAATCCAACACGGGTCTTTTGAATAAACTTTTGCGGCAACACTTACTGGTACTGAACCAGGTTTGAATATAATTTCATCCATCTATTATCTCCTTTTCTATTGTTTGATATTAAATATATAGGTCATTTTTATGTCTTCTACGTACGGCATATCAAAATATAATTGATATACTTACTAAAATCATTATCATAGGACGTATAATTGCTAACTTTTTTAAGAATTCTTTGTACGTATAAACAATAAAAGAAATATTAGCACCAAAATATAATCTATTCTATTGGTCTTTTATACAAAGATTTTTGCATATTTGAAGAAACAAATTTTGCTAAATTTATTAAACTAATATATATCTTAATAAAAACTTAGTAAGATTTGAATAAACTCGATAAGACTTCTTCGAATGTAGTTCAATTAAATTTTGCTTTATCGGATATAAATATTGTACAATAAGTCTTAATAAATTCGATTAATTTTTATTGACATTAATGTATGAACTGCTATATTATTCATACACTAGCGAAAAAAAAATAAAGGAGGAGAAAAAATTGCTAACTAAATGTCCTGAATGTGACTTACAAGTGAGTGACAAAGCGTTTAACTGCCCGCATTGTGGTTATCCATTTGTAAAAGAAACAAGAATAAAGAAACATAGCAAAGGTAAATATAAATTACCAAATGGTTTCGGACAAATCACAAAATTAAATAACAAAAACTTAAGAAAAAGTTATCGAGCGATGGTTACTATTGGGAAAGATTCATATGGAAAGCCTATACAGCGTCTATTAAAACCACAATCTTATTTCTCAACTTACAATGAAGCATATGAAGCTTTAGTAGAATATAATAAAGACCCATATGACTTATCAAATTCAGTTATGACTTTAAGAGACTTGTATGAGTTATGGTACGAAGAATATTCAAAGAAAGTTGAAAGTCAATCATCTCTAAGGTCAATTAAAGCAGCCTGGAATAAATCTTCATTACTTTATGACATGAGAATTAATGACATTAAGGTTTATCATTTGAAAAAATGTATATTAGAAAATACTGAGACAAGTATAAATATGAAAAGTAGACTTAAAAGTGTTTATAATTTGATGTTTGATTATGCTGTAGAACGAGAATTATGTAACAAAAATCCAGCCAGAGCGTTTAATTTATCAGATTCAATTGATACAAGTGTTGTTAAAAAAGAGCATATTTCATTTAGTGATACTGAAATGGAAATACTTTGGTCTAATACTGATGTTGCTTATGTAAATATTATTCTCATTCAATGCTATAGTGGTTGGAGACCTCAGGAACTTGTAAATATAAAACTTGAAGATGTTGATTTAGAGAATTGGTTATTTAAAGGTGGAATGAAGACAAAAGCAGGTAAAAACCGTGTAGTTCCAATCCATCCTAAGATAAAAAACCTTGTAACTCAAGAATATAATAGAAGCAAAGAACTTGGTCATGATAAATTAATAAGTTGTATTGATGGTCGTAGTGGATTAAATATGACCTATGATAAATATAATAAACGATTTATCAGAATTGTTCATGAATTAGACTTAAATCCAGACCATAGAACTCACGACCCAAGAAAACACTTCATCACACTTGCTAAAAAATATGAAGTTGATGAATATGCTATAAAGTATATGGTCGGTCATGCCATAACAGACATAACCGAGAACACATATACTTCCCGAGAAACCAGTTGGTTAATCTCAGAGATATCCAAAATTCAATAAGAAAAAAATAGAGCCCATGTAATATTTACGAGTTTGCCCACTCAATACGTGAGCTCTATTTTATTGTTTGGCAGAAAAGTTAGTGTATGAACATGGTGTATGAATAATGTATGAATAGTGTATGAACGAGGTCATTTTTCATACATTTTGTCCATTTTTACCACGTCCAAAAAACCTTGATTTTAAGCCATTTCTTAGAACTTACCAGCCTTAGCAGCTTCTTCGATAGAAACAGTAAATACCTATTTTATAAGGAATATAATACCTAGGTGTATGAATAATGTATGAACCGAGTGACATTAAATAAGATGTTTTAATCTTATTGAAATTGATGTATAATGTCTACTAGCATAAAGGAGGTAAATAATATGAAAGATTATAATAACGTACCCGAAGTAATAAAATTAAATGCAAATATGCCACTATCATCTAGTAAAACAATAGTTAACGAAGATTCTATACGTTGTATTATAAATAAAAACTACATGACTGCAATCGAACACGTTGAATACGGAAAAATTATTAGGAGCTGTAATTAATACGGCTCCTATTTAATATTAATTTTCTATTAGTTCATAATTAATATAGTAATAATTTTCTGTTCTATCAACTTTAATATGAATCGTAATATCTGAATCATCGATACAATATTCAATATCAATAGCGTTTAAATTGGTTATTTTTGTAGTATGATAATTTTTATCACACACAACTACAATTCCCCAATAGCAATCGCTATCTATAAAGTGAATATCTATAGATACTGGTTCAATTCCGACACCTACTCCAATTCTAATAAAACTCGTGTTTCTTGACACATAATTATACTCAATCATATGAACACCTCCTTTTCTATATAGGAAATGTTCATACTACGAGTAATCAGATAAACCAAACTTTAACTGATTTAAGAAATAGTTTTAATTGGACTATTTTAGGTAATTTTAGTGTTGGAGAAACTGCCGCATTACCTAATAATGTAAACGAACTCTGTATTATTGTTCGTGATTCTGATGGCGGTGGATTTCTAACAGATATTATCCCGTTTCAATTATTTTATAGCAACTCATATTTAGTAGGTTCATAT
This sequence comes from Candidatus Absconditabacterales bacterium, assembly GCA_045627125.1. GTDB lineage: Bacteria > Patescibacteriota > Gracilibacteria > Absconditabacterales > Absconditicoccaceae > UBA3291. Next base: position 45,458 of record JAZQNA010000066.1, on the reverse strand, counting down.
CAACTTTTGAGCGATACTAATTATTATGACATTTTAAAAGTTAATAATGATAGCCTAAAAATAGTAAGAGCTAAAGGTACTGTAACTATTGCTTATAGATAAAATAATTATTTAATGTGTTATTTCAAATGTGCTATATACATAGTTACAAGCACTATTAATACCACCATTATATCTTGCTACACCTTCACCAGCGCACACAGGAAATCTCATAGTAGTATTAGCAGGAACATTGTATGTATCATATCCTAGATTTACAATAGTTCCATTTGTACCACCATACGCTTGAACATATCCATTATATCCAATTCCAACATTTTGGTTTACTGGTATAGAAATACTATGTTTTGTAACTGTAATAATTAAATCAGTTAAAGTTTGGTTTATCTGAGTTAATTCACCGCCAATTGTATCTGGAACAACATTGGTTCCAACAGCAAACATATCACCAGTTTGAATAGCACTTGTTACTTTATACAGCTTTCCACCAACAATAACGAATTCTCCATTTGAATAATTTTTGCTAGCAATATTAGTATTTTCAATTGTAGCTACATTACTCCTGTATTCTTCAGCAGTATTTTCTACTTTATCATTAAGCTCCTTAACAGACATCGAACCAGCAACATCAAAAGGAGTACGTTCTTCCTCTTCTTTATTAATAATATCTTCTAATGTTTCGTCAATATTAACAGGTTGTAAGTCATATAATTGACCACCAACCATTACTTGATTAATTGTAGCCATAAAGACCTCCTTATAATAAGGAAAGAGTCCAAGAATATAATTCTCAGACCCTTTCAAACAATTGTAAATTAAGCTTTCTTAAGTGTTCCTCTTCTTAAAAGAAGTAACATCTGTGAGTTACCCTCTGCTGTACCAGCTCCTTTAAGACCATTAGCAACAGCTATACGTTTTCTATTAGACAATGATGTATTCTTCTCTCCTACAGCAGATAATGCATCAATAATAGATGTTGACGAACCTGTATACTTAGGATAATACTGGGTATTAACTACTTTCTTAGCAGTTGCATTCATATTTTTTCTAGGATTACCACCACATACTATTGCTGTATGACCTTTAGTCTTTGTAACAAGAATATCTCCGTTATAAAGTGGTGTCTTTTCCTGACTTACATATGCTCCAGCATCAACAAACAACTTACTGCCATTCTTCTTCATTCCAAGAAGAACACTTCTCTCATTTGATGTGTCAAAATTGCCTGGGTCCACTTTTGTAATGGCATGTACAACAGCTCTTACAGTAGTTCCACAGTCTGCATTTGCAGGCTTAATACTTCTAGTACCAAGCTGCACAATGTCAAGTCTCTCATTTTGATTGTATCCATAATTTGGATTGTTACATACCAGAATCATCTCATAAGCGATTGACTCTGCAATCTCGTCATTTACAGGTCTGATAATATACCAGCCTTTAGTATGCTTATACATATCCTGCATAGATACTTCTCCAGACATATCTAATCCACCACTTAACTTCTGAGTCTGGTCTCCCTTTTTACCACCAGTGAGTTTTCCTCTTTCATCGTGTCTAGATGAACCAATAATTATTCCCATAACTTAATTCTCCTTTTTATTGTTACCGTTTCCGTTATTTTTTCCCTTGTTCTTGTTATTGTCCGCATAAATAACATCATCTTCATCAGCATCAAATCCGCCAACAGATAAAATATTTCGGATAGAAGCAATACAATTAGGGCATAACTCATAACGTCCTAAGGATTTTGCCATCATTCCTTCAATATTAAGATGCTGAATTTCGATACCATTCTCGTTATTCTGGTCGTCATTATACTTGTAGAAACCTCCACAAGCGTCACACATTTTTGCTGAAGCCATTTAATTATCTCCCTTCTTTAATGTCTTAATAAGCTGGTCAATACCTGTTGATGCTAATCCCGAAGCAAGTCCACATAACACTACTGGAGGAGTAACAGTAAATCCATTACACCAAATGCTGAAAAATATACCAATAATTGATACTATTGATGGAATATACTTGTTGTCAAAAGACTCTGGTGTGAATTTCTTGATACAATATCCAATCCCAAAACAAAATGCCATAATCATTGGCGACGCATACTCTTGTAAAATTTCCATATTACTTATCCTCCTTGCGTTAGCAATAACCGCTATTTATTCTTTGGTTTTCATACAATAAAACCAACTCTTTACTCTTCTGCCCTTTGTGATTTGAATATTCTGGATGTGAATTACAATATCCATCGTATATTTCCACATCTTCACCTAGTTGTTCCAAATGTTCATCCGAAATATTTCCGCCATTTCGTATCTCGTCAGCAGCTCTAATTATTCGATAGCGTGATGTCATAGCTTTTGTAAAATCATTATCTTCTTTCATTTCATTTTGACTTTCTTTAATTGTTTTTATTTCTGATTTTATTTCAGATAATTCGTCTTTTAGAGGCTTATTAATCTTTGTTCCTAGCCATCCCAAAACCATAGACCAAGGATTAATTTCTATTTTTGAAACCTCTATAAGTCCAGTAAGTACAAATATAATTCCACATAGAAGTGGACAATTGATATTTTTAAGAATCAAATTTAAATCCAAAATATAAATCTCCTTTCCGTAAAAAAATAGAGCCTACATATGAGTAAGCTCTACAATTATTTCTATTCATTTTGAATCGCCCTCTAGAGCAGGACCTCTCTAACATTTTGGAAAGAAGTAATGAAAATACACGCCACAGCCAGTGTTAGTGTTGGTAGTGTTATTAAATACGGTACTGTAACATCTAGTGGAACAGTATCGCTAGGTACTACCATACCTACTGATGAATACATTGTTCTGCTAAATTATAATGGAACGTATCAAGAAGCTTCTAATGCTGGTGCGTACGGAGGTTCTGGTGCTTATGTTTCTGCTAAAACATCTACATCATTTACAATTACAATGTCAACAAATGTAGCTGTATCATACCAAGTTATTAGAATAAAATGTATAAAATATGGTGTTGTTACTGGCAACAGTACAATTAACCTTGGAACTACCATACCTGGAGCGAATTATTTAGTAATTCTAAATGTAAATGGCTCTTATGATACTTCTGGACACGCTGGAGCATGGGGAAATAGTGGAGCTTATATTTCAGCTAAAACCAACACATCATTTACTATAACAATGAATAAATCTGTTAGTGTTTCATATCAAGTTATAAGTTTTGTTTAAAATAATTTTTAAATAAACGTTGGTCATATGTATATGGAGATGCTATTATAGGAAATTCATCAGTATTACTGTTAAATTGAAGTTATTTTTAATTGAATAAAATAATTTGGTAACTACACGTTATTCCAGAACTTAATGTTATTGTGCAAGAACTTGAAGATTTTGCAGAAACGTACGCTCCTTTACCATATCCCCATTCAACCATATCACTATTGCCTAGTGAAGTTCTAACTATTGAATAAGCATTTGTATTTAATATTACTAACGCACTAGAATTTGTTGGTAACGATACAGCTCCACTAGATGTTTTTGTACCATATAAAACAGTTGAGTTTCCAGTAATTTCAAGTACTTGATAATCACAAGTTATTCCAGTACTAACTGTAATTGTAAATGACGTAGTTCCTTTACTTGAAATATATGCACCATCACCATAACCGTAAGCTGTTGAATCTCTGTTACCATTATCTTTGCTAGTGTTATATGCTTTTGTATTCAACAACACTACATATTTATTTGTAGCAATTGTTTTTCCGATTTGGATTGTAGATGTAGAACTTACTGTTCCATATTTAACGACAATAACACTACCAACACTAACACTGGCTGTGGCGTAAGCAGATACATCCACAGTTCCATTGCTAGTGATGCTCTTAGTGCCTGAGGGTTTAACTAAACCACTTGTTTTAACACTTGCATAGTTCGTACAATCAGTACCATTAGTAGGATTTGATAATGTCAGTGTTCCAGATGGTTTAACAAGCATACCTATATTATTAGCCATAGTCTGGAAAGTAGCATCTTCAGCAGTTGCCTGACCTTTAGCAGTGATAGCATTGGCAACTAATTTTTTGCCATCACTGACAGATTTTTTTATTTCTTCTAGTTTTTCGATAATCCATTTAGGAATTCCTATAATGCTTCCATTAGCCATAAATTATCTCCTTTCTATGCATTATGTGGTGTGTCTGTGGTTTTGGTGTATTCGAGGTAGATGTATTCTAATAAATTAGAATAAGCAACTGCTCCAATATTTTGTCTAATCCCAATACTAGGAGTATAAATTACTGTTGAATAATATTGTGTTCCACCCGAATTGTTTTGGCAATGGTTTAAAGCCATAGTATTACCATCTCTTAAATCTCCTCTAATCACACCATCTAATTTAACTACAAAATCAATCTGCGGTAAATCATTTTTATCAATAATAACAACCATTTTGCTTACGTCATCAGAACTTGGTGTATAAGCAATAAGCACTTTCCTATAAATAGGCTTACCGTCAATCCATACACCAACCACAGTTTCTTCAGTAGAATATGAAAGTGCTCGACCCACATTATACATACCATCATTAAGCTCTTCTATATCCTCCTGCATATTCTCAATTTCAGTAATCTGAGAACCCTCTGCAGCAATAGTAGCTTTAGATATAACTCTAAAATCAATAGTTGGAGCTTCAGAAGCCACAAATATAAATTGATTTGAAGATGTGATGACATTAATAAGCTTTGAATATGCCTCATATTCTTCATCAGTACCACCTAAATTATTACTTCCTTGAAGAAATATAGCTGGTGTACTATCAGAAGTAGCACCATCCACATGCACAGTTTGAGTAAATACACTCTCCCCCTCAACTACAGAAGATACCCATGCATCTCTTTTTAACTTAATAATGACGTCATTATATAACTCAGCATCCTGAACAGTTAGGTCATATATCACGCCATTAATATTAGCTTTTCTAATTTTCTTACTTGACATTATTACTCCTCCTAATCTGTTCCTAATACCAAAATACCGTCTGATGTAACACTAGCAGCAGTATTCGGTAAATATAATATGTAGTCTTGTACATAGATATTCTTTAACTTATCTATCTCATTTTGAAGTCTTCCAGCAGCATCCTCAGATAACTGACCTTTAATATTCTCAAACCAGTTCTGGAATAAGATTTCTTCACTTTCTGTGGCTGTTTCGAACCAAGATTCCCAGTTATCAGAATAAGTTTCCACAAATTCATCCCATTGCTCTTCAGCGGTACCAGTCTTATTAATAAGCCATTCATTCCATTGAGCCTGCCATTGAGTAAGCAAACTATCAATAGATGCTGTCTGTAGAATACCAGTAACAAATGGTGTTACACTTGTTCCTACAACGTTTGTAATCATTGACTGTGTAATAGCTGTAACACCATAATCTACTCTTATATATGCCAACGGATGATAGAATAATGTATCCGTGTTTGGCATTACTGGTCTACTAGGAGTTACTGATACTTCTTGACCTTTAACGATGGTAAAATAGTTTTCTCTAGCACTTAAATCTTTATTAACTGCTAAACATACAGCGTCAATTCTACTAAAGCCAGCAACGTATGGTGCTGCATCAAGTGTAATTGGATACTCGGCATCATTTAAAGACCAAGTACCATTAAACCAAGCTCTACCAGTACCTATATTAACTGTCATTCCAGTATTTTGACTAACTGTTAAGTATTCTCCAATACTCTGGAAAATACCGTCATTAATGATTCCATTAAATATTTCAGACATTTGACTTGCCGTATATGTTCTGTCATGATTTAATGAATCATAAAATCCAAATGATAATGACATATTAGTCCTCCTCAATTGTAAATGTTGGATATGTTGTATTTTCAGAAGCGGATATTGAAGTTACTATCTCTGTAATTCTTGATTTAGCTTCAATACCATAATCATCAATTATCTGAACAACATCACCTATATCAAAATCTTCATGAAGAACAAACATAGAATTTATGTCTATTTCTCCATCTGCCTTGTTAATAACTTTATGTTCTGATAACTTTTCAACGCCTCTTTGTTTAAGTTGGTTATAGTACTCTGATTCAGGTATATCTTCGCCACTCTCAGTTACAGTAGAAATGTCAGCCGCATTAACAAATAATTCTCTTCTACCTAGACCAGAAGCATCTCCATATGTAGAAGTCTTTCTTTCACTTCCTTCGCCTTCGCCAGCTACTAAAGCTACATTCATATAATCTGTATAATCTGTAGAATATTCACTAGAAACTAAATTTTCATATTTAGAAGAAAATACAACGTATGGATTAACGTCCTGACTATAAGACCTGTCCTCACCAGAATATAATTCAAATACAAAATTAAAGTTATCATCTAAAGTTATTCTAAAACCTATCTTATATACTTGGCATAATGTGCAAATAACTTCATACAAATTATCTCCAGTATATTGTGTCTCTTGAATAGATAGATTTGTAACCTTTGCGTCCGTTGAATTCTTAAATATAAAGTTAGAAATCGCACGTGATGTAATTGACGGATTAATAATTGCGTCGCTGATAATCTTTTTTATACCATTTTGAAGATTTCCACTTATAGATGTCTGATTCCAAACAATTCTTCTTGATAGAATATATTCCAAAGACTTTCCAGTTATTATTAATCTGTCGCCATCTTCAAAAGTTGTGTCAACAACGACTTTATCAATAATCATAAGATGATTAGAAGGAAGTATAGAAATGTAATAGTTAGGTTTTAATATTTCTATGTTGTATGTAGAGGCGAAAGCAAATATTTCAAACTCTCCAGCTTCATAATATCTGTCAACCCAAAGTAATGACTCATAAGTATCAATAATAGATATAACTTCAAAATTTTCGTTCATTACAAAAATATCCATAATTAAACTCCTTCATAAGCTATTCTATTTTTAATATTTATTTGAGCGTTATATTCGCCTGTGGTTGCTGTGTATGTGAAGATATTATCTCCTTTAGAAAGCATGAACCAATCAGCATTCTTATCAATAGCATTAATGATGTTGTAAGAATGACCATTTCTGATTAAAGTAGCTTTCTTAGCTCCTCTGATTGTCGAGATAAATATATCGTCTCTAGCCATAATCTTATAACCAGTAATTCTTTGAATAACACTATCAATAATTGAAATCTTCTCTCTAGTTCCTGTGTTATAAATTGTGAAATCTGTTATTTCTCCTAAAGCATGAATATTAATACTAATTCCAACTTCAGCTTCTCCAACATAATAAACACTTGTATCTTTAATTATGTGAATCTCACTCATTACTAATTCAGAATCATCATTAACTTCTCTAAAAAATGGAAATTCAAATCTTGGTACTATACCTGACAGAAGTGTATTTGACTCTTTTACAGAATACAAAAACGGATCTGGACAAATAATAGAAATCGAACATCCTGATTTCTCATCAAATATGTTAGCTTCATTTGATTCAACATAACCTGTAGCTTCACATACTCTATCTCCTAATGTGAACTGTATAGTTAACGGTTTCTTTATAGGAAAATATTTGTACGTTTTGTGCCTGCTTTCCTCAGCATTAGCTCCATAATATTTCATTTCAATTACTATATTTCTAGTTTTAACTCTAGCGGAATTAAATACTGAGCCATCACTAACTGATAAGTCAGAAGAATTAATTACAGCGTTTCCAGCTCCTAATCCAGTTATAGAAGTAATAAGGAGCCCCGATTTCTCAGGACTCCCTAACTCTATTTCCAGACTCTCTTTTAAGTAATTTATTACTTTTATTGATTTAATCATTTTATGTCAATGCTCCTTTTAAAGAAGATAATTGATTTTGTGTCTGTCGATATATCTCATATCGATTTAATGATTTTGGAGAATTATTTGTCTGGTTAAATGTAACGTTATTTACTGTTGTTGATGTAGAACCTATTGGTTCTGAATTTCTAGAATATGATGAAGCATTTATAGCTAATTTAGAAGATACAGAAGAACCTCTAAGCATTGAAGCTATCTTAGAACTCTTATTTTGTACGTCTGATAAATCTAACACAGGTTTAATAGTTGGATTAAAGTCGTCAGTGTTATTCAAGTTTTCTATAGCTGATATAAATGCACTTTTAGCCATATCAACAACACTTCTAGACATTTTATCAGCCGAATTTATAGCAACACCTGCATAATCATTTATACCTATCGCTAAACCTTCGTCTAAGTATCTACCAATTTTCTTGAATACTTTAGATGGTGAATGCTCGTCAAATGCACTTTGAACAATTCTTGTAATTTCATCAGCCAGTCTTTCTGCTGCAGCTATTGCAGTAGGTGCATATGCATCAATACCGTTTTTTAAACCTTCAACAACGTATTGACCTATTTGATGGAACTTATCATATGAACAACGTTCTTTAAACGCTTTATAAACAGCCTCTCCGAACATTATCATTACGTTTACTCCGGTAGGCTGACATAATTTAATGCCATTAACAAAACCTTGTCCTAAGAAAAGTGCCTGATTTGACATGACTACAGAAGGTGAATGAATTCCCCAGAAATTTCTAAATGCTTCATATCCAGCACTACCAAAATCTTTCATTGTTGTAGATGCTACTTCTTTATTAATACCGTTAGCAAATCCTGCTGTTATGTATTGTCCAGCATTAAAGAATCCTTGACCAATTGTAGCTGCGGCATTTTCATCTAACTGCATCTCTTGAGTATATAATGCGTTTGCCTCAGCCAATTGTTCTTGTGTCATTGTTGTAAATGCATGAACATAATCATAACCTTGTGGACCTAAATCGGCTAAGTACTTAAGCAAACCTTCATTAATGCCTCTAGCACCTAACTCTTTAAGTTGATTTGCCCAGTCTGTAACACCTTCAATCTGGGACCTCATATTAGCAAGTACTTCGCCAGCTGAGTGTTCAGTCTTCTTTTCAAACTCTCCAAATAAATCAATTGATGATTCTATTGAAGAACGAAGCTCTTCGTCAATAACACCCCAAGTATTTTCAATCTCATTTTGAATTCTATCATCAGTATTTACAAATGTTGAAACAATTTCATCAGCAGTCATATCACTAATGCCAATATATGTACCATAAAGAGCGTTTAATCCCCTTACTTGTTCAACTGTAGCATTCGCAAACGCATGTACTTCTTCATATGAGCTTTTATCAAGTCCATTTATCATCTCTAAGATTTCAGCACTATAGCCTTTATTCTTAATCTTAACCATATCTCTAGCCCAATCAACAGTTCCTTTGATTTGAGAAGTGATATTGTTTATCATTGATGATGTTGTCTTAGATACTTTGCTTGAGAAGTATTCGAAAGCATCACCGTAATCTTTTACTTTCTCAGCGGCTCCACCAGAACCACCAGAAGCTTTTCCAGCCTCATCACAAGAATCAGCAAAGTCATAATTATGCTCTGTTGCTTTTTGTTCTGATGCTGCTGTTTCTTCAAAGATTGTACCGTTCTGATTTAAGTATTCGGCTCCAATATCTCCAACTTTAGCAAATGTGTCACCAAGACCTTTTGTTGATTTTGCAGCTTCATCATTAGATTTCTTAATATCATCGTTGTTCTTCTTTGTCGACTTTGCAGCTTTTTCTCCAGCTTTAGCAACTTCTCCAGAAAATGAATTTCCAACTTTCTTACCAGTAGATTTAGCTTCTTTTACTCCTTTGTCAGCTTCTTTCTTAGCATTTTTGATAGTTTTATCAATTTCTTTTTGTGCTGCTTCACCACTACTTTTAAGCTGTTCTTTTGCTTTATCTGCTTCTTTCCCAGCCTCTTCATTAATCGCTGCTTCAGCTGAACCCATAAGTCCTTTTATACCATTTATGAATCCTTGAATTAGCGATTTACCAGCATTAACAAATTCACTTACTTTACTCTTAATTTTATTTAATGCATTAGTAAGCATTGTAACTATTGCTTTAGCTGGACCATTTGCTTGAGATTGAAATCCTTGACTAAATGCTTCTATAATAATAGAACCAGCGTTTGAGAAATTTCCAACCCAAGCACCAATAGCATAAACTACAGAATATAATAGTCTATTTGTTGCTTCAATTAATATTCCAACATTAGCGTATAACGCATCTGCAAGTCCATTAACTAATCCAACTGCCATTTTGAATAATGCGTCAACTAAATTTGTAGCAAGTGATGGAAGTGTATTTGCTAACCATTTAGAAACTGTTGTCAACATTTTTCCTAAAATAGAAAGTATTTTCTCAGTAATTGATGGCACGTGACTTTCAATAGCTGCCAACAGACTATCGATAGCTGCTAAAATAGCATCCAAAATCATAGGTAATGTCGCAGATATAACCTGAACTAAACCAGTTATGATATTAGCAATTCCAGTTTTTAACTTTTCAGCATTCTTGTTAATAAGTTTTACTGATTCAACAAAAGATAAAGTTGCAGCGTAAAGTGAAGCAGCCACTAACGATAAACCAGTACCAAATGCAGCAAATCCTACTCCAGCTAAAGCTATAGCAGCTCCTAAAATTCCTAAAGATGCTGCAAATGCCAATACAAATGGAATTGTTACTGACATGATACTTCCAACAACACCAAGTAATACCATTGATGCTGCGAAACCAGCAATAGCTATAGCCATTACTTTTAACGCATTTGTCAGTCCTTCCATATCACAAGCAGACAACAAAGCTAAACTTCCAGCAATAGCAATAATAGTTACGGACATAGCTAACAATGTAGGAATAGCTAATATCATTGTTTGAGCTACGGCACTCATAAGAGTCATTGCTCCCATAATTGCTATTACAGCTAAAACACCTTGTACTGCTGCTCCAAAATCCAAATTACCAAGAGTAGCGATTGCACTTGCTAAAATGTTTATAGCGACTGAAAATGGTACTAACGCTACTGATAAAGCTAGCATTTGAACGCTTACACCAGACATCATTGTTGCAAATACTGCGACACCTGCTAATATTCCAGCTAATCCAACAAGACCTACAATAACTTGGTCGAGTGACATGCTTCCTAATTTAGATACAGCTTTGCCTAAAACAGAAACTGCAATGGAAAATACTAATAGTGAACCTGAAATTTCAACTATGTTATTCGGTTTAACTAGTTTAGCAAATACTCCTATTTCTACTAAAAGAATCGAAATCGAGCCTAAACCTTTTATTAAATCAAATAATTCTACTTCTCCTAGTTTCTTGATAGCAGACGCTATAATATTAATAGCTACTCCAAATATAACAAGAGAACCAGCACCTTCAATTATCTTATTACCTTCTAATGCCTTGCTCATGATAATGCAGAAAGACATCAATTCCCCTAAAGTAATTGTGATTGCTGTAAGACCTTTAATTAACGAATTTGTATCTAGTGCTCCTAATGATTTAATAGATATCGACAGTAAATCTATCGCACCAGCTAATAAAATTACAGCGGATACACCTTTCATAACTTTAGCATCGCCACTAGATGATAACACTTTAGCGACAGCGACAAGTTCCCAAAGAACAATACTCATTGCTGTCATACCTTTAACTAAAGATTCTGTATCGAGCTTTGAAAGTGATGTAATAGCAACACTTAATAAAAGTACTGCTCCAGAAAGTTCCACAAGAGAACCTATAATAACTCCTAATGAACCAGCATCAATAAAGTTGGATATAGCTTTACCTATTGAACCACTTTTTATTATAGAACCTGTCATTACTTTAATAAGTAATAACATTTCTCCTACTAACATTCCTAAAGCAACACAAGCATTTCCTAATGCATCAGTATCAATATTAGATAATAATATGATAGATGCTGTAAATGCTAGAACTGCCTTAGCTAATGTAAATAAGTAATCTGATTTTAAAGTTTCCTGATATGCATACAATGTTCCTCTAAGAGCATCTAATGTTTTAGTAATACTTTTAACAACATCAACTTTTGTAATGTTTTCGACTTCTTTAAGAATATTACGTATTTCTTGGATAGCTTTCACTAAATCATTTGTTAAAAACGCTAATAATCCTCCAGAGAATACAGTCGCTGCTAAATCAGCATCTGATTCTTTTATTGTTTTCTTAATATTATCAAATAATCCAGAAATAGCATCAATAATAGATGTTCCTATCAATTTTATTCCTGGTAAAACAGATGAAATTATTGTTCCTAATACTGAAAGTAATTCATTAACAATAATCTTTATTGTTTCAAACAAACTCGTTGAAACTGTCAAAGAATCAATAAAACCTTTTAATTTATCAGGACTAATATCTGTTATTGCTTTTACAAAATTAGCAATACTTGATGATAATGTTTTAACAGTAACATTAGTTGCTCCTAAAACATTTTGCATTAATTCAGAGCCTCTAATTGTATCTGATACATTTTTTAAGAAATTTCCTATTCCTTCTGCACAATCAAAGAATGCATCGGACAATCCTTTAGTTATACCTAACGAATTCTTAATAGTTGAAATTAATGCTTTAACAGTATCAATACCTAGTTTTAATATACTAAATATTCCACTAAATAGAGTTTTAAACTGATTAGCATGTTTTTCAGACATTTTAAGATTTTCCGAAAACTCTTTAATCTTACCAGTAATAGTTACAATGCTATCTGCTGACTTTTTAGGAAAAATTTCTGAAAATGCTCCACCTATACTTTGAAATATAATTAGAAGTCCTTGTATTGCATTCTTTACAGTATTTATTCCATAATAAAATGCTTTTACAAATGGAGTCATATCAAAGTTCTTTAATACTGATTCACCATAATTACCTACTATTTTGATTAATTCAGTCCAAGCATTTGCTAATGGAATAAGAGCAACTTTCATGTTGTTTATCTGAAGTCTAACTTGTTGAAGCATCTTAACAAGAGGACCTTCTTCTTGAAACACTGGTGCATAAAATATTTCACCAACTCTGGCGAATGCTGCCCTAATGTTTCTCATAACGCCATCAAATGTTTTATTAGCATCTTTCGCGTGTTCACCAAAAGCGTCATCCATAGCCATAGCAAAGTTCTTAAAGTCAACTCGACCTTCTGATACCATTGCTCTTAATTCTTTTTCAGTAACACCAAAAGCTTTAGCTAACGTTGAAGCAGCATTTAAACCTCTATATGACATTTGATTTAATTGTTCTGTCATAAGACGTCCATTACCTGCAACTGTAGTGAAAATATGAGCTATTTCATCATATTCACTATTTGTCATCGCAGCGACACCAGAAATACCTCTTAATGCAATCTTCATCGAATCTCCAACTTCGATTCCTGAAGCACTTAATTGTGAGGCTGCTCTAGCCGCTGAATCAAATCCATAAGCAGTACCTGATACAGCATAATCAATATCGTCATATATCTTTTCCCAAGCTACACCTAAACCTTCCAATTGGAATTTTGCAGTTTCGATGTTTAAAGCTCTAGACATACCGCCTTGTTTAATAAGATTTTCCATCTTACTAAAAATATTTGAAATTCCGTCTAATGCTAAGTTAGTTAGTCTGCTTATAACGGTTGCTCCAACAATACCAAACGTAGACATTCTACTCTCAATATTAGAAATTGAGTTATATAGACCACTTAAATCAATACCATTAAGTGAAGATTTCAGACCATCAAGTGCTGAACTATTATCTGTCTTATTTAATTTTTCTTTAAGTTTATCCAAGATACTCATTGACTCAGAAACACCCTTTTGGAATTGCTCATTGTCAAATTGCATCTCGACTACTTTGCTATCGATAGTCTGACTCATAATCTTCTAACCTCCTCTGATATTTTTTTAGAAATTTCGTCAAAAATAGGCTGAATAGCAGGATTGATGTAATCTCTTCCTTCTACCCAACCTCCATTTTTTGTAGCGTGACCGTATTGAATCATTATTGCTACTGGAAATCCGTTTTCTACATCCGTATTAGAGAAAACTAAAGATAATTTATTTTCTCCATTGTTGATTATTTTGTATTCCCAACTATTAGCAACTATTCCTGTATATTTAGGAGTTGCTGCACTTAGTGCATCGCAAGCTATCTGTCCATAAGTGTTTAATATAGAAAGAACATTTAAATTTTTACAATTATTCAAAAACTTTTCTGTATTCTTAAAATCTCCTTTTTGTCTAAATGTAATTAAATTTTTCATAGCTTATTATTCTTAGCCATAGCCCTTCTCTTTTGATTAAGTTCTCTTTGCTTTGCTAACGTTTCTGCTTTGCTCATCTTTTTAGGACCCTCATTCTCTATTTGACAAATCTCAATCAACATTAACAATCTATTTATATGCCATTTGGCACATTCCAATGGTATTTGTAAAGCTATCATCATGTAATATAAATATTCAGATGTAATAATCTTCTTATTAACATTTGGTTTATTGACATTTTTAACAGTTGATGCTGTCATTGGATTATTTATATATGCATTTAATTCCTCAATATTTTTTTCAGAAAGTCCTAATAAAATATATGGATTATCTTCTACATCTCTGTCTAAACACATACATCTAATGTAGTCGACCATCTCTTCATCAGTTTTTTCTACAGATTTTTCCAAATATGGTTTATGCCATTTAGCCTCCCATTTTGAAATTGAGATTAAAGAATGGGAGAACGTTAATGTCCTCCCTTTAATATAAATAAACTCATTTTTTCCCTCATCGAAAAATTCGGTGTCGGGTATTGTTATTCGTTTATTCATGATCTTCTATGTTAATTTGTAGACTTTAAATGATCCTGAGGACCTGTAGAATCGTCCTTTGGAAGTACACCTTTAATGAATTTAGCTGCTGAATCAGCATTTGTTCCTAATTCCATATAAAGAGCAGAAAATGCATTTGTAGCCATAAACTTTCTCACAAGAGGATTTCCATTCTCATCTTCTTTATAGAAATACTTTCCATCTAAAGACTTCTCGCCATATGATTTGCAGATGATTTGCTTAAAAATCTTAATGATTTCCTTAATGTCCTGTGAAGCCTGAATTCTTTCAACCAACTTATCCATTCCTCCATTTACAGAGAACTGCATTTCAATTGCTTCCTGCTTTGTGATATTGAAGTAAAAATCCTCTTCTCTTTCATTCTCATTAAAATCTACATACTTAATTGTCTTCTTATACATTTTTGTTAATCTCCTTTTTCTTAGATAAAATAAAAAAGGGCAGAAAATATTTACTACCCTTTAAGTTACAAAAAATTTAAGGCAGCAAAATTAATTACCGCCTTAAAACACAAAAAAAATTAACCCTGAGCGTCTGGATCCTCTGGATTCTCTGGGTTAGCATCTGCAGCATCGATAAGTGCTACAATCTCGTCTGGAAGTGGAAGATATGGGTCAGTTGAAGCTGTTCCATATAATGCATCAGAAATAGCCTTCCAAGCAGCAGCTGTCAACTTATTCTTCTCAATTGTGAGGTATGCAGTTGGCTTCTTACCAGTTACATTTACTGGCGTTGTTGAGATTTCCCAAGAAAGTTCGCCTGCCTCAGGTGATTCATTTACTGTGTTGTATGTTCTCTCTGATGGAGAAGCCTTACAACCATAGAAGATATGAATCTTCTCACCATATGCATCACCAAGTGTATCGTTACCGATGATTGATGAGTAGCAGAAACCAAATGTCTTTCTTTCCTGCTGTCCAATTGATACACCGTCAGCGATTTCAACTGTTCCATCGCACTCATCAAATTCCTCAGGACTCATAAATGCTCCAATAGTAGCTCCAAACTCTTCAGCTGAGAATAATGTAATGTACTTTGTATTATCGGCATACTGAGGTGTAGCTTCTGCTCCTGATGGATTTTCGCTAACTGAAGTGATACCCTGCCAAGCAACACCTGGCTTATATCCGATAAGCTTTCCTGTTACTTCCTCTACTGTTGGATTGTAGGGATAAAGAACAGCTTTGCTAACTCCTGTTTCATACTCTTTGGTGCCAATCTGACCCCATACTAATTCGCTCATAGAATTCCTCCTTAAACTAATGTAATGTTATAAACAAAATGATGAAGACCATCTGAATAATAAGTTCTGTCATGAGAACAATACGGTAATGCCTCTTCTAATCGATTCGGTATTTCCGATTCAGGATCTTCATCAATGATTGTTATTGTATATGTCATATTTTTTTTGTAATTCGAATCATCAGCTTTTATAAACCTTCGCTTTGACTCCGAATATTTAATGCACGGATATTGCATCTTTTCATTTGAAGGTGCTACAAAATATACATTGTTCGAACCTAATACGATTTTTAGCGTATTATGTAGTGATATTCTGTCCGCCATGATATATGCCCCCTATAGTCAAAATTATTCTTGGATACTGGTCTTGTATACTTGTTACTCTCCATTTGTTTCCGTGCCAAACAATGTAGACTAAATTTGATAGGTTCTCCTTGAGAAAATAATCAGATATAATTGAAAACTCATTATTTATTTGAACCTCGCCATTAGGGGATTCAGTTTGAGACCATCTTCTTTTAGTTGAATTGACCTCTCCGTAATACATTTTTTCCTGAATCCCTGGCTTCCAAATTCCAGGGCGAGTTTCTTCTTCAATAGAAAAACCTATAGCTCCGTAGAATTTATTCATCTTTTAATACCATTTTGAAATTACTGATCTTAATTACTCTGTTTCTGCTGCTGTGTAAAATGTAAGAAGACCATCAGCATCACATGCTACAGGTCTCTTGAATGTGTCCTGTCCTGGTTCTGAAGAAGCTGGAACCTTTACTACAAGAAGTCCTAAAAGAAACAATCTTAATGTCTCTTCTTTTGTGAAGTATTCGTCTCCTTTTGTAGCATTTGGAACCTTTGTTACATGTCCGTCATTATCAAGATAACCAATAACACATCCTACATTCTTATCTTCAGCATCTAAAAATACTCTTTCAATCTTTGCCATTTCTTTAATTTCCTTTCTTTTAATTAAAAATAGGCATAAAAAAAAGACCATATGACGGTCGATTAATTATGCCTATATATTTACTTTTAATAATTAGCCCTGAGCTTCATCATCCTTCTTAAGGTCAATAGCTGAGAATGGCTTTGTAAGTGCACCTGAGCAACGTGTCTCAATAAGGTACTTATTCTGGTTGTAATCAATGTCGAAATCATCGAACATGTTGATAGAGCCACCCTTATCTGCACCAACGTTGTAATCAGCAAGGTCAACGATTACTCCATAAGATGTTACTGGAACAATTGTATCTGGAACCTTAACAATCTCATTTACAGCCATAGCAAGTGCAAGCTCGTGAAGATCCTTATACATTCTACGTCCATCCTTATCCTTGATAAGAAGCATCTTTGTTACCTGCTTCTGACCGATGAATGCCTTAAGGTTACCAGAACCCTCATAATCATCCTGTGCAATAACAGCCTCATCAACAAGTGTTTCAGCCTCAGATGCGCCAGAAGGAACAGTTACTGTGTGATGAATTGTATAAAGGTTGTCATCCTTGATAATAGGAATGATGTGTGTCTCATCAATCTTATCTTCAGATGAAGCAGAACGACCATCACCAAATAAGAAAGCTCTAGCAAGCTCCTCATCAAGCATCATTCTCATCTCGCCCTTTAACCAAGAAACTATATCAAAATCTGTAATATCAATCTGGTCATCACGATCAATCTTCTGCTTCTTATAAACTGTTGTTGGCTCTACAACACGCTTAATAAGACCGAATACCTCTTCCTTCTTAAGCTTACCCTTCTGTGCATAACCCTTAGCACGAGCATCATCCTCACGAAGATCAGCGAACATCATTTTGATTCTTGCGAATGGTGTGTGATGTACACCGTTCATTACTACCTGCACCCAGTTATCAGGTGTTCTCTTAATAAATCCTGGTGTGTTTGAAAGGTTCTTTGCATCTGGGAATAACCAGTCAATATTATCAATTCCGTACTCAGCTGAATGCTGAAGAAATGACTCCTTAAGAGAACCAAATCTCTTACCATCCTTAAGGATTTCAGTAAGACCTGTGTGTATAAGCTCGTTTTCTTTGTTCTGTGCGTTTGCTTCAAAAGCATTGTAATTCATTTCGTTTCCTCCTTCGATTGAATGCTTTACTTCTGCTGACTCATCATTTTTATCAGCACCCTTATCTTTTTCAGAAAGTGCTTTATCTACCATAAAATCAAGCACCTGTCTCTGTTCCTTTGTAAATGTAGATAAAACATCTCCAATTGTCTTACCTTCATTTGCATCTTTGCCGTCATTGTTAGAATCAGTTTTTTTCTTGTTTTTTTCTGACTCTTGTGTCATCTTTTCTTCTTCCACTTTTTCATCTCCTTTTTCATCAGAATGCATGAATTCGGGCTCTTCATTAAAGAAAATTCCTGATTCCTCAAATTCATCTCCGTGAATTAATGCTGCATGTTCAAGAATATTGTCAATTACTGCACCGGGATTCGCTCCGGCTAATACGAGACTTACTTCTCTGATTGCACCATGAATTACGTTTGCTCCGTGCTGAACTAAATCATTAGCATAAATAGACATTCTTGTAATGTCGCCATTATGGATTAGCTCTTTAGCATGTTTACCTTCTTCAGAGTTATTAAATTTGCCATACATATAAACACCATCTGTTCTATTCTCAAGCAATGCATGTCCTAGAACATTCTTGGCGTCATTATGTGAATGATTCCATACAAGCGGAACTACTTCACCGTCATTATGCTGGAATGCATCTTTACAAATAACTCTTCCGTCAGAGCATTTAATGTTGTTCTTAGTAGCATAACCACTAAAATCAAATTGCTCTCCCATTTTGATTTTTCCTCCTATGTTATTGTTTTTTTGGGTTCTAGATATCCATCAGTAATATCTTCACCATCAATATTCGTATGTTCTTCCCCCTTAGCTTCAGACAAATTCTTATTTCTTAATTCATCTGCTCTAGGGTCATCAGCAGGCTTCATACCGATTACCTGACGAACTTCATTTGACGTCATAATTTCATTTCTTGTCATCTTGTCTGATATCTCAGCAATTTCACTGACAGGAATTAACTTGAATGGGTCTCTGAAGAATTCTATAGATTGACTACCTCCATCGGCGTCTACTGATGCATCAATAAATTTTCTTTTCATTTCCAAACAAATGGCAGTTAAAATAGGCTCAACTGTTCTGTTAAAGTAATTTGTCATTACCTTGTCGTCAGCTGTGCCATTCATTATTTCTACTGTTAAACCTAATTGTGAAAATAAAAGATTTGTTAGATATTCGATAGAATTAATAAGATTGTTCTCTACTGATCTATTTAACTGTGTTACATGTTCAGTAGAGTCTATATACGCTATACCAAGTTTAGATGTGGACATCTGCATTTCAATTGATTTTAGACGTTCATCTGCTTGTTCTTTTTTTATTGGATTTCTAATCTGATAAGGAAGTTGAATAATCATATCTAGTTTCTGAGAACCAGTATGTTCATCAATAATATCAGAAAGATTTAATTTTCTAATAAGACGTTGCATTGTCGAGTTGTTTCCGTTCATTACTGAATAAAACGGATTCTGAACAATAGCTACTATATCCTTAGAAAATATTTTTTCTTCAAACAATGATGTATTTTCATTGTAAATCCTTACTTTTACAGATTTAGGATACCACTCGACTACTTTTCCAACTCTAAGATTTGAAATGTCTATAAATTTACCAGACATTTTATCAATATCTCCTAAAATTGGAACTATTGCTATTACTCCCTCATCTAAAAGAGATATTACAGCATCCAAAACAAAATCAAATCCAGTTTGGTCAATGTTTGCACTTAATGTAAAACACTTATTTAATTCAGAATTAACTTCTTCCAAAAATCGTTTGTTTTTATCAAGTTTACAATGGAATATTTGAATTGTCGCTGCATCGACTCCAATACGGTTATAAATAGAATTAATTATTGATCGTTCATTACCTCTTGTTAGTTTTACCATTGAAGGATTACTTGAGTAACTAGGACCAATATTGTATGTTGGTTCTCTTCCTAAAAAAGCATTAAATGCCTTTTGGAATTTATTACCAAATTTTGCCATTTATTAATCTCCTATGTTTCCAATTCTAAAAGCTATTTCATTTAAATTAGCGTCTATCGCTTCTTTAACTATTGAGCTCATAGGTGGGTCAAATAATGTTTTTACTTTTAATGAAATATAACTTTTAATCAGATTGCTCTTTGAAATATCACTCGATAAATCTTCCCATACCTGTGTTGTGTCGGTTACTTCAAAATTTGGAATATTAGTTAATTGCTGTAAAGAACTAATGGCTGTATTGATAAACATTATTATGTCAGTATCAAAAGATGTATCATCTTCACTGATTCCAATAATTTTCTTCACAGTATTTAAAATACTATTCATTTTGAATTCACCTCCTTAAGGTACTCTTAACTGTCTTCTCATAGCTGCTTCGCTCATTTTATCTATTGTGGAAATTGGTAGGTCACTTACTTTGTTCACAATTGCTTGTGCGCCAGCACCTGCTAATTTAGAAACAGCTACAGTAACTAAAGTAGTTCCAGCCATAATTGCTATATTTTCTACATAATTAGCTCCTCTACTTTTCTGATAACCAGTTAATTCTTTGTACTGTTTTTCTTTTTGTAAACGATTGATTTCATATTTTAATTCTTCATCAGACATTTCTTTTACAGTACTTCTTTTAGCTAATTCTTTCTCTCTTTTAGCTTTTTCGTTTATTCTATTAATCTTTTTTTCTTGTTTTGCTTCTGCTTTAGCTTTTTTGTATTCTCGTTTAGCACCTTCTACGTCGCCATTTGTAATTTTTTGAATACGATAATTTGCTTTTGCCTCAGCTTTCTTTTCAGCTGCTGAATGCATAGAAGGCTCTAATGGATATGGAGGACCATTCCTAGATCCCCATTTTTGTCCCTCAATTCCATGATGGACTAAATAAAGTTCATTCATTAATCAAATACCTCCCTATTAATTTTGTAAGCAACAAATGCATCTAACATTGCTGCCACGTTATCAATCTTTTCTTCATATCTCTTTTTATAAAGCTTTCTATTTCCATTTGTATCTTCAAGTGCTATACAATTTCCCATAGCAAATTGCATTAATTTTTCATCGAATAAAAGAGCTCTATCTTCAGAAAGTTTCTTTAATTCACCTAATGGAACTGATTCTGTCTTTGCACCTTGAATTACTTTTTCGATACCAAATGGACCGTTTTCTTGTTCCCATCTTTCAACAAAAGCTTTTGCATTGTATGGGTCAAATCCGAAAGCTCTTACGTCGTATTGCATTTGACATATGTGATTATCAACGTCATCATAAACTTCCATCATATCGAGTACAGTTCCTTCTAATACGATTAATGTACCTTCATTAATGAATTCGTTATACTTTTCTCGCATAGCTGGACCCAATCGATTAAGAGTTCTAGATGTAATATAAGACCTAACTTTTATACCAAATGTTCCATTACTTAATGGAAATACAAACGTAAATGCACAAAAGTCATCACCTTGTGAAAGATCGGCTCCCATAGCACATGGCATTTGCCAATATCCAGATTTTCTATGAGGAATAGTTTCTTCATATGTAAAGAAATATGTATATCCTTCCATAGGAATTCCAAATCTTTTTGCTAAAATATCATTTCTTGTAGATGGAGCCATTTCTGCTCTTTCTACATCTTGTTGATATACTTCATATTTAACTGTTTTTCCAAGATTAGGATTTGCTTTTAACCACATAGCTGGGTCATTTACTTCATCAATGTTGTCCAATTTATACCACCAGATAGAAACATGTGGTGCTAAATACTCCCCTTTTAAAATACTCATCAATTCCATTTTGATTGAGTCTCCAGGACCATTTCTTACAGTACCTTCAGAAGAAACAGCAATAATTAAATAGTCATCATTCTTTGATGCACCTTGTTCAAGTGCACCTATTACATCTTCTTTAATATCTCCTGATAGCCATTCATCTATCGTGTTAATTCTAGAATTAAGACCTTGTAATTTATCTATTGTCATCGGTCTAATTTCTAATAATGAGCCAGTAAGAAAATTCTCTATTCCTTTTTTAGTTGATGCTAATTTTTGGCGATTTGCCTTTGACCCTGTAGTATTCTGAAGTGAACCTTCAGTTAAGAATTGAAATAATGGACCTCTTGCTCTTGCTATAGCTGTTCTTAATGGAGCAAGTACTTCTTCAGCTTGTTTCATTGTAGGAGCTGTGTGTACTTGATGTGTTGTTGAAGTATCAATGTTTTGGAAATAGCTTTGTATGTAAGCTTCGTATTGAGATTTAGCGGCACCTCTTGAGACTATCAAGTATTGTTTCTTTATTAATCTTTTCTTGAATTGTCTATTTTCAAAGTGACCACCTTTACCATTATCATTTTCTACATAAACACTTCTTTCTTCAAAGTAATACCAGCCAAAAATTTCTTCAGCCCACAATTTAAAACTTGGCAATAATTTTAAGTCGGTACCATCAGTAAGTGTTAGTTCAGATTCACAGTAGTCGATAAATCCTTGTACTGCTTCACTGTCGTAATAAAATGCTGGATTTGAAATGAGTCTATCAATACGATTCATTTCTAAAGATACTTCTCTACAAACAGGAATCTCACCTCTAAGAACAGCATCTCTAAATTCTCCATAATATTTAGGAGTTGCTGTATTAGATAAACTCATTTTTATTCACCTTTTTACTTAACAAATTTTGTCATTACGTAACAAGTTGTTTCGTTATAAATGACTTTTGTCCAAATGTTACCAGATTCAACAACTTCAAGTTTTGTTCCTGCTTCAACAATAGCTAAAACATTGTCTGCTTCTTCTGCTGTTTTTCTTAATCTAACTTTTTTACAATTTAAAACAGAAACATACTCAGCTTTAAGTTCAGCTACTTTTTCTTCTGTGTCTTCAACAACTGGAATTTCTGCTGTAAATTCAGCTACTTTTTCTTCTGTGTCTTCAACAACTGGAATTTCTGCTGTAAATTCTTCTACTTTTTTGTTTTCAGACTTAGTCTTTTTCTTTGTATTAGCCATAATTCCTCCTTACCATAACTTGGTATCATTTTTTGTTCTTATTATTGGATTACTGCTTGGTATTAATATTTCTTTTGAAAAATGTATGATGGTATGTGTTCGATGTGATGCAGAAATTAAATTATCTAAATCAAATACTATAGGATTTCTATTAACAATGTCATTTTGAGTTATTGGATTTATGTGGTGTATTATTATGCGGTCGTATATATCATATCCTTCAACTCCAAGGTCACATCCACTATCTCTAATAATTACCTTGTTTCTTATTCTTCTCCATTCATTTGATTTATATAACCTTTGATTTATATATCTATCGAATCCAAATGTTTCTTCTCCAACATTATTGTTGGTTAATAAGTATTTGAGTCTGTCTTCAAAAGAATTAAAAGTGATTAGTTCCGAATAACTTTTCATATTACTATTCTTCCTCTTCATCACTTATACCCTGATACTTTTGCATTGCTTTGATAGCATTTGCATATAGTTCTTCAGTAACCTTTTGAGATTTAATAGCCTCAGTCTTAGCAGCTAATAGTTCATTTTCTCTTCTAAGTCTTTCTACTTCTAACTGATTTCGTGTCGAACCAAGTTTTAAGAAGTGTGTTATTACTTGTGAAGATGCTGTTCCTTCTGCTAATTGTTTTTCGGCTAAATCGACAGACAAAGAAATCATTCGTTTTTCCTGCTCGTCTGGTGTTCGACAAGGTGGAAGTTTTTTTTCTTCAACTTTCTTTGCTTTCTTCATAGTTCTCCTTTTTATGGCATATCTGTATTATTTACTAAGTTCACCACAAGCATTGAGAATATGATATTAATAGCAACCGTGGACTTAATTGATCTAAAAAGGAGAATAAAAACAGATAACATGCTTAACACGCTCATGGTGAACTTAGTAAATAATACAGATATGCTAAATATAAATTTCCCTCCGGGGATTTTTTAGAGACCGGCGCGATAAGAAAGGGGGTATGATATTTTTACACCCCCCTATAGTCTAATCATCGCTTTTATTGGTCTATTTGATTAAAAACTTAATTAAAAATTAAAAAATATTTTTCTTAAAAATCAAAACTTTTTAATAAAAATGAAAAAATATTTAATTTAATAAGTATAAAATGCATACATCATTTTAGTTAACAATAAACAATTTAGTTTTTATTAAATAAAAAATGATGCATTAATTTGATTTGATTGGTTATTATGTGTTATCGTACACTTTACAATAAATACCCAAAACATCGACATTCATGATTCTATTAATAGCATCTTCTATGTCCTCATTCTGCTCTGCTTCAGAACATTCATCTGAAGTTTTAAGAAATCTAGCTAAAAGTTCAAGCGTATGATAACCTTTTTCTAAATCAAATTGTTGCCAATTGTCGAAGTCAGTAAAATAATTAAAAGGATTGTCAATTGTTGATAACATTACTGTTTTATTATTGTTTGTCATAAGCAAATGTTGTTACTATTCCTTTCTTTTAAAATATGTAATTAAGATTTAGAATATTTACTAATTGTTGAAACTGATAATCCAGTTTGGTCAGCAACTTCTGAAAGAGTGTAACCTCGTTCAATCATGTTGTTTATTAAAGCTTGTTTTGAAGGTGTCACCATTATCTCTTTATTAGGGGTAGCTAGCTTCTTCAATCTATCTTGGTCAGTATTATTGAATATTTGTTCAAGTTTACTTGGGCTAATAGCACCATTTTGTATGGCTTCCCATTCTCTTTCAGTAATATTAATCATCACATCTTTTTTACTTGCCCCTATCCTATTTCTAGCACGGGTTAGCTCCTGGTTCTTTAACCTAGATAGATGCTCCTTATCGTCCTTTAGGTCTGGATTTTCTTCTACTTTAAGCTTCACTATATGATTAGCAATTAACTGGGCTTGTCTCTCTCTAGGGGCATTCCTTAGGGCATTGTCCAGCTTGGCATTAAGGGTGGCTATCTCATTAGCATATACCCCCTTAGCCTCTTTGTTTGCTCTTCCAGTATCAATATTAACTGCTTCTTTTCTTGCTAGATTAGCTAGTGCTTTTAATTTATTAGCATGCTCAGCATAAAGTTCTTCTTTAGGATGACCAGATGATAATTCTCTTGCATCCTTGGCTAAGTACATAGCTGGTGCTTTTGTTTGAGCTTCAACAGTTTTAATAATGTTTCCTTTTTGGTCATACTTGTTGTATGTTCTTCCTGTTTTTTTGTAAATCCATTCGCCAGTTTCAGGATCAGGTGTCCATTTAGCTTTTTTTATTTCAGGTATTCTAGTCTCAGACTTAGCTCTTGAAATTAATGTAGAAGCTCCTCCACCATTTTGGTAAATATTCTTTAACTCTTTAATGTTGTTATCAATTTCTGATTGTCTGTAATTCAATCCATGTTTTTCAGCATCAATAACTACCATTGAATGTTTAACAGCTCTTACTAAATGCTCTTCTGGTGCTCCTTGTAATGTCATGTCAGTAATTAAATTAGAAACGATTCCCATTTGCTTACCTTTTTCTTGAGGGGTCATTTTTCTCATACCCTCGTATCCTGGATAAGCATCTTTTGGATCAAATCCTTCAAGATCTTTTAATCTTTTAGATGTTTGAATTCTAACTTTGTTATTAACTGGAATAACCATGGCAGTATCGCCATCGAAATCGGCACCTGATAACTGTTCAGCAACTTTAGAATTAATCATTGCTGCATCAGTGGACTGTTTACCAATTACTTTTATACACTCTTTGTTTCTGTTATTAACAATCAACTCTGGAATTTCAAAAGTACCAGCATGAGGATAACGAATAAGCACAACATGTTCTCCATCTTTAAGGGATGGCGCATATATTTCATTATCTTTTAACGTTGTAGATGGTAATAAAACTTTAGTTGTCTGTCTAGGAAGAGCAGCGGCTTTTAAATCTACAGCAGAACTATCGCATTGTTCTCCAAATGCTAAAAGTAATTTCTTTTTTAGAACTGGATTTGTTAAGTTCATGTATTCATTAAACTCATCTTCAGCTTGTTTATATTTCAAGTTCAATTGCTGTTTAATTAATTGCTGACTTTGCTTAGAAAGGAATTGTGATGACAATGTTTTTGCATATTCATTCCAATCGCCTTCTGATTTAAGCTTATTCACTGGTGATAAAGAATATAATTCTTTTCCAGCCGTGCTTTCTTTTGCATGCTCTTTAAGAACATATTTTCCATCTTCAATAACATAGTTTCCTTTGTTATCTTTAAAGAATCTTTGTCCACCTTCTTGCTTAATCAAAGCTCCAAAAGGATTATCCCAATCAACTTCATTAGAATCTCCTTTTTTCTTCAATTCTTTGAATACTTTTTCTTTTGGTGTTCCATTTTTCTTGTTTGTATTAAATATAATGTCAACACCATCAGGCATATTGTCAGAATAAACAGCCATACCTTTCATATAATGTGAACCATCTACAGCAATTCTAACTTGAGCATAAAGACTATTACCTAAAGAAATATCTTCAACACCTCTTCTTAATTCAATAGTTCCATCTTTCTCAAGACCACCTTCTTCAGCATATCTAATCTGTATTCGATTTGAATTTACACTGCTTGGTCTTTCGATTTGCTGAAATGTAGAACCTCCATCTGTTGAGTATTCTGTAATTGATTTTACTTTTTCTAAATCAGAATATAATTCTTTTGCTGTAGTTCCTTTCTTAGCGACATAAGCAACAGTTGTCTTTTGATTTCTATTAGTTATTTGGTCAACATATAGTTTTCCAACCTCATAGCCTTCTTGTTTTAAAATTGAAACTGCTGTATCTAATTGAGTTTTTGTAATATTTAGATTCTTCTCAACTCCAGTTCCAACATCAATACAACCTTTTTCATCTACTTGGCGCTTTAGCATATTAGCTACTTCAATATTTCTGTTAGCTTTTTCTTTAGCGTCTTCTTTTAGATAATTTCTTATAGTTCCTTCTGTTGTTTGAAGTCTTTCAGCTATAGCAACATTAGACATACCTTTAGCTTTTAACTTCTTTGTTTCAGCAATTAAATATGCTCTTTCTCCAGCTGAATCGACTGAACGTTTTGCTTTAAGTTCAGTTATTGACATTCCACGCATATCAGCTATTTCTTTGTCAGTCTTTCCTAAAGCATGTTGTTCTCTATAAAAACGAAGAAATGCTCCTTCATGTTGATAAGGATTATCACCAGAACCATAAGGATATCTTCCAGAATGTCTAGGTGTTCCATAATGAGCAATATAATTTTCATTTTCTTCAAACATTATTCGTTACTCCTTAAAGTTCATTATTTTCTCTTAAAATTTTGTCAAACCTTTTTATTTTGTCCATAATAGGTAAAATATCAGAAGCATCAGGTGTCCAAATTCTTTTTTCATCGTTTTGATAAATTCTTGTTTCAAATTCGATATCACCTGGTTTGATATTGTATTCTAAACAAAAAAGCGCAGCATATATAAATGTCTGCACTTCATGAGTTGGAGTTGTTCCTGTTTTTAAATCGTGTATTCTTAAAAGACCTTTCTTTTCATCAAACTTAATTGTGTCAGCTGTTCCAAAACAATTGTTTGAAAAATATAATAGAACCTCAGGTTCCATATCATAGCCAATGCCATCATTAACATACATATTTAATGTTTCATTATTTCTTGGCATTTTTATTTTTAAAGCTATATGTTCAGCAGCTAATTCATGAAGTCTAGTGCCTCTTTCTTTAGCTAAAATATTTCTATAAGTTTGTATCAGCTTTTCTTCATCATAATTAAGCCAGCTACTTTTACTAGCTCCTAGAAATGCGTGACACCCTTCTAGATTGGAATGCTTGTTGAATTTCATTCAAAACCTCCTCTTCGTTTTCTGGTGAAATAAAACTAGCATAACTCATACCATTCAATTTATTTACCCAATAATCTTGGTTTGGTCTATGAGGAGCATTGATAGATCGCTTAACTTCTAGACATGCCCATTTATTATTGAACAAAATTAATAGGTCAGGAAATCCCTGAATATAATCAGGGTCCATTTTAAAGACCACACATTCTGGAAATATTCGCTTTAATTTCATAATTAGTTTATGTTGATAATCTCTTTCAAGCATAATATTTCCTCCTCTAAAAAATAATGCGGAGAGTTTTCTCTTCTCTCCTATATAGGGCAAGAAATTTTTACGAGGGCTGAAATGATACAAATCTGCTTTCATTGAACTTTTTCTTTTGACTGAGTGCTTTACTTATTGCAACATCAATACCACTTCGTGATTTCAAATGATAATAAAACAAATCTTGATATGGTGTGTTTAATCTATCTATTCTTCCAGATGATTGCTCTAATACTTTGTATGAATAATTTTGAGAGAAGAATATAATTGTATTAGTTTTTATACAGTTCCAAGCTTCAGCTCCTGCTGTATATTGAACAAAATATGCCCACTCTTCAGTATCTGGTACGGGTTGATGTGCGTGACCATTTAATTGAGCATATGTAACATCCATACTTTCAAATAATGAAATAAGCATTTCTAATTCATAATCAAAGTTATAAAATATAATTACTCGTTTCTTATCTTTGAAAATATCGACTATCTTATTTAGTCTACTATGATCGCTATTAACAACTCTTCGCATTTCATAACAAAGTTCACTACCATTTTCTATTGGTTTATCTTTTTGATAATTCCATCTGTTTTTGCAAACATCTTTGTATTGCATTTTGTTATAGTCACAAAATACATCTATGTGATATGCAGTTGTAGGTCTATCAAAATCCATGTCGACCAATATATTGTTTCTCAGTCTAATTAATCTTCCAGTATTATGAAACGATTTAATCTTTGGAAATTTACAGTATGGGTCAAACTCAACATGTTGATTATTAAAATCTGTTTTGTTTTTGTAAAATCCGTTAGCTATAAATACTGGCATATAATCAGACCAGTTATCTCCAGGAGTAGCACTTAAAAGAACCCAATCATTTTTCTTTGTTATTCTTATAAACGATTTTGTCCATGTTCCATAACCAACAACTCTTTGTTCATCAAATATAAAAAAACATTTTTCATATCCAACATATTTTTTGATATTATTCCAACTGTCAACAAAAATAACATTTTTATAATGATTAACTTCTGGATTTGTAGATAATAGAAAAGGAGCCATATCTCCTTCCCATTCTTTACTATCTCTCTTTTTAGCTGTTGTTATAATTATTAGATTTTTAGGATTTTTCATTTCTGGAATATCTGCATTTAAATCTCCGCCTTGTAACTTATAGTAATAAGCTAAACTTGTTCTAGATTTACCTGAGCCTACACCACCACAAAGAATACAACCATTATGCATATTGTTAACAGCTTTAATTTGATAGTCATATAATCCTATACTCATAATTACTCCTAAATAAAAAAGAGGCTGACCTATTAAGTCAACCTCAAAAATATAATTAATTACGATATCTGTTAGCAAATGGATCAAGTTCTGTATCCTGCTCAATGTATAATTTAGATACATATAATGACTTTCTTCCAGTATTTGGATTGTCAAAAACTCTCAAAATTACATTTACGTTTTTAACAGAAACATGGTCTGCATTTGCAGCTGTATCCTCATCAAGAATATCATTATCACATCCATCAGCAACAAGAATAATTTCTGGATAATAATCTCCAGTCTGAAGTGAACCATCTTTTCTTCTGTAAGAAACAGTAGCTTTCACATAATACTCTGGTTCGTATTCGTCTTCATAACCTTCTCTAGGATTTGTTGTTCTAACATTAATTCCATTGCTAATTAATTCTTCAGCCTGTTCAACTGTAGGAATGATAATATTACAAAGTCTTGTTGTACTTCCCATATATCCTCTTTCTGGGTCTCCTCCAAAGTTTGTCTTGTAAATAAACTTTGTGTTTTCAATATAAATTTTTTCGTTCTTCATTTTCTTTCTCCTTAATCAATAAATGTTTCTATATCACAAAATTTTGAAATTGATTCAATTGCTTCATCGACCAATTTTTGATAATATGATTTGTCAATATCTTTTTCTAGATGTTCATTCTTAACAGATTCAGCTTCTTTCCATCGGTAACCTTTAGAACCTGTTATTGTGAAATACTTATCATCTTTACAACGATATAATATTCCTCCACCACATCCTTCTTTGATAGGACAGAATCTTCCAACCTTTCCTACAAAGTTATAGTTGTGGCATTCAGCAATCTTCATTTCAAGTTCTTCATCACTAATAGATTCATAATCTTTAAGAATTTGTTTTGCTCTCTTTGTTACTTCCGTACCAAATAAATTCCAATCTGGAAACTTTTGTCTGTACTTCTTAACTTCTTCATACACAGTAGAATCATCTAAATCTTCATTCATATCTAGATAAATATCACTTGTTGCTGACTTTGTTTCACATAAATCATCAAATATAATTTGTTCTTTACTAAACAATGTCTTAAATACATAAGGTACTGCAAATTGTGCACCAGTTGCTGTCCACTTTCCTGGGTCTTCTGGGTCATCTTCTGCAAGTTTAGCGATATACACTGCATTATTAACAAGACATATCTTTTCAAACTTATGCTCTACTTCGAAGTTATAGCCAAATCTCTTTCCATAAGACATAATAAATTCAACTATTTCATCTGATGGATTTTCAACCTTAATCGAATCTGTCTTAATATGAATAACAGTTCCTCCCATTTTCTCAACAAGAGTTTTGAGATTTATCATAAATAATGCTCCACGTTTAGCAACAATATTATCAATGTTTCTTTCATCTCTGAAAGGATTAGGAAACTTTGCAGCTGTTAATCCATAAACAGAATTGATTGCTATTTTTAATGCCTGTGCCAAAGCTTTAGCTTTTGATTCATCATCCAAATATTTTGCTAATGCTCCACCAAGCATAGTTTTAGCTTTGTCAAATTCTTTATGTTTGATGTAAATACGTGTTTGCAATATTTCTTGAAATCTCTTTGTATATTCTGGACCAAATAATTCTTCAGCAATTACTGAACTAGGATGCATTGATGCGACGTCAAATGTTACAACATTTCTATACATTCCTGGCTGTGCATATACAAAACCACCTTCGCCAACATCAAATCCCATATAAGTTGATTTTCCATAATCAAACTTATAGTCCATAAATATAGGCTTTCCATTTTCCTGAAATACTGTAATACCATCTCCAATGCCTTCACATTTTTGATTTATTTCAGGTTCACCCATAAATCTATAGTTAAATTCGCTTTGAGGATTCTTATTCTTACCAAATATAAATCTTGTTGTAAGTGTGTTAGTTGTATCATTAACTGTCATACCTGCAACATCAGCAAGTATCTCTCTAGCAACAAAGTCTCCTTGAGTTGCATTCCAGACTGCTTCAGTTGCAATAACATCATTATCGCAATATTCAGCAACAAGTTCCCACTTATCTTCTGGTACTGGTTTATCCCAAGGTAAACCTAATTCTTGGTGATGAATTCCAAGTTCAATTTCCCACTTCTTTAAACTTTGTTTCTTTGCTGCGTAATCATAAATATCAGTATAAGAAAATGAATAAGCATCTCCGAAGAATGCATCAGTAAAGCCTTGTATAATTCTCTGTGATAGATAATATAATTTTTCATTTGTATAGCCCATCATTCGAGCATACATAATATGATTGTCATATCTTCTACAGTTGAAGCCAACTAATTTATAATGTGATAACTCCTCGATTTGTTCAGGGGTAGGATTAATTAATCGTACAACTTTATTTTCTTCACCAGCAAACTTATAGTTTACAAGGAATAAATTTGGAAATACTTCGACATCGTAAAATACAATTTTATCTGTTTTGTATTGTCCACCTTCAAACTCATCTTCAGATTTTAAATGAAGTTTAGGAATAAGTTTCAAGCAATAATCAGATTGATGTGAGCTATGTCTAGCAAATATAATTAGAGATTCTCTTAGATTTGTTAAATCATACTTAATACCATTTTCATATGCTTGGTCAGTAATCATCTTAATGAAATCCATATTTGGCTTTGTAGCATAATGTGGCTTTCCTTTTTCTAACGCTTCAACAACAGCTTCTCTCAACTTCTTAGCTGATTTATATCCTTCAAAATTTACCATATATTTTCCTTTCTCTTTTAAAGGAAGTCCAGAACTGATATGTGCAATAGGAATATTGTTGCATTTTGTTAATCTTCTTCGTAAGCTGCTATTTCCAGTGAAGACCTTAATTTCGATATTATCATCATAAATTCTAGATAACTCATTTACATCACCATCATAAATATAATGTAAATGTATTCCTTCTCCACCTTTACTTAATTCAGCATATGTTGATGGAAACTTACTTGCTGCTATAGCATTTAGTTCAAAAGATTTATTACCATCGTCGCCTTTCAAATCAAAATCAATAACAATATGATTTTCTGGCATCATTACATAATGAATCTTTGAAGTATCAATATCTTTTAAACAAGTTTCAACATTTTCCCATTTGTCTTGGGGCGTTTCTTTAGCTGTTACAAGTTGTGCTTTATAGTCTTTTAATTCATCATCTAAAAGACTCTTCGTACAATCAAGTGATAATGAAACTGGTTTCTTATCAATTACATTAGGTTTTGTGTTGAATTCATCTTTCTTAAAACCTTTAAAATAATTGCTAATGTGTTTACCATCCTCAAAGTATTGCTCATAGAACTCTTCAAAGTAAACAGACATTTCTTCTCTAAACTTTCGTTTCTTCAAAGGATACTGTTCACCAGATTCTGTACACCAATTCTTATACTTTTCATAAGCATTCCTTAATGACATTCCATCAAACTCAAGAAAGTCAAAATATAATTCACTCAAAAAACTATAAACTTGATTAGTTCCCTTCATAAAGATTCTTGGTTCATAATTGTCATAATAATGAATTCCAAGTTCTCTATAAACATCTAAACAATGTTGAGCGATATATCCTTTTTCAAATTCGAGTTTTGACTTAAGTAGTGTAAATCTTCTTTGAGGTATCTTTTCACCAGTAGGTTGAACATCAATAACTCTTCTCTTCATTCCTGATTTAGAATCTGTGATATTAACCATATTATTAGTACCCATAAACAAGAAGCTCTGAGGTTTGATAGTATAGCAAGATTTAAACTTTTCATTAACTATCAAATTCTCGTGTGCAACAATTGTATTGAGTAATGTGTTATCTGCTAATCTAGATAAGTCACCATCATGCTGAATAGCTACTAATGGGTTCTTTGCAAAATATCCAGTAGCAAATGCATTTGTTCCAGAACCTAGTTCTTTAGCATTGAAACTTTCTGTATATCCTTCAAATAGCATAGATATAATGTCCAACACTGTAGACTTACCTGTTCCAGCATCACCATACAAAACTATAAACTTTTGAATTGTTTTAGAATCGCCAGCAATAATTGAGCCTATTGCCCATTCAATCTTTTGTCTTTCTTCTTCAGAATATAATGTTTGCATTATCTCATCATAAGAAGGACATTCTCCTTTTTCTAAGTCGTAGTCTAATTTGAAAGAGACAAAGTCTTCTTTCTTAACATCAGTACTTTTAAATATAATTTTCTTATTCAATTGTGCTCGCGAATCTGGCATCTTTTTCATCCAGTCGACATATTCATTTAAAACCCTTGATTTGGAAGTTGACATTCTTCGTTGGGTTATATGATAATCAGCTAATTGATACTTATCTTTGATATACTTTTTTACTTCGTTATCTACTAACCTTGCTACATCAAAATCATCTGTAGACCATAATCCTGTCTCTTCGTCCCAGATTGCATAGAATGACTTACCTTTGATTAATATGTCTTTACTACGCTTAAATATAAAAGATGGACTCACTGTAATGCCATTTTTAGCATTAGTTTCGTCGATTTCTATGAAATCTAGCATATTTTTCTCCTTTCTAGAATTGTAGAATTACAAGATTACAAAAAATTTTGAGAAACTTTATATATATAATTTTTATCTTTTCCTCAATAGTTTTAGAAAAAAACTTGTAAACTTGTAAAAAATGCCCACAAACCCAGTAAAATCAAGGGCTGCGGGGTTTTTCAAAACTTGTAAAAAACTTGTAATTTTACAAAAAAAACTTGTAAAAATGCAAATTTTAAACTTCGTCCGAAGGATTTTTACAAAAAAAACTTGTAAAAATACCAGAAATTTACAAGAAATTTTCCTCAAATATTCCATAAATTAACCAATATTTTCACAAGTTTCATAAAAATATAATTAGACATACCAAAAATGCCTAAAATTAATGAAATTTTTATAACGAATTAACATACCAAAGCATTTGATACCAAATATCAACTTTACGAAGGTCTCTTTTAGCGTTCCTAATTAAGAACATTCCACCTTCTCCATTTCTTCCATATGTTCTATCAAGCAGCTTATTAATAATCAACTCAACAATACGATTATCAAAGTTGCCATCATCCATTTTAAATAAGCCTAAATTTGAAATCATACACCAAAACCAATCACCAGCTCTTTCACCCAAATTAGGGTCATACATAACGTCAATATCACA
Source organism: Candidatus Absconditabacterales bacterium (assembly GCA_045627125.1). Classification (GTDB taxonomy): domain Bacteria; phylum Patescibacteriota; class Gracilibacteria; order Absconditabacterales; family Absconditicoccaceae; genus UBA3291. The sequence goes on along the minus strand of JAZQNA010000066.1, from coordinate 10,841 downwards.
ACGAATTGAAAGCGCTACCATCATCTCTAGAACTGAACAAGGTCCATCTAAAGGATATAATGACTCATTCAACTTGATATTATTCTCATCGGCGAATCTCGTTCTTAGACCTATTCCATCAATCGCACGATTCTCATCGATAGGTATAAGCCAAACAAATTCTCTACTATGTAACTTAGCAAACAATTTATTATAGTACTTACCATCCACTTCCTCAGTGCAAACAAGATTGCATAACCATTTAAAATAGTTGTTTACAATCTTCTCATCATTCTTATTCATTAATCAGCAAGTCCGTGACTCCAGCAGTAATCTTCGTACGAACCATCTTCAAAAGTGATTTCAATATCACAACCTTCAGTAAGATTTCGTACATACATAGTTCTATCTGGATAGTCTGTGATGTGCTTAAGATTAGATGCGCCGACCATCTTCTCTCCATTCTTTACTTCCTGCTCATTTTCATCCATGAATGTCTCATCTTCTTCAAAGTATGTGAAATAATACTTCTCTAAACCATTACCTTCTTCAAAGTCATCCTGAGAAATACAGAAACGCTTACGATTCTTTGGAGTCTCTGTATGACATTTGATAGGTTCTTCTTCATCAGAACTTCCAGATGAACAAGATGTGTAATCAAAAGGATCTTCTGTAATTGGAACTGTCTTAGCCTTTGGCTTTGGAAGCTTTTCTGGAATATCTTCCCTCTCTTCAACTTCGTCAGAAGAATCTTTATCATCTTCTTTACATTCATTAAGCTTCCCTTCAGCACGTTCACGCCAATATTCAACACGTTCACGCCAATATTCAACTACTGCCTCATTCTCATTAATGTGGTCTTTTTCAAATTTCTTCTTAAGAACAACATACGATACTACTGTACCGCCTGCCGCACCTAATAAAAATATAAGTATGTTTTTCATTAGAATTTTATCTCCTTAACTATTTTTGAGTTAGAATAACTCTTTGACAAATAAGAATAAACAAATATAATTAAAGCTATAACTATGAAGTGAGTTCTCCATAGTTTAAGCTCTAATGAATTTAAGTCTATGCTCATAATAATATAATTATTCACCACAGAAATAATGGTCTCCTTCCCTTATTATGTGATTATCATATGCATAGTCACCTGTGTTGAAATATAATACATCTGAATTGGTTCTGTTCTCTAGTTCTTCCACAACTAGATTACAGACCTCCTCAGATATCTCAACCCTATCAAATCTTCCATTTTCATATGATGTAAATTGCGATGGTGCTGAGATGACATCCATAATTGTGTCGTCAAACTGTTCGTTATCCATTCTGTTAAGAACTGTGTCGATTACAAGTCTCTTACCCATCTCAGACTGATTTTCAGCCTCTGCAACTGTCACAAGTGCTAATGCCTCTAAATCGTCGTAGAAGCGTTCTTCCGTTAAGCCCATATCACAGTACGTCTGATATGTTAAAGTGGCTAATTCGGGCGTTTTTGGGGCTTCTAGGGCTATCTCAGTTACCTGATTGCCCTCTTTTTCCTCTAAATCACTAATTACTGGAATATTTGATGAAATTACTCCTGCATATGGCATTTCACAAATATAATTTGTCTCAATCTCTGTCTCGCTACGGTCAGTGATTGTCGTACTTAAAATACTTAGTAAACTGGCTAATACTACTCCAGCTTGAAACAAACGTTTTTTCATTATTATCTGTTACCTCCATAATAAAAGACCCAATTAATAATTGAGTCCTATTTCTGAAATATAATTTACTTATGAATATCTATACGGTCGCATTTGAAGTTATGAATCGCTCTATTAAAGTTGTTCCTGGGCATAAACACCTTGTCACGAATATAATCTTCAGGATCAAGAGTAATAAGAACATTTCTCTCATAACCATTAACAAAGTTTCTCTTTGCTTCGTCGTAAACATCATAGATACCGAATGTAATCTGGTGAACCTTGTCTGGGTCATAAATCCAGCCGTAATCCCAACCAATATCAGTTTTTGGAAGGTCAAGAATGTCAAGTACATCATTTACAAATAAATATCCTCTACATCTGAGTCTCTCATTAACCTGATTCTCCTGAATTCTAAGGAATGACTGATTAGCCATAAAAGACTTAGACCAATGAACTGAAGACTCATCGAAGAATCTTGCAAATGGTGTATCAAGAGGATTAATAGCAGTTCTATTTAACTCTAAAATATCCTGCTTTTCCTTTGTCTCATTACCATCTTCATCTGTGGTAATTACGTTCTTTCTCTCTTTCTTTGCACCAGTAAGCATCTGCATGTCAACATCGTTTCCATATGTATCAATAACATTCTGACGATACTTCTTATACATCTCATTTGCAGTACAAACTGCTGCAGCTAACTTAGCATTTCTCTCACGACTAATTCTGTCACTAGCAAATAATGTTCCAATTGCAAGAATCTCTAATGTTACTGGTAACGCATAATGCTTAGCAAGCATAACACCTGTTTCAACATAAGCAGTAGTTAAATCCTTACGATAATTCATCTCTGGATTTTCGTCATAAACTCCAGCTTCCTTGTCTTCTTTAATATCATTAATATCATTCTTAGCTTTCTTAAGAGGCTCCTGAATATCAAGAGTTGCCTTACATGCTAATGCTGTTCCAGCGATAGCTAATGTTCCACCTGCAATAATTAATAATGTTGGTGAATTCTTACTGATTTTAAATAGTAAATCTGTTCCTGTTTTCTTTAAATTTTCAAACATTTAAATTGTTCCTCCTTAAATATAATCAAAAATTGTCATTTGCTTGTAATAGCCGTTGTCCGAAGCGTTCTTTTTATCCGCTTTTTTCTTTTTATTAAATCTGTCATACTTTAGACAGCTATGATAAACGGCAATAACTCTGGCATCAGACCAGTTATTTAATACATTATTTTTCCAACTAATACCATCATATAGTTTAGCTAGTTCTTTTCTCATTGTATTAACACTAACGCTCATACTATTACTCTCCTTTTAAATATAATTACCTATCAGAAATAGGAATTGTCTTAGGCAGTCTAATAACATAAACTGTCTCGTTCTTAGAGTTTCTTGCTCTCTCTACACGAGCTGTTGTTAAATTGAACCAACCATACTTATGGTCTGTATACTCTGGTGTAAAGCCACAACAAGAAACATACTCTGCAACAGATACCTTGTCATACTGGTCAAGATAATCCATAAGAGCATCTAATACATCATCTGCATCTTTCTTTTCATAGAACTCAAACTCTTCAGCGTATCTAGTATCACGTCGGTCAGCTGTTCTTCTTTCATACTTACTGTTCTGAACATTTGCAGTACGATTTCCCGAATTACGTCCATAGCAACTGTTATAGTTCGTAGGTCTGTTTCCACTAGATGTTCTAGCTGAATCACCAAATAAGAACATATCAATACTGTCTTTAACAATATTTGAAAGTAAGTCTTTAGCAGTTGGAATAATAAGCTCGCCAAACACATACGACAAAATATCATATGTTACAGAACCGCCTAATGCTGAAGTTTTCTTTTCTTTCATAGATACTTTTCCGTTAACAACTTTATTTAAGTGTTGTTCATTTTCTGGAATATAATTAGCCATATTACCTCCTAGCAAAAAAATAAGAGCCTAGAATTTCTCTAAGCTCTTAGCAGCATACAATATTTAATTTTCTTCAATTACATCTTCAGCATTCTTAATTACATCGGCAACAGCTTCAACAACTTCGTAATTGTCTGAATCAAGAATCTCAACTGAATCATCTGTAGAACCTACTAAGTTCTTGATTACCTTATACAAGATTACACCAGCAACTACACAACCGCCACCAATAATAAACTTTCTCTTATTATTAGTAACAAAGTTGATTCCTTTTGCAAATAAACCTTCTTTCTTAGTTTCAACAACATCTGTGTTCTCTACAGTTTCCATGTTTACTTCCTGTCCTTCAACTACTTCAAATTCTTTCTTTGCCATTTTTTAAATCCTCCTAAAATATAATTTTTAATTAATTTTCTCTGCATTATAGAGAAATAAAAATTTACGAATTTTAACGCAAATATCTTGGTGATGGTGGGTCATAGCTTAATACTAAGCATGGTTTATCATCATCTGTGAGCTGAGAGCTGAAATTGAAGTCTAAAAGACCGTTTTCGACGTTCCAACCAAGCTCATTTCCAAACATTGAGCTGCATAATCCTAATTCATACTGAAGTTCATTACCGCTTATAAACATTTCTTTAATAAGCCTGTCATTAATTTTGTTCTGAACCTTCTTAAGATACTCTGGACTTGAATAGAAATATCTTCCACTTCCTGAGTCATAACACAAAGTTGTGCCTGTTCCAGTCATTACAGCCTCTGAAATTTGCTCTTTTGGAGCATTTTTTACTTTTTTTTCAGCAATTTTGTCCTTAATTTCCTCTTTTTGCTTGTCTGTGAGCAACTCTTCAGCGTGATTTTTGTATTCTCTATAAGCTGTATCTGTTAATTGATAAGCAGTAGCCAATGCAAACGCTCTTTTTGAGTTTTTCTTATAAGCAGCAATAATACAACCAACTGAAAGACATTCTAAAGCAACAGGTACAATATAATGTGGTCCAACAGCCTTAGTAATAGCAACAACCTTGTCTTTTGTTGTGTATTCTTCCTCATTTTCAATAATTTCTTCTCTTACAGCATCCAATTCTTCTTTAGCCTTAGGAGCTTCCTTTGCAATAGCAATTAGAGCAGCTCCACCTAATATAAGACCTCCGATTGTTAAAATAAGTGTGTCATTATCGTTAAATTTCTGACACAAATTTTTAAAAATAGACATTTTAATCCTCCTTGTCTAAAAATAAAAGAGGAATCATAATTAATCCCTCTAATTCTGTATATTTAATTATTCTTTTGTAACTTTTCGATTAGCAAGTTAGTCAATTCTTTCTTAGGTCCCTTTGTAATTGCACCTGATACAATCTCAGCTCCTACAACTAGTAAAGAACCTCCTAAAAGTTTCATAACGTTAATCATTGTTCGGTTCATAATTAAATCCTCCTTTTCATAATAGAAACAAAATTATTTACGAATTACCTTTTTCAGTTCTGGAATATAATGCTTAAAATCAGAAGCTAAATTTGCAACATCTTCAAAGCCATTTTCCCTTAAAACATTAACCAACTTTTCGAAACGTCCTTCAGAATATAATAGACTCTCCAAGATGGGCATTCCCTTTGTTGCTAACTCTGCCTTAGCAATCATACCAAATTTAATTTTCATTTCTTTTTTTCTCCTTTTTAATAATATAATTTGTTTTATTGTTGTCCGTTTACGGCAATCTCATTCTCAATCTCAGCTAAAAGAGATAATAATGAGAATCTTGGAACTGCATATGGTTGTAAATATGATTCAGGAACTATTCTTTTAATTTTTTTACTATCTTTTTCAAATATAAATGTCCAGTCCCTAGTATCAAAATCAAGTTTAAGAACTACTTTACATTCATTTGTGTCTGCCCACTCATGAATGTATGAAATATCAATTGGTATAATATCCATTTTTATTCTCCTTATCTAAATGGTAGTTGTTCTAAAATATAATTAGCCTTATTGACAACCCAAGGGTCATCTAAAGGTAAAAAAGCTCCAGAAGAACCATCCCAATCTTTAAAAACATCTGCATATATAACTTTAGAAGCTATATTAGGATAATCCTCCTGGAGTTGTCTTAATTCTTGAGCCCAACGCATCCATACTGTATCAGATATAATATTTGTGTCTTCTATGTAATATAATCTGCTATGTATAAGCATTTGAAGGCGTCTTTGCTGTATTTTTTCAGCAATTTTAAGCTCTTTTTCATTAAAAATAGAATATAATTGTGTATTCATACCTATTTTTCCTTATTTTTTTGTAATATAATCGACTCCAACATGCCATTTCAGCCATTTTAAAGAAATATTATGCATTGTACTGTTAGGAAGATTGTATTTTACTCCAAAACATATAGTAGGAATCAAGTAAATATAACTGATTTTTCGTACTAAGAACCCATCAATTCTCATTCTCATTTGTTTCGAACTCCTTCTCTCCAAGCAAACCAACCTCATACAATGTGTCAACAACAGCCTGTCTATCTTCTTCTGGATAAGTATCATCCTTAAGGTATTCGTAAATATTTGTAAGTAAAAAAGCTTCTAATGCAGTTAACTTATCCAACTTATTATCTTCGCTGTTTTTTACATTTTTAACAGCTAAAAGAGCAACACTATACCCCTTCATTTCACCAGCTTTCAAAATATCACTTTCTACTTTTGTAATTTCTTCTCTTGTCATTTTTTATTCTCCTTATCTAATTAATGGACTGTATTCATAAGTGATTACATACCCAACACCTGGATAATACTCAAAATCAATTCCTACAGATTCTGGAACAATATCCCATTTTATATCATCCATCTCGCCATAAAAGTGATAATGTGCCATATTTTCTAAGCACCAGCCGCAATTATCACCAAGTGGAGTTGAAGCTAATCCGTTGTATCTATAGAAACTAGATAATGATGCAAAATTGGTAGTTAGGAAATCATCGTTAATTTTATTGATAGCTTCTCTAACTTTTTCCTTAGATGATATGAATGTTCGTCCTGAGAATGCCTCAACAAACACATCATTACCGAATCCAGTATCTTCAATATTACCTTCTTGTGATGAAATATAATTCTTGTTGATTTTCTCTTTATCTTCTTCAGAAAGACTTTCATTTACACTATTTCTGTATTGCTCATAAGCAAGAGCTATTGCACTTCCAGCAGCTATTAATTCTTTCTTATTCTGATTATCAAGAATTCTAGCACCTGCTATACATCCAATAGTTCCAATTCCAATACAAATAGGAACTGACTTCTTTTTATCTTTGTCGTCGCCACACTTGTATGCCGTAATGCCAGTTGCTACAACACCAATACCAGCAACAATAGACAAAATATCAGAACCATATTTTTTTAGAAAATATAATGCCTTGTTCAATTTTTGTTTCCTCCTTTTTAATAAAAATAAAAAGAGCCTACAACATAAGCTGTAAGCCCTTCATTATAGAAATAAAATTATTTACGAATTCTTAATTTTGAACGTAACTCTGCTGAAGTCAACTAATCTAGCAGGATTCTTTTCAAAATCTAATGTAAAAATATCTTTTTCTGGATCAGTAGTATTAACTATAATATTACCGAACTTGGGTCTGGTTAATTTAGAAATTAACAAACAAAATATAATTCCAAGAATAAATAGAATTATTCCAGAAATTACAATAATTAGTAATGAAATATACATTATTTCTCCTTTCTAAATATTGTATACAGAACCGTAATTGCAAACATTATTTTAGCTATAATAAACATATTTTTTATTCCTTTCCACTACAATATATGAAACTAAATATAATATTATTTTAATACTTACTCCATACCATATCCATAATTTTTTGCCAACAAGGTTTACAATATGTTAATTCTCTGTAATGTCCTTTATTGGTACAATAAATTGTCTTAATATCGTGATTTGATCCACATTCCATACAATATCCGTATGGCGGCAAATCTGAGTGCACATCTTTTCTAGTAATCATTTTTCCTCCCTAAAAAATAAGAGACCCAGAATATAATTCTGAATCTCATAATTCTTAAACTAATTTATGTCCGCAAAATGGACAGTACTTAATTTTAACTGACTTTTCTTTCATGTTTTCTACATAACCATTAAAGCAAATATCCCAATTTAAGGTTGCCTCTTTATCTTCGTTTAATGTTAGATTTAGACTTGAACTTGCGAATCCAATCAATCCTAAGTTTGTCTTTAATCTACCAATCTCTTTGATAGAGCAACCTTCTTTTTCTACCTCTTTAATAACTCCTTCACATAAACATGCCATAATAAATACCACCTTTCTAAAATGTTTATTAGTTCTTCATAATAGGATATGTTTATGCTACGAGTTATTTTTGGATACGATGACCACTGTGATACAGCAAACCATTCATTTTATAGGTCACTCCTTTACACCAACTCCTATATTTATACCTTCCCATATACCAGTGTGTTATTCCTTTTTTATCCAATATAGTTCTATGAAATCTATTAATTTTTAAAATATCTTCTGTGTTATGTGATATATCATACATAAATTGTTCTGTTGCATCATTCTCGTTGTCAAATACAATACACTCATCCATATATATCCTCCTAAAAAAATAAATTAATTTATTTTTGGATAAGTAAACCATCATAATACATTAAGCCATCCATTGTATAAAGCATTCCTTTACACCAGTTTTTATATCTATCTGTACCCATATACCAGTGTGTTATATATGTATCATATAGTATAGTTTTATGGAAAGGATTGAAGCTTATTATAAATTCTCTATCATGTATTACGTCATAGTTAAATTGTTCTCTTGCCTCTTTCTCGGTGTCAAATACAATACACTCATCCATATATATCCTCCTACTTACCAGAATGGTAATCCTTCAAATGCTCAATATAATAAAGGGAATCAATGAGTTCCTCCTGAATTCTTGTTAATCGTGTTAACACATCAGCAGTATCCTCTTCGATTCCCTTTCTATATTCTTCTAAGCCTTTGCTTCTCTGTTTCTGAGCCATTTCGGTAATTCGTGACCAGTATGGGTCATTGGATGAATTGTCATTACATATGTAAAATCCATTTTCATCTAATTTTACATTTTCTATAACATCTACCCAATTCTGTGACAAAGGTTTATACACATCTTCTGCCCAAATCATTATAGTCTGATAAAACATAATTCTTGTGCAATCTTTACCATTGCAAATCGTAGGATACATATCAACTACCATATCTGAATTTACAAATATTTCACGATCATCTATGGCACTATGTAATTTAACAAATTTACTCATTATTTTTCTCCTTTGCAGTCTGTTCTTCACAATCATCTTCTGATTTTGTTTTTCTCAAATATTTTAAATATTCTTGATATTGTTTGTTGCTCATTGATTTGTTTAACAACGTTTTATCAATCATTTTTATTATCCTTTAACTTCTATCTACGTTGGGTCTTTTAGTCCAACTTCAATACCATGCTGTAGGAACTTTCCCAGTTCATAACATTCTTTTGCTTTCATGCCTTGATCCGCTTTTTCAATGTTTTCACGGATTTCAAGTTCTTTAGCAACATTATCAAATATATTTGCTAAAAAAGCACCAGGTTCTATTAGTAGTGATGATATAGTATCAATATTAAAACTTCTTCCTGTTCTAAATGATGAATTATTCGAATAAAATGTAATTACTAGCAAATTGTTAAATGGTATTTTAGGATTTATATTTATACTGAATTCTACATTACAATCATGTTTTTCTAACCATTCTTTAACAAATTGCATATCTGAATCTGATAATATTTTCATTTATACATTAATCTGCTTACTTATTAATGTATCTGATTTTAGCTCTGGATACATATCAACAAGTGTAATCATACTCTCAGCAGAACATTTATTGAAAGTATTCTGCTCGTAATCCATATAATTGGTTATTACGGTATCAATCTGACTTTCAATAACCTTATTTTCTTGTTCATACATACTTATCTCATCGTTAATTACATTACCTTTTGAAACAAGTATTCCTAATATAGTACTAGCAAAAAAAAAGTTATTACAAAACACACACAACCAATAGCCCATAAACTGCTATCTGCATCACTATCATACATAAATTTAAATATTTTTGACTTATAACGAAAAAACTTTGCCGCTGGATAAATCAACATCATAAATACACTTAAAATCAACATCATAAATACACATAATTATTCCTCCTTAAATTAACCAATAATCCACTTACAGAACTAAACCTCTTCCTCTTCCTCTTCCTCTTCTATATCTAACAAGTCTTCCAGTTCTTCAATAAATTCTCTTTTTTCATCATTATTTAATTCAGAAGTTAGCTCCAATAATTCGCTCACCTTATTGTTTATTTTTATCTTTAATTCTTTATTAATCATGTTTACCTCCTGTTATAAGTTCTGAGTAAGGCAGCGTCTCAATCCATTTACAGAACTCCTGCCACTCATCAAGCTTGTGGTTCTTACGACTGTGGTACATGTTTGCTAGAACTTCATAATTCAGCATCACATTACGAGTCTGGTTGTAGCTGCTTGGTAAGAGCTGGATTAGCTGCCACCAAATATCTTTTTTATCCGGTAAATCGTCATATGACTCATAATTGATATAGTAATCTCTAAAAGAATTTAATGTATCTTTAGTTTGGATTAAAATATCAAGGGCGTCAGCACCTAAATGCTCTGTACTAAAATCATCTAAAGTAAACTCCTTCTCAGTAATCTTATGCATTGTGCTACAGCTATTAGCAACTGTTCCAACCTTATAAGTATCAAATTCTTTCCACCAATACAGTGGCGCTGTGATACGAACCATAACAGGCATCATACGCATGAATTTTCTATGGTCTGTACCAGCTGCTGAGAGTTTCTGCATTAGTGAGAGGTCGTTTGTACCTACTATAAACTTGTCTGGAATTCTTTCATCTCTCCACGCCAATTGTGCCATCTGAATGTCACTATCAGCTTTATCCCAGCTATTCATGGGATTACGCATACCTTCTATAACAAAATCCATCTGTTCTGGTGATGGAAGAACCACGTGTTCTAGTTTAATCATTTGTTTTCTCCTTTATTGATTTTTTAGCTAATTCATAAGCCTCTATACCTACACGAATCTATTTACTTAAACAATTCGCTTCCATTAAAATCAACGATTCTCTCCAATCCAAAATATTCTCTAGAATCATTCAAGGTT
>JAZQNA010000065.1:0-11602 GCA_045627125.1 Candidatus Absconditabacterales bacterium | reverse complement strand
TAATAAAAAATCTTATTAGAATTATATTTATTTCGTTTTATCATATATTTAACATCTTTATATTATTGTTATAATTAATTTGTATATATAAACATATTATTAAATATAAATAAAAACTGGTTTGTTAAATAAAAATATTTTTTCCTATTGAAATATTTTTTGAAAAATATAATACTTATGTTATACAAGGTACTAAAATTTTTAATTAATTGTTAAAAAGATATGTGAGAAACTGATAAAATCACAACTCAAATGAAAAAATGAATTTTAGAATATTTAATATTAAGCATTATTTCTAAAGGAGAAGCTTATACTAATGATATTATTTCTAAACTAAAAGAAGCTAATTTGATAGTTGTGGAATGAACTATGTATCCATTACTTTCTCGTTTAAAATCTGAGAAATTATTAGAATATGTTTGGGTTGAATCTGTTCAATGACCTCCAAGAAAATATTATAAACTTACTGAGAGATGACGGGAATCTTTAAAACAAATGGATAGTGTATGGAAACAAATATCAGATAGTGTAAACCAAATTACAAAGTAAATTTATTTAATAACTTATTAACAATGAGTAATTTCAAATTTCAATGACAGTCTTTTAAAATGGAAAACTCTGCAAAAGATTTCTTGGAAAAATATATTTCTAGAATAGAAAAATATGCAGATACTCATAAGATTTCTGATGATTTAATCGATGATATTAAACAAAGTATACTTGAAAAATTATTGGATGAAAAATGAGAAATTACACAAAAACAATTAGTAAAAATTGTAAATTCTATATGAGAGCCTGAAGATATTTTTTCTGATGATGTAATAGATATAGAAACAGTATCTCCAAAAGAAAATACGAAGAATCTAAAATATAGACCAATGTTACTTTGAGTATGTGCTTGGTTGGCTGAATTAATGAGAATTCCTGTACGAGTATTACGTGTTTTATTTATTATATTAATATTTTGATATACATTCTGATTTTGGTTATATCTTATTATTTTCTTAATTAGACTTATCGCTGATAGAGATTGAGCTTTATCATCATTATCATCAAGAATAAAAAGAATATTCTCTCGTTTATGAGATCGAGTTAGACGATTATGGAAAGTTTGTATCTTTTTAATAAAGTGGTTACGAAGATTATTTGTATTATGAACTCTCTTATTTTGTATTTGAATTACTTGTTTCTGAGTTTGTTTATTGTTTAGTGGTTTAAATATAAATAACCAATATTTGAAATTGATGGTTAATCCATGGATAATTATTCCATTATGAATATTGATTTTATCTTTTTCTTTCTGGACTATTGCTTGGATTTTTCGTTTAAAATGAACTCCAATAAAAAATCGATTTGTACATTTTTTAGCTTTGATAATTGCAATTTTTTGATGTATTTGGTTATGTGCAGAATGAATATGATTCTTGTGAATGCAGAGATATACATATAATTTCCCTATTGATTTGTGAGATGTGCCAACTTTATGATATGTAAGTATTGAAACGATGGATAGAATTGATGCAAATAAGCCAAGGATCTATTATGAATTATATAGATGAGATGAATTTAAGGCTGAATTTGAATATAGTTTTTCTGCAAAAAATGAGACTATTGCAAAAGAAATTTATAGTAAAGTAAATATGCCAACAGTTTCAAAAAATGAAAAATGACGAGTTGTTTGATGGTGAGAAAATAATAATATTTATAATGAGGCTGTTCCATTCAATAATCCTGATATTGTGATGAAAATTACATTACCATCATGATATCAATTAAATTTAAATAGAACTTTGGTTCGCTTTTCGCCTAAGTGTCCATATGGAAAATATGTATACTTTGATGCTGATAAAGAAGACTTTCTTTGTGAATGAGAAATAACAACAAATCATATTGTGAATGATTCAGACTTACAAGCTCCAGAACTCTCTGCAGAGGTAGTTATAGAGACAGCTTGTAAACAAGATTTTTCAAATTTTGAAAAAATAATACATCCTGAAAAATGAGTAGAATTTTTTCCATATTTATATCTTGTTTGATTATGATGAACAAGGTTAAAATCATCTGATTTTTCATCATATAGTTGACAAATATATGACTGGGAAAGTACAGGACCTGAATGAACTCCTTTAAAATTATCATTAAATCAATATTTTCAACAATATGTTTGTAATAAACCTTTTAATAATTGAATAGCTACAACTATTACTGTTATTGATTCTGAGAGTTTGTTGGCTAGAAGTGATAATCTAGCACATAAATTAAGTCCATTAGTTAATGAATTTAATAATCCTGTTTTTGTACAGTATAACTATAAATGAAATTATCATTATGAATGAGAAAAATCTGAAGATTTAATATTAGTATTAGAACTTTATAAAAGTGCTTGGAAGCTTGTTGCTGTAGTACATTGATAAAATATTAATTAAAATTAATCACAAATTAATTACCAAATAAGACTACCTACTAAGGTAGTTTTTTTATGATTGGTTGAAAATTTAGACATTTTCTTTATATTAAATTTAGTAAAATCTTATTTTTTAAAAGTAGATAATTATGAATATTCCATCAATTGTTGCTCCATGATGATCACATCAAAAAGCAGTTGTAGCTTCTGCGTATTGAGCAGAAGAAGTATACTTATGAGTTCCTTTTACATCTCTTAGAATGAGACAAAATAAACTCTATAATTTTGATGATTTAACAAGTACTATTGAACAAATTCATAAACAATGAAGTAAAGCGTTTCTTACTATGAATATATTTCCTAGAAATAGTGATATAAAAATTTTTGAATCAATTACTGAAAAAATTGCAAATTGTGGTGCTGATAGTATCATTTTTTCTGATCCAGGAACATTTAGAATTATTAGAAAATATTTACCAAATATTCCATTACATTTATCTACACAAACTACAACATTGAATTCAGATAGTGTAAAATTTTGGGCTGATTTATGAGTTAAAAGAATAGTTTTAGCTAGAGAATTGCATATATCCGAAATAGAAGAAATTAAAAAAGCTGTACCAGAGATGGAATTAGAAGCATTCATTCATTGAGCAATGTGTATGACATATTCAGGTCGTTGTCTACTTTGAGATTATTTATGATGACGTCCTGCAAATAAATGAGAATGTAATCATTCATGTAGATTTCAATATAGAGTTTTCATTCAAGAAGCTAGAAGAGAATGAAAAATGTTAGAAGTTACAGAAGATGAAAACTGAGAACATATCTTTTCATCTCGTGATTTATGTACAATCGAACATTTAGAAGAATTAATGCCAATAGTGGATGCTATGAAAATTGAATGAAGAAGTAAATCTGAATTTTATGTTGCAGCTACAGTAAAAGCGTATAAACATGTTCGTGATTGTATTGCTAATTGAAAACTTATTGATGAAAAGATTAAAAAATTAGTTGAAATGATACCTCATAGAACATATCGAGATTGATTTTTATTTAATCATCTACAAGATTTTCCAGATTGAGAAATTTCACCAGAAGAAAGAAAGACAACTACTAACGAAAAAATTACAACTACAAAATGAACTGCATGACCATTATTTAATAGAAATTATTTTTGAATATGTTCAACTGATACAAAAGATAAAGATTGACAGATTTATCATCATATAGATCCAAAAGAAGAACTACGTAGATGAATGAAATTAAATTTTATCAGTCCTGATAAAATTTGAGAATTAGAAATTACAGATATTTTAGATAAAAACTGAAAAACTATAGAAAAATGAGACTGTAATATGCAAGATATTTATATTTCAACTAGTGAAAAGCTAAACTGACGAGAATGTTTATATCTTCCTCCTGAACAAATTTAAAATTTTCTTACACTTGAATATAAAATAACTTTATTTAGTATGAATTAAGATTTTACTTACTGAATTTAAATAGTGTCATCTCTTTCATCTTTTTATTCATGTCCACTTGAAGCCTTATCTGATTATAATCTTTATCAATCTCAAGTTCGACAAGATATTCAATCAAAAGTATATAAAAAACAAACTTTTAAAGTTCATTTATTTTGAAAAGATTATTTTTGATTAATTAAAAAAAAATACATATGACCTATTAAAATTCAACGATTTCAAGTTATGTGAGTTGAATTTCCTGATGATATAAAATTAATTCATTCTGAATTAGATTATGTTAAGAAAAAATATTGAAATAAATTCTGAAATATATGTTTTCAATTTGGGTTAAATAATACTATAATTAGATTTTTTAATAATGAGAAAAAAACAGAATGATTTGAGGAGTGAATTAAAAATATGAGATTAGAATTACGTGAACAAATATATAAAGAATTTTGATTAAGAACAGCTTTTCGTGAAAATATGCCAGAAAGTAATATAGTTTATGAATTAGATAAAACGAATGAAGAAATTTTAGCATGATTTAATGATTGAGCTAGACAAAAGGTTAGAAAATGAATTTCTCATTGAGTAGAATTTTGAGTAGCTAATTTTAATGAACATTCAGCTTTTTATAATAAATGGTGTGAAGTTTCACGTTTAAAATGATTTACTCCAATTAAAAGAAGAGAATTTGAAGCTTTAATGAAATATTTTTCTGAGAATAATAATTGAAAATTATTTGTTACTAAAAAAGATTGAGAAATTATAGCATGAAGTGTGTGTGCTTTAGATGAAAAAACTTTAATTTATCTTTATGGTTTTTCTGAAAGATGAAATAATGCATACTGATGACAACAATTTTTAAAATATAATGCATTTTGTCGAGCTAGAGATCATTGATATGAACGTTGTGATATGATGTGATGAGCTCCAACTTGATTTACAAATCATCCATTAGCTTGAGTAAGCGCTTTTAAAGAATCTCTTGGATGAGAAAAAATTGAACAGCGATGAAGTTATGATTTAGTATTAAATCCTATTTTGTATAAATGTTTTGATTTCTATACTAGTTTACGCCATAAAAAACATTCAGAATAATTATTTTATAGTT
Source organism: Candidatus Absconditabacterales bacterium (assembly GCA_045627125.1). Taxonomy (GTDB): domain Bacteria; phylum Patescibacteriota; class Gracilibacteria; order Absconditabacterales; family Absconditicoccaceae; genus UBA3291. The sequence goes on along the minus strand of JAZQNA010000065.1, from coordinate 6,615 downwards.
TTTATTATTATAAATATGAAAAATTTATTGTTTACTCTAACTTTTGTTTTTATTTTATTATGAATTAATTTTACAAAAGCGGATGTAATTTTTGATCAAAATATATGGAATAAAAATGTAGAGAAATCTTCTATAGTGGATAATAAAATAGAAGATGTTATAGCTAATTATTTAGATAAAGAAGATGAGATTACATCAGAGCTAGAAGAAGCTTATAATTTTGCTTGTTTAAATGAAATTACAACTATAAAAGAAGGTATAAAATATGCAAATTTTGAATGAAATTTAACAAGAATAGCTATGGCTAAAATGTTGTCTAATTATGCTATAAATTTTATGTGAAAAGTCCCAGCTAATATAATTGTACCAAAATTTGATGATATTACTCCTGAATTAAATGAACAATATAATTGATGAGTAGAATTAGCTTACCAATTATGAATTATGTGAATAAATATGAAAAATAATAAATTTAGACCATTTGATTCTGTTACGAGAGCTGAATTTGCTACATCTTTATCTAGATTAATATATTGAATTGAAGATTGAGATGATGTTTATTATTCTACTCATATAAATATGTTGAAAAATTGGTGAGTTATTACTAATGATAATCCAAATTTAATTGAATCAAGGTGATATGTTATGTTAATGCTTTACAGATCATCATTAGACTGAAATCCTTTAGATTGTGAATGATCTTATTGATCTTTACCTATATGTTCGGAAAATAATTAACATTTTTTATTTATTTTTGTTAAAAAAACGTAATAATTATTTATTACGTTTATTATTTTGTAATTAAATTAATATTATTCAGGATTTATTTCAGAATTAGAACTTAATAAATTTATTTTATTTAAAATTTCATCTGGAGGTAAAGCTCAGATAAAATTATCAACGATTTGTCAGTTTTTAAAGAAAAATATAGCTGGAATTGAATTAATATCATATTCTGTAGCTAAATCTCAACATTCTTCTACATTAATTGTTAATAATTTAATTTCTTTATTATCGTTAGCTATTCAATGAAGAACAGGTAACATCATTCTACAAGGTCCACACCATTCAGCCCAAAAATCAACAATTATCAATTTATCAGAATTTATTTCATTCTGAAATTGTTCTTTATTTTTAATTTCAATAATGTTTGATATTTCAGTTTCTTCTGGCATTACTTATTGCAATAAATAGATAAAAAATAATGTAATTATTAATTATACTTCTATAATTATTTCATTTTTCTTTTCTTTTTGTTTCTTAACTTTATCTGTTGTTAAAATATTAGTAGGAAATAATATTAAGATTATAACTCATAAAACTGAAAATAAATCTCAAATATATATATGGGAATATCAATCATTAGCTAACATCTTTTGAGAAAGAACTATAAATAATAATCAAATGACTAATGATGTAGTTCTAGAAAATTTTATATGAATTGGATAAATTCAATAAAAAGCAATCATATAAACACAAAAACATATCAAAATAACATACATTGGAATGTTCCAATTAGCATATTCAGATGTTACAATAGATTCTCACTGAATGATTAAATATACTAAATAAAATAAAAATATTCAAAATAATGTTATAACAATACTTCTTTTTATATTATCTTTCATGAAAAATATAACAAAAAATAAATAGATAACTGCTTATACAGTTTAAATTGGTTTTTTCAATAGCTTGTTAAAATTTTATATAAAACTATGAAAAAATATTATTAAAAAATGGAATACTTAAAGGTACTCCATTTTTTCTAAAATTCTATGTAAATTATTCTGCAGAGAGGATATCTAATACTTCTTCAATATGAGCTTCTTCTTCAACATTGTCTAAAGTTTCTGTTACTTCATTATCAATTGATTCAATCAATTCTTCAATTTCATTTTCTTCATCTACAACAACTTCTTCAGTAGGTTCAGCAGTTTCATTTTCTTCTTCGGTTATATTTGATTCAGAATTGTCTGTGTAGCTATCCAAAGCGTCTTGCATACATGTTTTAGCAGAATCAAAGATAATAAAGCTAAACTTTTGAATCATATTATCTCATTTAGCGTTTTCTAATATTGTATCAAAATCTTCTGAAACAAAATTATCAGGAATGTTTCAGCATTTAGCTTCTATTAAATTTTCTAATTTATCACTATTGTTTTCATCGAATAATGCTGCATATTGTGGATCTTCAGAAATTGTTTCAAGCCAAGTTACGAATTCAGTAGCAGGTGTTTTAACTTGTTTGTATAAATAAAAACATCCTAAAGCCATTAATCATAGAGTAATTATTGAGATTATTACTGCAGCAATAGCTTTTCCTTTTGGTTTAAAAAATAATCCAATTATTCATAAGATTAATCAGATTATTAAGCACCAAAATCATAATCATAATCAAATGATTGTAATAACTAATACTAATCCAATAATACTGAAAATCATTCCAACCTTACCAACAGTGTTTTTTTTGGCTCAATCTTCAGCTACTTTAATATCTTCTGCCATGGTAGAAAAAATGAAAAATAAAAGTTTGATGAGAAAAACATAATATTAATTATGAAAAAATCAAGTTAAAATTTGGTATTTAAATTTTACTCTTGTTTTTGTTGGCTGTTTTTATATAGTAAAAATGTAAATATGTCCCGGTCGTTCAATGGATAGGACACAGTCCTGCGAAGACTGTAATCTCGGTTCGACTCCGCGTCGGGGCAAATTAGTGATAGGTAAATAATTCCTGTTTAGTGGATGAATAGGAATTTTTATTTTATATAAAATTCTATTCAAAAATTTGCAAAATGATAAAAAAGCGTTATACTTAATTTATGAAAATTTATTTCTTTAAACAAAAATAAAAATGGCAGAAACAAAAGCTGTAAAACCAACTCTTAAAAAAGCTGTAGAGAATGCAGTGGATCCAGAAGTGATGAAAAAGCATCAACAAATGATTAATTTTCTTCGTAATGAAATTTCTAATGTAGAAGTAGAGTTAAAGAAAATGAAAGTGATTCTTGATCAATTGGTTAATTTTGATCCAAAGGATATTAAATCATTGAGTGCTGTGGATGGACAAGATTCTCTTGGTAGTCAAGAGCTTTCTACATATTCTGAAGAAGGTATTGAAGTGATTGAAGGTTTGTTTGATTGATATTTTATGATTTGAGCAGATCAAAAAAAATATCCAGTTCCTATGAACTATTCTTCAAAGACAAAACTTATTCCATGAGATACTTTAAAATTAAAAGTTATGCCTGATGGAAAGTTTATTTATAAGCTTATTAAACCAGCAGATAGAAAACACTTAAGAGCTATTCTTTCTCGTACAGATGATAATAAATTTACAGCTGTTACAGAAGAAGGAACTGTTTATTTTCTTAATCAAGCAGCAGTAACTTTCTTTAAAGGAACTCCAGGAGATGAATTATATATAATTATCAATGAAAAAGATAAGGGATCATTTGCAGCGATTGAAGCAATTGTAAAAAAATAATCCAAAAATATATTAAAAACTGATCTTGTCATAAGATCAGTTTTTTTGATAAGAAATTATTATGAGAGAGTTTTTTTTAAGTAGTCTTTAATTTTCTTTATGGTTAAAATGCGTCAGCTAGCTAAGTATATGTTGTGAGTAGGTATATCTAAATTCTTAGCATTGTTTATAATATATTCTTTTTTATGTTCTACGTTTGCTCAAAGTGGACGAGTTGTTAATTCATCAGTAGAAATTCAGGTTGGTTCTGAAATTAAATTTAAAGTTTCTTGTGATAGATGAAAACTCATAACAGTTGATACAAAAAAATAAAAGAATTTTTTTATTTTTTTCATATTATTAAATCTCATGTATGATCTGTCTTGTCATACATTGGTATAATTTCTACAGAAAATCAGTTTCTTTCAGCAATTTCTTGTATATCTTCACTAGAACGTTTAAATTGCTTTATTTTGAAATTTTTCTTATTTGCAGATCGTTCAAATTCTCTTCTTTGAAAGAAATGTCATATAAATATCTGACCATCTGTTTCTAAAATGCGGTAAGTTTCGGAAAAAAAATTATCAATATTTTCTATATGTTCTAGAGTAAAGAAACAAAAAGCTAAATTAAATCTTTCATTTTCAAAAGGAAATTTCTTTTCTAAATCAGCTACTTGTCTTTTTCATCATCTTGGGTAGTTAGCTAACATTTTTTCAGAGATATCACATGCTACAATTTCTGAATGTGGTAGTGAATTTAATGTTGGGAACATTCTTCAATCACCAGCTCACAAGTCAATAATTGCAAAATTTTTTCATCTTGGTAAAAAACGTAAAAATTCTACATGATAAAATGAATTTAAATGTTCGTGATATTGTTTGTATTGTGATGCTGCTGCATTATATCATTCTTGTGGTCAAACAATTTCCACATGTTTACTATCGTATCACATATTATATAATTGTTTAAATTAGAAAAACTTTTTTTCTTCATCAGATTTTTTTTGGTTTTTTTTAATTTTTCATTCTAAAGCTTCATCAGGACTAGCTAAGTATTCATTTAATTCTTGGGTTTTTTCGCTAGCCTTTTTAATGTGAACATAATAAGTGCTTAGTTCTGAAACAACTTCATTTAAATCATCATTTTTATCTAAAAGTTCTGTAGTTTTTTCTTTTAAAATCTGATTTTGTAACATATATTCATCTAATTCTTCTTGTAGATGTTGAATTTGGTTGTTTGCTTCTTTAACATGAGAACGTAATTCGTTTACAGTATCTTTGTATTCGTAGCGAAGATAAAAAATTAAATATCATAGTAAGGCTCATAATATTCATGCTCAGATTAATGATCGCATGTGCAAAAATATAAGGAATAAAAATCTGATTTATTTCTTTATATCTACATTTTCATTTGGTAAAGTCAAAAGAAAATAAAAAACAGACTTATTAGAGTCTGTCTTTTTGTGTTAATTATTATTCTTGTTCAGCTGCTCTTCTTCTTTCTTCTTCAATGTAATCATATTTTCAGCGTTTTAGTTTCTCTGATTTAGCTTCAGTACTTCATATATTTTCTTGTTGTTTTAATAACTTATTTTGGTTTCTTACCAATTTTTTTTGAATTCTATGAATTCTTTTGTCTTGTCTATTGGCTCGTTCATTTGATTCTGAGATTTCGTAATTGATACTATGATCGGCTCATTCATTTTTTAAATCTACTTGAATATTTTGTTGTTTAGCAACATAATCATAATCTTTTGATTGTTGAAGTTGCTTTTGTTGTAATCGTTCAACTTTTGCTTGTTGTCTTTCAAGTCTTGCTTGCTGTCTTTGTGTTTTATCAAAAGATGGAGCTCAACATCAGCTTAAAGTTAAACATAAAGCAGCAATGCTTGCAGCTTTCATTAATTTAGGCATTTTACCAGAGTTAAATTCTTGGTTTAAAGTTTCCATGTGTTATTACGAGTAGAAACTAAAATATAGTATATATAATATATGTATATATTATAAAAAGTCAATACAAATTATATGTTTTTTGTTGCTTAAAATATAATTGTGATTTTTTTAGTTTTATCTGAAACTTGAATTATATTATTCTTGTAGAAATATATATTTTTTATTATAAATATAGATAATAAATAGCTTTCACTTGTTATTTACTTAGAATTAATTATATTATCGATGGTTAATTTATTTTATTTGTTTTGTTATTACTCATGGTAAAGATTACTACATCTGACGTAAAAAAATGATCAATTCTTTTAATTGATGGAAAATTATTTAAAGTTGCAGAAACAGCCCATACTCACTGTGGAAGATGAGGTGCAACAGATACTTATAAAGTAAAAGATATTGTAACAGGTAAGACCAATGTATTCACTTACAATTCTTGAGCTATTTTAGAGCAAGCTGAAATAGCAACACAAAATGCTGTTTATCTTTATAATTCTGGAGATACTTATTCTTTTATGGAAAACGATACTGGAGAAATTTATGATTTAGATAAAGAAAAAATTGATGATATCATAGGATATCTTAAAGATAATTTGGAAGTTTATTTACAAATGTTTAATGGTGATGTAATTAATGTAATTTTGCCTTCTACAATTACTTATAAGATTATTTCTACTGTTCCTGGAGTAAAATGAGATAGAGCTCAAGCTGGAACAAAGCCTGCTACTATTGAAACAGGAATGGAAATTCAAGTTCCTTTGTATAAAGAAGAATGAGATGAAGTTGTTGTTAATACATTAACAGGAACTGTAAATTAGAATTTATTATCTGAATTAATAATTAAAACAAAAAATCACTCTTAAATGAGTGGTTTTTTTATATTTACCGGGAACAGGACTCGAACCTGCACACCGTAAGGCACTTGGTCCTAAGCCAAGCATGTCTACCAATTCCATCATCCCGGCATGTAATAATTCTTCGAGAGCTAGGATTCGAACCTAGAACCCCCAGATTCAGAGTCTGATGCTCTACCAATTAAGCTACTCCCGATCATCAAAATCTTTTTGGTTGCGGAGGATGGAATTGAACCACCTACCTTCGGGTTATGAGCCCGACGAGATACCGTTTCTCCACTCCGCATTGACTCTGGGGAACCAGGATTCGAACCTGGACAGACGGAGTCAAAGTCCGGCGTCC
>JAZQNA010000064.1:0-7051 GCA_045627125.1 Candidatus Absconditabacterales bacterium | reverse complement strand
TCGTTCAGGGCTGGCAAGAATCGAACTCGCGACGCGCGGCTTTGGAGACCACCGCTCTACCTCTGAGCTACAGCCCTATATTATTCAATCAATAAGCCTGATTCTGTGTTTAAAGCACGATATATCTAGCAAAGAGTGAATCTTTGATCTTGCACCCCTCCAAAGGAGGAAGCTTGCATTGGGAAGTGGTTTGCCCCTCGAAAAACAATCTGTTTAACTGAGTAGAAGTAAGAAATAAATTTCTATCTTCACGTTGCATCTTTCTTCCATAAAGGAATAGTTTTCGTTTCTGTGGCCCTTTCATTTGAGCTTACGCTGTCCAACGCTCGTGAAACGTCTCCCATTTTTTAATGTCAGGACTTTCCTAATTCCGGTTATCCGAAACTTTGTGCTTTGATTGAACAATTCAGAATATATAAAAATCTGTTTAGTTTTCAAGTGAGTTTGTAAATATTTTTTCTTTAATCTTTAATTCATTTAATTTCTTTTCGTAGAACGCGATTGGCGAAAATTAAAGCGTCTATATCTTCTGGTTCTCGGGATTTTTCAAATTGGTCTAAATCTTCAGAATAATGGAAAGGGACTATATATTTATTGTTTTCTTTAGAATAAGTCTTATTGAATATTTCCATGAAGTGTCAGTTTTTCATAATTGGAGAAACTACAAAAATGTTGTGTAGTCAAATTCTTTTTTCATTTATTCGTTTACATAACATTTCTGAGTAGAATTCGAGAGTTTGGATTACTAGATTCTTTGCGAATGGATTATTCTCAATTTCTTCATAATTTTTATATCGATATTTGGAAATCCCGTTGTCTTTGTACATTTGCATTAGTGAATTTACTCATAAGTTTAAACTCTCGATACGTTTATAAAATCAATTTTCAACTAATATCCCTTTACAGTGAGAATCTCTAATGTATAGTAATAAAAAGTCTTCGGTATTCATGTTTTTTTGTAGGAAGGATAATGTCCAGAAACTTTCAGGGTAAATCTCTATGTTCTTTTGCGATTGAAAATCTCCATATCTGTCATTAAATTCTTTACAAGTATCTCTGTCTAAATAAACCAAAACAATCCTGCATGAAATATTTCAAGATTCTCCGATTAAAAACTGTTTTGGTTCTTCGTTAACGTATATAGAATCTATGTGAGAAAATAAAAAAGTTTCTTTTGTAGATCTGTTGGCATGAATAATCTTTTCTTGGATTGTCTTTTGTACATCGTTTAATGTTAATTTGTTTTCACTGTCGAAATTTATGTCATAACTGAAAAAATTGAATCTTTGGTCATCAAGTAAGAAAATGTGTTTATATTTACGATATCAGGCTGATGTATCAATAATTTCGCTTAGTGGTTCGTAAAGGGTATAATTTTGAATTCAAAATTCTGGTTGTGATTTCATTACGCGGAATTTAGGGTATTTAGGATCGTAGTTTTCCTGCCGTAAAAAAAACATTTTCCAAAAATAAAGATAAAATATTAAAGAGAGAATAAATAAAGACTGTTATTTTTCAAATGTAATTTTTATTTATTCAAACATAATTTTGTGGTTGTAAAAGTTGATATTGAAACGTTTCATTCTAATTGATATTTTACTTTGATTGCGGCGATTGCTTGTTGCATTGTTGTTATCCCTTTTGTGTCTGGCAAAATAATCCCCGTTTTGTTCCCATTAATTTCAGCTAAGATTACTCAATTGCTTTTTGTATCCATTTGTAGAAAGGCCTGAACATCTGTTTGTGGCGTAATTTCGTTCACTATGTTAAAAATGATATGTTTAGTTTGGGGATCGAAAGGTTTGATTTTTCAATTGTATAATAAATTAATCATATCCTCTAGAGTTTTGTCAGTAGATGCGACTCAATTTGATGATAATAGCTTTCAATTTCAGTCAAATAAAGAAAAGAAAAATCAGATTTTGTCTTCAGGTTTGTATTTACTGTAAATCAGATTTTTGATTTCTTGTAACATACTGATTTTTTATTTTATGATTTAAAATTTATATTGCTTATGATTAGCTTTTCTTTATAGTAATTTTCGTTTACTTTATGCGAAATCTATGCACAATAAACTAAAATTCACTATACTTAAACAGAAGGGAAATGCAAGGGTTGGAGAAATCGAATTAAATTGAGTTAAAATACAGACTCCTATTTTTATGCCAGTTTGAACTAAAGCAACTATAAAGTGATTAATTTTGGATTTGTTACGTGATTCTCATTATATTTGAGAAAATATAGCTCCAATTAAGTTAATTTTGGCAAATACTTTTCACTTATATTTGCGTCCAGGAAATGAGCTTATTAAAGCTGCATGATGACTTCATAGATTTGAGAATTGGGATGATTGATTAATTTTAACTGATAGTGGGGGTTTTCAGGTGTTTAGTTTATGACTTGGTAAGAAAAATGAATGATGATTTTCTCATAATGTAAGAATGAAATTAACAGAAGAATGAGTTAAGTTTTCATCTCCTCATGATGGAAGTAAACATTTCTTCACTCCAGAAAAAGTTGTAGATATCCAATCAGATTTCGGTTCAGATATTATGATGGTATTAGATGTCTGTTCTCCATGAGATGCAGATAAAAAGCAGACGGCCAGACAGATGCAGATGACTCATCGCTGGGCTAAAAGAGCATTTGAATATTTTGAACCAAGATATGATAATACAAGGGGAGTTTTATTTCCGATTGTTCAAGGAGGATCTTATTTGGATTTGCGTCAAGAATCATTAGAAACATTATCTCAATATGCTCGAGATGGTATAGCTATTTGATGAGTAAGCGTATGAGAAGATAAAGAAAAGGTACAAGAGGTTATTCAATATACGGCCCCTAAATTACCTAATGATAAACCAAGGTATTTGATGTGAGTGTGAACTCCAGAAGATTTGCGTTTTGGAATCGAAAATGGAATAGATATGTTTGATTGTGTTAGTGCTACAAGACTCTGAAGACATTGAATAATTTTTTCGGATGAATGAAATATTAAAATCACTAATGCAAGATATGCATCAGATTTTTCTCCATTAACATCTAATTGTGATTGCTATGCGTGTAGATGTTTTAGTAAAGCTTATTTCCATCATCTTCTTCGTGAAAAAGAAGTACTTGGATGAGCATTGCTTGGATTACATAATATAGTTTATTTGGAAAGAGTATTAGAAGATTGGAAAAGACAGTTTTTGTCAGAAGAATAGTTTATTATTTTTTTTGGCTTTTTATGAAAAATGTAGAAAGTGAAAAATCGTGAAGAGTGGAGGAAGGAGATGTTAATTCTTTTGGTAAAAGTTGAGATTCTTTAGTAAGTTTCACAAAAGAGAATTTAAATAAATCTATGGTAAATAATAATTTTGTTGTTACTATTGAGAATAATGAAAATTTTTTAAGGCAGATTTCTAAGTTTGTAGATATTGAAAATGATACTAAATTACAAAATGATATCAAAGTATTGGATGATTTTTGTAAAGCAAATTCTGTGATGGCGATGGCTGCTGTTCAACTATGAATCCCTAAGAGATTGGTTTATTTGAAGAATACAAATTTGGAGTTAATACAAAGAATGCAGAGGAATGAGACGACAGCTGAGGATGAACTTTTTAATGAGTCAAGAGTTTTGATAAATCCAGAAGTTATAAAAAGGGAGTGATTGACTGAATATTGGGAAGCATGTAGAAGTTGCTTGGATAACTTTTGTAGAGTGTTGAGACCTTATAGTATAAGCGTGGAATATTTTGATGTTCAATGAGAGAAACATAAAGATACTTTTGAATGATTTGAATCAACAGTATTGTCTCATGAATTGGATCATTTAGATTGAATTTTACATATGGATGTAGCTGAAGAATCAATGATTATGCCAGTAGAAGGAAGAAAAGTTTGGAGGCAGACTCATGATTATCATATATTTTCAAAAACTGGAGATTACGAAGAATTGAAAAGATTTAGCTGAATGAAATAACAAAATGATGAAATATTCTAATGATGCGCTTTTTAATGAGGAGAGTTTCTGTAAGCAAGAGATTCTTGAGGCAGCATTGGTTACTCATCCTCGTGCTAAACAAATGAATCTAACAAAGGAAGAATTGAGTCAATGTTTAATTTTTGAAAATGGATCAAATTTAACTCCATTAAAAAATCCTATAATTGATGAATATGGGAATGAGTATCGATGTAGTGAATGATATTATATGGCACAGAGGATAGATGATTTATGAGTAAAAAAGATAATATCGTTCTTGTCTACCTGATATTGATTGGCTATGAAAGCAAGGAAGCTGTATGATTTGGAGCAAGATGAAGAAAAAAGGGTAGAATTTATGAGAAGTGCGATAAGAGAAAAATTTGATAATAATCTTGAATTAAAAAACGAGCTTTTGGCTATATGAGATAAAAATATTATTGAGTATACTTTTTGGAATGATGTTCGTTTCTGAATTAATCAAGATACTTTAAAATGAAAAAACATTCTTTGAAAATTATTGATGGAATATAGGGACAATAATAAATAATTGAAAGTTTGTAGTATTTAGTTATATTATGTTTGTTTATTTTGTAGATACAAATTCCTATGTATTTTGCAGTTGTATGAAACTTTTCTGAAATTACATTGGCTGAATTACAAATGGTTCATGCTAAGAATATTCAAAAAGTATGAACGCATTTGTTAGTTTTCAATACTGATGATTTAGAGTCTCTTCAGAATATGGCCTCACTTGTAAAATGGTGAAAAATAATTTCTCAGCCAGATTTTTGATGATATTTAGAATGAAAAAAAATCCTTTGAATGGCTGATGAAAATTTGGCTGTAAAATTAAAAAAGCAATTTGATATCAAAAGATATAAAAAAGTAGATATTCTACATACAGATTTGGATGTAAAAAAGAAGTGAATCGAACTTATAAAAATCTGAGCTGAATGGTGAGTTGTATTATGATATCAGAATATTAAATTATATGAAATGGCGGATTTTGATAAACCAGGACGTAGTATGCAAATGTGAATGATGCCTGCAAAATTGACTCATACGATGATAAATATCGCTATTTCTAACACACAAACTGATAATGCTAAACTAATCTTTGATCCATTTTGTTGAACGTGAACTACTTGAATTATTGCAAATTATTTATGATATAACTTTATTTGATCGGATATAAAACTTTGATTTGCAAAAAAAAATCAAGAACGATGGAAAAATAACCGTAATTATCATGATCAGATTTTTGAATTTTATGATCAAGATATTTCTAAACCATTGAATGAAGAATTATTTCAACCATTATTAAATCATGAAACTTTTATTGTTACAGAAGGTTGGCTCTGACCAATTATTAAGCAATCTACAACTGCAGAGCAGGTTTATGAATATCAACGTTGGGTAAAAAACCTATACTTACAGTTTATTCAAACTATTACTGATTTCTTTGATAAACATAATAAGAAAAGACCAGTTATGGTATTTACTATTCCTGTATATATTGGACATGAAAATGTTATTCAGGATTTGGTAACATTGCTTGCTGAAAAATTAAATTGGAATTTAACAGTTGTTGATGAACTTTATAAGAGAGAAAACCAAAAGGTTGGAAGAAAAATTTTGATTTTGAGATAATTCTCATATTTTATTGTTTGTTTAGATATGCTTGACATAAGTATATTTTTAATTATATTGTTTTGTGTAAATAAAAATTTTCCACCCACTTATTATTAAACCTAACAAAATGAAACAAAAATTCTTTAAATTTTTGAGTAATCAAATATTGGGATTTGATTGCTCAGATTCTATGAGTCCCCATCCAAAGGATGGGTTCATAGCTAAAAGAGCTGAAGATGATGATGGGGATGATGAAAATGATTTATCTCTTCTTGCATTATCTGGATTGGCAGGGAAGAGCGTATTTAAAGGGATTGCTGATTCGTTGTATAAAGCTGATTATGAAAGACGAATTATTTCAATCAGTGAAGATATTGACGAACGCTGCTTTATCTATGCTAAAATGATTGAAGACTGGAATCGTTATGATCGTGAAATCTTGGCGATTCGGCAGGAAATTAAGGAAAATATGGAGAAGGATGAAAACTTTAAAATGAAGATCTCTCCATATATTGATGATCCTTATTATCAGGGGCCTGAGGCCGATTTGGATGATGCATCTGAAAGTGAGGAGGCTGCTGAAGAAGAGGCTAAAGAAATTGTTCATTTGATGTTTCCTATTATGGTGCGTCATCAAGGAATTTCTGAATCATTGTATACTATCATGCATTATGAGCCAAAACCAATTAAGATTAAGTTTAATTCTCATGGAGGGTTGCTTCGTGGATATCAAACACTTGCAGATGCCATAACTCTTTCAGCTACTCCTGTAATAGGAATTAATATGGGGTTGGCTGCTAGTGCTGCTGCGTTTTTATTGGTGGCTTGTCATGAACGGTATGCAATGCCAAGATCTCGTATGGTTGTTCACAGGGGATCAGGAGGTTTCTATGGAACCTATGAGCAGACAGATGCTGGTCAAGCAGATTATAAGGCTCAAGTTGATGAAATGATTGATTCTTTCGTAAAAAGGACAAAAGTCTCTGAGAAAGATTTGAAGGATAAAATGAACCCAGATTGGTATTTTTCGGCTGAAGAGGCTCTTCAGTATGGCTTGGTTGATTATGTTGTTACCAATATCTCAGATCTTCTCTAAAATGGAAAACGGATTAGAGTTTCGTCTAATCCGTTTTTTTTAGAATGTATAGAGAATTTTAAAATTTAATATTTTTCCATTTTATCTTAAAAGGATAAAAAATATTCAGGTTTTTTTAAAAAAATCTAAAATTCTCTTAAAGGAATGCTAGTTAATAACAGATAAAATTCTATTCTATAAAAAAGTCGACAAAAATTTGACATTTGTGGGGGGGGGATATAATAAGTTTACATAAATAATATTTTATCTTTTAAACAAAAGAACATGAAAAATTTATTAACTAAAAGATTTAGGAAGTTAATGCTACGATTAGCATTAATAGGATTTATTTGCCCTATGGCATATGCATCAGC
>JAZQNA010000063.1:0-84208 GCA_045627125.1 Candidatus Absconditabacterales bacterium | reverse complement strand
AATAAAATAGAATTTTCAAGTAGGAGATCATATGGATAAAGAATAAGGAGAATGAAGAATGACTGAAAAGCAGAAAAATTTCATGCTCGCACATGGACTTATTACAGAACTTATAAATATAGGATTAAATCCTGATACATTATCAACCGCTCAGGCTTCTGGGGTTATAGCAAAATTTTATGACAAGCAGGAGGCTGCTAAAGAGTCTGAAAGAATTAGATTAAAATATAAGTCAGAAGAAGAAAAAGAGATACAAAGAATGTTAGGTCAAATTCCTGATTATGATACATATCCGAGTTGTGGATATGATAGAAGTTGGGCTGGCTCGTGAATAAGAAAAAGAGAATGGTGAAGATAAAACCCGGATTTGATAGGAGAATATATGGATAGACTAACAGAAAGAATTGACATTGACGAATCTGAATACGGAAGTGGTGTATGGGTAAAACAACACGATTATGTAGGTGCTTCAGTTAAGTTATGCGAGTATGAAGATTTAGAAGAATTATTAATTAATCATACTGGATGTAATTTGGAAGATTGGATTAGAAAAACTACTAGTTTGTTCGATAAATAAAACAAGAATTTTAAGGAGATAAATTAAATGGATTGGAGAGCAAGAAGATATTATCTTGTATCATTTAGTTGGGAATCATATCAAATGAGAATAGATAACATAAAAAGAATTGGTGCAAAGCTAACTCCTTATAGAAATATATCAAAGCAACCTGACGAAACCGAGATCAGAAATTCTTATCAATTTATGATAGGTGTTGACTCTAAAAATTATGAAGCTGTTGAGTATGAATTAAGAAAAGCAGAACGAAATGATTATTTTTGCAAATGGAGAGAAGTTAAGCAAGATTTATCTAAGAAATATTTTGATGTACGTGGGAATGTAATGCCATATATGAGATGTCAAATGAATCCAAACAAAAGATGTAATCATTGTATGAATTGTTAGTAAATAAAACCAGTATTTTAAGTTAGGAGGATAGAACTATGGGATGTATAGATAATATTACATATGAAAAATTCCCAAAACAAAAAGATGAAACATATAAATATCCTGAATTTGCGGTTGGAGCAAGAGTTGAAGTTTGTTATCACTATGATACATCCAAAAAGCATTTCGGAGTTGTGGTCAGAGATGATTTGGAAGAACCATATGAAATGATTATTAAACTTGATAATGGAAGATATATTCGTGGAGGTGAGTGTCAATTTAGTTATGTGAGATAAAAGCTGGGTTTGATTGGATGATAAAAATATGTTTGTAGAAAGAAAAGATTATAACAAAGTAATAACTATCAAACTTGTTATTCCTACGGGTTGTAATGCTAAGTGTCCATTTTGTTATAATAAAGATAAAATTATAAATTGTAATAAACAACAATTTTTGAATAATTTTATTCAATCATTAGATTATTTATTAAAAGAAATTGGAAACAAAAACGAAGTATCTGTTGATATAACTGGAGGAGAACCTACACTCGATCCTGATTTTTTAATCTCAGTGTTAAATAAATTAAAAGAATATGATATTAAATCAAAAGTATTAAGAACGACAATTACTACAAATGGTATCCATTTAGAGAATGTCATTCCGTATCTAGAAGGAGTTATTGATTATGTAAACATTTCTGTTCATTCTTATAGTTTTGATAAAAGGTTAAAGATATTAGGGTTTAGTCTATCAAAAGCAGATTATGTTTATTTAATTAAAAGATTAAATCAAATAAATATTCCGGTTTCTGCATGTGCTGTTATATATAAAAATATAAATAACTTTACCAAATATAGAGATGAATTTATCTCATGGTGTGAAGAAGTAGGATTTAAAGCATTGCGGTTTAGATGTGATGTATTTTGGGATAATGCAGATATATTTGATAATTATTTATTTAGTGCAAAATATGACAATCAATTTGATGTTATTACTTATGAAAAGACTACGGACAGTCATTGGTTAAGACTAAGAAAGAAAGATACAAAATTTAGAGTGTTTTTCTTGCATGGAGTATTGGATACTTCGTTGTTAACCAAAGGTATTGAATATGTGATAGACGATGATGGTAAATGTTATTGTGATTATTATAAAAGAACTCCTATTGAACATTACAAATACGAAATAGGAAAGATTTATGACGCACAATAAAAATCAAGCATTCCATAAGAGGTTAAAATGAATTATAGACAAAAATGTAAAACTAAAGGTGAATGGGCATTCATAAAATACAAAGGTGATGCGGCAATATATGCTGTGTGTCAAAATTGCGGATTCACATACCCTTGTTATAAAAATAAAAGAGATGAAGATGGAAATTGGGTGTTTGCAACAGATCCTAATATACCGCATAAATACTGTCCTAATTGTGGATTAAAAATGCATTTATTTAATGGTGAGGAAGTATACGAATTAGATAGATTTCCTTGGGAATAAAAACAGGGTTAACGAGGTGTAAATATGATACTAGACAAAAATAAAGATATATTGTCGATTATAAAAAAAGAACTTGATTATGCTCGGTATGAAGATGTAAATGCCGAATATGTAATTGAATTGGGCTATGAACTCTTGGATGAAATAATATATCAGCAAGAAAAGATACACTATGATGCATTAGTTTATCATAAAATCAGCAAATCAACACTTTTTGGTGAAGCATTAAGAATTAACTATAACGATCCATTTGTGTTTAAACTGTGGAAAAATATTGTGTAATAAATAAAATCCGGTGTTCATGAGGTGATAATATGAGTGAATATGAAAAAAGATTAAAAGAAGCTCTTCCTAAAGCTGCTGAAATTGCCCGTGAATTAAGGCAGAAATGTGGAATAATTGATGAAACATCATTAAGCGATTTGGAAGTGTGTTCGTTGGAAAGATTACATGAAGTTTGGGAAGGGTTATCAAACCATCACAATAAAAACTAAATTTGATAAGGAGAATAATAAATGACAAGAACATTAACAATAACTTATGACAAATCAAACGAAGATACGCCTGTAATGTGTGTTGCAGAAAGTAATTTATTTTCTATTGCAGTTGTAAAAATGTTTACTGGTGAAAAAGCCGAAAGACTCTACAAAGAATTGACAGGACAGGATGTTGTTGTGGAACTAAAAGGAGAATAATGTAGAATGGTAATCAATTTAGATGGATCTGAAAAGATAAAAATTAAAGACAAAGGGAATGGATTTAAGAATGTCACCATTTCTGGAGTAAACTTCAGATATCCGGATGGAAATATTGGGAAAGGAACAATTGTAATCCCTGAATGTAAATTTGAATCGGATAATGAGATTGCAGCTTTCCCGGATGAAAACAAAGTCTTATTTAAGACAGAGTTTGAGTCTTGCTAATGATATTAACTTGTTTGTTCAAGTTATACATATAAGTTTTAGAGGAGCGAGATAATAATGATTAGAGAAATAACTGTAAAAATGTATTTTGATGTTGATGATGAATACGATTTAACACCAAGTAAAAGAGTAGAAGCAATAGTTAAAGAAGAACTGAAAGAGATATATTGCGATGATGAAGGATACCGGTATATAAAAGTCCGATGTGAAGATTATAATGATGAAAGATCGGTAGAAATAATGAAAAATTATATTGAAGAATTGGAACTTAATGATATTTTGTCTGATGACAACTCGTTTGATATATGTGTTGATTATTGCGAAGCAATTGATTGCACTAATTGTAATTACAGGAATAAGAATGAATAACGCAGAGAAAACTTTGCGTTATTTTTATTTTTTGTGTTGACAATATGGGAGAAAATAATATAATTTAATATGTAAATGAAAAATTAAACACCAACAGAGACTATTAATACTCTGTATTTCATTTATAACGCAAATAAAAACTTAAAGAGAAAGGAATAATTATGAAAGATAATAAGGTTATTGTAGAAATTATCAACAAAGAAGAAGTGTCACAGATATATAAAAATCATGGAGAGTTTGCTTGTACCTGTTATGACACTCCTAAGAAATATGCTGAAAAGGTTGGAAAGTCTTGTAATGAATCTGGTCATATGAGTGGTAGTAGATGTGAATATATTAAATTTAATATCTACGGAGATCGTGGAACAATGGAGCAGATTATGAGACACGAGATCGGAACTGATTATAATTTTGAAACTTATACATATCAGGACAGAATGGAACTTCTTGTTGATGTTAATCCTTGTAATATTGTAAAAAACATGCAGTCATTCAGATATGTTGACAAGACTGGTTTTGATTATGTTACTCCTAGAGCAATTCAGAATAATCCGGATGCAAAAAAATTATATGATTCTCTTATGGAAAATATTGACAATGTAAGAGGGGAAATCAAGGAAATCCTTATAAGTAATGGAGTCGATGAGCACGCTGCAGTAGAACAATCTAATTTTGTTCTTCCGAGAGCAACAAATTTATGGTTGACAATTGGATTCACTCCCGAAGCTCTTATACATTTTATGCATAAGAGATTATGTACCAGAGCACAATATGAAATTAGAACTATTGCAATTGAGATGAAAAAAGCGGTTGATGAGATTTGTCCGGAATTTGCTAAAGAATTAGTTCCTCATTGTCAATACTTACTTTGGTGTCCTGAGAAAAAAAAGAGTTGTGGGGCATATCCTACAAAAGACGAATTACGTATAAAGTTAGGAGAGATAAATAATGATTAAATATGAAAATGAATGTGTAGGATGTCCTACAGAAATGGGTTGTTTGGGTAGCAGTTGCCCTCATAGAAATGTGCTTCATATATATTGTGATAATTGCGGTAATGAACTTAACACAGACATAGAAAACGATGAATATGATGTTTATATGTATAACAACAAACATCTTTGTCTTGATTGCTTATTGGATGAAACAGGTGCAAATAGATTTTGTGCATTGATGGATTAAGTAGAATGGAAGGCGTTAAAAAATGATTAAATGTAAAATGTATAGCATATATACTGAAGATGAAGATAATTATAGCACTCCAAATATTTCGGGTGTTGAATGGGTTAAGAATGATGATGAAGCACAGCTTCTTGTATTTGAAAACTTTAAGATTCCAAGTGTGGAAAAAATCATTTCTGATAAACCTAAAATTGCATTTATGTGTGAACCGAGAAGTATGTCAGGACTTAATGAAGCTTATAAATATCTTGAAACTAATCCAGATAAATTTGATGCAATCTTTACTTTCGATAGTAAGATTCTTGAATTCGCAAATGCACATTTATATTTTAATACATCAGTCTGGGGAGAAATGTTTCCGGCAAATAAGAATGCATTATGTACTAAAATGGATATGATTTCAATGATTAGTTCAAACAAAGAATATTGTGAACTCCACAAGAAAAGAATTGAGTTAGCTAAGATGCTTGAAAATAATCCTAAAGTACATTGCTTTGGAACATACAATGGTGGAAATATTTGTTCTACTGAAACTTCTCACCGTGCATATAAATTTGCTGTGATTATTGAAAATTATATTGATGACTATTGGTTCACCGAAAAAATATGTAATTGTTTTGCCAATAAAGTAATACCTATTTATTATGGAGCAAAAAAGATTTCAACATTCTTTAATCCAGAAGGAATTATTACAGCAGATAATATTGATGATATTTTAGGTATTATTTACAATCTTGACATTAGTAAAGAATACGAAAAAAGATATGATGCGGTTTGCGATAATTATGAAAGAGTTAAGACTTTTAGTAATTATTGGGAATTGTTCAAAGTAATGAATTTTAGTGTGATTGAGAGGATTTTAAATAAATGATTTGGACTTGGTACAATATAGCTTCGGTTATTTCACTTATATTATCTTTGTGTGGGAATATTCTTATTAATCACAAAAAGAAGATTGGATTTATTGTCTGGATATTATCAAATATTAGTTGGATAATTGTTAACTTCATGGGGGATCCTAATTATCCTCAGATATTAATGTATGTTGTTTACCTAATATTAAATATAATTGGTTATTGCAGATGGAATTCTACAAGGAAAGAGTTTAAAAATGAATAAAATAAAAACAAAATATATGATGTGTGCTTTTGATGAAAATGACGGAAGGTATGCAATTTACGATAATTATTATGAAATATGGAATAAGGTTAGTGAAACTAAAATTCCGGACATTATTGAGAGATATTTCATTGATCTTGATATGAGTTTTGATGATTGTCCAACAGATTCAGAGTTTGAAAGAGCAAAATCTAAAAGAGAATTTTCTGATTATTGGATAATTAAAGTTGTTAAAAGGGTTGAATTTGATTGGGAGAGAATGAAGTGTTGAGGTAATAAAAAATTAAATGAAAGGAAAACTAATGCAATTTAGATTTAGAGAATATGATGAAGAAGAACAAAAAAAAATATAATATTGTTACATATGCTGACATAGAAGATTACGATACTATGTTTAAGACATTAACATTTATGAAGGAACATAAGTGCGAATATTGTATTGAGATTAATACTGAAGGAATTATTGAAACATTAGGGGATGATTATGAAATTGATAATGTTTCGTTATGTGTAAGCAAAGCAACTGGAGAAGAGGGATTAATTCCGCATTTTGTAGTAGACGTGAGAGAGGTTTAAAAAAAGGGGGAGTCAAGATGAAGAATAAACTTCGTGAAAAAGAACATAAAAAAGTTGTTACATATATGCGTAGGGTTAATAGGCAGATTATGAATGACGAATATCTTGGAATTAATCGTTTTCGTATTGATATGGAGAGAGAATACTGGTGGGAGTTTTCTGATAAATCTGGTGGAGAATTAATTATATATTTCAAGATTAAAGACAATGATACTGGGAATTGGGCTATTTTTAGAGCCAACAATTATGATTATGTTTTGAGGATTAACGAATATGCCAATGACTTTTTGATTAGAAGTTCATCTGGATGGTCAGGTCATTATCCTCATCTTCAGTATTTGGCATATGATGTTCATGATATTAAACCTTATGGCGGTAGAAAAGAAACACCTAAAGAAAAGTACGAAGAAGGGGTAATCAATTATTATAATTGGTTGGAGATGGGATAATTACTTTGCGTACTATTGGAGATTTTAATTATAAATACTTTGCGTACTGTAGGAGGACAATATGACTAATATAACATTTAAGAGGGCAGAAGAAAAGAAATATTGTGATTTGTCAATAGGAGAGTTTTTCGTTTATGGCAATCATTTATACATAAAAGCTAGTGATTATTCTGCAATTGACATTTCTGGAAATGAAAAAACTGAACAATTTGATGCGGATGAAGAAGTAACAATGCCGAAAAATATCGATATTGATATAGTTATGTAAGGAGAAAAGTATGGCAGATTTAATATTTCAAAATTATCACAAGCATTCATATTGGTCAAATATCAAAGTGTCTGATTCAGCTACATCACTTGAAGAATATTGCAAGAGAGCAGTTGAATTAGGACATGGTATTATTTCATCTCTTGAACATGGATGGCAAGGACATTATATTGAATGTCATCAGTTGGCTGCTAAATACAATCTTAAATTCTTGTTTGGTGTTGAAGCATATTGGGTTAAAGACCGATTTTATGTTGATGAAAATGGACGTAAAGACGGGGCAAACTGTCACATTTGTTTGTTGGCAATGAATGAAAACGGTAGACAAGCAATCAATGAAATCTTATCTCAGGCAGCTGAAGATTGTTATTTTAAAGATACATTTTACAGACAGACAAGAATTGATTTGCCTTTAATAATGTCACTTCCGGAGAATGATGTTGTAGTTACTACGGCTTGTTTAGCGTTCCACAAATATGAAGATATTGATGAAATAATACTTTCATTGGCTAACAAGTTTAAAAATAATTTCTTCCTTGAAGTTCAATATCATAATACTATTGCACAGAAGAAATTAAACCAGCATATTTTGGATTTAAAGAACGAGCATAATCTTCAGTTAATTATGGGTTGCGATAGTCATTATATTGATGAACAAGGTAAAGAAGATAGAATAGAATTTATTAAGTCTAAAAGAGGAGATGAAAATAAATCATTTGATTCAAAGAAAGAAAAACTTGAAAAAGATTTAGCAAGAGGTAAAATTTCTCAACAAGAATATGATGAATCTATTGATAATTTAATTAAAGAAATGTCAGAAAAGTCTGATCTCTCTGATGAAAACGATTGGTATATGGATTATCCTGACGGGCAAACTGCTTACAACAGATTCGCTGAACAGTGCGTTTTAAGTCATGATGAAATTATGGAAGCAATTAATAACACCAATATCTTCTTAAATGTCGAGGAATATGATTCTATTATTTTCAACCATGATGTTAAAATGCCTACATTATACCCCGACTTAACTCAGGAAGAAAAAGATAAAAAGTACGAAGATTTAATCTGGAGTGCTTGGGAAGAATACAAAAAAGAAGTTCCGGAAGAATTATGGGATCATTATATTGAAGAAATATCTGGAGAAATTCAAACAGTTAAAGATACATTTCATGCAGATTATTTCTTGCTTGATAATGCAATAGTTAATAAAGCAAAAGAATATGGTGGAGTACTTACACAATCTGGGAGAGGTAGTTCAGTATCGAATGTCACAAATATGCTTGCAGGATTTACAAATGTAGATAGAGTTTCTGCAAAAGTTAAAATGTATCCTGAAAGATTTATGAGTACAACAAGAATTCTTGAAACGCACTCACTTGCCGATATTGATATGAATTGTCCTGAACAAGAACCTTTCTGGAAAGCACAAGAAGAAGTAATTGGATTTGAACATTCCAAACAAATGGTTGCTTTTGGTTTATTGAAACCTTCAGCTGCGTGGAAAATGTATGCTAAAGCACAAGGAATTGATTTTGAAATTTCTAATAAGATATCAGAATTCATTAAAAAATGGCAGAAAGATGTTGCTCATGCTGAAGAAGATGAAGTAGATGATATTGATATTATGGATTATATTCCAGAAGAATATCAAGATATTTATAATGCAAGTGAAAAATATCAAGGGATTGTTTCAAGTATTTCTCCGCATCCATGTGCTTCATTAATATTTGCAGAAGATATAAGAAAGCAAATAGGATATATTTATGTAAAATCTAAAACCGGTAAAGCTACACTTGCTTGCTGTATGGATGGTAAGTGGGCTGAAAAATATGGATTCCTTAAAAACGATTGGCTGAAAGTTAATGTATATAAATCT
This sequence comes from Candidatus Absconditabacterales bacterium, assembly GCA_045627125.1. Lineage (GTDB taxonomy): Bacteria > Patescibacteriota > Gracilibacteria > Absconditabacterales > Absconditicoccaceae > UBA3291. The sequence goes on along the minus strand of JAZQNA010000063.1, from coordinate 75,003 downwards.
ATTTATGATACATTTAAAAGAGCTGGTGCAAAAGTATTATCTGTTAATGAGTTACTCAAAGAATGTACTCCTGATAATAAAGTTTGGGATATTTACAAAAATCAATGCACTATGGGTATTAATCAGATAGAAAAGGTAGGAACTGCAAGTCGAGCAGCAAAATATAAGCCTACTAATATATCTGAATTGACTGCATTTGTTGCCGCAATTAGACCGGGTTTCAAAACAATGTATAAGAAGTTTGAAAGCAGAGAACCCTTTTCTTATAATATACCTAGTTTTGACAATCTTATCCAAACAGAAGAGATGCCTAATTCATTTGTGTTATACCAAGAGCAAGTTATGGCTACATTGCATTATGCCGGTATTCCTATGAGCGAATGCTATGGTGTAATTAAAAGTATTTCAAAGAAGAGGCATGAAGAAGTATATAAATATAAAGATGTCTTTAGTAAAAACTTTGCTCAAAAACTTGTAGAAAATGAGAATAAAACTCAAGAAGAAGCTGATGAACTTACAAATCAGATCTGGAAAATCATTGAAGCAAATGCTTATTACTCTTTCAATTGTTTATCAGGTGATACATTAATTTTTGGTCACAAACATACATTGAAAGAAATGTATGAAAACAATGAACGTGGAATTGCAATTTCACACATTGATAAAAATGAATATACTTCAAACAATATTCTTGATGTAGTATACAAAGGAATTAAAAATGTATATAAATTAACTACAAAGTTGGGCAATAAAATAGAATGCACGAAAGACCATAAATTTATTACTCCGAATGGAGATATTCCATTATCTAATTTAAGGCAAGGAGATGAATTGTTTAATCTTATTGATGGAGTAGATATTGTTGATACAATAGAGTATGTTGGCGAAAAACCTGTCTATGATGTTGAAATGGAAGATCCATATCATAATTTTGTATTAGCAAATGGATTGTGTGTTCATAACTGTTCGCATGCTTACTGTGTAGCAATAGATAGTCTTTATGGGGCATACCTTAAGACGTATTATCCGCTTGAATTTTATGAAGTATATCTTAATATTCTTAATGACAAAGGTGATAAGGATAGACTTAATAAATTCAAAGAAGAAGCAGAGAGTTATTTCAACATTGTATTCCCTCCATATATTTTTGGACAGGATAACAGAAGAATTACAATAGATAAAGAACATAATGCAATAGTGAATGCTCTTTCTTCAATCAAAGGATATAGCGACATCATTGGAGAATTATTGTATCAATGTTCACAAGAATGTAGTGATTTCATTTCTATTCTTAAGTGGTTAAATGAGTACTCAGTAAAATCAGCAAAAATTATACCATTAATTAAGATAGGGTATTTCAGGAATTTTGGCAATACTAATTCACTTTTGACTTTTGTCGATATTTTCGACAAATTAAAACAAGGTGATGCTAAAGAGATTAAGAAAGATTCTATTGATGGTTGGTTTGGTGATATTATAGCTAAATATTCTGATGGTGATAAGAAAGACGGAACTGCTGCCAAATCATGGAAGTTAGTGAACATAGATAAAATTCTTGAAGAATCGTACAATTATTGCATTAACAACTTTGAAGAAATGCCATATTCTGAAAGAATGAAAAACCAGCAAGACATCTTGGGGTATATTGAGTTAACAACTAATAACCCGGAAGATCTTAAAAAGGTTTTAATTCTTGATGTAGTTCCCTTAAAAAGTAAATTTGCAAAAAATGAAGATGAAGTCTGGGCTTATAAAATAGAAACAAGGTCGATAGGTACAGGAAGAACAGCTTCTCTTAATGTTAAGACTGCCACATGGAAAAAATATGGTGCATTAGATAAGATGGATATTATTCAAGTAGGAACTATTGGTAAAAATAACAAAGATTATTGGTATATTTATGACTATAAGATTATTCACAAATATAAATAAAAAATTAAAAAATACTTGTTGACAATGTTTGCCGACGGGTATAAAATAACATTACAAAGTAAAAAATTAAAGGGTTTAATACAAAATAACACGACAGGAGATAATTCATATGGAAATAGTTGAAATCAAAATTACAAGAAAACAGTATATTACTATCAATAGATTGATTTACAATCCGGAAGAAAAGAATAAGTATATTGTTGAGAATATCATTTCTGATAAATATGAGTTATCTCCTGATGTTCATTTTTCTACCTATTATTATAAGGATAATTATTTTCTTTTTTTCGATGGAGAAAAAAAGCCTTCAAATAAGTGGAAGATATTTGACGTTAAACAATTAATCGAAAATGAAAAATTAAAGGAGCAAGAATGAAAGAAAAGTTTTTAGATGATTTAATGAAAGAATTAAATGAAGTAATTCTATACGACAATGTTGATCCAAATGGTAAAGCTATAAAGACAGTAGAATGTGGAACTGTATGTGCTATATTAACTGTTTTATTAGATAAATATTATACAAATTTTAATTAGGAGGAAATATTATGAATATTATTTATGAAGTGAATGGTAAGAAATTTAACGATAAGTCAGAGGCTATTGCATATGAAAACATGTTGAACAATAAGTCTAAAAGAAAAGAAGAAGTTGATAAAGCTAGAGATGAATATTTTAAGCTCTTAAATAAATTCAATGAAGATTTCGGAGACGAACAGGATAAGAAGTCTATTGATGTATATGATCTTATTAGTGAATTATTTGGAGTATAAAAAATGAATTCTGTTGATATAAAATTTGAAAATAAACAACTCGTAGAGAGGTTTCCTTGGTTGAAACCTTTTGATGATTTTGGCAATGAAATTGAAAATTATGATTATTCTTTTACCATATTAGATGAAATACCGGAAGGATGGAAGATAGCATTTGGAGAATTATTGGCAGAAGATATTCAAAAGGTTCTTGATGAACAAAACATAGATGACTTTAAAGTTCTACAAATTAAAGAAAAATATGGAGAATTAAGGTTATACCACAACGGTGCACCTAAAGAAATAAATAAGATTATTCATGCTTATTCTACTGCCAGTGCTAATATTTGTTTTCATTGTGGTAAACCAGACGTAAAACAAAGCAAAGGATATTGGATATGGACTTGTTGCACTCAATGTTTTAACAAGTTACCAATGGCACAGCGTTGCAAATATGAAGATGAATTTGGCGACAATGAATATGAACCTATGCAGGATGAATATTATTACTCTATGTTTTCAGAAAAAGGAACGATTCATTGTTCTGAAAATATTTCGGAATATACAACCAAGATTAGAAAAAGATATGAGGAGAGAATGAAATGATTTATTTAGATAATGCTGCTACTAAATTAGGCAATTATAACACATTCAATTCTAACAGTTTATATGCAGAAGCCGAACAGAATAAGTTGTATGAATATAGGAATAAGATTGCTAAATGCATATCAGCAGAACCGGAAGAAATTTATTTTACATCTGGTGGATGCGAATCTAATTCATGGGCTATTCAAGGGATTGCAAATAAATATAAATCAAAAGGTAATCATATTATTACATCATGCATTGAACATCCGTCTATATTAAATTGTTGTAAGTATTTAGAAAACAACGGTTTTGAAGTTACATATTTAAGTGTTGATAAAAATGGTTCTATTAATTTAGAAGAATTACAAAATGCAATAAAAGATACAACAATCTTAATTTCTATTATGCATGTAAATAATGAAATAGGAACCATTCAGCCTATATTTAAAATAGGTGAAATAGCAAGAGAACATGATATCATATTCCATACAGACTGTGTACAGTCAATGGGATTGTTGCCAATAAATGTAATGAAAAACAATGCTGATTTAATTTCAGCAAGCGGACATAAATTTGGAGCACCTTTTGGAATAGGTTTCTTATATATTAGAAAAGGAGTTGAGATAGCACCGTTAATCTTTGGTGGTTCTCAGGAACAAGGATTAAGAGGAGGAACTACAAATCTTCCTGCAATAAAGAGAATGACGCATTGTCTAGCTGATAGCTATAAGAATGTAGATAAAAGGATTGAAACCGGATTAATAAAAATTTATTTAAAGGATAGATTAAAAACAACATTTGATTTTATAAAAATTAATACTCCTGATCTGTGCTCTTCAAATATATTATCTGTCACATTTAAAGGTATTGATGCAGAAGAATTGGTGTTATTTTTAAACGATATGGGAATACAAGTATCCGCAGGAAGTGCATGTCATTCCGGAAATGCTGAGCCTTCTTATGTTTTAAAGGCAATAGGATTGACAGATGAAGAAGCAAAAAGTACCGTAAGATTTTCTTTGTCTAATAAAAACACCTATGGACAAATTGATATTTTGATCAATGTATTGCAACAATATTTTAAGATGAGAGGAATTTATGAGCAATAATTTTTATTTGAAGAACATAGATATGACAGATAAAAGATTTGATTTTTATGACATTATCATTATATCTTTGTGGGCAATGCTTTTAGGATTAGCTATATGTGTATCAATTATTTCATATAATAATTATACTTTATCAAAGATATCAAATGAATGTTTAAAGACTGAAGTAAAAAATAAAGAATTAGAAGTAGCAATAATTGAAGAAGAGCATGAAGAAGTTCCATTATTCACAAGAGAAGACGAAGCTTATTTAGAATTCAATTCGTTATATAGGATTTCTGACAAGAGAGATTATTTACTTAAATATAAAGAAGTATGTGATGAATATGCAGATGTATTTCCAGTTCCTGAATCCATATATGATGTGTATACGGATGAAGAAATTAATCTTATGCAAAGAACTATTGAAACTGAAACATACGGATGCGATTTTGAAAGTAAAACTCATGTTGCAAGTGTGATTCTTAACAGAATTGAAGGAGATAATAATTTTGGGAATACTGTATCTGATGTAATTAAGCCCGGACAATTTTGTTATCACAGAAAGCAAATAACAGACGATACAGTATTGGCACTTGAATACGCATATATGATAGAAGACACATCTCAAGGTGCATTATATTTTCATAGTGGCAATAGGACTGATACATTTAGTGGTGCTAATTATATTTTTACAGATGATGCAGGACATCATTTCTATAAATAAGGAGGAACGGATATGCTTTTATTATGCGGTAAAACAGCTGCAGGTAAAGATACCATAAAGAAAGAATTAATAAAATTGGGGATGAACTCAATTGTTACATACACTACAAGAGATATGAGAGAAGGCGAAATTGATGGAGTGTCTTATCATTTCGTTACTAAGGAAAAATTTAGTGAATTAGAATATTCAGGATTTTTTGCTGAAACATCTTCTTATAACACAGCTAATGGTGTTTGTTACTACGGAACTTCTTGTGAGTCATTGGATGAAGATTCAGTAATAATTGTTAATCCCGATGGTTTGAAGCAGTTAATTAAACACAAAGAATTAAATCCCGTTGTTGTTTATATAACATGCGATGAAGCTACGATTTGGAATAGATTAAGAAAGCGTGGAGATGATAATGTTGAAGCAAGAAGAAGAATAAACGCAGACAATACAGATTTTGAAGATGTTGTTGACTATGCAGATTTATGTATTAAAAATGAAGACATTTCTATACATGATCTTGCTTTATATATATATGATTTTTACGGTACAAAAATGTTTTATAAAAGGTTTTACGCAAAGGAGATAGCGGATGATTAAATCTATTTATTTGTCTGGGGCTTGCAAATGCTTAGAAGATTGTGGAAATGATTGGAGAAAAGCAATTAAAAACGAAATAGAAAGAACTACGTTTTACAAATGTTTTAATCCAAATGAATATTACAACTATAAAGATGCAAAGCCTAAAACAGAAAAAGAATGTATGCAATATTTTTTGCACAGATTAAGAGACTCTAGTTTGATTATTGTCAATCTTGATAATTCAGACAAGAGCGTTGGAACCGGTATGGAATTGATATTGGCTAATGAATTACATAAGCCAATTATTGGATTTAATGATAATGATACAACTTATCCTTGGTCTAAGGAATTATGTGATGTGGTTCTTTTAGACGAGGATGAAGTTGTTGATTATATAAAAAATTATTACTAAAAGAAAAGAGGAAAAGAAAAAATGAAAGTTATTTTATATTCTAATAATTGTCCAAGATGCAATATATTGGAGAGGAAACTTGAGGATAAATTAATCAAGTTTGAGATTGTCAATGATATTGAAATTATGAAAGAAAAAGGTTTTTTAAGCGTTCCTGTTCTAGATGTCGATGGTGTTGAAATGAAATATGTAGATGCTATTGATTGGGTTAATAGACAGGAGGGGTAAGATGGATATTTCCATTAAAATGAACAAAGACTTTGAAAAAGCTTTAGCTTCTGTAGATTCAAAGTATGGAGAAGATTTTGAAATACTAAATGGGTTTAATGAAAGGCAACTTAATTTCTCTGATTTTATTGATAGTTTTGTTGGTAAGAATGTGGCTGATGTCACTATTGATGGCAATGCCAATGCTCATCACAAAGATATTTGTTCTTTAACTGGAGAAAAAGGTAAATCAGAAGATAAACTTTTTGCATTTAATAAAATCTTCATGGAATTAAAAAAGAAATATGGTTTAAGAACAGCAAAAGAATGGTTGGATGTTGAATATTCAGGCGGCTTTTATTTACATGATGCCCCTAGTTCTACCTATAAACCTTATTGTTATAGTTATGATTTAGGAAGATTGGCAAGAGAAGGATTATTTTTTCTTGAAGGATATAATAATCAGCCACCAAAACATTTGCAAACATTTCTTGATGATGTAATTGAATTTGTATCATTTATGTCAAATAGAAGTTCTGGTGCTTGTGGATTACCTAATGTCTTATTATGGACATTATATTTTTGGAAGAAAGATGTAGAACAAGGGTATTATTTATTAAATCCTGATTACTATATCAGACAATGTTTTCAAAAATTTATTTATAGATTAAATCAGCCATTTTTAAGAGTTGATCAATCAGCTTTTGTAAACTGTTCTATTTTCGATAGACATTATTATGAATCGTTATTTGGTGGAATTATTTTCCCGGATGGTTCTTATGCAATTGATTATATAGATGATTTTATTGAACATCAAAAAATATTTATGGAAGTTATTGCTGAAATTAGAAGCCAAATAATGTTTACTTTTCCGGTTCTCACATATTCATTACTTAAAAGAGATGATATTACCGTTGAAGAAGCAAAAGAAATGATTAGAACAAAAGATTGGAATGTATTTGTTGATAAAGAATTTGCTCGTTGGTGCTCGGATCATAATGTTGATTGGAATGATAGTAATTTCTTCATGAGTGATAATGTTGGTACACTATCTAATTGTTGTCGTTTATTATCAGATACTACTAAACTCGATGGATTTATTAATTCAATTGGTGGAACAGCGTTATCTATTGGTTCTGTTAAAGTTAATACTATCAACTTAATGAGAATTGCCTATGAAACTAATTTTAATAAGAAAAAATACATTGAATTACTTGCAAAAAGAACTATTCTTTGTTGTAAGACTCTCGATGTAATTAGACATATTATTGCAAGAAATGTTGAAAAAGGATTACTTCCTAATTATTGCGAAGGTGGTATTGAAATGAGTAAACAATATTGCACAGTAGGTATTCTTGGATTATATGAAGTTATTGAATCGTTTGGATTGACAACAAAAGACGAAATGGGAAATGTATATTATACAGACGAAGCAATTGATTTTGCTTCTGAAATTTTTGAAACAATCAATAATATTAAAGATAATTTCACAAATGAATATTCATTTAATGTAGAATCGGTTCCTGCGGAAAGGGCAGCTGTAATTCTTTGTCAAAAAGACAATTTGCTTTATGAAAAGAATGATAAATTTATTTATTCTAATCAATGGATTCCACTTTCTGAAAAATGCACTATTAAAGAAAAATTAAGAACTAGTTCTATATTAGACAATAAATGTTCAGGCGGTGCAATTGCACATATTAATATTGAATCGAATTTTCCTAATACAGATGTAGCGTGGGATATGTTAAACATCATTGCTTTGCATAATGTTATATATTTTGCATTTAATACAAAAATCAACGCTTGTGAAAATAGACATGGTTTTGTGGGAACAGATATTTGTCCGGTTTGCGGAAAACCTGTAGTAGACACTTGGCAGCGTATAGTTGGATTTTATGAACCTACAGAAGCATATTCTACTGAAAGAAAAAAAGAATTTTCTACTAGACAATGGTATGAATATGCAGATATGAAAGGTGAATGGTTATGATTATTAAGCTTAAAGGTATTGATGAAGAAAATTTTAATAATTATAAAAAAACATCAATGATTTTAGCTTTTCCAAATTGTTCTTTCAAATGTGAAAAAGAATGTGGTGAACAAGTGTGTCAAAATAGCACACTTGTCACCGCTAAGAGCTATGATTTTGATATTGATTACATAGTTGATAAATACATGAGTAACAATATTTCTCAATCAATAGTATGTGCAGGATTAGAGCCATTTGACAATTGGAAAGATTTATTGTTGTTAATAAATGCTTTTAGACTTCAAACCGATGACGACATAGTTATATATACAGGTTATAAAAAAGAAGAAATTTTATCAAAGATAAAAGCATTAAAAGCTTTTCCAAATATAATTATTAAATTTGGAAGATTTATTCCAAACCAGAAAAAACATTACGATGAAGTTCTCGGAGTAGAACTTGCATCAGACAATCAATATGCAGAAAGGATTTCGTAATGAGTTTAGTTATTAAATTAAATACTGACAGAGAATTAGTTAAATCAATTAAATTAAAAGTTAAGAATAATAATGGTTATTGTCCGTGCAGAATTGACAAGACAGAAGATACAAAATGTCCTTGTAAAGAATTCAGAGAAATGGATCATGTTGGAGAATGTCATTGTGGATTATACAGAAAGGTTGAAGAAGAATGAAAGCAGGAGATAGAATACCTCTTATGGAATTTAAGATGAAAAAACATCAAGAAGATAGATTAAAGGCATTAAAGTTCCATAGGTTAGCGGAAGATGGTTCATTGTTCCATATTAAGTTTCCGGTGGTCAAAAATAAAACATCGATTTTATTGATGGGAGAAGCCATTGTAAACTCATTAAATGGTGCAGTTACATGTCATTTATACGATAAGAGTGGAAATTTTTATCCAGCTTTCTACAATCAGAATGCTAATACAGATTCATATGTATTAAAAATTAATAATATTTATGTTTCAAGATTAAAAGAGTATGGAATAAAGGAAGTAGAAAAAGATGATAACAACAGATAAATGTGTATCTTGTAAGTATGCTACAATTGATGACTCTAACAAAGCAAAGATAATTGTTATGTGTGCAGCAAGAGATAAGAAATATATCTACGGACAGAGAGTTCCGTGCGATGATTATGAAAAAAAAGGAGAATGAATAGAATGGGATATACCGGAAAAATAAGAGGTTTTGAACCTGTAAAAGATGAATTTAAGAAAACAGAAGGGCAACCTACTCTTCCAACAAGAGGAACAAAAAATGCTATGGCATATGATTTCTATGCTAATAAAGATTATGAAATTAAGCCTAATGAAATATGTAAAATCTGGACAGATGTAAAATCATATATGAAGAATGATGAATGTCTGATAATTAATGTTAGAAGCTCAATGGGTGGAAAATTCATGTTAGCAAATACTTCAGGGTGGATTGACAGCGATTATTATTCTAATGAAAGCAATGATGGCAATATTGGAGTATTCCTTTTGAACATATCTGATGATGTTCAGCATATTAGAAAAGGTGACAGAATTGCACAAGGAGCATTCTTTAATTTCTTGGCAGCTGACAATGGTAATACGGACAATGAGAGAACCGGTGGATTTGGAAGTACAGGAGTGAATTAATATGGAATTTTTAACAATTAAAGAAGTTCAGAATTCACTAAAAATAGGAAGAAATGGTGTATATAAATTAATGCAGAGAAAAGATTTTCCTTGCATGAAATTTGGAAATACATATAGAATTCCTAAAACAGAATTTGAAAATTGGTGTGTAAAACAATCGTACAATAAAAATAGATAGTATAAATGGCTGTGAGTTATATAAAAATATGATTCACAGCCACTTATCTTTATATAGTAATATTATTATTTCTATTAAATTCAATCATTGCATCAGTTTTTTGTGATTCAATTACTGAGTAATAAGTATTTAAAGTAACTTGAATAGATTTATGTCCTGCCATTTTTGATACAACTTCAACCGGCATTCCATGTCTGATCATATAACTGATTCCGGAATGTCTTAATCCATGAATAGTTACATGTTTTTCTTTTGGAAGATTAGCTTTCTCACACATTAATCTATAAGTCCTTATAATTGTATTAGAAGACAATACTTTTCCTTCTCCATTGCCAAGAATAAAATCATCAGGATTTGACCTAGCTGTTCTTTTCTTGTATTCCTTAATACAGTCTAATGCCATATTATTAAGCATTATTTTCCTTGAAGAATTATATTTAGTTGTAGTTAATATGCTTACATATCTATTTGTCTTCCGGTCTTTAACTCTTGATAACTGTTTGGTTATGTTAATTATTCCCTTATCTAAATCAATATCTTTCCATTGGAGAGCACAAGCTTCTCCTTCTCTAATAAAACTCCACATAATAAATGCTATTACTAATCCGTGTTTATATCCAGATTTGCCCGGAATGTATGGTTCGTATGCAATCTTAGTAAGTCTTATCATTTCTTCATCATTCCAAACAATCAATTCTTCAGATATTTTATTGTCATTGTTTTTCGGCTTTGATACCCTAATCATAGGGTTAAGATAAGGTTCATTCAAAAACTTGTATGTAAAATATTGATTAAGAAGTTCGTAGACTTTCTTTGTACTTGAATAAGAAAGTTTATCACCATTAAATTTTGTCAATGATTTAAGATGCTTTTGTATCATATCAGAAGTAATTAATGTTTCCTGAGTTCTTCCTAAATCTGTATTAGCAACATGATTTAAGTAAGTGCTTTCTATTCTATCAAAACTTTTATTATTAAGTTCTTCACTCTTATACAGAGTTAACCAGTCTAACATTCCTTGTTCAAGAGTTTTTGTCTTCTGATCGATTTCTCCAATTCTACATTTGCTTTCAAAATCTTTTTCTTTCTTTTGCATTAATTTATTAACTTCTGCTATTGAAGTACCGGTAACAGAAAGATTTGAGGTGACTCCGAGATAAGTTATTTGTTTACGATATCTAATCTTATCTCTCACATAATCATAAGTTCCCATACCTTTAGGTAATTTAGGTAAAGCTTTTTGTGCCATAAGTCCACCTCCTTTAAATGTTTGTCAGAAAAATTATACAATAATTGTGACAAAATTATTTGTAATAATTCTTGTGAATATTATACCACAAAACAAATCTGTGACAAGTTCTGTGACAAGATGGGATAACAAAATAGGGTAAAAAAGGGTACAAAAAGGGAAATAAAAGAGCATTTTTTTGGCTAATTTTAAGACTAAAAAAAGCCCCCAAATCCTTTATTTGCAAGGGTTTGAGGGCTTTAGCAGGGGAAGAGAGATTCGAACTCCCGTGAACGGTTTTGGAGACCAGAATCTCCACATCAAAATACTCCCTAATTGCAATGCTTTCAGGAGTCCGTATCATCTTGTGACAAGTTGTGTGACAAGTCGTGAATTTGTGACAAGATGCGTGACAAGTTTTATGTCACTGTCCATATACAATTAAGATTCATAAAATTAAAATCATATTTATGTTGTTCTTCAATATTAGGATACCATCCATAATTCAAGCTGTCTACACAAGCTATCGCTTCGACACCACGATTATTAGTAATTCTTAAAATATTATTGCCTTGCTCATCAGTATAATAATAATCTGTTGAACCGGCAGGTACTTCATCTTTAGCTACAATATTTCTAAAAAATGGATCGTTTGCTTTATCAATATACAATATACCACCGTACCAATCATTTCTTGTGAGTCTATAATACCATACATCTCCAAGCTTAATATATTTGACAAAAGGTGATTCAATATAAGGAATTATCATTTCTTCTGCACCATAATATCTTCCACCTTGAATCTTAAATTCACTTGAATCATCAATGGACTTTATAAAATCTAACTTAGGAATTCCTGAAGGATATTCCCAACCCCCTTTAGTTATTACTCTAACATGAACATTAGCATAATTAGGAATAGAGACAGTAGTGTCGTTTTCCAATACAAACTCATAATAATTTTTACTTTTGCTTTGAGCTAATGAGTCTAAAACAGCCTGTACATTTGAATTATTAGATATAATATCAGAAGCCGATAAATCTTCAATTACTATTTTATGTTTTATATCTTTTGAAGCAGCATCTAATATATTCATATTACTGTTCCAAGTATCATAATTCCAATATTTACTACCATAAGGTAATTGTAATTTTAAATTTGTTGTATAATCTGGCATTCAAGCACCTCTTTTCTAAAATAATAAATAATCGATTGCTACTCTAGCAGTAGGATATAGTGTTATGTCAGTTAACGCAGGATTAATTATCATAAGTGGATTTAAGTAATTACTATCAAAATCACCGCTCATATTATCTCCACACACTTTACATTTAGCTCTTGCCCCAAATTGATAGTTAGAAGAAGTATCTATGATGGAATAATAAGCATAATATTCATGACCTAATACAGTATATAAAGAATCTGAAAATTTTGTTAATTGTGGATCTAAACCACCATCACTATTATAAGTAAAATCTGGAGAAGCACTTAGAACCAAGGGGTTTCTTCCTTTATATAATAATCCATTTTCATAATCTATCATTGCAAATATTACTGGTTCATCAGTTGTTCTATTTATGCAATAATTAGAAAAATTATCAGTATACCATAAAGTATCTCCAATATTCTTACTCAATTTAACTCCATAATTGGAATAAATTTGTAAGTTCCAGTTAGGAATCATTAATCTTCTTAATAATAAATCATCACAAACATAAGATTCATCAACATTCTTTATCTTCGAAGCATCAGTAAATCCACTTGCAATCCAAGATTCAGCATCATCCATATCGTCGAAAATAGGAATATTTGTAGAAACTCCTAAATTCTTTGTTGTATATGTTTGTTGATAAGGTATTACATAAACATCTTGAAGAGCACCTTCGTATGGAATAATACCAAAAGGTTGCCATAATTCTACAGAGTTAGTTATATAATTATAATAATAAAAGAACATGTTCTGTTCAGTTGTTCCATCTTGTGGCATTACTATGAAAAATCCAGATGCCGGTAAGGTTTTATAAAAATCAGCATTTTCAATTTCATAAACTTTTGTCTCGGTTACACCGATTGCATTAATATACATTTCATACCAATATAATCGAGTATTGTTCATGGTTTTGTTATTGCTAACATATGCATATTTATTTTTAATAAGAGTAACATCATTGTATAAAATACTCATAATATTCCTCCTTACTGTTGCATTCTCTTAAACCATCTACAATTAAGGTTTAGAAATGACAATTCATATACATTATCTACACTGAAGTTAGGAGTGCCTTGTTCATAAACAATAGTCTTACCTTGTTCTGTAGTGAAAGTTACTGTATACATTGTTGAACCAAAAGCTAATACAACATATAAATGTCCTTCAGTGGGAACACTTATTTCTATGTCTTCTGTAACATCAACATACATATATCCACCGGCTGCACCTCTCGATAATTCATCGATTGCTGCCTGAACATTTGTTGCATCAAGTTCAGAAACAGTCGGATCATATCTTACACTCAAAGCATTGATTCCTCTTGTTACTCCAGATTCATCAGTTAAATATGCATAAGCTTCATCCAAAACTCTCATGTTTTGATTCCAAGTATTTATATCAAACATTTCTCGTTCAAATGGTAGTATTAATCCTAAATTGTCACTATAATTTGACATATTGAATTATTCCTCCTTTTCTAAAAAAAGAGCAGTGTATTTCAACTGCTCTATAAAATATATTCTATATACATGCCGACATAATCATACCAGTACCTTTAGGTATACTAATAGCAGAATTTGTAGGATTATAATAGGTAAGAACCGGATAACCCGGAGCACCACCTTGGTCGATATACATACCAGCCAATATTAATCCATTAGGTACTGTAAAATTAATTATACCAGTATACTGTCTTATTGTAGAAGTAGCAGGAGATGCTGTACCAAAAGTTACTTCAACTCTACCACCAGCCGGACATGAAAATGCTTTTGTAGTAGTAAATGTTACAAGAGCAAACAATGTTACAACTTTAGTTCCATTACTATAAAGCTCATGGTCTGTGCCTACATAACATAGCTCATGACTATAAGAAGTTCCAGTTGTTTGATTTGTTCTTCCAACTAAATATATTTTACTATTAGTTGATCCTGCACCACAACTATTTTTTGTATCAGTAGGTACAGCCCAAGTTGCATCACCACGCAAAAAAGAAGCATTAGTGCCAGCCGCAGGTGTAGGCACTAATCCTGATGTTCCAGCTGCTTCAGCAGTTGCACCGGTCATTGCAGAATAAGTAGTGTTGCTATCCCAAGATTTACCAATCCATGCCCAGCCTGTACCATCATACATATACATAATTTGTCTTGAAGCATATCCAGTATATGCTGTACTTGTTCCAGTATATGTTGCATCATTCACCCTAACATTCTTTGCACCAGTTCCATTAACATTAAGTTTAACACTTGACGCAGAGTTTGAATTTGTAAAAGATACTACAATGATTGTACCTATTTCAAGTTTTAATGATGTATCAGTTGATGTAACAACTTTAGTTGCTGTTGCAGCAGCAGTATCACAAGTGCAAAAATAACTTCTAATAGTGTCTGTCGCTGATAACACGCCAGATGATACGCTAAGATTTGTTCCTACTTTGATGCCTCCAAGTCTTGATGCTGTAGCAGTAGGAAGGACATATTGATTGGCTACCAATTCATCAATAGCGGCTTGAACATCAGTTGCTGTAAGTCCAGAAACTGCATTATTATATGTTACAGATTGAGCCAACACCGGATCATCACCCGACGGAATTAAAGCCCAAGAAGAACCATTAGAAATAAACATATCTCCAACCTTAGCTGTTATTGAAGAATAAGTTCCATCAGAACATACTAAATATACAAAGCCTTCATTTGAAGAAGAAGCAGCAGGAAGTGTTGCTATTGTACCACCAGTACCTACTGTTCCTTTATATACCATTGATTTCGGCAAAGAACCAAGGAGTGCTTCAACCTTCTGTGAAGAATATACAGAAGTAGCAGAAGCACTTGAATCATTGATAACAATATCTTTATCGTTTAATTCATCAATGGCTTCTTGTACATCATTTGCAGATAATCCAGAATCAGTGTTATCATAACTAATTCCATCTGCCGTTTTTGTATCTACTGCAGATAATACTCCAGTAGAAGAATTTATATTTAGGTTGCTACCAACCTGAACAATTCCCGGAGAGAGAGTAGAAGCAAATGGTATATCTTTATTATTTAATTCATCAATTGCCTCTTGCACGTTATCAGCATTCAATCCGGAAGTTGTATTATCATAATCAAGTTTGTCTGCTGAATCTATAGAAGCACTGATAACACCATTGGCATCAACTGTAATATTACTTCCGATTTTTACACCACCAAGAATATTTGTTGTAGCCGGTGGAAGAATATATCTTTTAGAAACAACCTCATCTATTGCTGCTTGAAGATTTGTAGCAGTTAAGTGTGACGTTGTATTATCATAAGTTATATCTTCTGAATCAGTTGTGTCTACAGCGGATAAAGTACCATCAGAAAGAACTGATAAATTACTTCCAACTTTGATACCGCCTAAAGTATTAGCAGAAGCTACAGGAATAGGCTTAGCACTTAATTCATCTATCGCTCCTTGTACATTATCTGATGTTAATCCAGAAGTAGTGTTGGTATATGTTACTTGTTGAGCCACAACTGGATCATCACCAGAAGGTATCAATGTCCAAGAAGTACCATTTGATATAAACATATCACCTACTTTTGCGGCTTGAGAATCATAAGTACCATCTGTTATTACTGCGTAAGTAAATCCCTCATTTGAATGTGAAGCAACCGGAAGAGTAGAAATAGTACCACCAGTTCCTAAAGTTCCTTTATAAGTCATCGGGGCAGGCAATGAACCAAGTATAGCTTCAATTTTATGTGAAGAATATACAGTCGTTTCAGAAGATGTAGTATCATCTATTTTAGCACTTTGGCTATTAACTTCATCGATTGCATCTTGTACATTGTCGGCATCTAATCCAGATATGCTATTAACATAAGAAATATCTCCGGCTGAAAAGTATTCTCCAGTATCATCAGTTATAAATCTAACAACACCATCCGTATTTTTACTGTCAGGCAAAGCATCATACTCTGCCTGAGACATTCTATTCATTGTGAGTTCAGGTGCGTAAAGCACATCATTTCTAATAATTACACCCATAATTCCTCCTTTTAGTCCTTGTCAATGCTATATACTGTGACATAAGCTTTTCCGTCTGGACTGATTAAAGCTCCACCACAATAAAGAAGCAATTCACTCTGGGGAGAAAGATGTAATGTTGCAGACCACTGTGTAGCAATATTAACAGTACCTGTGGTTATTCCACCTACTGATCCATTTTCTCCACCATAGAAAAAACAATCGCATCCTACGATTATTTCATCAGAAGGAAAAGCTGTAATTAGTTGACCGTTTTGAGTAATAGGTACTGCAAAACTTCTTCTATATCTTGTTTTTCCAAACCAAGTACCATCAGGAGTTTTATTATTGTTGAAATCAGCAGGATTGCTTATCTTAACTTGCATTCCGTAATTTTCTCCATTTAGCATTATTTTATTCATTACATTTCTCCATTTCTTATTAACTTGTTTTCATTGCGTATACAATACTATTATTTCCGTTGTATCCAAACATATTGATTTCCGGTATATTATTACCTTTTCCGTAATATATGTTTGTAATAGTATGATATCCTATATATGATTTAGGGATAACAACAGAAGATGTAGTTACTGTATTATCCCTATATTCTCCGTCAGATCTTCCACCACATATACCAATTACTAAATATGTATCATTGTTTTGAGTAACTGTATATGTGACAGTTCCATCATTAGTAGTATCTTTATGATAAAAAGATATATTATTAATATTTTCTAATTTATAAATTTGTTTTGTTATTGCCAGCCACCACGCATCAGTATTCCCATTAAGAACTACTTCCTCATTAGCAGAAAGATTGGCAATAACAATTCTGAAAACTACTTCTCCAGATGGAATTTCAGCGGTTCTATTAATATAATCATCTATTATTGGAATATTACCGGTAGGTAATATTATCTGATTAGTTCCATTATGGCTTGTATATTGTAAAAACATATACATGCCGGATTCTGGAACAGTATATATTAACTGCTGATTTTCTCCAGATTCGTGCATTAATTGTATTTTAGGAGATTGCACCACTGCTCCTCCTTCACCAGTGCATCTATACCAAGCCATTAACTTATCCTCACTTTCACATTAATATCATTCCCACGAGCATCAAAAGTAATAGTTACATTTCCGTTAGTAACAGTGATTCCAGTAGGATTAACTCCGTATACATCTGTATATACATCAATAGTGGAATAAGTTGATATGCGGTCATCATTAATTGAAATCATAGTTTCTCCTGCTTCAAGAATAGCTATTAAATCAGTAAAAGCAGAATCAATGTTGTGGTCAAGATAGAAGAGTATTCCATCTGTAAAAGTCTGACTTGCAGAGCTATTTCCATCTAATGATTTAACATATACGGTTTCAGAAGTATCAACCGATTGCACTAAATAATCTCCATTAGTATTTGAAATTAAAGAATTAACAATCATTTTTCTATATAACTTATGATTAACCGGTATTACTAAATATCCACTTGAATCTGTAGTAAGTGTATGGTCTGAATCGATTACATAATATTTAACATTTCCAGAAACCATGCTTACTCCGTTATAATCCGTAATATAATAAGAAAGCGATGGATCATGATAAGCCATCGCATTATATTCAGCCTGTGTACAAACTACATCAACTGCTTTATTTATCCATTTATCCGAAGTTTCATCATACTTTAATGTTTGATTATCTTCAGGAGTATCAAGGTCTACATCTGTCAATTCCGCAAGAGAAGAAGCACCACCGCCACCACCAGATGCATGAATAGTTCCATCAGCATCAATAGTAACACTTGTTCCGTCTACCATTACACCACCTAATTCAGTAGTACTTGCAATCGGTAATTCATATTCAGAACTATCATCATTAATCCACTTTCCAGAAGTAGAATCATATCTTAATACTTGACTATCAGTAGGATTATCTAAATCAACATCTGAAAGTCCAGAAAGTGTAGATGATCCACTTCCACCGGTAGCGTGTATTGTTCCACTACTATCTATGGTTACACTAATCCCATCAACTTTTACCACACCTTTTTCGCTTGTGCTTGCTGTGGGTAAATCTTCATTAACCCATTTATCAGAATCAGCATCATAAGTTAATAACTGATTATCTGTTAAAGTTCCTAAATCTACATCAGTTAAATCAGCTAAGGTGGAAGAGCCTCCCCCTCCACCAATAGCCTTTAGTTTATTATTACCGTCAAATGTAATAGTAAGTCCGTCTGGCTGTACTATTCCATAACTGTTTAATGTTGCATAATCAGTTTTAGCAACGAATGAATCATCTAATTTTTCTTTAAAATATTGAAGATGAGGTCTATCTACTAATCCGTCAACTTCATAATCACTATTAACACTCATAACTCATCTCCTTTATTTTTTTATGAAATTTGTTCATCTTGATTACCATATAATTCTATATTGCTATAGCCTGACATAAACTTGTATGTCATACGCTTATCCATTCCCGGTCTTTGCTTATACAGAGGATAGAATGTATACATAGTAATAGAAGAAGTTCCGTTATCAAAATCGTGCGATATTGATTGAATAATATATGATTTATTTTTATATTCTACCTTCATATACGGAGATATGAATGGCATCAATTTTGTGGTTATTGTTATATTATTTGTAAGTCTACTATTTTTCCAGTTCTCATATTGTGCTCTTTCTAATGCTAAAGCATTAGATGTAATATTCTCAAATTCTGAACCTTGCTTTACATCAATTCTTTCTCCGATTTTTTGTACTACAAAAGGAGAGTCTTTTAACACTGTCAATGAAACATTATCACAGTTCCAAATGTGCTGATAATAAGCTTTAGAATATGTATCAAATTTATCATGAGTGTATGGATCTTCATATCCTTCAGGGATAGTAGTTCCATCTGTTAAAACATCTATTCCATGAGATTGTTCAACACCTAAATAGAAAACCTGACTAATATAAACCGGATCAACTATTTCTTGTGTTATAATATTAATGACAGTTCCAACGCCGATAAATGTTTTCATTATTTCCCATCTGTCATCAGGTATAGTTGAATTGACACTTCTTAATCCATCTTCTGACATTTTAAATCTTTCACAAATTTTACCTATTGTATCTCCAAATCCGGTAACATATTCTTTAACAACATCTTGAGTTCCAGAACCTGACTGCGTTGCTATTTTAGTAACATAAAACACATGCATATGATTAACATCCATCATGTTAGCCGCAATAGGATAGTTTGTTGATTTATCAATAATAGGAAGAGCAGGCAAATCATTAATTTTTAACATCTGCCCTGCTAGATTTGTTGAAGGTATAGTGATTGCGACTTTTTCTCCAGTTCTATATTTATCAGTTTTAGATAATACAACTTTTAACTGAGTTCCTTCTGGAAGAAAGGCTCCCATTGCTTGCCATTCAATATCAGTAATATCTTTATTAAGATTTCTAAACACAGTCATTGTCATATCATAATGTTGAGCAATAGAATTTAGCGTATCACCAGAAACAGAAGTATAAGTTCCAGTTGATTGATTATATCCTTCAAGAGTTATGTTATAACAACCACCTTCATTTGTAACATTGCTTGAATACCAATCAGTATCCAAACATTCTCCCCAAACTTCGCAAACATTATAAACATTAGTTAAATTAGTTTGAACTTGTTCAGAGATAATCATATTCTTATAATCCACATATTCAAAATCATACGCTTCGCTTTCCTCACTCGGAATCATTGTAACTACAAAATGTCCATTTTCATCATAAGCAGCATCGTAGTTTGGATATAACTGGATTACTTCTGATATCATATCCCAAACAGAAGCACCTGCAGAAAATTCCAAATCATAAGGTATCATATTCCATAAAGGATATCTTTCTCTATATTCTTGCCAGTCAGGATTATGTTCTGGAAAAGCATAGTATTCTCCAATATCACATACTGTATAATCTTCTGGTGCGATTCCGGCAGAGTGAAGAATATCTTCAAGTGCTTTCTTAATAGTGGTAAAGGAGATAGGATTGCCTTGAGCATCTTCCTCATAAGCCTTCAAAATAGTAGTTATCATTCCACCAACTTTACCATTGACTGTACCATCTAATCTTAAAGCCCAGTCAGATAATTCAATATTAATTATATTATTGCTTACATCATAAGATGTTGAAATGCTTTCAAACAAAAATGTTCCTTGATTAATATATGTAATTTCTCTTGTTTTTTGGTCACGAATACCTAACTTTATTTTTATATTTTTTCTCAAGTAATCTGCGAGAGTATCAATAATATCATATGAATTGCCAATAGGAGAGATGCTTAATGAAGCTGTTCTTCTAACAGCCGATCCACTATCAACATTAATACTTCCACCGGTAATTACACCTGAAACTTCTTCAAGAAAAGTTCCATCAAGGTCATATATATCAAATTTAAGTATTACATCTATAATGTGTTGATTAAATAGCCTAAAATATAAATCTTTATTTTCCATAAGCAATCACCTCAATCATACACTATAAGATTGTAATAAGTTATATTCCATTAAATCATCTGTTGAATCAGCATCACCGATTTCAACCCAACCAAACTCTATTAATCTTGCACCATCAATTTCTGCATCAGAGAACAAGCTTGAATCTGATATAGAGTCGGTTTTAATTCCAACTAACCACATTTCTCCAGAAACACTTTTAATAAGTTTTGCAGTTCCTGACATCAACCAGTTCTTAAAGTTAGCACGATATCTCCAGTTGTCTTTATAAATAAAATCAATCTTATTATTAATTTCTACCATATCAACAAATGTACCCTGACAAGTTCCTTCGCTATAATTAATAGCAGAATTACAATAATAGCTAGGTTTTGCATTATGCAAAGTAACATTCATAATATAAGGTTTAATGCTTGTAAATGTTATTGCAGAGCAATTCATAGGGCAACTGTATACTTTTGATTCATCAAGAATAACAAGACAATTAAAATAAGAATTAATTGTCGTTGAAGTATATTCAACAATAACATCAGAATCATTTCTATATTCAACTTTGTAAAGATATTCAGTATTATTTCTACAAAGTGCATCATTCAATTCCACAGTTAAATCAGAAATATCAGCAACATCATGTTGATATATTGTGATATATCTGGATTCAGATGCTATTTTTCTCTTAATTATAATTTTTGTGATGTCAGAAGTGTATTCTGAGGCACTTGATGTAGTAGTATTTATTTGTATAACACCTACATGTTGTATGTTTCTACACGATAAAATAGGCATTTTATAATCCTCCTTACATAAACATTGCGTCAATTTCAGCATTCGTAATAATATCAGCAGGATTTATACTTGATCCCTTTCCATAATCTCCATCTCCTTCATTTGTATAAATCTTAGAATATGGACTTCTACTTGATATTATAAATTTCTTATCAAAACTACCATTAGGACTATGCACCCATACTAAATCACCAACCTTAAATGATATTCCGCAACCATTTGGTACGACATAATTTTCACCTTGTAAAAGTACATAATAATTTCCGTCATCTTTTATTCCACTTATAACTCCGGACATATCTTGATTAATTAAATCTTTAGTTTTTTTATCTATTGCATAGTCTATGGTTTTTAAAATATTATCAGTTACAGACATATCATCACCTCTTATAAATTATAAAAATAGAAGAGAGGAGAAGTATAAAACTTCATCCTCTCAACTATTAAAATCTTTTGAACTCCTATATAACATATGTTATTAAGAAGTATTTATTTATTGAAATACTGAGTAGATTTCATAAATAAATGTTCGAATTCTTTCATTAATTCTGATGCTTTACTTGCATCATTAATATTAGGAAGAGAAACATTAAATGTATTATTAATAACTTGTCCATTAGTTGTAGCTAATTGAGTATTAATTAATCCTGATTTAATTCCACTAGCAATTCCAACAGCCTGAGTGGCTATTGCATTTTGCATAGCAGAAGAAGTACCGCTTGCAAAAGAATTAAGCAATGCAAACTTCTTAGGATTGATATCCTTCAATGAAGAAAATCCTTTCTTCGAAGCTTTCAATATCTTTTCTGTTTCTTCAGCATTAAATACTTTTTCTCCACCTTTCATATTTAAGATAGTAGGTTCATCTACTAAAGTAGCAGTTCCATTTTTATTAAGAACAATTTCAGAACCTAATTCACCTACTAATGTTTTTCCGGGTGCAGCAGAATCAGTACCGGTAAATTTAGCAGGGAATGATTTTATCTCATATTTCTTTTTCTTTAACGCATCGAGTTCAGCAGTTTTTTCTGCTATTTTCGTAGAAATAGCACTTCTAACATTTGTATTAGTTGCTTTATCTAATGTTGATTGTAATTTAGCTATTTCATCAGTTAAATCTTTAATTCTTTGAGTTTCTTTGGTAAAGGTTTCAACATCAACTTCCTTCCCATCTATGAAATAATGAAGAGGATTTTCAACTGTTGTCTCTTTGTCTTTATCTTTGTCTTTATTCTTGTCTTTATTTTTATCTAGATTTTCTCCGCCAGTTCCGACACCACCAGCTTCAGCTTTTCTTGCATTAAGATAAGCTTCTGCTTGTCTCTTTTGCAATTCTACATAGTCTTTAGTAAAGTCTTCAAGAGTTTTCTTTCTTTGGGCTAAAATATCTTTTTCCCAATCTCTACCTAAAATTTCAGCAGCTCTTTGGTCTTCCATAGCATTGCTAAGTTTCGTTGATACTTTACCCCATTCGTCAGAATATTCTTGTAATTTCTTTATCTGTTCATCTATGGCATCAGTTTCTTTCTTCATTGCATCTTCCAATGAAGTTATCTGTTTTTCAAGCTCATAGATTTGCTTATCCATTTTGGCTTTACGGAGTTGATCTTCAGCATCTCTAACAGAAGATAAATCAGCTTCATAATAGAATCCACGAGATTCAGAATACATGAGTTTAGTTCTTTGGTTCAATGCCCTATTAAGGTTATCAATCTGTTACTTTTATGACCTATTATATAAATAGGCGAGCAGGAGTTTCCACCTGCTTCTCACATTTCATTTAATTAGGGTTATTGTGTGAGTTCGGACTGTATATTCATCCTATAAAAGATTTGACAATTTTGAAATAATACGGATAATATTGTTTAGAGAATTATCTAAAACGGATAGCGGTTAATCCTTTCGTAAGCATATAATATATGCAGAAAGGAGGTTATTATGAATGTATGCTTAATTCTTTTTTGTATATTCTTAATTATTTGTGCATTTAATTGTACAATTAAGAATGTTTATCTACTAGTTGAATTACTCATAAATAACAAAAATAACCGCACCAGTCCCTCTAAAAATTGATGTGGTTATTTCTTATTAACTAACTAAAATTTTAAAGGATTAACCGTTGTTTTACGGATAATTCTCTTTTATTATAATATATAATTCATTTTTGTCAAATACATAATAGGAGAGTAACTTCGATAATATGATTACCCATATTATCACTGCAGTCTCTACGCATACTCAATATAATTGAGTCTTTGCTCGGTCTTATCATCCCTTATGATTTTAACCGATATAGTTACTAGTTTCATGTTGGATTACTCCAACAAGCAGCATAATTACATACTGAGCCTTTTGTAACTCCATGTTCTTATCAATTTCTTCATTCTCTTCTTGAATAGATTCAATCTTTTCTCTGATTTTTTCTATCTGCTCATTATAGTTCTTTTCAATAGTTTCTTTCTGTTTATTTAATTTATCTATTTCTTCGCTAATCAATCTTTGAACAGCACTAATAACTTTATCATATTCAGAAACCTGCTTATTATATAATTCGCTAAGATAATCATAATATTCTTGAGCAGTAATCTTTCCGGCTTTATAATAGTCTTCAATTGCTTTTCTAGATTTGTCAACATACTGTTGGAATGTTATTACCCCAGCTGCTAATTCTGCATCAAATAATTTTAATAATTTATCTAATGCGTCTTTAGCGGCATCTCCGATTTCATCAAGTTTAGACTTGACATTAACACCGGTATAATACTCACCATTAAATATTTTTTCAAGATTCAAAGCAAAATTATTCTTTTGTTCTTCTAGGTCTTTTTCAGCACTTTTAAGAGCTTCGCTAGTAGCAATATATGCAGCGGTATTTCCCGTAGAAAGAGATTTTAATGTATTAAGTCTATCTACTGTAGCTTGTGCTTGTGCAAGGTCATATAACGCTTGAGTACCTATTCCGGCAATTCGTGCTAATTCAATTATTTGTTCAATATTATTTTCTTCGCTAAATAATGTATTATTAGCAATCATTTTCTTTAAAGCATATTCTGCAATAGCACCTGCAGCAATTCCAGCTTCATCAGCTTCTAATGCCATTTTCTTTAATTCATTATCTGTTGCATTTTCTAATTGCTCTGCATTAGTAATACGAACAGCTTCTGAATCGGCTACTTCTTCATTATATCGAACAAGTTCTTCTAATACTTTTGCTCGCTCTTTTTCTTTATTTGTTAATACAGTATTTACTACTTCTTCAGCATTTGTTATACCGATAGATTTTAATTCTTCAATATAATATGATTTAGTAGATTCTGTTAAGTTCTTTAATGCATCATCTCTAATCAATATCTCAGTAGCCATATCATTGAAATATGGCTGTAACTTCTTTTCTCCTGACATAACTGCATCTTCAAATGCTTCATAAGAATCTAATTCTCCGAATGAATTTTCTAATGATTCAAGCTGTTCAATAGTAATTCGTTTTCCTTGAGTAAATGATACATAAGAATCTGATAATGATTTTAAATCATCTCCATAAGTTTTGATAGAATTTAATGAAGCAGCATCTGCAACATCTTGAATATATTGTGCAAGTTGTTTAAATTCTTCAGAATCTTTACTTGCATTAATTCCTAAATCATACAAAAGCTTATTAAATTCTCTATTAGAAGATAATGTTTCATCATCTAATTTACCTACTTTTGACAATCCTGTTAAATAATTTTTAAGTTTTTCATATTCTTTACTATTAAATGCAGTAGCAAATTTATCTACATCAGTAAAAGCTGTTTGAATCTTTTCCTTATTTAATAAGTCGATATATTCTTGTAATGCATCTTTGGCTTGTTTTTCATATCCAATTACTTCTTCCATTTTTTCAAGCCAGTTATCAACTTGTTCCATATTGAAGTCTTTTGTATATGCTTGCAACATATTTAAGTCTGCAATATTGCCTCTTGCTAATTTTTTCAAACTATTTTGAAGCTCATTATATTTCTCAGTATACTTATCTGTATCTAATCCAGAAATTATTAAATTATATTGTTCTTCTGTAATATCACCATTATTTAAAGCATTTTTTAATTGCTCAATATATATATCTACCGTTTCTTTAGCATTAGCAACGCTCATTGTTTTTTCATCAATTGCAAATAATTGTTTAATTGCAAATTGTACATCTGGTTCAGCTCCTTGAATTAATGATACAACATCACTTACCCATGCACTTAATTCTGCAGACGAACCATCAAAATTATAGATTGTTTCATTATCAATATTTTTAATTATATTTTCAACTATTGATTTCTGAGTATCAGTCAAATCATCATAATTTTTATTTAATTCATAATAAGCTGAAGCTAATTCAATAACTTTATTCTTAGAAGAGTCAAGACCAGAATTAAGAACATTTAATTCTGCAATAGCTTGTGTTTTTGCACCAGAAAACAATTCATCAATGTTAGTTTTATCAAATCCAAACAATTCTTCAATTAATGAACGATAGTATTTTTTGTCTCCAGTTAAAGTTAATTCATCGCCATTATAAGGATAATACTTATCTTTAAATTCTTCTAAAGACATTGATATAACATCATTGTATATATCCTCAAGTTCATCATACGTATATGATTTTGTATTTAATGAAGGAGCTTTTAAAAAAGGTAAAGGACTCTGTCCGGGGGCACCAGTTCTCATATACCATCCCAAGAATTTTCCCCATCCACTTTGAGCATAATTATTGTTAAAATTACTTAATACATCATCAGGGGAATAATCTTCTTTATCTCCATCTCCTCCACTAACTAATTCACTCAATTGTTGTTTTCTAGCTTCTTTATATGCATCACTTAATCCATTGACTTTATTGGTAACATCAATAATAGCATCTCCAGAATCAGTCCATCCAGTAATTAATTCTGGGAATATATCAGCAATCTGATTACAGATTTCATTATATTCTTTAAATTGATCTGAACTTAATCTTAGATTGTTACCAAAGCTATCTACACCATCAGATAATTCATAATATCTTTCAGATAATTCATCTAATGTCTTAGCATTATCTTTAAATTCTTTTGACATTGATTCATATTCGCTCATGAATGAATTAGCGGCATTTTTAGCATTTTCTTCAGCATGCGTAAAATCGTTAAACCATTCAATTAATTTATTTAATGTATATGAAGCAATAATAGTAATTCCGGCACTAAGTACTGAATTAAATAATTCTGTTGCTATAGTTGCCGCTTTTGAAGCAATAGTAACTCCGTTTTCAGCAGCTTCATATTCTTCCATAGAAGTAACGCCATTTGTTACTAAATTTCTTGCAGTTTCTTTTACTGAGTCAGAAAATCCGTCTACTTCTTCGGTTACAGTATCAAATACAGCTCCTAAATCATCACTTTCTTCTGCGACAGCTTTAAAGGCATCATTGCTAAATACATTCTTTAATAAATCTTCTACAGAAGATTTTTCCTCGTCTCCAATACCTTCAAATATTTTAGATAAATTATTCTTTTTTAATAATGAATCTATTGCAGGTTTAATGCTTTTTATATCATTCAATAAAGGAGAAAATATCTTTCCATCCTTTTTAGAATATTTAAAGAATTCTACTGTTTCTGTTTTTGTTGCAGCAATTCCAAGTGCAAGCGAAGCGAGTATAGGAACTAAAGGTTTAATTTCACTTAAAACGTCAAGAATAGTAGTTCCAAATAAAACAATGTTTTTAATTGTTTCAGAATCAATTATATTAGACATTATCTCTTGTAACTCATTCTTAAACTGCTGAGTTCTACCTACAATACTATCCAAATATTTAGAAAGTTCTTCTTCGGCACTTCCGGCAGAATTTTGAGCACTTTCATATACATTTTCAAGAAGGTCTGGATTCATTAAGATAGAAGCAGCAATGTTGCTTCGATTCTTTCCTGCTAATTCTTCAACAAGACCTTGAGCACGATTAGTACCATATTTTTTGTCTTCTTCTTGAATTTCTTTATATACTTTTGAAATCTCAAGTAAAATTTCGTAAGTGTTCTTTAAGTTTCCATTTGAATCAAGTATGTCAACACCTTGTCCTAAATTAGAAGCGACAGCAGTGTAATCCATAATTATCTGTCTCTTTTTAGCTGATGTTTGAACGACATAATCTTCGACATCTTCATCTAATTCTGCTAATTGTGCTTTGGCTTCTTCTGTACCGGCAATTCGCAATGAAATTGTCCTAATACCAGTTCCTACTTTATCAGCATCCTGAACGACACTATTACCAGCTGTAATCAATGCAACAGCTTCATTGAGATCATTTCCTTGTGTCATCAACGTAGCAGCAGAAGACTGGAGAGCAGTAGATAATTCACTTGTCGAAATAGAGAAGTTATTACCAACATTATTTAATACATCAATAATTTCGCCTTTGCTCAAATCTTTATATGCCTGAGACATTGCAACCAATGATGTTGTAGCATCATTAATGTTATCAAATTCAGACACATTCATTAATATTGTTGCTTCTTTAGCACTTTCAGCAGCCTCATCTAAGCTTTCTCCCAATCTCATCCAGTCGGCAGTTGATTGTTGCAACTGAACAGCTGTTGTACCTATTGCACTAGCTGTATCAAATGTTGTCATTTGATATTCTTTGAGAGATTTTAAGTTTTCATCTGATACCTTTCTCATTTCAGTTAATGCTGTATCAAGTTCAGTAATAGTAGAAATAGCAGTTCTAATATATCTTACGAAGTCTTGAATACTAAAATATGTTGCTATGAATTTAGCATTCATATCGCTCAATCTCTTAGTAATTTGTCCAAAGAAACTTCTTCCGGATGTACTAGCTTCAGCATTTAATTTCATGAACTGTGTGTGTAAATTATTTACTTCTTCAGCACTTATATCAGATTTTTCTGCTAACCTACTCATATCATCAGCAATCTTTTTATAATCATTTCTGTATCTTAAAGCAACACCACCTTCAATAGCTTTGTTAGCTAAAGATATATCAGAATATAATCTATTTACATTTCCCTTTTTATTTGAAGGATTAACTCTTTCTGAAAGAATAAGTTCAGCATTATTTTTTAAATTTTCAACATCTGTTAAATTATTCAAATTACTAAAATCTAAATTGGATATGTCTTTTAATAAGTCATCTACTTCTTTTAAATAACTTGCAGTATATGTATTTGGTCTATTAAGAATATTTAAGATTTGTTTAGGAATTGAATTTTTAGGATTAGTTAAATCATCCTGTAATTTATTCATTGACCTTCTTCTATTTAAAGCATCATATTGAAGAACATTTTCTCCAAGAATTAATCCATTCGGACTAACCACAGCATTTCCATACTGTCCTTTTAAATTATAAGAAGTGATTTTATTGCCATTTTTTTTATTAGTAGTAACTCTTTTAGAAATATTTACATCTCCGCCTAAAGCTTCAATTAATTGTAAAATAGATTCTTTGCCATTCATATTGAACATTGTATCCAATACTTCAGAAAGTTCTTTTTCTGATTCAATATTTTGTTCAACTGCACCATTAGCTTCTTCTTCAACTATCACTTCATTTCTTTTGAGAGCAATAATTCTTTCATATGCAGCTTCAACTAATTCTAATTGATGATTAAGCTCTTTTAATTCTTTTACATCAGAAGTATTATTAATTTTGTTAGTTAAATCACTTTTAGCGTTAATAAGTTCTTTAGGCTCCATATCAGAATAAGCACCAGATTCAACCAACAACTTAGCAACATTCTGAAGATTTTTATAAGGTTTTTTTCTTCTGTCTAATTTAGCACCGGTCTCTTCGTCAATAGCATCCCATCCAATTAATTCTTCAAGTTCATCTTCAGTTACAGTACCTTCTTTTAATTTATCCATCATGACTTTCTTCAAGTCATCAAGACTTTCCATGATACCTTCTTCAAATCCTTGACCGACAAATAAACCGAGTTTACGCATTGTTTCAGAAGGAGAGTTTATATCATAATATTTTTTAACAACTTCAATACCTGCTTGTGAAAATAATTCAAATGCTTTTTCCATCTCAGGAGTAGAAGCTTTCAATCCTTTTACAAATGCTTCTGCATATTCTTTAGGGAAAGTATCACCATTATCCTTATGAGCATCTGCTTGAGCTTCAATAGAAGATGCAGTAGTACCATCCGATAAAAATCCGTTGTCGCTTTTATTGGGTATAAAATTGCTCCAAATTTGAGAATCGAAAGTTGTGTTATCATATCTTTTAACATAATCTGAATAGTGCTTTCCATTTTTTACAAAATTTTGTAAAACATATTCAAATGCTTCTTCTTCAGACTTTGCAATAACTGGCTCTCTTATAATACGTGCTTGTGTTTCATAATCTGTAGTGCCAGTAGAAATTTCTTCTTTACTTATAGCAGATCCTAGATTTGTAGCTAAACGAATTATAGATTTCTTAATTTCTGTTTCATCAAACATTGATGGCAATATTTCTATTGTGGAAAAATTCTTTAAATAATCTGCAATAGAATTTATGTTATTATCCATCAACGAAACATTTTTCTTTATTTCAGAAATTAAATTCGCAGAATTAAAATTTATATTACCACTTTGATCCCCAAATATTTTAGATAACAATTCAGAATCTGTAGCTATTTTGTCAACAAAATTCAAATAAGAATCCTTAGAAAGCTTCAATTTTCCAATAAATTTCTTTATATTTTGATTTTTTTCTTGAAAATATTTTTGGTTTGATGAAATCGCCTGATTAATTTCCTCTATGTATATAGCATTAGGGTTGATGCTTGACAAATCAGAATAAAATTGGTCAGCATCAAACTGTAGAGTTTCTTTTAACCCTCTAACAAATTGTGTTGTTATGCCATCTTTCCATTGCTGATAAAAGCTCATTAAATCACCGTTACGATTTGTGATATCACTGCTGCTTAACCGAACATAATTTTCAGGATGGGTATGCAATCCAGTATTTACTTTTCCCACCAATCCTTCATTTCTATATTGAGGATGTGTATTTCCATGATTACCTGTGTAAAGAAACGAAGAGTGTTCACCAGTTTCAGAATTCCATTCAAAACTTCGTTCTAAAAGTTTTTCGAAGCTTCCAGTTTCTTTTACAATAGCCTCATCTATTTCTAAAAATAATTTTAATACATTTTCTAAATTAGCTTCTAAAAGTTTTGAATTTTCAACATCTGATGAAAACCTGTTGTCGATTTCATTGGGTTGTGAATTTTCAGAGTATGAAGAAATAAGACTATCTATTGTTTTAGAAAAATCATAATTAGAAATGATATTCTCGAATCTTTTTTCTAAATCCTGACTAACATCTCTCAACATAATAGCTATACTTTTAGCATATTGCTCTGGAGTAAATCCTATTCCTGTATCTGCGGCAATATCAATAGCTGTAAACCCTTTTTGTGGATCATAAATGAAATTGTTTAAATTGTCATCAATATCTCCGCCTGATTTAATAATTGCATCAACAGTAGTTAATAATGACTTTAATTGTTCATCTGTAACTTGAGCAGATTCTTTTAATTCAGAAAGAGGAGTGCCAGATACAGTTTGTTGAATATCATATAATATATTATTTGTACTATCTTCAATATATCCTACAATATTTGCAATTTGTCCACCTGCGGATATTATCTTAGAACTGTTATTCTGACTAAATTCTTTATCATTTAGTGTACGATTGTTTAACTCTCTAGCAATAACAGTATATTTATTAGATATAATTCCACCTAAACTATTTCCGCTATTATTGTTAGTAATAATATCACCAATAATTTTTCCTTCATCAGAAAGAATTCCTAGCTTCTTCAACAATTCAGAAATGTTGTCTGTGGCAATCAAGGCTCCATTTTGAATATCTTCAAATATTTTACTAACTGATTTAGCTTCTGTGGGATCATATTTAAAATCATCTAATCCTTTTCTATTAATTTCTTCATATTTAGATATTGTAGAACTTAATTCGGCAAATAGCTGTACAAATTTTTCTAAATCCGATAGTTCTTCATGTTGAATACCGCCCGATATAAGTTCATTTTTATTGGGTTGTGAAGCATTTGATATACTGTGATAAATATTATATATATCTACTAAATATTTTCCCCATTCTTGTGCTTTTTCAACTTCAGATGTATTAGAATTTCTAATTTCTTCCATTTTTTGTTGCATTTGTGCAAGAATTGACAAATCTGTTTGTGCTTCATTTTCACTTATGATAAAATTAGGATTTGTCATTTTTAGAGAACTATTAAAATCTCGTACTAAAATTCCTGAAATTAAATCATTGACATAATCAGAAACTTTTTGTTCGATATCTGTTGGTAATTTTTTAGCAACATTACCGGTTTCATCTAATGAACCAAATTTTGCATAAACAAGTTGCATGATATCATAATATAAATCAGAGAATAAATCCGCTCTGTCTTTATTTATGCCAGAAAGATTTAGATTTAAAGATTCATTTCCCCAAATTAATTCTAGCTCTTTTGCTTTATTTAACATCAATTGTGAAATGAAATTATCTATATCTTCGCTACTAAATCTACCGCCAGTATTAGATAATGGACTATGGGTATGAATTAATTTATCATAATCCAAAGTTTTATTATCTGTATTTTTAGTAGATTTTCCATCTCCCATAATTGAATCGACAACGATGCCAGCTTTAATATATGTTAATCTTTCTTTAAATTCTGCATTACCTTTTGCAACTTCTTTGTTTTCTTTTTTAATCTTTTCTAATAATTCATCATATGTTAATCCAATATCTGAAAGTACTCGTTTTCCACCATTTGATAGGTCTTCAAATTCTTGAGCAAGTGGTTCAGTAGCATTCGATGAAAGCCCGTTGTCGCTAGATTGTGAATTTCTAATGATTGTACGTTGAATCATATCGCTACTAACAAATGTTTTCATTTTGTTAATAGCATCTTCAACTGTCATTTCATCTTCTTCTATTTTTTTGTAAACTTCTTTTTCTAATAAATCATATTCATCAAAAATATTACTGTTTTTTGGGAGTTTATTTGATAATTCAGATTTTAAACTAGAAGATTGATTTAAGAATTCAGACAAATCTGCTTGATGATTTAAGCCATTAGTTAAATAATCATTTAAGACTGAACCGGCTATTTGCGGGAAATCTTTAAAAATATTAGAATAATAATATAATAATGTTTCTGCCCATGCATTATAAATATGATTATTATTATCACTATTCTTTTCTAATCCATTAGATAATAATTGAGTAAAACTATCATGATATGATTTTTTACCATCTTTATACATCTTAGGATCGAAGCCAGCACCTAAATA
This sequence comes from Candidatus Absconditabacterales bacterium, assembly GCA_045627125.1. Classification (GTDB taxonomy): domain Bacteria; phylum Patescibacteriota; class Gracilibacteria; order Absconditabacterales; family Absconditicoccaceae; genus UBA3291. The sequence goes on along the minus strand of JAZQNA010000063.1, from coordinate 41,862 downwards.
AGAAAGTTTTGATGCAAACTGATTTCTTAAAACATTATATGCAATTTCTTGGTCTTTTACGGTAGAACCATGTATTACAACTTGATCCGTAGAGTAAACTTCAGAAGAATCTTTTATTGTTTTTAATGAACCCTTAAATCCAGCTAAAGAAAGTGCTTCTAACACCTCAGATATGAAATCTTTATTTAAGTTGGCAACATTTTCTAATTGTGCATAAACCTTAAAGTCTGCTTTGTAAATATTATCCATATCTGTATTAGATAAATCACTATGAACTTTTCCATTTGAATCTACATTAGTTCCACTATATGTTTTAAATCTAATCCATCCGTCTTTGTCAGCAGATCCTCTTGATGTGCTTTTGAAATATCCTCCAGTAGCATCGGCAATACCTTCTATAATTTGAGTCAATTCTTTAGATTTAATTCCTAATTTTTTTAAAATGGCATCATTAGCTTTTTGCTGATCATAAGAGCCTGTAGATTTTATATCTTCTAGTCCTAATCCATGAAGCGGTTCTCTAAGTAAACCACCTCCATAACCTAATTTATATAATTTTTTAGCATATTCATATCTATCTTTTCCAAAGGCTACATCTAAAGAATATTCGGCAAATTTATTTTTTTGCTCATCTTTCGGCTTAGTACGCAGAGGATTCTTGATTATATTGGCTAGGATTTTCTTTATAGATTGTTTCTTTGTTTCTGTTTTTGTTTTTGAAGTATTCTTTTTAACTGTTTCTTGCTTTGCCTCTTTTTCTTGAGGCACAGATTCAGAAGTAGGATCATTAAAAATTAAAGCCTTCTTTGCTTTAATAGATTCAGTTAACTCACCTCCAAGAGATGCCTCTGCAATTTCAATAACTCCTGAAAGATATTCATTTAATTCTTTTACACGACCGACAGCAATACCGAATTTTTCTCCAAAATCTTTTAAGGTATAACTAGTTCCTAATTGATGATTTATAGCTGCAAATACATTAAATAATTGCTCTACATTTTCTAAGTTGCTTTTAGCAGAAGAAATAGCACCTGTTTTTGGAGTCAATTTAATTTTGCTAAAAACATTATCAAAATAGTTTTCTTTATCAAGATTTAACATTTCAGATTGTAATATTTTTAAATTTGCTTCTGAAATACCATTTCTTTTTGCAAAATCAGGTAAAGTATAATCATCTTCATTTTCATCTATATATTTTAATAAGTTTTGAATGTTTTTAATATTTTCTTTTGATTGAGAGAATAGACCATTAGATTTATTAGTATTGATTTTAGATAGGAGAGTAGCAATTTTGTCAGCATCTCCTTCTGGATTTGCTTTAGTTTGTCTTTCTGAATTATTCGAATTTTCTGATTGCCCAGAATCTTTTACTTTTATTCCAAGCTTATTCATTAATTCAGAAGTAAAGTCATCATATAATTTTTTGTTATCATTATATGAATCTCCAGTTTTGCTAGCTATAATATATTTGCCTTTTTTGTTTTGTCTTACAGCATAATATTTACTAAACTCTGGATTGTTGAGTAAAATATCTTTTATTCTTTCTTCTGTTATTCCAGTAAAAGAGCCACCTTTTTTTATATAATCAGAAATACTTTTTCTAATTATTTCTTCGGCTTCACTATAAGGGCTTTCTTTTGCAGGGATATTAGCTTTTTTACTAGCATTTCTTTGTTCTATGTATTCAGATATTTTATCCCAATCAGCTTGATAACCATTCTTTTTCATTCTTTCATATACTTTTAAGTATTCTCCAGCTTTAAGATTAGTTACCTTTTTCTTTTTACCATTTTTATCTTTATATTCTCTTATCTTGGTTTCAACTTCTTTAGCCTCTACCATTTCTTTTTCTATTTTATTATATTCTTTCCAAAAGGCATCATCTCTTGGATCATTAGGATCTTTTTCCTTTTTAGGCGATGTATTAGATTTACTGTCATCATCAGAGGCTAAAATATTGGATTTAACATCTAATTTCCATTCTTTGATTTTCTTATTAGTGAAATCATCATAAACATTTATATTCTTCTTATAAAAATTTCCAGTTTTACTAATTAAATCAAATTTGTTTTTATTTTTTTTGTTTTTGTTCAATGAATAAAAGTCAAATATATCAGGGAATTGTTTTTGAAGTTCTTTTACTTTAGCAGCAGTTAATCCACTAAAATTGCCTCTTCCTATTGCTTTATATATTTCTCTTTTTCTAGTGTATTGTTCTTTAGATAATTCATAATCTTTTTCCGCTTTACCAGAACCAGTTCCACCTTCGCCAATAGCATCAAGTATTTTTTGCTGCATTGCTTCAGTAGCCAAACCTTTAGTTTCATACTCAACATTATTTAAAGGATTTCCTTCTCTATCATAAAGAGCAGAGTAGGTGTATGAATTATCGTTAGCATAATCATAAGGATTAACAAACCAATCATGAGTTTTCGCACCTTCAAGATAAGCATAACCGCCCTGATTAATTTTTAATCCTAATTTTGTAGCATCTTTTTGCTTTGCATGTAATTCATTTCTTAATGCTTCTGCAACTAATTTATTTTCTTCTTTTTCAGCTTGCCTTATTTTACTAAATAATTCGACAATCTCATGGGAAGCATCTGCTTGTTCCTGAGACATTCCAACGTAATAACGACCTTTGGCAAAATTACTAGCTATTTTTTCTTCTTCGGTCTTTTCATGTTTAACTTTATTTATTGGCTCTATTATTTTTGAATCAAATCTATCTAAGAATTCTTTATTGGCTTCTTCTTGAGATTTTCTTTTTTCTTCAACAGATTTAGTTATGTTTTCAACCCTTTGTTCTTCAGACTTTTTCTTATTAGCTTTCTTTTGTTCTTCGGTAAGTTTGGCATTTTCTTCAATAGTTTTCTTTTCATTTTTTAATGCTATTAATTTACCTTCTTCAATTTTTAAATTTTCTTCAAGTATCTTTTTTTCATTTTGTCTTTTACTAGCTATTTCAAATTCTTCTTTAAGACCTTGTGCCGCAGCTTGATATTTCTCAGTAGCCAATGTAATATACTTTTGAGAAATTGTAAGATCTCCTTTCTCTGTGTTAATGTATGGCTCTTCGATACTTTTTGGAGTAATAGTATATTCTTCTCTAAAATCTCCATTTCCTAAAGGAATAGTTCTTTTAGAAATTCCCTTTTTAATAATTTCAGGGTTTTTAATAATCTCTTCAGCAGTAAAGCCTAAATTACTATAACTTGAACCTTTTAAGATGTTATTAATACGTCCTACTATTTTATTCAAATTTTCATAAGATTCTTCAACAGTTCTAATATAATCTGCTTCAAAGGTATCATTCCATTGTTGAATAAATTTATTACGTTGTCTTCCATCAATGTCTTTTCCTTCTTTTATTAATTTATATCCTGCTTCTTTTGCATATCCAATTTGAGCATTAGTCCATCCATACTCATTTTTGACATTCATTACATTGAGTTTATCGTTAATTCCGTTCCACTCATCAACCATTTTAAGTAGCTTCTTAGCAGCATCTTTATTTGCTTGTTCAAGAAAATCTTTTGATTCATCTACAATCGAATATTTTTTAATCAACTTACCATTATCATCATACTTATCACGACTCATAAGTTTATGTAACGCATCCATATCAGTTATGTAATAACTGCTACCTTTAGAGCTACTGATTTTAGTCAACAAACCATTTTGTCTAGCTATTGCTGTTTGTAACTTTGTCATGTCTGTTAATCCGGGGAGTTCAGACGGTACGTTTGAATATTTTATAGCATATTGAGCATCTTCATATTTTTCAAGATATTCCTCATCAAAGCCAGAACCTATATCTAAAGTATTTATTTTAAACTCAATAGGTGATCCAAAGAATGATTTTTTTATTTCCTTAGTAATTTCATCTTTTGAACTAGGATTTTTTTGTATATTTTTGAAATCAGACTTCAATAATTCATAAAGAGGACTTTGCATATATACATTTTCAATATCTTTAGAAATAGCATCTAAAGATCTTGAATTATTATTACTGCTATTTAACTTGTTAAGTTCTTTTTTTTTAGCCTCTACTATTTTCTTTTGAACTTTAATTTCTTCGTCAATATTTCTAGTCGCTTCTTCGGTTTTTTCTTCTTGCTTCTTTCCTTCTTTCGCAGCCTTTTTTGCCTCTTCAGCAGCAATCTTTCTTTGTGTTATTTCATCTTCAATAGCCTTATCTGCTCTAGAGATGATTTCATTTCTATGATTAATTTCATCATCAGCGGTCTTACCTAATATCTCTTTATTAGTTTCGTATAAGTCCTTTGTTAAATATTTAGGGTTAATGTTATAATATTTAAGATTAGAAAATTTATCTATTTCTCTTTGTATTTCTGCTATTTCTCTATCTGCAGTATCTTTTTTTTCGTCTATTAATTTATTGTAATTTTCTGTAGCTTCATCAGTTCTTTTTTCATATTCTGCAAGAGTAGAATCACCCTCAGCATATTCTACCCCTAGAGCTTTTATTAACTGATCTAATTCACTTTTTAAACTTGCTGATTCATTTTGATAATTTGTTCTTATTTCATCAATTCTGTTTTCAGCATCATTAAGTCTTTGCTTATATGTTTCATCATGCATTAAACTTTCTTTTAATCTATCTTTTTTAGTTCGTTTTGTTTCAGCACTGTCATCAGAAGGACTTAAATAAGTTCCTACATATTTTTTCAATAATTTAGAATCAATTTTAGAAATAATTGAAGCGATTATTTTATCAACATCATTATTGGCTTTAACTCTAATATCATTTAATACATCATTTGCTTTAGTAGCATCATAAACGCCATCTTCAAATCCAAGATTTTTTAACGAATCTATAGCACCTTGATTGCCTTTGTTGGCTTCTTTTTTAAGAGTAGTATTAACAATATCATCGAGAGTAGTATTATTAAAACCATATATGTATTTAAAAATATCTATTATTTTTTTCTCAGTATTTTTAGCATCTTCGATTATTAATTTAGAAGCTTCATCACCAGTGTTTTTCATAGCTTCAAATCGTTTAGTTGATGCTTCTTGTAATTCTTTCTTTAACTGATTAAAATGATCTTCACCAATATAAGCATCTTTTACCCAAGTATCAATTTCTCCTTCACCTAAACGATATTGTGAAGATAAGAAAGCGTTTCTAAGATTATATAATTTATCTTTATTTGCTTGAGTACCTGCAACATTTCCTTTTTCAGCTATTTCAGAAAGAGAAGAGTACAGAAGATTAACTTCATCAATAGAAGCCCTACTTAGTTCTTCCATAGAACTTATTATCATCTTTTCTCTATCTAATTGATGATCTTTTGTTTCAGCTTTAAGATAAGCAACAGAACTCTTGATATTGTCAAGTTCTTCATTGCTTAAGTTTTTAACAGCATCAGCTTCGCTAAGAAGTGAACCGGATTGATTGCCTTTTCCAAATACTTCCGCAAAATTAGCTAATTCTCTGGAAGCCTGATTTAATCCTTTAAATTCTTTAGAAAAAGTTGTTATTTGCTGAATAGAAGGTTTAACTATTTTAATAGTATCTGAAACAGATTCATCAATCTCAGCATTTAGTTCTTCATAAGACTGTAATTGTTTTTTTAAATAATCCATTCTATTCTTCATTGAAACAACTAATTTTGATTCATATGGCGTAGTACCATATATTTCTGAATTTACATCTGTTCCATAACTAGCCTTTGTTTCATTTGATTTGTATACTGTTTTATTATTTTCGTTTTGAAGACTTAATTTATTTAATAACGATACTCTATCTTTCAATTCTTCAAATTCTTTTTTCTTTTCTTCGTATACAGAATCTTTCATCATATATACTGCAATCTGCGAAGGCTTGAAATCTTTAATATTAGGATTCTTTTTTTGAAGTTCTGTTGTTATTTGAGAACGCTCCCCAGAAGACAATCCTGATACAAGATCGTTTCCAAGCATAAATGCTTTTTTCTGTCTTGCAATTCTATAAGCACCTTTTTCTTGGTCTTTTAATTCATTGAGAGATAAATCAATCCTAGAAATTTGAGTTCCTTCATTTACCGTCAATTGTTTATTAGCATACGTTACTATATCTTCTACAGAATCACCAATATCAACAAGTAATGTACTCATTTTCTTATCAATATTTTCATAAAAATCATCAACAGCTTCTTTAGTTTTAGGTATATCTTCACCAAAATTAGCTTTAAATAAATTTTCAAGCTCGGTCATTCTATTAGAAAACTTATCTATTTTATCTTGTTTCTTAGATTGAGATTTGAAATATGATACTTTATTATATTCTTCAACCATATATTTAGCTTCTGATAAAGCATTAAATTCTCCAATATCAGAAACGTCTTGCGTTAATTTTCTTAATCTTTCTCCCTTTTCGAGAATGGATGCTTTATTATCTTCATTATTCAAATCTTTAGATAACTCAGTAATATCCAATAACAATTTCTTTTCTTCTTCAAGCTGATTAATATTCAACTTGATAGCAGCAAGTCTTGCTGAATCATCTTGCAAAGTTGCCTTTAATTTTTCTTTCGTAGACGAAACAACCTCATCTTCGTTCATAGGAGTTTGACTACGTGCCAAAGTTTTATAATAGGTTTTCCCTTTAAAACTAAAAGGTCTATTTTCTTTTTTAGCTAAAGCCCTTTCTTTTTTTAATTCAGCATCACTCATGAAGTTTCCGGCACTGTCAATTTTGCCTTTTACAAAAGCATATCCATTAGGTGCTGCCATTTCACCTTCATGCTTTATGAAACTTTCTATATATTTTTCCAATACTTTTATAGGAATAAAGCCTTTATCAGCATTTTCAGGCTTGTTTCTAAACTCTTCATATCTATTCTTAGATGTTTCCTTAAACATCTTAGAATTAAAAGTATTAGTTAACATATCTCTTAAATCAGAAAGAAGAACCACGTCACCCTTTTGATAACGTCTTCCGCTTGTACCACCAACAAATCCTTCAATAGTCCTGAAGAATTTAGAATACATATTTTTAGCCATTTCATCGGTTATTTCTTTTCCATTTTCATCGACGGCTTCCCATAATTTGCTCTTCTTAACAGCATCCATCGTAAAGTCATTACCTTTAAGAGAAAGACCTAAATCGTGTAATTCCTCAGCGACACTAGCAAAGGCATTAACAGTTTTAAATGATTCACCGTTATTACGTGCCATTATCATTTCTCGTGAAGTATTAAGACCTTTAGCTGAAATTTTTAATCCGGCTCTTTCAAGCCCTCTATAAATATCTAATGTATTATATTTATCAGGAGCTTCTGCAGGTTTACCAGAAGATGTAGCTTCAAGGTTATTACTAGGAACTCCTTTGTTTTTAATTCCTGTAATAGCTTCATATATTTTTGATAAAGTGTCTTCTGTTGCTAATCCGGTTGTATCAATATTGGTAACAGTATCACCTTTATTTAAAGTTATTGCACCATCCTTATTGATTTCTTTTCCAAAGTTTGTTAACAGATTTTCAATAGACTCACCGTTAGGAAGCACCGGATTGATTTTTATATCAAGCATAGGAGCATCAGGCTGTTCAGTAAATTGTTTAATTATATCTTTGGTTTGACGAACCAGATCCTTTACTGCATCCTCATTTTTAACCGTAATAGGAATCTTTAATTGATATTTTGAATTATTATCAAGTTTATCTTGAATAGCTACATTAATAACATTTTCAATATTATCAAGTTCTTTTTTTATTTGATCTTCAGTAGCATCTTCATCTATATTTACATCCCATTGAAGATTAAGAACTTTCTTTATTCCTTTTCCTGTATTTTCCTTAGAATAATCATTGTAACTATCTAAGAATCTATCCACCAATCCTAATGTAGCATCATATTGTTTTTCTACGGATGTTCCAGAAGCATCTTTTCCTCTGAGTTTTAGAGAGTTTTTAAATATTTCTTCAAAGATGTCGTTTACCTCTACTCCTGCTTTTTCATATTCTTTTGAAATCTTATGAACTTCTTTTAGGATATCAACATTTGCTGCAAGAACTAAATCATTTTCTTGCTTATAAAAATCAAAAGCCTTAGAAGAACCACCTTTTTTTGTTGCTTCTCCAAGAAGAGTAAGAGGACTTACGCCTCTTCTTGTTTCTTTTTCCATAGATTTTCTCATTTGTTGCATCTTTGTTTTATATTCTTTTGTCAAAACATCTATGGATTTAATATCTTTTTTAGTATTTTCTACAACAGGGGCAATGACACTAGCAGTGGTGGATTTTGAACTTGCAGTAATTCCAGAGTTTACCAAAGATTTAATAGCATCTGTGGCATTTCTAACTTCTACCGTCAAATCTTTTAATGGGGCTGCCAATGAAGTAATAAATTTTTCGAATTTACCTGCGTCGGTATTATCAAGAGCAGTAGAGAATGCTTCAACCTGTACGGTCATCCCCTCAAGACTATTTGTAATAGAGCTAAATGTATCTTTTAAGGCAGTTTCCAATCCTTCAGAACTAATATCTTTAATGCTAGACTTAATTTCTTTAAATTGTTTTTTTGCATCTTCAGATAAAGCAGAAAGAGAATCTTTTATTTCATCGATTTGAGAAGTAAATTGTTCGGAAAATTCTACTTTGTCTGTCATATTCTTTTGTAATTCATTTATTTTTTTTGTAGCTTCAGCAATTTCAGCATTTACTTTAATTTCATATGTATGTAATAATGTACTTTTATTCGCCATAATATTCTCCTTTATTTATACCAATTGGCATCACACCATTTAATATTGTTTACGATATTATTCTTCATAGTTTTATTTAAAGATGAGTTAAATGTGGAATCCCAATTTTCAACCACTTCTTTCATTGCAAATCTAGGAATAGCATCGGGTGTTGTATAATTCCTCACACTAGCCTCAACTTTAAAAAGATTATGATATGGATCTTTATTGTAAGACCAAAAAGGATTAACCCATACTTCACCTTCTTGAAAACTATGACCTAACCATTCAAAAGAATGTTTCAAGGGTTCACTTCCTTTTATTGGTAAACCTCTAACACCAGAGTTCCACATTAAATCAAATACATGTTCTTTGCTTGTTCTATATGTATCCATCATGTCATAATAATTTACATCTATCGATGCGTGACCTATACCTCCTTTGTTATTTGATCTATGATTATTTAAAGCATTATATAAATTATGTTTTCTGCTATAATTACTCCTAGGAGTGTATTGAGCATAAAAATCATCAATAATAGAATCAAATGATTTAATCAAATCTTTTTCAGCCTGCTCAGAATATTCTTTGGCTATTTGTTTTTGTATATTTTTTAAATCATTTTTTATCCCTTTGAATTTTGTATATAAACTCGTATCTGCCATATCTTCCCCTTTCTTATTATTTAGTGTCTAATATAATCTTCCGGTAGGATTTGAACCTACGACTTCATCTTTAGAAGGATGTACTCTGACCTCTGAGTTACGGAAGAGTAGGCTTGTATTTTTACAAGCCTTTTGATTGATTACTCTTTTTTCTCAAAGATGTCCTTCAAATTAGAAGCAATTTCTTTTACTTTATCTTCATTGATGGTATTTTCTTCTGTTTCAGCATTATTTAAAATATTCACAATTGAAGCTACAACTGTATTTACTAATTCATAAACACAAGCTTTAGTAGAAGAATTCATAGAATACCATGTATCAAAAATCTGCCCATTAATAAAGGAGAGTTCATCAAGTTCTCTTTCTCCAATATATTGACACAATAAATCCATTAAGCAATTTTGCTGAATCAAATCATATGTTTCCAAATATAAACTTTTTCCTGATTCATCTTTTACCGGCTCTAATTCTGTATACAATAAAATAATTGCATAAACATAATTAATCTTATTAACAACCACATCTATATATTTAATTCCATTTTCTCCAGTTCTAATAGAACCTTCCAACATACCTCTAAGCATTCCAATTTTTTCAGAAACTGGAGCATAATTTCTTTTAACAATATTCTTAACCAAAACTTCTTGTGTATTTGCATTCGCATTCTTAAAAGTATTTACAAATTCATTAATATTCATAAATAAAATCTCCTTTTTATCTTTTTTTAATTTTCATAAACATATATAACAGTACGAGGATTATCTTTATCATATCCGGTACTTAATATTAATTTTGTGAGATGATGTTCATCATCATCTACGATAAATCCTGATTCCGTAAATCCATCTAATATGAACTTAGGTATTTGATTATCAATGTCATGTCTTCTTTTAGTATTAAAATATACAATTACCTCAACACTAAAATTATCAAGTTTCTTATTTGTTAATCCTAAATCATCTATCCACCAGATAATAAAATCTTTCCATTTTTGTTTTAATTGATTCATTTGCATTCTCGGTAAAATAAACCAAGAATTGATAGAAGGGTGATAAGGATGTTCGATAGGAACTTTTTTGGCTTTAGGATGTTCTTTAAAATAAAAAGCATTATATTTCTCAAGAACATTATTATCTAAAATTAATTCAATCATTTTATTCACCGCATTAAAAAAAATCGCAGATAGGTTTTATCCTATCCACGATTTTTTAAACCAATTATTTTTACCAAGGTATATTGGGTAGAAGAGTAGAAAGTAATCCTGCTACAATGCCACCTATTACAACCCATATTAACTTTTCTGTTATGGCATCAACCTTTCTTTTGGTTTCATTTGCCTGTTTGTTTTCTAATAATGTTACTTTTTCCGAAAAGTCATCTTGTTTCTTATCAATCTTATCAATCTTATGGTTCATGTCTACCATAGACTTTCCCATATTTTCTACACTGTTTGCTATTTTAACAAGAGATATTTGAGTTTCATTAATAACTTTCATATCTTTTTCTAAGTCATCTATCCTATGCTGATTTGATTTTGACAAATCATGAGTTTCTTGAAGCTTAATTGCCAATTCAGAATATTGCTTTTCATCCATTGTTTACTTCAACCTCAACACTTGACCAACACGGATTATATATGGGAATTTGATATTGTTTAATTTAGCAATATCTTTCCAGTTCATTCCAACTTCTTTCCCGATTCCAGAAAGTGTTTGTCCTTTTCTGACAGTATAAGTACTAGGCGACTCTGTTTTTATTTCTTGTTTTGAAGCAGTGGTTGTTTTTGCCGGTATCTTTAAAATTTGACCAACATAAATCATATTTTTATTTTTAATATTATTTGCCTTTACAATCTCATCTACAGATACATTAAATTTCTTTGCAATTCCATTAAGTGTATCTCCAGATTTAACTTTATATTCAGTTACATCAGTATTATTGCTAGCAGGCTCTTCATTTTTAGTCTGAGAACTTGTATATGTTATATACGGTAATTTACCATGTTCAGTCCAAGTTCTTGCATTTAATCCTGCAATTGTACCAATGTTTTGTACAGCTGTTATCATTACATTTGAATCCCATGCTGCTGTACATTCTATAGCTTTTCCATCCCCTATATAAACTCCAACATGACCATTCATGTGAAGCAATTCTCCAATTTCAATTTTTGAAAAATCTTTAGATTTATCTCTGCATGCATTATACATTCCTGAATCATTCAAATCAGGAACTCCATTTGAGGTATATACCATATTGGGAAATCCCCATAAAACTCCTTTGATCAACCCGACACAATCAAATAATCTTGTTGAATCTGGAAGTGATTTTAATTTGCTAACTTTAGCTGCCGTATATTGCTTCGGATATTGTTTTGCTTTTGAATTAATAAAAGAATCTGTAGCACATTGTCCAAATGTTCCGGTAGCGTAATATGTTTTATAATTATTTCTAATTTCCAATAATTTATTTACAAACTCTATATTTGTCATTACTATCTCCCTTAACAAAATTTATTTATTAATTCTCTTACCTTATCATATCCGACTTGCGATGTGAGAGCACATGCTAATCCCATCAATCCAATACAAATATCATTTGTTAAATCAAATGGTATTTCCTTAAATACATAATAAATTGCTGTACCTGCAGAACCTACGATTACTGCAACAATTAATGATACTAATTCATATTTACCTTTTTCTTTACCAGTTACTTTCTTTATAGCTTCTACAATCAAGCCGGTTAATGTAGAGAAGCAAGCAAGCAACAATAACATTACAATACTATCCATAATTTCTCCTTTCTTTAAATATCACTAAACGATTTTTGTTCAACATTTTTAATTCCATTTTCATCAAAATATTTACCAATATTTTCATCAGCTGATATATCAGAGTATAATGTAACCATATCAGCCGATTCCCAATTTATGATATCTTGAATAACATTTGTAGGTATGTTATTCTTTACTAAGAAAGTGCAGAACATATGTCTCATAGAATGAGCATACCAAGGTTTACCTAAGAATTCAGAAAACTCACTTGTCCACAAATCAATTGTGTCAGTACTCATGGGTTCATCTATCCATACTCCATTTTCTTTTTTAGGAAATAACCAATTACTATTTATCCCCAATTTGGTTCTTTCCTCCATCCAAAGTTTTAAGTATGGATCAAAAGGTTTCTTTAAAACATATACGTTAATAAACTTACCTTTGCCTCTTCCTTTGGTTTTAACTAATTCATCAGACTTATATAAAGAGCCGAAGAGTATATTTTTCTCATCAAAAAAAGATACCTTAAATCGTGGTATCTCAGATTTTCTTCTTCCAGAATATGCCATCAATGCTAACACTGCGGCTTTAAGATATTGTTCTCCATTAATTAAATGTTGAAGAAGTTCTTCTATCTCTTCAACAGAGAATACACTCTTTTCTCTAACAACTTGATTTGCCGGACTTTCTATCTTTTTAATTACACTTCTGTACCCTTGAAATTCTTGTTCTTCATCAAGTATATTTTCAATAAAATTGCTCAAAGAAGATATTACAGATTTCACTCTACGTACTCGTTTAGGACTCCATCCCCATTCATTCAAACAATGATTTTGAAACTTAGAGAATTCTCTTTTAGTTATTTCAATAAACTTCTTATCATTATTAAACTCATAATTCCAAACCCAAAAAATATTTAGATCGGACATATATTGTTTAATTGTAGTTTCAGCTCTATCTACTGATTTTAAATAATCAATAAATTCATTTCCTAATTCAATATTGAACTTGTTACAATTCTCTAATTTCTCAGGAGATGTTATTGAATTATATACTGTAGACCTTCCTGCCATATTTCTCCCTCCTTTGAAATTTTATATATTATTCGCATTCAACTATTCTTATTGCACCATTCACTATATAAATCCTTAGTAGCTTCTCTCGAAAAAATATATACAATTATTGCTTCATTGGTTTCAAAATTTTTACTTAAATAAATGTCTAATGGTTCAATTCCTTTAGACCAATAAAAAGCTGCCTGTCTAGAATTTAAAAGTCTTATTGTGTCATTAGAATTATATTGTTTATTTCTATAATTAGAATTAACGTTATTCATCCTTTTTCTCCTTGCAAAAAAAGAGAGTGCACAAAACATCAAGTTTCATACACCCTCTTCGTATAATAAATAATTATTTATCTTCTTTTTTATTAAAAGATTTAAAGAACTTATCCTTTTCGACAGGTTCCTTTTTTTCTTTGTCTTCAGAGGGTTCAACAACTTTCTTGTCTCTTTTCTGAATTTCTTTTACGCTTGCTTTAAGATTCTCTTCAAAATCTGCAATTTTACTCAAATCGCATTTTGAAAGAATTTCAGCTGCTTCTTCTTTAGTAACACTATTACAACTGTAATGAACAACTGTATCAAATATTGTTTTACAGTTTTCACTACAATAATTAATGTGCCATTTAGGTTGAGGATTAGCTCTACTTGCACTGCAATCAGGACAGAAGTAGTACTTCAATCCACAAACCTTACAAGTTCTATTTGCTTTTGCCATTTTTTAATCACTCCTTATCATCGAATTAATAAAGACAGTAGAGAAGATTTCTCTTCTCTATCTGTCTCAAATATTTTAAATTAGTCTTCGTCAGGAATGATGATTCTGTAAAGAATCTTTTCAGCATCGCAGTATGCCTGCTGAGCCTGAATTGTGAAAGGATGGTTTCCGTCTGTTGTGAAGCTGATATCTACGTTAGCATCAAGCTTAGCGTTAGGGAACTCGATATAAGCATGAATCTGAGTTGTAGGATCACAAACGTCGATACCAAGAACCTCAAGAACAAATCTACCAGCCTTAGGGAAGTTAACAGCGTCAGCCTGCATATATGTAGCTGATTCAGAAGCGTAATCATAAATTGCCATAAGCTGTGCACCGGCTGAAAGACCAGTAGGGATTGTAATTTTGTTTGTACTATCATCATATACGAATGTAGTAGCAGTAGCAGATGTGCTTGCTGTAAATGCTGTACCAAGAGTACCATCACCATTAAGCAAGTAAATCTTCTCAGGTGCTTCAACAGGTGTTTCTGCAAGTGAATACTGAGTAACAGTATCTGCAACAACAATTGTATCAAACTTAGGTGTCGAAACTGTTGCTGCAGATGTAGCTTCTTTAACATCTGTACCATTCTGAGCTGCAAGCAAACCAAGGTCAAAGATAGAGTTGTTTGCTGAGAACTCAGCTGCCTTACCTCTATTAAATGTAGCAATTGTTGAACCAAGAGCATCTACTGCTTCAGCTGTTTCAGAAGTAACACTAAGTGAAGGATCTGTAACCTGATTGATTGACCACATAAGTGAGTCATCTGCTGTGGACATCATAAGACCACGAATTACTCTGTCAATTCAGTTTTATTACTTTAATAGTTCGTTACGCTATTAAAGAATCATTCATTGTTTAATAAATGATTTTTCTTATACTCATGTATAAGCTTAGATCATATCATTACCATATCTATATAATAGACTTAGGTATCCCCCATTAACCCACTTGGGTACTTGATCGTTGAACCTTCTCCTATTCGGAGCTTGGCTGCTGATTGTCTAATCTGATACTTTTCAATCCTTTCCATATAAGCATATTTCATCTTTCTGTTTCGGCATCTCAGTCATAAAGAGTTTCCAGCAATTAAAGGGATTATACTATGCAGTTTCCAAAACATAGCACGCCGTGAAAATAGGAGAGTAATGCCTATTTCTCAACGAAATTATTAATTTTCATGTTTTATTCTCCTTTATAAAATATTTTTTTATACAATAAAAAAGAAGCTATTCGCTAGATGATTCTCTCATCCAGTCAAACGCCTCTTTATTTATCTTACTTGTATCACAAAATCCACTATAACTTCCTTGTAGGAGAGAAGTGGAACTAATATAGATTGCGGCACCTTGTACGGTGTCCATAAATTCATATAATGTGCATTCCTTTAATTCATTAGATTTATATTTAAAACCCGGATATCTCATCATTGCTGAGATTAATGGTTTCAACTGAGATTTGTGTTGATTGTTTTTTAAAGCTTTTTCTTTATCACCACGATCTAATTCTATCAACAACTTTTTAGTTGTTTTAGTTTTAGCTTTTTTTATCTTTGGTTTGATATTATGAAGCTTTCTAAGATATGCAGATATTTTCATATATGCTATTCTATCAATAACTTGATTAGTTTCTTCATTAATCAAACAAATATCTTCAGTTTCATTATTAACAACCATTTGCATTTTAGATAAATCAAGATCTTCAAATATTAATTTTGTTTGTTCTTTATCAATACTTCTTGAAAGCATTATAAATAATTCAAAATCATCAAGTTCTTCCCAATCTATCCCCATATCCCATAAAGTGCTTATCATATCACTAGGAATACAGCTTAATGAATGGACAGTCGAATAATATTTCTCTTCTCCGAATTCGATAATATCTCCAACGGTAGGCGAAATCATTTCAATATTTTTATTAACCTTAAAATTATATCCGGGGAAATACATAGTTAACTCATTAATGTCCAAATCAACATCTTTTTTGTCCATTAATTAGCCTCTTACTACATTATTAATAACTCTAGGTTGAGTTTCTGTACGTAAAATGTTAACTGGTGTCTCTGATTGAAATATCAAAGTCCTACAAGAATAGGATGAGTCAACTACCGAAGGTTTATTTGAAACACAATGAATTTGAGTTCCAAAATAATTGCTCCAATTAAATTGATCTAATATTAAAGAAGCTAACAAATCATGTCTGGCAATACCAGTATCTTTGTCAGTTATATTTTTTTGTTCGCACAATATATAAAAAATTACTTGCTGATATTTAATTAATCCATTGTATCTTGCTTCCTCATCAAATGATGTTTCAAAACATATGAAGTTTTGAACATTAGTTTGAACAGGAGAGATAAGATAATATGGAAGGATGTTTACATAGTAATAATCATCCGGTTCAGCTTCTGCCTTTTCTAATTCTTCATTATTCAAGACATGGATAATATTTTTATTACCCAATAATACATCTTTAATTTTATTTTTCACATAAACATCTTCATTGTCATTTTTCTTTCGCCAAGATAGAAGATTTTGTTTATCTTGTTCAGTCCACTCCATATTCTACCTCCTATAACGGTTTAATTTCTAATTCAAGGTGAGAGATTATATTATCATCATTAACCGGTGCAGTATTAGTAATAACCAATACCTTTCCAATATAACTATCATCACCATGAAATTTTACTTTTATTTGGTTTTCTAAAACATCAGAAGAATCATTATGTGTCAATATAGTTAACAAGTCTTCTGGATTATTAATAGGTTCAATTAATTCACCATTTCTAATTCCATATGACCATGTACTCGAATGATATTCAGTTTTTTCATTATCTTCAAAAAAGTCAACTGTAAGTTTTTTATAAGAACCATTAATCTTAATTTCAGGTTTTGTTCCAGAATAAGATATTTCTGAATGGATTGATGGTAAGGATGTAGGATAATCTTCAGGTATAATTTGACCTTGTACGAAATAATCTGCCCACATTCCAATTACATTGCCATTCTCATCTTTCTCTATGTAGTCTTTATTTTGGTCAAATATATCCTGTGCAAGTGTGATGTGTGTCAAACCATTGCCTTTAATCCTATTTACCTTAGAGATTTTCCATGCCCTAGGTTCTGTTAAAACTTTATTATCTATAATCATTCTTAAATTATAAAACAGTGATTCAGTATCTCTATTCATTGGAAGAACAAACTTCTGTTGATCTTCCACGCTAGATGTCTTATAATCTTCCCAGATTCCAGAATTATCAATACGTTACTTTAATAGTTCGTTAAGCTATCAAAGAATTATTTATATAAATAATTTTTCTCTATGTCACCATAGAGTTCAGACTATATCAACACCATATCCACAAGAGACTATAGGTGGTTCCCATTTTCGGCACTTGCCTACTTTAGTCGTTGAACCTTCCTCACATAGAGGCTTGGCTGCTGATAATCTCAGTGAGACTTCCCAGCAATTAGAGAACTTTTGACATATGGTTTCCCATATGAAACGCATAACTTTACGAATTCTGGCTTCTCAAAACACCACACATTTGATATTTTTTATTTTTATATATCCACTGAAATACTTTGTCACATCTTA
Organism: Candidatus Absconditabacterales bacterium; assembly: GCA_045627125.1. Classification (GTDB taxonomy): domain Bacteria; phylum Patescibacteriota; class Gracilibacteria; order Absconditabacterales; family Absconditicoccaceae; genus UBA3291. Next base: position 24,316 of record JAZQNA010000063.1, on the reverse strand, counting down.
ACACTTCATAAGTAGGAAATTGTGGATCATTATAATTCGCCATTCCTACAATCAACCATTTGTTATATTTACCTTTGGCATCAGGTATAAGCACGTACAATCCACAAGGAAAAGTAGCGTCATATCTATTCTTAAAATATTCATCGTAGTAATCTACTAAAGATGATTTTCCTTCTTCGGAAGGTTTAAGCATGATATGATATGTAACTGCATCCTTCTCATAAGTTTGTGAACTACTAACAATATATCTGATATCAATCTTTGTTTGATACTCTTCATTTGGAGTAAGATCACTTAATAACAAAGGTTGAGGATCGTGATAATAATCAAATAAATAACAGGTTCTTGTCGCTACATCATTATACCAAGAAGCCTCTAATATATTATCTGCATTTGATTTAACAGCTTGACCAGAATATTTACCGGACAAGCTTAATAATGTTTTATAGTTTTTTAAAGAAGGCATATCACACCTCCTTTATATTTAGAACTTTTGCACCAGCATCCAAAATTAATTTTCTATAAATTTCAAAATTAAATTCTTCTTTTTGCAATTGAATTCTTCCTTCTTCTAAAAGAGATTGTATTTCTACAATTTCTTCAGGATAAAGAAATAAACTATTCATTCCATCTATTTTATACATTACTCCATTAAATGCTTCTAATATATCAACTTCAGGATAATTGTCTTTAGTTTCAGGATCTGCCAATAACAATAAAAAGAAAATTTGTTTACGGATTGAATCCTTCATTTCTTTAATTTGAGATGAATTAAAATAACCATATTTATATTCCATTAGGATTCCTCCAATCTAGGATTATAAATATATCCTCTGTCTCTTATTAAATCTCTTTGTTTCTTGACAAGCATATCATAAGAATTTTGTAAAGAAGTAATATGTTGAGATTGAGAATAAAACTTAGACTCTTTACTGCTTGTGAAGAATTGACTATTTAATAATTTAGAATTAAGTTGAGGTTCAATCCATTCTATCTGCATACCAAGAGCAATAGCTTCTATGATAAAATATTCATCTTGAATTTCATCTGTAACTTGCTTTAAAGCATAGTTAATTTCACCCACTTCATCATCTAAATTAAATACCGAAAATAATCTTCTTAAATAAGGTCTAGCAATAGCACTATGTAAATATTCAATTTCCATTGAATAAGCTAATTGAGTAGGCATATTGGCAATATCAAAATCTGTTATTTTTCTTAAAAAACTTTCAAAAATTTTATCGTAAGATAGAAGTGCCACAATACACCTCCTTCATATTATTGTTCTGCTAGCATTTTTTGCATCTGAGTACCAAAAATAGAATCAAGTGCTTGGATTTTTCTTACGCTATCAAGTCTTCCGTCAAAAATCATTGTAGAAATCATACCTTTGATGCATTCCTTACTTCCTTCAGGCATCTGTGCAATCACTTCTTTCATCTGTTCAAGAGGAAGAGAAAGAATATTTGCATAATCTTCGGTAGTATACATTGATTCATAAAATTCTTTAAGTCTAGGAAATTCGTTAATAAAATCTTCGTCTTCAACAATTACCTTAGGGCTATAGCAACAAGAGTTTACACTAGTATTATTAACAGCCATTCTTAAATCTGCATAAGCAATAAGTTCTATATCACCATAGTTCATAAATTTGTATGCAGTTTTTGTAACCTTGCCAGTAAGAACATATTTACCGTTTGTTACTGAACGACAAGGAATAAGATCATCATTTGAAAATTTCTTTTTGTTTTTAACAGATGTTTCCTTAATTTCTTTTTTTGTAGGAATATCCATAATTGATTCCTGAATTTCTGCTTCTGCAGAAACCGGTTTTTTTGTCATACTTTTAGCCATTATAAATTTCTCCTTTTTATCATAAATAGGAGAGGAGAGTATATCTCCCCTCCATTAAAAATCAATTATCAATTAATTAGTCGTTTGTGATTGTCCATACACCAAAGTTTCTTGTAAGAAGTGTACCAACACCAATCAATCTCTGAACTTCATAAGTCTGCTGATCATTAAGAGTTGCACCAACTTCTGAAACTTCAAGAGCTGTTTCGCCACCATTGATATACTTGATAAACTTGTTATTATCAACGAGAGGCATAATGTAAAGCTTTGTATTATCAATAAGCTTTCTTGTTGTATCGTTGTCAGCAAATCTCTGAGGAATCTCAAGAAGCTCTGTGCCTTCATAGTCACCAAGAATACCTGTATGAGCAATAGCTTCCTTCTGTGAATCTGCCATCCAATTAACAGCGTTAGCACCGTTAACAAGACCATTAATCTTCTTAAGAGCTGTCTTTGTACCCATAATAACTACAGGAATATTATCATTTGACATCTCTACATTTTCGATAAGATTATCAAAATCATCTTTTGCGTTAGCGTCTAATGCACCAGTACCCTGAAATTCTGCAGGGAGAGGAAGAGCTGCTGCGGCACCTGTGAATTTTGTATAAATCATATCCTGAATCATCTTAATGTATGCCTTAGGAACAGCGTCTACAAAATCCGACCAAGACTTTCTTCCGAGAACGAATAACTTAATATCCTGACCTACTTTGCAACCATAATAAGCAGTAGGAACAGTATAAGGCTGACCTTCGTTAAGCTTCTGCGTAATGAGATCGTGATGATCACCAGAAACATTCTCAATCTGAAGAATCATATTTTCTGTTGCCCAGAAATCATTTCTATCGCCTTCTTTAAGATTAACTTCCTCAACATACTTGTTGAAAAATTCAACTTCTTTAAGACCTGTAGCGATCTTTTTCTCTAATACTTCCTCGATAACAGCCATGAATGCTTTGCCATTTTCTGATTCCAAAGCTCTTCTAATCTGCTTATCAGAAGCATCTTTTGTAAGTCCAGTAAACTGGAAGCAAATCTCTGCAATCTTTGCATCTACATCTTTTCTTGACATAAGTTTGTCATCTACGATAATATCAATGCCATCTGCACTGTCAAACATTAAATTTCTAATTGCTGAATCCATCTATTTTTACCTCCTTTCCCTAATTAAACCGAAACTGAACCAACAACAAGCTTCTTGTCACTGATTGTAGTAATTGTAGCACCTGCTACCGGAGTACCACTAAATCCTTCAGCAGACACTTCAAAAATATCACCTGCATAAAGCTGATGTGCACGAGCAACTTCACCAGCACCTACGAAGAAGTTTGACTCCTTCTTGAAGTTATTGTTATAATCTTCAGCAATAATGGGAGTGTTGTAAACCAAGAGAGCATTAAATCCCTGATCTGCAAGAACTTCTACGTACCAGTTACCATTAGCTGCTTTACCACGAATAATACCATTAAAGGTTGATGCTGCAGCTTCTTCATAATTGTCAAAAGATTTCCAATTGCCACGCTTAATGATGTTGCCATTGTCAGCAGCTGTTGTAAGCGTAACATTGTAAATATGTCCACCGTAATTTGTAGCAAGAAGTTTGCTTACATTTGCGTTGGCATGTTTAGCAATAGTATAATTAATCATTTTCTTTCCTCCTATTTTTTTAGAATTGAATTGTTTTATATAATTTTCAGAATTTACAAATTAGAATAAATTACCATATCTGTTAGATTTAGATTTACCAACAGATAAAAGAGATTTTTTATCTACTACATTTGTTTTTGATTCTGCAAAATTCAAATTAGTTTCTTTATTTCTTCCACAAGACTTTGCAAATTCATTGAGCAACTTATCAGCAGCATCACGAACTTCATCAATACTCATATTAAAATGATTTTCCGTCTTGCATAATTCCATGAAAGATTCACTTTCATTAATTAATCTGTAATCTTCAGAACTAAGAATCTCCATCTTAGAAGGTTCTTCTTCATATTTAATAAGTTTCTCTGAAATGTCAGAATATTTTGATTTCATATCTTCAAAAGCTTTTCTTTCGTCTGAAGTCATCCATACACTAAATACTTCTACACGATCACCTTTCAAAGAATAAACATCATCTTTAACTTTATAAGACTGTCTATAAGCCTTACCTTCCCAACTAACCATAACAACTTCTTTGGGATTGTCATAAATATTACATGAATACCAAGTGCAATCATCTGCATAAGTATCATTGACTAAATTAGTAATGGCATATATGGCATCATTAAATGAAACAGAAAAGTTACGTACTTCAGAATCTCCCATTTGAATAGAACATTTACATTTCTTCTTCTTGGCTTCGTCTTCAATAACTTCTTCGTCTTCGTCTTCCTTCTTTGCTTCATTTTCAACAACTTCAACTTCAGGTTCCTCAGAAGTAAATTCTTCCGATACTTCTTCTTCAGAAGAACAGTTTACAGTTTCATCTTCGGAAGCAGGTGTTTCTTCAATGACTTCATTTTCTAATTTTGAATTTTCGTCTAATTGACTCTCGACAACGATTTCTTCATTATCAACTGACTGAACAAACTCTTCATTATTAAGCATCTCGTTTCCTCCTTCCTTTGAATTTTGTATATTGAAATTAGAGAGAGTAGTATTTAATTTCTCTAATATTTCAACCAACCGGTTATCCACTTCGAATTGATGTAAATCTGAAGTAAAATCTTTAATTGACATATTTGTTATATTAGAACCCGGCATTGCTGGATTAACTTTGTTACCGTCATCATCCATTCCGAGGATTGCACAACCCGAATAATAAAAATCATCCAGATTAAGGATCTTGTCCTTCGCATCATAACTTAATGCCCTAATTGAAAGTTCAACACTAACATCACATTTTTGATCTCTGTCAATTATATAAGCAGCTTTAGAATATTCCTCCCAGATATATCCATTAGCTACTGCATAATCCATATCATATTCATCATCGTGCTCAATATGTGCTTCCTCAGCAATTACCCCGACAGGTATCTCATCGTATACAATTTCCCCATCTTCGCCCTGATGCATGTTATGCCCATAAAACTGAGGTTCACCATCAACTTCATGAATAAAAGCCAACAAAGGTCTAAATTTAGAAGAAGAGAGTGCGTTCTCCTGAGCTTTCATTTTTATTCTTGAACCATTTAAGTTATCCCCTACGAAATTCATTTGAACTCTGGTAGGATATAATCCATCCATAGCATCAGATTTTGAAAAGTTTAGGTTTCCTTCAACTTGAACAACTATGGTGTCATTATCATCTTTACAACTAAATGATTGAGATTTATTTTTACTTTCATAGTAGTTATATAAATCAGATAAAGTCATATATCTCACTAAATACTCCTTTCTACACACTAATGATATTAGTAAGTGTTATTTTTTTAGAATCCTTTAAATCAAAAGTGGCAGGAGATTTAGAATTTAAAAAAGTCCAACAACCGTTGGACTCGTCAACCATAGTAAAACCTAAGTTTAACAATTTATCTCTAACTGATTCATCAGTAGTTTTTATAAAATTAAAATCTTTATCCATAAATTCTCCTATAAATACTCACACAATTTTGTATTAATTTGATTTTTACCGCTTGTTAATACAATAGCTCTAGCCTCATCTACCTCAATTCGATCTCCTACATTCATTTCCTTTTTTAACTCATTGTCATAATATTTATATATAACTTTAAGTTTAACTTTAGCAGGAGTAGAATCTTTTTTATAAAAAGGTTTTCCAAGAACATCAAACCATTTTTTTTCAATAGCTTTAAAATTTTCATCATATTTAAAATTATGTGGAATATTATTAATTATTTTATTAATATCTATATTATCCATAGATAGATTTACTTTGTACCCATTATATCCATCTATGACAACATCTTTAAAAGCATCTATATCTGTAACTATAACCGGAACTCCATACTGCAAAGCTTCGTGGACAGAATAGCAGAAAGCTTCAGAACTTGATAATTGAACTAAATAATCAGAGTCTACTAAATAATCAAACACATCTAACGTAGGATCCATAAAAATTAATTCCGGATAATCTGTATTGTTCAATCTAAATTCAGTAAAAATTTTCCATTCGAATTTAACATTTGCTTTTCTAAGTTCTTCAACCATTTTATATATTCTATTAAGACCTTTTTCTTCTGTAAGTCTTGTAAATGAAACAAATCTATATATCTTATGAGTTTCTATTTTTTCTCCAAGTATATTTTCTATAACTTTACCATGCGTACCAAAAGCTTTATATAAACCATCTGAACAGTTCTTAGATACACATATTAATTCATCTATGCCTTTATCAAGATGAGATAATTTAATTTGCTCTTTAAAATAGTTATAATCACAATGTACAACTGCTACGCATTTTTTATAATCTATATTCTTAGGAAATGGTTTCCAATTAGTAGCATTAACAAAAACATCACAAATATATTTTTTATTACTTTCATATTTTCTAGTTTTTACAATTTTTGAAAGTCTTTCTAATTGCTTATCATCTCCGGTACAAAACAAAACAGTAATATCATAATATCTATACAAATGTTGGCAAAAATAATAAATCCAAGATTCTATTCCACCAATAGCACAAATGCTCTCATAATATAAATATATTTTTAATTGTTTGGTATCCATTTATTCATCCTCCAACTATCTATTGCGGTCTCTGTCAATTGAATCACTTACATCATCTATGGTTACATCTTTAACAGGTGCTCCTTGTCCAACTTCTCCGGTATATCCATCACCTGAAGAAGTAAAAGAAGAGTTAAGAGGATATTTCATTCTGTCTTGTAACTTAAGAATTTCATTTTCAAGATATAATTGAGCTAAAGTTTCTTTTTCTGAAACTCCTAAAAGTGTTCCGTAAGCCAATCTATATGAATATGAATATTGATTTGCTGTTAAAAATTGATCGGCAAAATCTTTTTGCGTATACACGCTTAAAGCAAAATGCTCAACCTTTGCAGGATTTGATAAATTTTGTTTTAATGTTCTGTTTACAAAACCATTCACCTGAGGCATAAGCGTGCTAATAGCAAATTCTGTTTCTGCTTGCAACCAAGCTTTAAATGCAGCTGATGATGTAATTTTGTTAGCATTGATAACAGCACCACCACCAGCAGTTTGTAAAATCTGATTAGAAGACTTTTCTACACTATTCACATCAGAATCTACCGTTTTAGCAAAATCAATTGTTTTTAACTCATCACCCGGTATTACAGCACCGGCAACATCGTCAGGTATTGCACTCAAGAGTCTATCAAAATATTCTTCAGCTAAGTCTGGTGACACCGAAAAATCATCACTATTTTTTGTTCCTTGCAATGTTTTAATTGGCATATATATTAATTTATAAATACTTAAAGCATCTGCAGCTGATTGAATATCAATTAAATCTTCAAGTCCTGCAAGTTCCAAAAATAAAGGTAAGAAAGGTGGGATAGCGGTATCCCAAGTATCTGTTCTGAATTTAAAGCAAGAAGCATATTCGTCAGGACAATGAATATATCTTACATTTGTTCTTTCATATTCTTTGTACATACTAGACAACGGTTCTCCCAAAAATTCAATAACCTTTTGTTTTTGAGCAGATTTCCATTTAGACATATCAATACTAAATCCAAAATCTCCAGTCATATATCTAGAATCAATCACACATTCGTCTGGACTTAATTCATAAAAAAACATTCCAGTATCATCTAAATATTTGATAGCAAAACTAACATCTTGTATATATGTATTAATAAGTCTTTCAGTCATATTACCTTGCATATTCATTTTGTCTAATATGTCAAGAGTATCATTGTATGATTTTAAAAACTTTGCAGAATCATTATCTTTTATTAGATTATATTGAGGTGATACCATTCTGCAATTCAAATTCCACATACCTGCATACCAATTGATTATTCTAAAATATACATTAGACCTATAATAAAGATATCTTGAAATATCTCTTGTTTGCTTTTCATTAGAACCTATATTCTGAAAATAGCTCTTAAGAGTTTCTTTATCTATTGTTGGAATATTCCTTGCAGTTATTTTTGTAACATCTCTTAGATTAATTATTTGTTCTTTATTTTTAGCGTACCATTCTTTAATTTCTGATACACTCTTTGTATTCGAAGTGCCATTAGCACTAGTTTTTTTAGTATTTGCCATATGGCAACTCCCTCCCTTTATTTTTTTATAATGCGAACTCTTTATATTCTCCGCTTTCTTGACACATCAAGTATAATTTCTTTGTTTCTATGTCGTAGACTGAACTATGAACGGAATGCCATGTGCCATAATAAGGAGAATCTATATTCCTACTTCTATGATTAAATCTATCAATAAAATCAGGAACAATTTCTTCGTATTGCTGAACAGTAGATTTAACTGTCAACCCGTTAATTCCAACAAATTCAGTATACCAAAACGGAGTAGTAGTTCTCTTATATGCATTACTATAATGCAAGCTCACCATTAAGCTTTCCATTTCTTCAAGAGTGTCAGTAGAAGGATGAATATGAATAATAGAATTATATCTTTCGAGTCCGCTTCCTCTTAAAGTAACGTGATTTGTTTTGAAAGCATTTTCATGTGCTGTTTGAGTTTCCGGAGTATATACCTTAAGATTTCCATTGAATGTCACACCATCCAAATAGAAATTAGTCATAAAAGGCTCTAATAACACTTTTATTTTTACTTCGTCTTCAACAATCTCAAGAGATACAGTATTATTCATGTCAGCAATCATCCAGTGAGATTTATATCCCATATCCATCAACGACTGAGTGAAATATACTTCAACATAATCTCTAATGTATTCAGCTGCTTTATAAGCATCATCAAAATTATCTAAGACATATCTTATTAAACCTAATGCACATACTGATTCCTTCTTTTCGATAAGAGGAACTGATTTAGTAATAGTTTCTCCTTTATCATTCGGAACAACATTGATGCTCATCGCAACTTGCTTTTCATTCATGCCATCAGCTACCATAAACGGAAGAACTCTATATGCATCTGAATAGTTTTGAGATTTAACAAAATCATCAGTAAGTTCATCTAACGAACCACATACAGATATACTTGCATAACGATTTTTTGCAGCAGAAACACGAACTATAAATTCTGCAACTTCGTTATATATCCAGTCATGATTTTTTGCGAAAAATTGACGGTCTCTAATTGATGTACATCCACCCGGAATTGTAGCTTCTTTTGTCTTAAAATAAGCATCTGCATAATCGTAATCAAGATTAGAATAAGATACCAAATAAGAATAATCTTCGTTTCTCTTTATTGAATCAAATATATTCTTATCTTTACTTGTATTACGGTTCGGTAAAACCATGAATGAATAAGTATCTGTTTTGGTAATCCCTACATTGGGATTATCTAAATTTTTTACAGTAAACCAAATTTGTATTTCACCTGAGCACACTGTAAAATCATCTGTAATTGAAACTACAGCTCTATATTTATTTTTATATAATTCATCATCTACTTCTATATTTCTTATTTCATAAGTAGTAGATTCGCCTGTTTTTTGATCTTCATAAGGAAAAATTATATGCATCATTAATGAGTAATTCGTAATATTTTCAAAGTAAGACTTATCAAATATAAACTGAATCTCATCAGCATTATTTTCACCCTCATAAATATCACGAAACTTCGATGCTACTATTGTCTTATCTTGTTTAACAAGTATAGTATTCGTGTACATTTTCATTCTCCTTCGATCATAATATATTTATATATGTGTCACTGATAGCAAACTCAGGACTCGAACCTGAACCTTCAAGCTTATGAGGCTTGCATGCTTCCATTACACCAATTTGCATATTATAAAAGGGGCTAAAATAGCCCCCTTTGTATTAGCCTTTTTCTTATTTAAAAGAACCCACTTTACGAGCAGGTCTTATTGTTAATTTTTTAATTAAAGAATTAGTAGAATAAGTATTTGGCTTTAATTTCTTGCTTAATTCTTGAATGACATAATATCCATATTGCAAGCTTGAATATCTATCTTTTCGCATTCCGCTTCTTTCTTTTACTTTTATTAATCCACTTGATGTATCATGTGATAGATTGATTAATTCATTTATTAATAGAGAAGTTTGAATATAAGGTAATTCCATTCTTTGTTTTTGAATATCTGACAATTTAGAATAACCTCTTATTTTTGATAACTTCTCTGAGATATTTGTGTCGGATAATAATAAATTAATATACCCGTTTTGAAATCCAGCTCTTAAAGACAAACACATGTCATTATTTGATTTACTGTTTGCTTTTATAGCATATATAACTTTAGGTGCATCTTTAACTTTACATCTTTCAGCTATATCATCATTATTTATACAATTCAACGCATCGTATGTGACTCCGTAAACTGGATCATATCTATCAGTCATAAGAAAATCTAATACTGATTGACCTATCAATTTGTTAACTTAAAAGTTTTTTATCTTTTAATTCTTATATTTCATATTCATATAAGTTCAGCATATATTTTTATCTATTTTATTATATTCTTCTATAAATGACTCAAGTTGTTCTCTGTTATTATTTTTCTTACCATAATTGGAATGAAATAAGGTATGACAACTTAAACACAATGTTATTCCATTATCTACGTCATATCTTTCGTTTGGATTATCTTTCCAATTTTTTATATGGTGGGCTTCAAATCTTATTGATTTGCCATTGCCATTTTTAGAGCCACAACACTGACAAGTATAATGGTCTCTAATAAAAACAGATTTTCTCCAATCCCTATATTCTGGAAGCTCTCTGCCACTTCTAACAGTTGTTGCATTTTCGCCTTTCCACACAGGACTATTTTCACCTCTATTAGAATCTCGCCATTCTTTTGTTTTAGAATAATTATCTACTCCATATTTATCAATGCAAGTTTGTTTTGCTTTTTGAACAAACTCATCGAGTTGCATAACACTTTTAACACCATAAGTTTCTAAATTATATTGTATAATTTTGTTTTTAATATCTTTATTGGCAAAAGGATTAGCACAACCATATTTCTCAATATTGGTATTCATTCTTTGATCATTAGATTTGAAAAATGAATTTTGATAACTTCCATATTTTTTTATTATTGAATCTCTAGATTTTAATTCGCAACAATTTATACAGGAATCTTTATTGATAATTTCTTTAGGTCTTTTTATATATGTTTGCCATTTTGTTTCATATATATCACCACAATAATCACATTTAACTTTAACAACAGCAGAGCTGCCTACGGTTAAATCATCCACAGAAACTTCAAATTCATCATTCATATTAGTATAAGTGTATCCTAAATCAACATAGTGTTTTTTTATTCTAGAATTCCACCTAACAATAGCAGTTTTACTTATTAACATTTATTTCCTCCTTAAAAAACAAAGAAGGGTAGAAGAACAGTCTACTCTTAATGGCAAAATCGAAAGACAGTCGAAAGCCATAAATTGTATAAAAAAAGAACCTAAAAAGGTTCTTTAAATAGATAGAACGGTCTCGTGGGGAAATTATATCTTTTCATTCCCTATGCGTTGCCCCTGACTATACTTAGTATAGCCTTCGGTTCGGGTTGGCATCTCAGCGTTCCCGCTTAATACCGTTCTTTTTCAATTGTTATCACTAACAAAAGCGGCATAGTCTACCGTTAGCGTCAATTGCAATATAATCACAATCATATTGATTAAAATATCTCATAATAATTAATCCTAATTCATCTGTCATCAATCCCTCTTGCGAATCAATATAAACAATGTTGTCCATATAATTATTAGAGGATGTTGGAATTGCAGAGTGTATCATAAGAGATGAAGCATCATTATCATGTTTCTTTGAAGCCAATAAAGCAATGTCAACAGACAATATTCTAAGTTCATCTTTTTGTTTATCAGGAACTTTTAGCCCATTGCTTTTATAATAATCTAAATCAAATAAACATTCCTGAAGAATTCTTCTTTCATTTAATACCTTGAAATCAAATAAAGAATCTTCAACACTTCCATAAAATAAACCTTCTCGCTCCATCATAAAAGTAATATCAGAAAATGTTGCTTCTGACATTTCATTTTCTAATTGTTGCCTCATTAAAAGACCTTCTTTTATAGAAAGCATATAAGGAAGATCACATATAAAATATTTTAAATTAGGATTTAGCATGTTGGCAGTATAAGCCTTAACTTTTTCATACATTTCGCTTGCAGCGTACCATGCAGAAGATAGGTATATTTCCTTATTCATTTCTTTCAAATGAGAATATTCAGCTTTGCTTAAATAACCCGGTTGACGAGGTGACGAATTCATAGGTCTAAGAACTGTATCTACAATTTTTTGAGGAACCATCCTAGATTCATCTATTATAAGTATGTTTGCTCTAGCACCTCTAGAACTTTCACCAGCAACAACAACTCTGATCCATGAGCCATTTTTAAAATATATTACATTTTCGTTCTGCCCAGTAATTACTTTTGATATTTCGTTTCTAAGCAATGGAGATTTTTGCATAAAATCATCTGTTATTTTTAATATAATTTCTCTTCCTTGACGTATAGTAGAAGAGCAGCAAATTATTTTTGAATAAGGAAACAGGATGCTTCTGACGACACTAAACAAGGCAACCATGTACGTTTTGCCAATTCCTCTTACCGCAACGAAATAAAAAGCATCATAATTCATCATTGCCCACAATATTATTTTTTGAAACAACTTAAGTTTAATGCCTAAAAATTCTTCAACGAATCTCTGAGGATTTGCTCTATAATATGAACATCTTTCTGCAATAATATTCATTATTCTTTCGGTTTTATCAAATTGTATTTCTTCATCAGTCTTTTTTTTAGAAGACATAACTAAGAACCTTCTTTACCAAATAATTTGTCATAAATATCGTCTGAGCTATCTTCTTCTTCGTAAGTAGATTTAATAACTCTATATTTATTCCATTCTTCTTCGCATTCTTCGGCTAAAGAATTATTAAATCCCATAGCTTTAGATAGCCATCCAGTGAACCATACTCTGATATATTTTCCAATACCATCTACATCTTTAAATTCTTCACTAGGCTCAGGAATTGGTTTTTCTTGTTCCCATTTTTCAATTAATTGACCGAAAGTTAATGAATCTGTAGCTGCATTTGCTACATTTTGTTTAGGCTGAAGATTTGCAGCATTCATAAGAATATCTAAAGCCTTTAATTTATTTGTAACATCTTTTCCAGCTTTTCTATCTTTATCTATATCAAGTAATGATAAACAAATCTGAATTACATATACTTCTTGAGATTTGCTATCTACTTGAGTTCTTGCTTTAAAATCATCATACTGGTCTTGTAAAAAAACATAATCATTGTCTGAAAAACCATGACCAAATATTTTTTTTATTTCTTTTCTTACTCTTTTAAGAGAATCTTCTTCTACGGTATAATTTTCACCAAAATAACTATCATCCCAAGTTTTATCTCTATATTGTGAAAGGCTGGAAATAGCGGTAATATATGTACTCCAAGGAGAGGATCTATTTTTTTCTTTCACCTCATCATAAGCACCTTTAACACAATTTTCATAAAAATCATCATCATATACTTTATTCATCATTTGAAGAACTCTTTGAACACTTTCTTTAGTTTCATGCGGTTCATCTCTATCTGTTTTTCTTTGTTCTACAATTTTTAATAAACACTTTTTACAGATTGGATATTTTTCTGTAGCATAACGTCTATCTAAATAAAAAGCATCAGACTTCAAAAATTCTCCACACTGAGGACACATTAGTAATTCCCTGTCAAGCATTTTGTTATAATTAATCGCCAAATCATTATATTTTTTTCTTATTTCCGACACTCCTGTTTTCTTGACTTCATCAGGAGTAAGAGCTGGCTTTAATGTTGCCACATTATCACATCCTTTCCTTTTTTTCATAAGTGCGTGAGTTGGATTTGAACCAACGACACAGGCATTAAGCATACCTTGCTCCTGCCGAACTGAGCTATCACGCACAAAGCTTTCACTCGGATTTGAACCAAGGTCTAATGATTACAAATCATTTGTTCTACCGCTGAACTATAAAAGCAATAAAAGAAGAGGGCTTTGACCGCACCCAAAGTCCTCTAATTATATTTGGCATCACCATAGGTCGTTCTATGATGTCTTGAGCGAAAAAGATGCAATGGTAATGAGCCATTACATCCTGAACATTAATTTAATGTTTTTATATAGGTTTTATTCTCAATAATATTTCCATCTTTATCTAAACAAATAATGATAAAACCTTCTTTTTGTGAATTTACTAATTTGCCATCACTATACTTCATCTTATCTGTTTCGCAACAACATCCTTGTTCATATATCATTGTATTTCCAATCTTATACGAACCAGTGCGATGAGTATGACTCATGATTAAAGAATTAAAATTAAATCCTTCATTTCTAAACCAATACAAAGCCTTTTCTGCAGTTTTCATAGGATTACTAATGAATGCTCTAGGGTGACAAAATAATATATTACCGTACTGAGAATACCATGTTCCGGTATACTCAATATCAATATTATCAAAACTATCACATATAGGTTCATACCATGTTTTAGTTTTATTCTGTCTATCATAATGAGTAAATCCATCTATAAACAAATAATCAAATGCAGTTTCGGGCATAAGTTCCTGAAGTTCATTATCAATATTTTTAGCAAGATAAGTTCCCATTCTTAATTCATGATTACCATGATTAACCAATACTTTTTTAGGATTTATCAATGTTATCAAATCAATTAAATATTGCCTAGCTCCAATCATTTCTTCAATAGGAGAAACCCTATATGATTTAGAAAAAGATGATAGTGCCATACAATCAATAACATCTCCATTAATTTGTAGTATATCTATCTTGTCTTTAAATTGTTTAAAAACATCCAAAGGTTTAGCAAAAGGATAATGCAAATCAGAGATAGATAAAATAGTAGTATTAACTCCTTCAAATCCATTAATATATTCATCATATTCATAATATCCAACGGCTTGTTTTCTAAGCTGATCAGGAGATAACTCTAATCCTAATATATCAACTATTTCTCCCCAATCTAAATCTAATTCCTTTCTTTTCTTAGCTAAACAAAGACGAAGTTTCCACTCAAACTCCGTCTCGTTTTCAGATCTTTTATAATTATAATCCATTTTATTCCCCTATATAAAGGAGGAGAGTAAACCCATCCTCTTTTTTATCACATAATATCTTCAATCTTTTCAATCACAGTTGCAATTTCGTATTGTTCAATTTCTTCTGGAGTTAAATACCAATCCTTGTCTTTGTTTTTCTTAAACACTTTAGGATCAATCTTAGTATTCTCAAGAATATATTGATTTTCTTTTTCAAGTCTAAACTTATAATTTTTACTTGCTTCTTCAACCTGCTGAGCTGTTCCACCGATAGCGTTACTTCCACTATGTATCATTAATTGGGTATTTTTGAAAACATATCTTTTATGACCTGCGATTAAAAGCATAAAGCCATTTGACATACAAGCCCCCATTCCGACAGTATAAATAGGTATTCTACTTGTTTTAATAACATCACGCAAACAATCAGCCTGATCACTATATCCGCCATACGAAAACACAAATATATAAATGGGCTTAAGTTCTTTTTTAGGAATGTCTTTTTCGTCAAAATTCATCTGTAAAATTGTCTTTGCTAATTCTACAGCCATAAACGCATCGTCTATTTCATAATCAATGTAAAACATTCTATTTAAACGAGCTTTCCAATATCCATATTCAGTTGCATCAGGAAGTTTGCAATCCTGACTATCAAATAATTTCTTTAAATCTATTGCAACGTATTCATCCATACTAATTAATTTCTCCTTTTAATCATAATAATAATTCGCACAATTCTGCGATTTTAGATCTCCAAACATTTTTAAGTTTGATATATCCAAATTCTTCGTGTCCTTTAAAAGCATCAATAACTTTCTTTAGACCGTTAGCACTTCCATTAAATAAATAGGAATCTACTTGCGTCTGGTAATCACCTTCAACAATTACCTTTGCACCCGAAGAAACTCTTGACAAACATAATTTCATAAGCTCTACAGAAGTATTTTGTGCTTCTGTAATATAAAGAATTTCATTGTCTCTAATTTCCATTCCTCTACAATCAGCCATGCTTACTAACTTAAGTTTTTCATTGCTCAATAATAAATCAATAGCATATCTATCTCCAAATTTGGTTGTCAATATATGACCAATAGAATTTTGCATTGCTTTATCACCAAAGTCTCCTCCATAAAATCCCATATCACTAGCACCTTTTGCTTTTGTAGGATTAAACAAAATAACCAATCTATCATACTTGCCAGACTCAATTAAACTCATTGCCACCATCAATGACAATAAACTTTTTCCTGAGCCTGCTTTTCCTGAAATAGCAGTTATTGTATTATTCAATAATGAATCAATTGCACACGCTTGATATATATCTTTTGGTTTTAATTTATCAAAATAAGTAGATTTAATATTTCTACTTTTTGGAACTTTATAATGTTCTGTTCCTGTCCATCTATAAGTATCTACAATTTCTTCATCGCTTTTCCTTATAATCAAGTATTCATTTATCTTGCAATTGTATATATTCTTATCAATGTTAAGATAAAAATAGCTCATCTCTTCATCAGATAATGTTAAGTCTTTGTAACCAACATAATCTTCATTCACATTATCAAACCCTAATTCCTCAATGCTTTTAGTATTAAGTTTGAAAATATTTTTAGATATAAACCTACAATTCAAGTCATTAGTACAAACAATAAGATTATTTTGTTCATACCACTCATTGATATAATAAGCAGTAGCTAATATAATATTGTCAGGAGTAGTATCTACGTGTAATTTATCCAATATCTTAAAAATATTGTCATCGGTTTCAACTACTCTATATTTGTCTTCATTTTCAATTAACAAATGTGCAAGTTTTCTTGCACTATATTTTATTTCATTGTCTTTATTATTAGACGTTTTAATATTCTCTATTTCTTCAAGTGTCTTTTGAGATATGTAGAACATATCATCAAAAGCCAATTCTTGAAGTATTAGAAGAGCATTAGTATCATAAAATAATCTATGCTCCATATATTTATTACCTGCCTTTACTTAGAAGTATGAGTCTTGACATATTTGTCATGCATCACCATATTATGTTTATTTTCGCAAAGATAATAATGTTTATAATGGGAATAAGTTCTGCTTACCCCTTCAGATCCAACTCTTACTCCATTATTAACTAGCCAATCTCTTTCCTTTTTGTCAATTTTAATCATAGATATTACTCCTCAGTTTTATTATTGAACCTCTCATGACTAAAGCCACGAGATTCTTGGGAACTCCTTTCTATTGAAAAGATATTTACCAAGCTAACCCGATAGTTCCTACCGTTTTATTCGTTTACGCTACTTCTAATATTCTCAATCCTTCATTAAGAATATTAATGGCAGCATTTACATCTCTGTCATGATGTGTATGACAACAAGGACACTCCCATTCTCTAACACTAAGATTTTTCGTATCCTTATTTACATATCCACATACATTACAAGTTTGAGAACTTGCATAAAATTTATCTACTTTAACAACTTGTTTTTCATACCAATTTGCCTTATATTTAAGCTGTCTAGTAAACTCAGACCATGATACATCTGCAATAGACTGTGCAAGTTTATGATTTTTAATCATATTCTTTACTTGAAGATCTTCAATGCAAATGACATCATTTTCTCTAATTAACTCAGTAGATAGTTTTTGTAAAAAATCTTTTCTCTGATTAGCTATATGTTCCTGCAACCTTGCAACCTTAATTCTTGCCTTATTACGATTTGAACCATCTTTTGATTTTCGAGATAATTCTCTTTGTAACTTAGCAAGTTTATCTAATGATTTCCTCAAATACTTCGGATTCGAAATCATTTCGCCATCAGATGTAATACAAAATTCCTTAATTCCTAAATCAATACCAATCGCATTACCAGTTCTATCAAATGGTTTAATATCTACATCTGTACAACAAAGTGATACAAAATATTTTCCACTTGGTTCTTGTGATACAGTAGCATTAAGAATCCTGCCTTGTGGTATTAACTTGTTTTTCGTCTTTACCATTCCAAGTTTGGGTAACTTAATACATCTATCACAATACTTGATATTGCCATTTGTGTACTTTGATTTATAAGAAAATCTATGTGTTTTCTTCGATTTAAAATTAGGATAGCCAGAATGTTCTTTAAAAAACTTTTGATAAGCCATATCCAAATTTTTAAGAGAGGATTGAAGAGCAGTGCAATCAACTTCTTTTAGCCATTCTAATTCTTGTTTAAGAGTAGTTAAATCTTCGGAACAAGCATTATAATTCATTGACTTTTGTTCGTTTTTTATATAATTCAATTTTTTTATTAAGATAATAGTTATATACAAATCTTGAACATCCAAATGTTTTCGCAATTATTTCTTGTTGTTTCTTATTTGGATAAATGCGATAACGATAAGCCTTTTCCACTTACTTCACCTCACTTTATTTTCTGATTTTAAATATATTTTTGGATATATATGTCAATTCATCTCGTGACTTTAGTCATGGGTGTTCTTGACATCATTATTAATGAATTTCTTATATGTTCCGGGAAATTTTGCCTTTATGTCAATTTTGGCATCCTTGTCAATATATTCCTTTGTAATAGGACTATATACAGTTCTAGCAGGAACCTGCTTTGAAAAGAACTTAATAAATCCTGCAAGCTCAATATCATTTCCTTCTTTTAAACATTCAGTTATAACATCAATAGTAACATCATAAACAACCCTAAGGTCTTTCATAGTAAATCCTGATTTCTTCGAAATCTTTCTAATTAAGTCATCTCTAAAAATTGTCATTTTGTTTTCTCCTTTTACTCGAATATTTCATTGGCAAGACGCTCTCCATTTTCATTTAATAAGAAAAATGAAGGAACGTAGGTCACATATTCTTCACCGTCTGCATTAGCTCTTTTGATTTTTATGCCTTTGCACTTATCATTGGTACAAGTCATAATGTTGGTTCCAGAAATAAAAGTAAGAGGTTCTCCACAACCTTTGCACTTATTCTTAGACAAGAACACTTCCTTTTTCTTTTCGATCTTCTCACTGTTCTTTTTGTTGGAACTCTTATAACCAAGAGCTTCTGCTACTTCTTCAAATGAAGAATAGTTTTTCTTCTTATTCATTTTTATTTTCTCCTTATATTCATATAAATTTCCCTATTGGGATAATATTATTAACACATGTGGCTACATACTAAGCCTGTAGCCTTAGGCAACTTTATCAAAAAAAGTAGTACAGCTGTTCCGTATTTGTATCCCGCAGTTGGTAAAAGCGGTGTAGCTACTCCTGAAATACTCAGTTTCTGCCACAGAGAATTGCTCTCTATCATAAGATCCGTTAACTCCGATAGCTATTTGATATATAAATAATGAAACAAATGCTATACGAAAAATCGCTCGGTGTACAAAAAACAGGCATTTTTTAATCACTTTTTATACAGATTTTTAAGTTTTTAGTTGCATTTTGATTTGAAACATTGTAAAAATACATCAGGGTTGATCGTATACAAAACCTTTAAAAGCAAAGCTCTGTTCTTATTTAGAGTAGTAGAATATATCTTTTTATTTGATTTTAATCCCGGAGTAATTATAAAAGCTCTATTAATCAACCAAGACATCATACCTCTATAATTCTTAGATATGTTTATTTGTTTTATATCATTTATTAATTTATCAAAATTGTATTGCATTACTATGTATTCATCATTATTTTCAGATATGTTGCAATTATATAAATCAAAAGAATATTTTTGAATTAATTCTTCAACCTTCTTAGATTTTCTTCTATCGTTTTCATACTTACATTCTTCAAAAAAATATTTCATTGGAAGAGTAGACCTATTATCCCTTATCTTTGAAATATCCATATTATATAAATAATTCATAGGACAGTTTAATTTTTTATTTAATCTGGATTTGTTAAAATCTTTTCTTATAGCTGAAAAAAATACCGGATACTTATTATTGTTTATATCCATATCATCTTTAATTCTTTTTATTTCTTCAGATACATTTATATCAAACGCCCTCTTCGCACTATCTATTGCCGCTTGAGCAAGCACCGATAATATACAAACATAATTTGAATATTTTTCATCTTTAAAATTATATGTATAAGACAAAGCTAATTGTGCAAGATTACTTGACTCACCTATTGCTAATTGAGATGCAGAAAGCTTATTGTCAATTAATGCAAAATCTTCAGGTGTATTATTATAATGATTCTTTTCTTTAGGAATCATATTTACTATTGTAGGATAATTGTCATAACAATACTTTGCGTGTTCTACAATATCTATTTGATTTGTTACATACAAACTATCAGAATCTTGATCTGCTAAAATTGTTATATTCACAGCTCTTTATCTGTGACTTCTCCGATTTTCACCGGAGTGTCGGACTATATCTTTACCTTCAACATTACTTGGTAAGGTATTCAGCACTCGTGGGTAGATTATTCTTTTACCTAGTCACTACCTAGTCTCTAAGTCTTCTTACTACTAATTGGTATTCATAAGCTTGACAATTGATTGGCATGTAAATGTGTATTATAAGTTTAATTTTTTATATACAATTCCAAGTCTTTCTTTTACATATATTTGCAAATGTTGAATGTATATTATGGTATTGATTTTGAGTTTTTAATTCTGGATAAAATACCCTAACTATATCAGCAATGCTATTTCCATTATCATACATTCCTCTGATGATTTTTACTTCATCTTCTGTAAAAGTAGCCCTTCCATTTCTAGTTCCTTGTTTACTGCTTTTCCATACTTCAGAATTATTATTTACAGAATACTTTACATTATCTGCATGAGTAATCCATTCTAAATTTTCTACATTGTAATTATTTCTATCAAAATCCTTGTGATTAACTTCAGCACCTTCAAAGTATCCATCAAGCCATCCATATGCAACATATAAATGAACAGGAACTCCTCCTCCAGTACAAGGATATCCATCAGGATTATAATGTATTCCAACTTTTTGATTTCTGTAAGGATTAATTAAATCTCCATCAGCAGAAACCCATTTACTTCTTTCTCTTAAAGTTACCAATCTATAAGTTTTACCATTAATTATTTTTTCTTCCATTACCTCTCCGTAAAACTTATAATACACATTTATTTAGCTTTCCAATTTTCACTGAATGTTTTTTACGCACATTTCTGTACGCTGAGCCAGTTTGTTAACCCATTATTTCTGTCTTGAAAATCTGTATGTAACATATTTACAGCAACACATAATTTTCCAAAATTAAAATATTTAGCAATTAATGGATGCCTATGATTATGCAAATAACCTAAATTATTTCTTGAATTAAAAGGACTTCTAAAAGAAGCAAGATATTCTCCATCTTCAAACTTCTCTGAATAGCATTGTATAGAATCTGATTCCTGCTCGAATGTAGGATCATTTTCTACATTTTCACCTACACTATGCAAAAGCATTGCATACGGAGAACCGCATATTGTCAAGTTATCTGCGTTTTGAAGGCATCTACCATTTTTAAAATCCATTACGTAGGCTTTTATTATTGCTTGTTTTCTTTCTCTAAAATATTCACTTCTTACAAAATCAGGATTCTTCTCGGCTATTGCAACCAATACATCAAAATCATTACAGAAGTTTGCATTCTTTTTTAAATATTCTAAAAAAATATAATCATCAGTTTTTAGTTTATTAATATACATTACACTAGAAGATACTACGTTGGGCATTATGTCTTCCGTCAAAGCATTTACCATTTGATAAGACATCCTCTGAACATCACCAAATTTGCTTTCGTGTGTTGTTTTCACAATTCCAAACATACAATCATTTGCTTTTACCCATTCAGACCAGTAATCAAAACTTATATTAAATTTTAACCATTTTAGTGCAGACTCAGTAGTTACCAATTTAATATCTTTAATCTTTCTTTCATTACCAAACATATCTGTCACAGTGGCAGTAGAATAACTATCTCCATAATAATCTTTATAAAAATCTTGAAGATTAGTATTAAATGCAGCACACTTAGTCATATGATGTCTTAATAGAATATACCCATCAGCCCATTCTGGAAAGATAGAAGAGTCAACCAATGCCTGACCATCAAACATATCATTCTTAACTTCATAGTCAGATAATCTTTCAGTATAGCAATGTTTTAATCCATCTATCTTGATTGCCACAACATTAGTACTAAATTTAGAAGAAACTTCATTTAATACTAATATTTCTTCAGGTTTGATTTGTATGGTTCCTATAATGGTACTGGTTATAAGAGAAGAGTAGGCACCAATTTCTACTACTGGAGCATTTTCTTTGGGAAGTTTTATTCCCATATACAAAAACTTTCTTGCTTTTTTATAAAGTCTATCTCTTATAAACATACACTTACCGGCTTTTGCTTTTCCGGGAGTTCTATAAAGCATTTGATAGTGTATTGTTTCGCTCTTTATAACCTCACCTTGCTTGTTGTAAGTTTTATAAGTAATGTTAACTCCATCATTATAGAACTTAGTTCTAATATCATTCTTAGAGGTCTTATTAAACTTATCTTTATTCTCAAGGGCTTTTAAATATAATTCTGATAATTTCTTTCTTTTATATCTCTTGTCTTTTATCTTATCTTCGTATCCAAAAGACCTTGCAATATTGAATTCAATTCTCGCTTTCTTTGCTCTGTCTTTTAAATGTTTTAGTTCTTCTTCAAAGCTCCTGCTTCCATAATTAAAATCTAAACAAATAATATCTCTGGTAGATTCTTCATTGTGTATAGATAGTCCATTCTGCTCTAAAAACGTTGTAAACAAACTATTAGTCAACATAGCTTCGGTAGCATCATACTGATCACGCAATCCTAAATCATAACTGTAAATAGAGCCTGCTTCAAAATTTTGTATCTTATATCCAAATTCTGACAATTAAAATTCCTCCTTGTGTAATTCTTTTTTTATCATCCCGCATAGCTTATCAATAATATATTCTTCATCCTTAATAATCATTTTGTCATCATTAAGTATTATTGAAGCCATTACAGGAGTTCCACCTCCATATGAACAACCAAACTGGTCACATGGTTCACAAGTAAATTTCATTACATACTTTTCCATACTTTAATCACTTCCTTTCATAGAATACCTCTGTAACGCACCAGAAGGCTCTGTATTGAGTTTTATATCTTTTTAGGTAATCTTTATCGTCTAACACATTAAAATACAATATAGGTCAAAATTATTCGTCATGCGTTTAAGTTTTCATTTACATCCGGTTCTTTCTTTATCTTTATTAACTTTTCAGATAGGAGAGCCTGCATTTCAATATAATCTTTTGGATACACAAATGAACTTTCTAATGATTTATTGTATTTGCTTATAGCTTGTTTATCTATGGCTTCTATCATTAAATCATTTAATCTCATTTTTTCCATATCTGAATTAATTGCCTTTATAGCATTATAAGGATCATATATGATCTTATAGCATTGAAACACACCTTCCCAATTTCTTAACTCCTTTAAGTTTTCATTTATACGATTATAATAATAAACTCTTTTATCATAGTCAAGATATATTTGGTATTCACTACTAAATCCCATTTCTTCCATTATGTCATGTTTTACCTTTAATATTAAACTATGCTCCAGATTATTAGCTATTCTACAACGCTGTTCCCCGGATTCATTTCTATAAAATATCTTATATGCATCTGAATAATCTAACAACAGTCTTTTTTTTAAACTCTTGAGAGAAGATTCTATTATTGAATATATCTTAGCATCACATCTTTTATAGAACTCATTTATTTCCCATTCATTCATTCTACTATCAATAGAAACTAAATCGTTCTTTTTCTTCTTATAAGATATATACTGATTATTTACTAATCCTAATAGTTGTACAAGCTCGTTTTTACTCTTATATACAGTCCTTTGGTTCTCTTCAGCTAAATCAAATAATAGTATGTCTTGTACAAACTGTAAATATTTTGAATTGTTAGCAGCTTCCGGTGGAAGAGGATGATCATATATCTCTAATACCACATAGCTATTTTTATTCTCTTCTTTTATTAAATCAACATATCTATTGATTTCATTTATTTGCATTATCTTACTATAACCTGTACTTGGTATTAATCCTGTAAGCTTACACAATTCTTTATAATTCTTTATTACTTGACCTTCGTATAAATTACTTATATCTATATCAATTATATTTATTACCTCCTTATATATTATATTAATATATATAATTATATTACTATATATACTTATAATTATACGTATTTATTAATAGAT
>JAZQNA010000062.1:0-157930 GCA_045627125.1 Candidatus Absconditabacterales bacterium | reverse complement strand
TATATATATATATATATATATATATATAATATAATTATTATAAATATAATTAAATATAATATATAATAATATCGCGAGGTAGAGAAGGTTGGTCATCTCATCAGTCTCATAAACTGAAGATCACTGGTTCAAATCCAGTTCTCGCTACTAAAATAACAGCCTGAAGAGAATAAAACAATAATGTTGTAAGGGACATGTAGGACTATACCACGTTAAAATAAGTATTGTACCCTTTGGCTGTTTATATAGAATTCCAAACTGCCTGAATGCGTACTTCCAATAACAGGACAGTCATTAAACGCTTGGGGTTATCAGTTATCCATAAACTGAGCTATAAAGATCTAGGCGAAAGGCCATTAAATAATTATTTGCTCTAACACGAGCCTAATAAAAGACAAAGGAAAAGTACTGACGAGTAATGTACTGAGTACACCCCAACACGCCTCCTAACAATGCGTACCATGTTGGGTATATACGATTAGTTGCACTAAGGGAACTTGGTGATACAGAGACAGGGTGAAATATCCCTGTCTTTTTTATTGGGGCCTAGGTGGTATCTCAATCTGAATAAGAAAGAGACAGGTTCAAATCCTGGGGCCATTCAATATTTTGAGGAGGGAAAAATTATGATTTATAAGATTTTGATTAAAGGGGCCAATGGCTCTATGAATTATGCAACAATGCGTAAAGAAATTGTTGAAAAAGTAATTGAAAATGATGAAATTGTAGAAAAACCTACAGGAAAATATAAGGTTGTTGATTTTGAAACAACAGATAAGAATGAAGTTAAAGATAAATATATTACATTACTTGATCAGTATAAAAAAGATGCTCTTGATGTCGTTGCAGATATGAAAGAGATTGTTACTATTACTGTTGATATTCAGGATGCTGATGAATCTGAAGATAATGATACAAATATTGATGATGATGATTTAGGAGATGAATCTGAAGATGAAAACTCTTCTATTCCTCCAACTACAGAACCAGATGATACTGAATCAACAACAGATTCTGCTGAAGCTGAATAAATATAAATAAAATGCAGGTGTAAGTCCATAATTGGTATTGGCCCGGATTGCTAATCCGTTCATCGCATATATGCGGTGTGGAGATTCGAGTTCTCCCACTTGCGCTACTATCCTACTTTGTAGGAAATATTATGAAATACGAGGAAAAAATTTTGGTACAAATTAGAAAAGAAGAAGCAATGAAACTTAATAAAATGGGAATCCCTTTTGGAGAAGGGGGAATTTCAACATCTCATAGTTCAAATAAAAAGTATTATTTGTGTGAGAATAAACCAAATCTTACAAAATTGAAACAAATTAGAAAATAAGGAAGAGGTGTGTAGGTATGGTGAAATTTTATGACACCAATTATCTCATTGAATTAGGTTCCAATATTTTTGATAATTTAGGGACAAAAGATAAAATTGTTACATCTTCAGTATGTCTTATGGAGATGGAACACATTAAGACATCCAAGAATAAAGATGATTCAGTAAAATATAAAACAAGAAAAGCAACTCATGCATTAGATAATAATTTAGATACAATTGATGTTGTGGTTTATGATGAAAAAATTGAAAAATATATAATTGAAAAAGGATTGATTCCTGATAAACCTGATATTCAAATTTGTGCATGTGCAGCTTATCTAAGAGATGAATATGATTTAGAAGATTTAGTTTTTTATACCAAAGATCTAAGTTGTAAAGTAATTGCAAAGAAAGTATTTGGTTTGAATATTGGGGATGACACTAATAATGCTGAAGAAAAATATACTGGGTTTAAAGAAATAGTCATGTCTGATGAAGATATGGCTTATTTTTATGAGCATCAAGAAGAAAACATATATGGGTTGCTTATAAACGAATATCTGATAATTAAAAATAATAATA
The DNA here is from genome assembly GCA_045627125.1 of Candidatus Absconditabacterales bacterium. Classification (GTDB taxonomy): domain Bacteria; phylum Patescibacteriota; class Gracilibacteria; order Absconditabacterales; family Absconditicoccaceae; genus UBA3291. The sequence continues at coordinate 156,027 of JAZQNA010000062.1, read as the reverse complement.
GTGAAGTTGTTGATATTCTTAGATGGGACGGAATTGAATATAATGCTGTTTCTTTCCCCAAAATAAAAACAAACTACTTTGGTGATATAAAGCCATATAATAAAGATGTATATCAACAGTTAGTATTAAACAGTTTAGATAAAAACCAATTAACAATGATCAAAGGCCCTGCTGGTACAGGAAAATCATATTTAGCTTTAGGGTATTTATTTTGGTTATTAGAAAAACATAAAATTGATAAAATTGTTATGTTCGTAAACCCAACACCAACTGCAAATGCTGCAAAATTGGGCTTCTTACCAGGTTCACAATTAGAGAAATTAGTAGATTCTAGTGTTGGTAATATGTTAGCTGGTAAACTTGGAGATAAAGTAATAATTGATCAATTAGTTCTTCAAAATAAATTAACTATTCTACCAATGTGTGATATTCGTGGATATGATACAACTGGACAAAATTGTGCAGTATATATTACTGAAGCACAAAATATGGATATATCATTAATGAAACTTGCACTACAAAGAATAGGAGAAGATACAAAAGTAATTATTGATGGAGATTATAATGCTCAGGTTGATTTAATTCAATATTCTGGGTACAATAATGGAATGAAACGAATGTCTGAAGTATTTAGAGGACAGGATTTTTATGGAGAAATTGAATTAAAAAATATATATAGAAGTCGTATTGCATTAATTGCAGAGGAAATGTAAATACATAAGGAAACAACAAATTTGAAAAAAACAGATGAACAATTTAAAAAACAAATATATGAATTAGTTTCTGATGAATATAAAGTTGTAGATACTTATATAAATGCAAAAACTAAAGTAAAATTTTATCATGAGGGATGTAAAAATATTTTTTATATGAGACCAGATTCTTTTATTTCTGGAAATAGATGCCCTATATGTTCTCATCGTATAAAATATACATCAAAATCTTTTTCTGATAAATTTTATACGAATCATTATGATGAGTATGAATTACTAACTGATTTTAAAGATAGTAAAACAAAGATTAAAATACTTCATAAAAAATGTAATTACATATGGGAAGTTATACCTAATACAATAATAAATGCAGTTGCATATTGTCCAAGATGTTCAAATAAAGAATGTAAGACTCATAATGATTTTGTTGAGTATATAAAAGAAAAAGCCCCAGATTATGAAATATTGAGTAATTATGAAGGAACTGGTTCTAAAGTGAAAATATTGCATAAAATATGCGGAAATATTTTTGATATAAAAATACGTGGATTTATTTATGGAACACGTTGTCCATATTGTTTTGGTAATATTGTAAAAAGTCAGGAACAAATAGAAAATGAAATTTTTTCATTAACAAATGGAGAATATGAAATAAAAAGTGAGTATAAAAATGCAAAAACTAAGATTAAATTTTATCATAAAAAATGCAACCACTATTTTTATATGACATCTGATAATTTCATAAACGGACAAAGATGTCCAATATGTAAAGAATCAAAAGGTGAACAAAAAATAAGAAAATTTTTGGAAAGTAATAATATTAAATTTATTCCTCAAAAAACATTTGATGGTTTAGTAGGAATTAAAGGTAAATTGTTATCTTATGATTTTTATTTACCAAACATCAATTTATTAATCGAATTTCAAGGTGGATTCCATGATGGTACGATTACAAGTGGTTTTCAATCTAAAGAATCTTTAGAAATTCAAAAAGAACATGATAAAAGAAAAAAAGAATATGCTAATAATAATCAAATAGATTTATTAGAAATTTGGTATTACGAATTTGAAAAGATTGAAGATATTCTTCGTAAAATGGTAATAAAGGAGTAAAAGGAATATGGAAGGGTTATATAGTTTAATAAATAGTAATAAAGAAAGTTTGTATGAAAATGTAATTAAGGATGGATTAAATAAGAGAATTTTAATATTCAATCAAGAAGTAACTGATGATATTATTGAAGATTATTCTTATTATATTATAAAGTGGAATATGGAAGATAAAAATATTCCTACAGAAAAAAGAAAGAAAATTACTATTCTTATTAATTCTCCTGGTGGTGATTGTATTACTGGTTTTAATATGGTTGATATTATCAGTAATTCGAAGACACCTGTTGTTGCTATCGGAATGGGATTAGTTGCATCTATGGCTTATCATTTATTTATAGGTTGTCATGAAAGATATGCATTTGAGAATACTGTATTTTTACAACATGATGGAGATATGGAAATTAGTAACTCTTCTTCTAAATTTAAGGATACTGTAAAATTTTTCAATTCAATGGAAGAAAGAACTAAGCAATATGTTTTAGAACATACAAAAATCGAAAGTGAATATTATGATAAAGTGTACGGAGTTGAATTATATATGTATTCTGATCAGGCAAAAAAATTAGGTTGTGTAGATGGAATTATTGGAGAAGATATTAGTCTTGAAGATATTCTGTAGTTTATAGAGTGATAAGGAGAGTATATGCTACTCTCCTATTTTTAGGAATAAAAGGAGAATAAATAATGGCAAATTTAACTTATAAGAAAAACACTACAAAATCATTTACTGTAAAAGGTCAATTATCAACTGATGCAAAGATTGTATCTTATGATGACAAAGATGGAGGACATTTTGACATTGAATTAAATCAGTATCTTAATGAATTTGCAGGAGAACAGATTCAGATTTCTATCAAGGCTGTATCTGAGGACGATTTATATTTACCAGATGATGAAATTGATATTAGTGAAGTATCTTCTGATGAAGAATAATGGTTGGGTGGTGATTATCATAGAGCCTTTATATAATAAATTAGAAAATGAAACAGAATTAGATTTATTAATTAGAATTGTTGCTGATAAAAAGAAAAATGGTTGGACTTGGGATCAAGTTTGTGATGAAATGAACAGATTAACAGAAAAAAATAAAACCGAATCTGTTTGGCGAAAAAAATGGGCAGCAATCAACAAAGAAAATAATAATATGGTTGATAATGTTAAGGAGACTTCTACACAAGAGTCTCCTATTTTATTTGTTTCGAGTAATGAAGAAACAGTTGACGCTATCACTGATGAAATAAGGCGTTTAGAAATTGCAAAAATTAAATATAGAGATGAACGTAATGCATGGAACAAACAGAATTATACAGGTGCAAGAGTTGAAGAAACTTTAGATATCTTAGAAAAGAAATTTGAGGATATTAGAAGAATTCATTTTCCTGTAGTTGATAATCCAATTATGTTAACAAGAAAAAAAGAAATGATAATTATGTTATCAGACTTACATATTGGCCAATGTTTTAATAGCAATTTTGGAGATTATAATTCTGATATAGCAAAGCAAAGATTAACTCAATATTTAGTTAAAATAAAAGAAGTGGCTGATTTATATCATCCTTGGAAAGCTCATATTGTATCTCTTGGAGATCAGATAAGTGGATCTATTCATAAATCTATAGCAATTACAAATAAAGAAAATGTAATAGAACAAGTTAAAAAGGCAACAGAGTTAATATCTTCTTTTTGTTTAGAGTGTTGCAAAATGTTTGAAGTAGTAAGTTTTTATTCTGTATCTGGTAATCACTCTCGTATTGATAAAAAAGAGGATGCTTTACATGATGAAAGATTAGATGACATAATTAGTTGGGCTGTTGGACTTTGTTTAAAAGATCAAAATAATTTTCATGTTATGGAACATAGAAAATTAGATTCAGGGATTGTTGATATAAATATAGGTCAAAAAACATATATAGGTACACATGGAGATTTTGATAGTTTTTCAAAATCAGGAGTGTCAGATTTAACAATGATGTTAGGTTTTCTACCATATGCAATATTAAGAGGTCATATGCACTACCCTGCTATGAGTGAATTTAATGGAGTCAAGATGATTCAATCAGGTAGTTTAGCAGGATCTGGAGATGATTATACAATTGAAAAAAGATTAACAAGTAATCCATCTCAAACAATGTTAGTTTGTGATGAACATGGTATAGATGCTATTTACAATGTAAATATGTATTAAGGGAAAAAAGGATATGAATAAAATTGTAAAATTAAAATTTGAAGATATGCATGAATTGGTTGAAAGACTAATTGAAGAACAGTTCAAAAATGTATTAATTTAAAATGTTTACATAGAAGTGATTTTAACACAGTTTATTCTTTTAGTTTTTATAATGAAGATGAAGAATGTGAAGAAAAATGTGATTGTAATGAATGTAAATTTAAAAATGATTTTATTGAAGAATCTTCTGATAATATGATTACGCAGTCATGGGTAGATAAAGATGGTACATATTATTCAAGATCAGTTTGTTCTAAAGATAAAGAATTTATTAAGTATATATCAGAAGCATGGAAAGATGTAAGAACTCACTCTATGTTTTAGTTAATAATGGGGCAGATAATCTTCTGCCCTCTCCTATTACAAAAGATAATAATAATATACAAAAGATAGACAAATTCAGAATTGGAGGTCTATTTTATGTTACCAAATTATTATCAGAACTATCAAAGTTCGCAACCGTATAATTATTCCAATTATACACCTTATGGCAATTATAACTCTGTTATGCAACAAAGTCAACCACAAACAATGATGCAACCTCCACAGGTACCGGCATTAAATGGTAAAATTGTTGATAGTGAAGAAACTGCAAGAGTACAAGAAATTGCACCTGGTTCCTATGGAGTATATCCTAAAGCAGATATGACAAGTATATATATAAAGACTTGGAATAATGATGGGACCACTAGAATTACAACATATACACCAGTGATTGATGTACCATTGGGTAAAAAAGAAAATACATCAAAAGATTTAAGTAACTTTAATCAAAAATTAACAGATATACAAAGTATGATTGAAGATTTAAATAATAAATTTGATTCTATAAGTCAAAATTCAACTTCAGATTTTATTCCTATCAATAAAAGGAAGAAGGTGAATAATGATGCAGAATAATTTATTACAACTTCTTCAAATGTTTAAAGGTGGTAATCCACAACAAATTGCAATGAATATGTTACAACAAAGATCAGGTAACAATCCAATATTCCAGAATGTAATGAATATGGTAAATAATGGGGATATGTCTGGTGTTGAACAAGTTGCAAGAAATATATGCAAAGAAAAAGGAATTGATGCAGATCAGCTAATGAATCAGGTACAACAACAGTTAAGATGAATTGAGGAGTTTATTGACTTTTTATAGACGTGTGATATAATTACTTTAAGTTACTATATATTCTTGTTTTGAAAGGAGAAAAATGATGAGAAAATTGGATTTTAATAAAATTAATAATCGCCTCTCTGGTTCTATTTCAAATCGAGATTCTTTGGAAAAAATTTCGCCTATGAATTGGCCAGAGTCAGTTTTAACGGGAGAAAAACGAGTAACAGCGAATTCTATTAAAGGGACAAATGATAAATGTGCAAAATTGGAGATATCATACTTATAAATAATTTTAAAGTAGATGGGATGACAATTCCACGTCACTCTTTTATTGTTATAGAAGATTCCAATGGACAAATTAATGGATTACCATATGATTTTATATCCGTTATAATGACTTCTATAAAAAATAATAGTCAAGAATTTCATAAATTGGGTTTTCCTGGTAATTTTTATTTGGATAATTCAGAAACAAATACAAACCCAAATAACGGGAAAGATTCAATTGTAATGACAGATATTTTTTATTATTTTAATAAAAATAAGATTACATATCAAAATATAGGTTCTATAAATAATGATATACTCGAAATTTTGTTTGACTTTATAGAAACATCAGAACACGAGATTCGTGAAAATTATGAAAATTTATAGTTTTAAGATCAGTATGAAAATACTGATCTTTTTTAATGTCTAAAAATACTCCAGATAAAGAGTCGTTGATCGACTTTAATTTATTGTTAAAATCAATTATCTTTGGCCAAAGATTTGATAATAAATTATAAGGAGGAAAAAATTATGTTTTCGAATGGAAGTTCTATTCCTGTAACAATGAATGTGGCTCCAACAGGTACTGCTGCTGGAAATGGTGGCGGATTTTTTGGTGATGGAGCTTATGGTGGCGGTTGGTTTTGGATAATCATTATCATTCTCTTATTTGGTTGGGGTGGATATGGTTATGGCAATGGTGGTTTTGGTGGCGGTGCTGCTCGTGAAACTACAAGTGTCTATGAAGGCTATGTCTTAAATAATGATATGTCAATGTTGAACAAGGCTATAACAGATCAAGGATTAGTCATGGATCGAAAATTTGAAGGTGTAACTAATGGTTTGTGTGATGGATTTTATACGACTGCCCAGCAGATAAATGGATTAGATAAATCTATTGCAAGTGGAACATATGCTATCACAAATGCTATTCAGCAAGATACAATTGCTGGTATGCAGAACACAAATGCACTTGCAACACAGTTAGCAGATTGTTGTTGTACACAAAGAGCAGAAATCAAAGATGTTGCATATAATGTAGGTGCTCAGGCAGCTGAAATCAGTCGTGGAGTTGAAAGAGGATTCTCTGATACAAATTATAATATGGCTACACAAGCTAATGGTATTACTACTGCTATTGCTAACGGTTTTTGTCAGACAAACTTCAATGCACAGACTAATACTCGTGATATTGTTGATGCTCAGAATGCAGGTACACAGGCTATTTTAGCTAGATTAGATGCAATGGAAACAAATAGATTACGTGAACAGTTAGAAGCTGAAAGAGATGCTAAATACGCTCTTCAGGGACAGTTAGACAGAGCTGAATTAAGAACAGCCATCGTTAATGATGTACGCCCATGTCCTCAGCCTTGCTATATCACATGCAACCCGTTTGGATGTAATTGCGGATATAATCAGGGATGTAATTGCTAATTAAAAATATAAAAGAGATTTTATATAAGAGTTTTACAAAAGATAAAAGAAGAAAGTTTTATACAAGATTTCTTTTTCATGATGAAATCTCCTTCTCAATACACATAAGATAAAGCCTCACAGAATTTTCTGTGAGGTTAATTTCTAAATTATAAGTGTATAAGGAGGAAATTATTATGGAGATTATTGCTAATGCTATACAGCTTGTAGCAGCTAATCAAAACATATTGTTCACTAACACTGTTGTAAAAGGTGGAAAATATATTTCACATAGAGAAGGTAGTGGACTTATTACTTTGAAGGGCAACAGAGGATGTGACTGTGGTTGTTCAAACAATGCTCGTTATTTAATTACTTTTAGTGGTAATATGGCAGTACCTACAGGTCAGACAGCACCTAATGGAATCACGCTTGCTATTACTCAGGATGGTGAGGCTATTGATAGTACAACTATGAGAATAACACCTACTGCTGTGGAAAATTATTTTAATGTTTCAGCTAGTACATATGTAGATGCACCTACTAATTGTTGTACAACTGTATCTGTAAGAAACACTTCTACAATTCCTATAAACGTTCAGAACGCAAATTTAATTGCGGTAAGAACAGCATAGTTAGGAGGTGTAGATATGGCAAAGGATTTTAAAGAAAAATTTGAAAAAGTTTGTACAATCAAAGATAGAGCCTTAAGCCTTGTAGACATGCAGCTTAATGGGAATGTTGAAAATGTAGATGCTAAAGAATTAGGTGAAGTTGCTGATATTGCTAAAGATATGGCCGAAATTATGAAGTTATGTGCTGAAGCAGAGTATTATCATGATATTACAGAAGCAATGGATAAGAATTCTGATGCGGAGAATAAAATGTATATGAACCAGTATTTACCTGAGACAAGATATTATGGTGGTAAAGGTATTCCACCTATTGTTTATGCAAATGGTAATGATAATATGGGTGGTATGGGTAATTCAGGAAATTCAAATGGTACAAGATATTATATGCCTATGTATGACGAAATGACAGAACGCGGTCGTGTATATGATATGTGGGATGAAATGTATCCTGGAATGAAAGGAATGAAACCACATTATTATACAGATGCTCATTTAACAAATCCTAATAAAAATTGGGATGATAGAGAAATATATGAAAGAGATATTCGTGAAGGTAGAGCTGGTATTGCAAGAAAGACTTATATGGATATGAAAGAAAATGGTTCAGATAAGGCAGAAAAAGTTAAAGAAATCAAGAAGTGGGCAGCTGATTTTAGTGAAGATGTAATGGAGATGTTAGAAGATGCATCTACTGAAGAAAAGACAGCATTAAAACAGCATTTAACACAATTGGTTTCAAAAATAAACTAATATGATGATCAATAATTCAGAGTGGGAAATACGTTTTGTATCTCCCACTTCTTCTATATTGAGAAATCCTAATGGTGAATATACATTAGGTGTTACTATTCCACAATGGAAAAAGATATATATATCAAATGCTATTAAAAGTGTTCTACTCAAACGTGTATTGGCTCATGAAATTGCTCATGCGGAATTTGCTTCTAGGGGTGTATTTGTTCCTGAATATATTGAAGAAGTTTTAGCAGATATTATATCTGACAATATAGTGGATACATATAATTTAACAAATAATTTTTGTTCTTCAACAGGAATGTGTTAGAACAATTCTAAGAGCATTGACTTTATCTTCTTATAGTTAATGCTCTTTTCTATATATGTCGGTGTAGTCAAGATGGTAAGACAACGGACTGCAACTCCGGTATCATTGGTTCGACTCCAATCACCGACTTTAGGGACAAAAGGAAAGGAAAGGTGACAATATTGGCAAAAGTCAAAAGAGCACTTGAAGAAAGTGAATCTAAACAATTAGGTGCAGTTGCTTTGCGTAAAGAATATGTAGAATTGTCAAAGGATCATAATAGGATAATTGATAGAGATGTTTTATATTGTCATTGTTGTGATGATTTTCATATACAAAAGGCATTTTATACAGATGATAGATTTGCAAGTGGATTTTATCCAGAATGTAAAAAATCATTATTATTACAAGCAACTGATTATGATAAGAAAACAAACTCTTATATAGATAATAAACAAAAGACTATTAAAGTTTTTGAAAAATTAGATCTTCCATTTATAGAATCTGTTTATCAAGAAGCTATAAAAACAGTAGGTGCAGAATTAGGTGAAGTAACTAGAGGTACTGCATATCAGCATACTTTAGTAACAATTAAATCTCTTAAACAATATGCTGAGAAACATTTTAAAGATAGTGAATTTGATGAAATCGAATTATCAAAAATGGAAGAAGAAATAAATGAAAATTCAAGAATTATTAAATCTGCAAAAAGGAGATTTGGTAATGCTTATAGTACTTCTGATTTACTCTTTTTGGAAACTGAATATCAGGATTGGGTAAGTAGATATCCTTGTGATAATAAGTCACAAGAGGTTTTGTTTAAAAATTTATGTTTTAATCAATTAAATATTGAAAAGAATCAAAAAGCTGGAAAAGATGTAAAAGATTTATTAAAGAGTCAACAAGATATAATGACATCTTTAGGAATTAAACCATCACAGTCTAATTCAAATGCATTAATTGAGGCACAAACATTTGGTACTCTTATTCAAAAGTTTGAAGAAACAAGACCATTACCTGAGATTGATCCTGAATTAGAAGATGTTGATAAGATAGGATTATATATAGATGTATTCTTTAGAGGACATACAAATAAAATGTTAGGTTTAAAGAATAAGTTTAGTAATATTTATGATAGTTTTATGAAAAAATTTACTGTTACTAAACCACAGTATAATTCTGAAGATGATAGTGAAACCATATTTGAAAAAGTATTTGGTTCTTCATTAGAGGATGAAACCTAATGGCAGAACACAAAAAAACGATAGATGAAATACAAAAAGAAAAATCAGAAAAAATAATGGATGGTGTTGCTTATTGGGCAGCATATTTCAGAAAGAATCCTCAGCGATTTGTAATTGAGTATTTGAATATAAAATTAAAGTTGTTTCAAAAGATATTAATATATATGATGATGCAGAGTACTAACTTCATGTATTTGGCCAGCCGCGGTCAGGGAAAGTCATGGTTAGTTGCATTATATTGTGTTGTAAGATGTATATTATATCCTGGAACAAAAATTGTAGTTGCTTCTGGTGTTAAATCTCAGGCATTAGAAATATTAGGTAAAATAGAAAGTGAATTTTTAAAGAATTATTCTTGGGGTTCTAAACTACTTTCTAACGAGATTCTATATTTATCAATAAATTCAAATAATCCGGTATGTGATTTTAAGAATGGTTCGTATATACATATTGTAGCAAGTAATGATAATGCAAGACATAATCGTGCGAATATTGTTGTAATTGATGAATTTCGTCTTGTAGACTTGGGTACGATTAATACAGTACTTAAAAAATTCCTTACAGCACCAAGGCATCCAGGTTATTTAGATAATCCAAAATATAAACATCTCATTGAAAGAAACTGTGAAATGTATATGTCATCTGCATGGTATCAAGGACATTGGAGTTATGATAAAGCAAAATCATATTTTGCTAATATGTTAGATGATAAAAGAAGATATTTTTGTTGTGGATTACCATATCAATTAGCAATTAAAGAAGGATTATTGGATCCAGAACAAGTTGCAGATGAAATGAGTGAGGAAGATTTTGATGAAATATCTTGGTCAATAGAAATGGAATGTATTTTCTACGGATCTACTGATGGGGCTTTCTTTAATTATGATGATGTTGAAAAATGTAGGAAACTTAAACAATCATTTTTACCATTTGAGATGTATGAGAAACGAGGTATTAATATACCTGATCTTTCATTAAATGAAAAAAGAATAATGTCTGTTGACGTTGCACTTATGTCATCAAGAAAGAATTCAAACGATGCTACTGCTATTGTAATAAATCAAGCTATACCTAATGGTACTACTTATACAAGTAATATTGTATATGTAGAAAGTTTTGAAGGTTTAACAACTGATGAATTGGGAATCATAGTAATGAGATATTTTAATAAATATAAATGTACTGATTTAGTACTTGACTCACAAGGAATTGGTTTAGGTGTATATGATTATATCATCAGAGATCAATATGACACTATGACTGGGGAGATATATAAAGCTATGACTTCATGTAATAATGATGAAATGGCAGAAAGATGTAAAGTAAGAACAGCTAAAAAATGTGTATGGTGTATAAAAGCAACAGCAGATTTTAACTCAATGGCTGCTACTTCTCTTCGTGCTGGCATTAGAAATGGTAATATTAATTTCTTAGAAAATGAAATTGAATCTGAAGATATAATTAGGAAAGTGCCTGGATATAAAAATATGTCATTAAAAGAAAAAGATGATCTTAAATTACCATATATTCAAACAAGTTTAATGGTGAATGAAATGATCAATCTTGAACATGAAATTGTAAATAATAAAGTTAAGTTAAAAGAACGAAGTGGTATGCGTAAGGATAGATTTAGTTCTTTAGAATATAATTATTATATTACACAAATTTTGGCCAATAATCTTAAGCCAAAACAAGATAATTTTGAAGATTTAATAAATAGACTTCCAATGAGAGCAGGAAAAAGATATAGAGCATTTGGAAGATAATTATTTAAAAGAGTCACATTTATATGTGGCTCTTTATTTATATACGAAGGAGGTGTCGCTGTGGCACGAGCAATGAATAAAGATAAGGTGTCTAATAGCACACCTAAACAGACACACACTACTACTGAATTAAGGGAATGGTATGAAAAAAATAAAGATAAGATAAGTAATTTTGAAAGTGCAGAAAATGCATTAAAACAATTAAGAAATGTTACAAAAACAAATACAAGAAATATTTCTAGTTTTAATAAAGAAACTGTAAGAAGCTACTTACAAAGTCCTGCAACAAATGAAAGAAACTTAAGAAACTTATCAAGATATTTATTTTATAGATCGCATATATATTTTAGAATTATTAAGTTTTATGCAAATATGTTTTGTTTAGATTGTTGTTCTGTTATACCTGAGTATGATCTTACAAAAGGTGGAGATCAAAATAAAGTATTAAAATCATTTAATGAAACACATGATGTATTAGATAAAATGGGGTTACAAAGAGAGATGCTTAAAGCAAATGTAATTGCATTAAGAGAGGACGCTGCGTTTTATTGTGTTTTTTATGATGAAGAAAACGGAATGTTCTTAATGAACTTAGATCCTGACTATTGTAAAATTGATGGCCAATATTATACTGGAGATTTTTCATTTTCAATGGATATGTCATATTGGAGAAGTCGTGAAGATATTGTTGAGTATCTTGGCGATCCAATACAAAGTATGTATAGAGCATTTCAAAGTTCAGGTGAAAAATGGCAACATTTTGAAGATCAATATGCATTTTGTTTAAAGTTCAGAAATGAAGATTATGATTTAATAATCCCCCCATTTGCTGCAATGTTTGAGGATTTAATATCTTTATTAGATTTGCAAGAGATTCAGGCAATAAGTGATGAACAACAAATATATAGACTTTTATATATACCAATGGAAACTATTGGAGATAATTTGGATGATTGGAAAATTGATCCAGATACTATAATTAAATATTATAATAGAATGATAAATGATGATGCTGTTCCAGATTACTCTTCTACTACTATTATTCCAGGTAAGGAATTAAAAGTTATATCTTTTGAAGATGACGCAACAACTGATTCAAATAAGATTCAAAAATCAATGTCTAATTTATTAGATATTAGTGGTGGTGGAGAATTATTACTTGGTTCTAATATTCAAGGAACTACAGCATTTAAAGCTGCACAGATTAGTAATACTGAATTTGCTATATCTTCTCTTCTTCCGCAGATTCAATCATTTGTTAATAGATTTTTATCATATTATGTATCTAATCCATGCAAAGTTAAGTTTGCACCAATAAGTGCATATACAAGACAAGATTATAAAGAAGAATTATTAAAGTCTGCTGAATATGGATTACCAACAAAATTATTATATAATGCTTGTAATGGATTTAGTGCAAAAGATACAATGGCACTTAATTTCTTAGAAGAAGAATGTTTAAATGTTACACAATTATTTGTTCCTTTACAATCAAGTCATACACAGTCTGGTAATGAAGAAGGTGGAAGACCTGAAAATGATAATCCAACAGATGAATCTGAAGCAAGTGCAGATAAAAGAGATAGTTCTGGCAATTAATAGGAGGCAATAAATGGAGAATTATAATTTTGTAAAAACAAGTGATATTGAAATGGCTAATAAATTAAGGTCTTTAGGATATATAGAGATAACAGAAGAATCATCAAAAGAATTTTGTTTTATAAATGATAGTGGAAAAATGTTATTTGATAATAATGAAAATGTAGTATATACAAATATTTTATGTTTATAATCTCCTCTCATTGAGGGGATATTTTTATATTTAAAACAAAAGAGAGGAGGTATATATGGGTAATAAGGTAAGATTATTAACATTAGACGATTTATATTCTTATTATGTAAGCAAAAATGAGAATATAACATTTAGTGCAGTAAATGATAATGAAAGAATTGTCGTACAGGTTCCAGGTAATATTTTATTTGCAAGTAAAGATAATAAAGATACTGAAGGACTTATGCCTGTTCATTTACAATCATGCCATACATTAACAAACCTTAATCAAAGTCATATAGATGAAGAAGTTATGAAATCTGCTCTCTCATCTTTTTCAAACAGACCTATACTTGGATTTTTACATAAAGTAAATGATCAGTGGGAATTTTATGGGCATAATATGCATCAAGATGAAGATGGAAATATTGAATATGATGAAGTTCCAGTTGGTATTGTTCCTGAATCATGTAATGCACAACTTGTATATGATGAAGATAAAAAGAAAACATATGTAGAAATTGATGGATATATTTTTGAAGAATATTCTCATGCTGCAGAAGTGCTTCAAAGAGAAGAAGAATGTTCTGTAAGTGTTGAGTTGTCGATTAGAGAACTTAGTTATAATGCAAAAGAAAAATATCTTGATATTAAGGACTTTTTCTTTTCAGGAGTAACAATACTTGGTAAGACAGATAATGGAGATGAAGTTAAACCTGGTATGGCTGGTGCAAATATAAAGATAGCTGATTTTAGTAAAGAGAATAATTCTAATTTGATTGATATTAATGAGAAATTAGATTCGTTCTTTGAAAGAATTTCTAATTTACTTAACAATATAAATGAGGAAACTCAAAATAATTCTACGAAAGGAGGAAATAACCAAATGTCAAAGTTTGAAGAACTTTTAGAAAAGTATAATAAGACTGTAGAAGATATTAATTTTGAATATGAAGGTTTAACAGATGAAGAGTTGGAAGCTGCTTTCGCAGAAGCATTTGAAGAAGATTCTGTTTCAGAAGGTGATGCAGAAGAAGTTGATAATGAAGAAATAGATGATAATGAAGAAACTATAGAGTCTGAAGAAAATGATAATGATATAGAAGAAACAGATGGTCTTGAAGATTCTGAAGAAGAAAATAATGATGATAATAAGTTTACAAAAACATTTTCAATTTCTCATGAAGATATAAAAAGTGCATTATATACTCTTTTGATGCCATATGAAGAAGCAGATGGAGATTGGTATTATATATCTGCTGTATATGATGATAATTTTGCATATGAAGGTTGGTGTACAGGATCAATTTATGGTCAGAAGTATATTAAAGATGGTGATAATGTTTCTTTTGATGGTGAAAGATATGCATTACATAGAGAGTTATTAACAGATTCAGAATATGCTCAATTAAATGAAATGCGTTCAAACTACTCTTCTATTGTAGAGAAGTTAGCAAAATATGAAGCGGAACCTGATAAAGAAAAGATTTTGAAATCAGAATCATATTCAAAAATTGTTGATACAGAAGAATTTAAAGAATTAAAGAATAATCATTTTGATTTATCTGTAGATGAAGTTTCTGCAAAAGCAGATGAAATATTATTAGCATATGCTAAAAATGGAAAAATTGAATTCTCAGTAAATGAGAATAACAAAGGTACTAATCGAGTATCATTACCTACTCAGCCAGAAGAAAGAGGACGTTATGGTGGCTTGTTTAGAAAGAAAAAATAAATAATAATAAATGATTTCAGAACCCAGTAATATGGGTTCTTTTTTATTGCAAAAGAAGGAGGAAAAAACAATGGCAATTAGTTACACAATAGCAAAACATGCTACTGCTTTCCCAAGTAAAGTTCTTGCTAGAGAAGGTGGAAAACATATTTATAACGTTACATTAACAGCAGATCATGACAATGGCCAGTTCGTTGGTAAGGGTGCATGGTTAGAATTAGACAGATATGAGGAAGGTACACCAACATCATTTGATGGTATTGTTCGAGAACAGGCAAACAATGGCGAATACTATGTTGAAGTAGTATCAGCAGTAAATGCATTATTCGTTTATCAGGTACCAATGATTGAGGAAGAATATAACAACTCATTCAAATTAGAAAGCAACTTTTATAACCAAAAAGGTGACACAGTTCGTTGTTACGAGTTAGCTCCTGGAGATATTATTGCTATTTCTGTTGAAGGTTTTGATGCAGAACCAACAGTTGGAAAGGGTGTAGAACTTTCAGGTAATAAATTAGCTGAGAAGTCAGCATAAGAAAGATAATACGAAAGGAGGAAAATAAGATATGTTAGCAAATGAAGTAAGAAATTTAATGTTTGATTTATCTGCAGGAAGAAAAATTTATGATGCAGAAAGTAATAGAGAAATTGATAAGAAAGAAGCTGAAGATGTAATTCGTGAAGTTTGCTTTGAAGTTCTTGGTTTAGATAAGAATTCTACAGATAAGCAGATTAAAAGAGCACTGAAGAGTGAAAAGGCAGTTGTTCTATACGAAGTTATTGAAGAAATTATTGAACAGCAGATTGCATATGGTTGGAGAGAAAATGAATTTTTCAATTCTTATGTCGAAATGAGAAATCTTGCTGATGGCGATAGAACAGATTTCTGGGTAAATGATGAAGTACTGTTAACAGTAAGTAAAGTGTCTGGGGACCATCATGATTTGACCATCCAAAGATTAGGTGCTGGTTCAAGCTTTACTGTACCTACTAGCGTTTATGGTATCAAAGTAGGTGGTGATATCCGTTTATTCTTGACGGGCAGAAAGAATTGGAATGATCTTACAACTGCTGTTGCAAAAGCATTTATGAAGAAAATTCAGGAAGAATTATTTGGTGAATTCATGAAAGTTGCAGATGCAGTTAAGATTACATCTGCTTTTAAGGGAACAGGTGCATTATCAAGTGCAAAGAAAGATGACTTTGATGCAGTACTTGCAAATGTAGCTATGGCAAATGAAACACAGGTTGTTATTATGGGTACAAAGACAGCACTTAAACAGTTAAATAAATTAGCTGGTGTTGTTGGTGGTACAGCAGACGTACATTGGGTGCCAGAATCACAGAAAGAACAGATTGCTGCAACTGGTATTCTTGGAGATTATGAAGGAACAACTCTTATTGAGATCCCTAATAGATTTAAAGATAATAAATTAGCACAGACATTAGTAAAAGATGACTTTTTACTTATTTTACCATTAGTTGATGACTTTAAACCAGTTAAGTTCATTGATGGTGGTGAAACAATTCTTGAAGTATCTGAAATTGGTCAGACAATGGATGATATGCAGACATATGAAGCTCAGAGAAGAATGGGTGTTGCTACAATCGTAACAAGAAAAATTGGTAAGTGGAGTTTCTAATATAACAAATAAAATTAAGTGGGATGGTTTATACTATCCCACTTTTATTATTGGAAGTAAAAGGAGATATTTTAAATGGCTACAACTATGAAGAAAACTACTAAAAAAATTGTTGAAGATCTGACTATTGATACTTCTGTAGAAGTATCAGAAGAAGCTGTAAATAATATTGATAGTAAAAACAAAAATGTAACTGTTAATAATAAGAGAAAATATGAAAATGAAGAAGGAATACCATGTAAATCAATAACAAGTGGATTATTGTTAGTTGATGGTGAAAAATCTGGAAGATTATATAGATGGGGCGATTATGGAGATGTTGAATATATTGAGTATAGAGATTTAGTATATATGATTACAACAAGACGTAATTGGGTATATAAGCCTCGTTTTATTATTCAGGATCGTGAATTTGTAGAACAGAATGTTATGCTCAAAGAGTTATATGACAAATTATATAAAACAAATGATCTTAAAGATATTTTAGGGTTGCCTATT
Source organism: Candidatus Absconditabacterales bacterium (assembly GCA_045627125.1). GTDB lineage: Bacteria > Patescibacteriota > Gracilibacteria > Absconditabacterales > Absconditicoccaceae > UBA3291. The sequence continues at coordinate 138,843 of JAZQNA010000062.1, read as the reverse complement.
CCAGAAATGGTTGCAGAAATTCAATCATTACCAAGTGGTGCATATGATGCTATTCAAGATGTAGCTGCATCTATGATTGCATATGGTTCTTTAGATTCTGTTAAAAAAATCAAAGCATTAGATGAAATCTTTGGTTCTTCATTATTATTACAGTTAGTGCAAGAATAAAATAAAGGAGGTATATTATGGCCTCTTTAAAATATGATGATGTATATTCTCGGTTTTTTAGTGAAATTGAGGCGTATGATTTTTTAAAATTGAATGAAAATGAGCTGAATGGGTTTTTATGCAACTGGCTACATTCAGCATCAAGTGAACCTTATATTAGAAGATTGTTCTCAGAATTTATTTTAGATGATGAAATTATGGATATCACATATGAAATGGCTCATTCTGTAGATGAATTTTATGATAAAGAATTTACTATTGAAGTATTATCACTTGCTTTAGGATTAAAATGGATTACTCCTAAAATAAGAAGTATTAAAAATATTGCACAGAGATTTGGTAGTTCAGATGAAAAATGGTATTCACAAAAAGAACATCTAAGTGAACTTCAATCATTAGGAAGAAATATGAATATTGAATTACAAAGTAAAATTGCTGAATATAATTCAATATTTAATTCTTTTTTGGATAAATAATGGAACATAAATATGGTTCATTTGATGATGGACAGTTAGAAAGATATAAGGAAAAGTTGCATAAAGATATTCATTGGCTACTTATATATAAAGATCCAAATTTAGTAGACCAATATGGTAATGTTGATTATCAGAAATATTATACATTTTTAATGAAAAGGATTGATGGATTAAATAAACTACTATTCTATCCTACTGAAATAGTTAATCTAATGAGTATATTAGAGGCATCAAATATTGAAACATTAAAAGAGACATTTGATTTTGTAAGTTATAAGAAACTTATTTTTGATGCTCAAAGTATTGTAAATAAACTATATGATCGGAGGTAATAAATATGAATACAAAAGAATATTTAAAATATTTATCCGGTCATGGTTCTTGTCTTGGTGATATTAGCAAGAAAGAATCTAATTTGATTACTGATATTACATTTTTAGATGATCCTTCATATAAAAGAGTTTATATATTAACTAAAGAAGGTTGGAAGTGGGAAGATACTAAATTCCAAAAACATAGATCAACTTCTATTAGTTCTGATGAAGTAGATTATTTTTTACAATTTCGTCCAGGAATAAAATATCCTATTGGTTCATATGTAATTATTCCAGAAGAAGACGTTAATATAAATTTATCAGTAAATGAGTTGCTAAATCCATTTATGCAACCTATTGATAATAGGACTGAGTGGTGGATGATAGTTGATAAAACCGATACTAATATGTTTAAAAGATATAGTGTTCTAAAATGTAATTGGAACTTTAAATGGATATATGATGGTAAAATTCAAGAATGTTTTGGTGCAGTAAGAAATGCGAATTCGTATACAAGCGGTAAATGGACGGACGAGATATCTTCAAGTCTTGATTCATTAAGTGGTATGTGGTTGCCAGATATTTATTATGTATATGGTGATAAGTTATGGGATTTAGGAATGTGTGATAATAGAACAATTACACATGATCAAAGATTTTTTATAACTACTAATACTCTCATACCTGATTTATATGCTGTTACTAAAGTATTAACTGCCGTTCCAAAAGGTTTAATAAAAATAACATTAAAAGAAGATGACTTTAATGAAAAAAGAGATAATGTAGAACTTATGATTGCAGATTATTATAATGATTCAGGTCAACCAAATGTTATTCCTGATAAGAATGATAATAATTTAGATAATAATAAAGTAAGTCAGATATATTCTATGGTTGTTTCAAATTATAATGTATTAGAAGTAGACCATATGATAGAGAGCTCTATACCTGAAATAATTAGTATAGGTCAGTCATCATATTATAGTGTTCAATTCTCTGATGAAGAAATTGATTCTGAATGGAGAATAGAATTATTAAGTGATATTTCTGATAGAGATAAGGATGCATCATATTATGAGAACCTTATCAAATTAACAGAATTTGATGATAATACAATTGTTGTAAAACCTGGTAAGGCATCAAGTCTTAAGGGATTACAATTTAAATTAATAGTCTCTGATCTAAATGGAGATTATGAATCTTATGCAGTATTGGAGGTAGAATCATGAAAAGAGATATTGAAAATATTGTAAGAGATTTAGAAGATAAAAAAAATAATGATATTATTTGGAAAAAAAATGAATTAAAAAAAATATTTAAAGAAGATCCTGATTTACAAGAAATATTAGGTAAGAAAGAAAAGAAATTCTATACATCTAATATGACTGATGAACAAAAAAAGGAAGTTGATAAATATAATGAAATTATAACTCATGAACAGATTGTGCCTTGGCATAAACTTAATGGTATTCAAAAAGAAGTATTAAATTTCATTATGTTTGATATTGAAGATACAGATGCTTCTTATACAAATAATATTATTAAAAACCAATATTTGGTTATATATTGCTTAGTGCATGAGGATGATATGGATACAGAATATGAAGTAACAAGAGTTGATTTACTTGGATACATAGTAAAAGATTTATTATGTTGGAGTAATTGTATAGGTATGCAGTTAAAATTAGTCTATGATGTTCCTGACATAATAGATTCAAAATATTATGCAAGAAAATTAAGATTTAAGATTGAAACTGTAAATCAAGTGAATGTTGGAGCAAGAAATAAATATGACAGATACTAGTCACTTGCTTGATATAGATGAATTACAAATATATTTCGGTTATCCATTTCATATTAATAATGTTATATCAATCAATTCTCCTACTGTTGGAGATATTATAGAATTTGGTGAAAGACAGTATTACAGTATGGTTCATATGTTGACTTGTATCCCAAGTGATATGAAAAGTCAACTTGCTGATAGTAAAATTGATTATGAGGAGATATCTGATTTTGAGTTATTTATAATGCTTACAAGGAATCTTACTCAAGAACAAACAAAATTATTATTAGGAAATATTGATTTAAGTAAATTAGAAGTTGAAAAAAATGAACAAACTGATGAACTTATATTGCATGGATTTTATGAGGATTTGGATGAAGATGAGAATCCTATTAATAAAGAAGTGATAATTGATAGGTTAATATATATGAAGATTGTAGAATTTATACGTAAACTTCACAATATCAAACCTAAAGTTGAAAAGGCTGCTAATAAAACGACAAAAAGAATTTTAATAGATTTAGATCGACAAAAATTAGCAAAAGCCGCAAAAGAACCATATAAATCTCAATTGAAAGAATTGGTTTCTGCAATGATGAGATATCCAGGTTTTAAGTATAAATCAAATGAATTAAAGGAAATTAGTTTGTGTGAATTTATGGATACTGTACAAGGTTCACAAATATATATATCTTCTACTGCTCTATTACAGGGCTCATATTCGGGAATGATAGATTTATCACACGTTGACCGCAAAGAATTTAATTGGATGCGTTCAGTAAATTAGTAAAAGGAATATTCGTATGCCAAAGCAAAGAAGTCATGAAGAATTTGTAAATTTGGTAATGAAAAATAACCCTAAATTACATATTTTATCCAAATACAAAAATGCAAAAACAAAAGTATTGTATTCTTGTGATTGCGGATATATTGGAGAAGGAAATCCTACTCTTCTTTTAAAAGGAAAAGGCTGTCCAATTTGTGGTAATAGTCTTCTTAAGACTCAAGAACAATTTGAAAAAGAAGTACATAATGTTTTACCAAATATAAAAATTGTAGGTAGATATAAAAATAGAAAATCTAAAGTTAAAACTAAATGTTTAATAGATGGATACGAGTGGGAACCACAAGCAGGAAATTTGGTAACAGGACATGGCTGTCCTGTTTGTTCTGGTAGGGCTGTTATGCAAGGTATAAATGATATGTTAACAACAAATCCTGAAATAAAGACGTTTTTAGTTAATAAAGATGATGGATACAAATATACTGCTGGGAGTCATAAACATATCAATTTTAAATGTCCTGAATGTGGAAATATAAGAAACTTGGAAATAAAAAGTGTTATATCTCAAGGGTTTTCTTGTACGATGTGTAGTGATGGTATTAGTTTTCCAAATAAATTTGCAAGATCACTATTAAAACAATTAAAGGTTAATAATTTAATATTTGAATACCATCCTGATTGGGCAGGTAAATATTTTTATGATAATTATTTTGAATATAATAATCATTCTTATATATTAGAAATGGATGGTATATTTCATTATAAAAATAATACAATGAATCAACAAACAAAAGAGCAGTCTCAAGAAATTGATTCTATAAAAGATAATTTAGCAAAATTAAATAATGTAACAATGATAAGGATCGACTGTAGAAAGTCAGATCCTTATTTTATTGAACAAAATATTCGAAATTCTATACTTAATGATTTATTTGATTTAAGTATTGTTAATTGGGGTGAATGTAATAAATATGCTTCTTCCTCTTATGTTAAAGAAGTATGTTTATATTATCAGGAAAATAAAATGAAATATTCACGAGAAGATGTTTCTAAGTATTTTCATATTCATTCTACAACTTTATCAAACTATATAAAAATTGGGAAAAGTGTAGGGTGGATAAAAGATGATATATCAGATTCCTTGTTAGCCTCTTATCAGGTAAATAATCCAAAATCGAAAAGATTGTTAGTAAAAGACATATTAACTAATAGTATATTATACGATTTTAAATCAATAAATTTATGTATAAAATATTTTGGAGAAAAATTAAATACTACACTTAATCAATATGGAATACAATATGCAATCGAACATTGTAATGGAGTATATCATGGGTATATATTTGAATATTTTAAATAAGAAAGAATTCAATTGGATGAGAAGCGTTACTGATGAGTAATGTTTCTTTTTTTTATTGGATAAAAATAACAATTTAATAACACAAGAAAAAAATTAAGGAGGAAAATAAAATGAACGTTAATAATTTCGTTATTGATCACGTATTACGTGGTATTATGGTAAACAAAGCTGGCGAATATATGTGGTCTATTAATCAGATTACAAATCCTACTCTTTCAGTAACTATGGAAGATGCTGCACAGGCAGTAGATGCTATGGGTTCAGTTATTGCTGAATTTGATAGAGGACGTAATGCTTCTTTCTCAGCAGAAAATTCATTGTTTGATCTTGGATTATATGCAGCTCAAATGGGTAAAGAAAAACAGGTAGCTTCTGTAGGTTCTACAATTACAGCTCCAGCTTTTGAAACAATTGAAGTTAAGACAGGAGAAACAGAATATACATTAGCTCATACACCAAATGCAGATGTAGCAGTAATCTACAAATTAAATGGTGATGGTACTCTTGGTGAAGCATATAAAGCTGAAGCTGAAGCTGGTGAAAATGTATTCGTATATGATGAAGGAAAGATTACTGTTCCAACAAATGTTGTAGCTGGTGATGAATTATTCGTTATGTATGAATATGAAATGGAATCAGGTGTAGCTGTAGAAGCAACTGCTGTTGATTTCCCAAAGAAAGGTAAGTTTGTGCTTGAGGTACTCGGATCAGATGTTTGCGATCAGGAGAAATTAATACATGCATTCGTTGTATTTGACAATGCTAAGTTGTCAGGTTCTGTAGATTATTCTTTCACTACAGATGGAACACATCCATTTGAAATTACAGCAATGCAGAATTATTGTGATAAAGCAAAGAAATTATTTAAGATTATCATTCCAGATGAAGAATAATTTTTAGATTATAAGCAAGGTTGAAATATGCCTTGCTTATATTTAATTGACAAAAATTAAGTTTGATGTATAATAATTATAAGAAATTATATTTCTCTATTACTTCTATTACTTCTCATAGAAGATTTGACCGTAGAGCTACGAACAAGTAAATCAAAAGAAAGCTCAAAGAGAAGATTGAATTAGTTTTATTTATAGTATATTAACTATATTTAAAAAGCGGTTACTCTTGACCAATAACAAGAAAATAAAAAAGCGTGTGATTCACTACCATCAAATGAGAAAATAAAAAAGCGTGTGATCCTCTACCGCTAAACGAGGAATTAAAAAAGTTAGACGCTGAAAAGCGTCTTTTTAATTTATTGAGGGTAAAAATGAAGATATATACTATAAATGATGATTACATTAATTTTTTAAAGATTTACGATTCTAAAGTTCCTGATAATAAAAATGGAGAACGTCCATATATAGGAATAGTTATATCAATTAATGAATTAAAATATTATGCTCCATTAACTTCTCCAAAAAAGAAACATTTGACAATGAAAAATGGGAAAGATTTTAGAAAAATCAATAATGGAATATTTGGTGCAATAAATTTTAATAATATGATCCCTGTCTTAGATAGCCAAATTAAATTGAAAGATATAAAAAATGAAACTGATTTACAGTATAAAATATTATTAAATAATCAATTACGATATATAAATAATGATTCTGCTGCAATTTTTAAAACAGCGAACAATTTAAGAATGTTATGTTTAAAAGATGATAAAGAATTATCACCTTTTGAATTAACAATAAAAAATCGTTGTTGTAACTTTAAGATTTTGGAATCTGTATACAAAGATTTTAAATATATAAAATAAAATGATACAAACATAAGCATCTGATTAAGTTCAGGTGCTTATTTTTATATCATTTCACAAGGAGGAAACTATGAAAACGAATAGAACATGTTTATTTTGTGGCAATGGATATTATTTTTGCCCAAATTGTAATGATAGACGAGATCCAAAGATTTATACAGTATATGATAGTGAAGAATGTATGAAAGCATTCAATGTACTTGTTAAATATAATAAAGGAATTATGGATGATAATGAAGCTAAAATTATTTTAACTTCACTTAATATTAATCCAGATAAGATTCAAGCAGAACAACGTAGAGAAAAAGTTAAGAAAATGTTAGCTTACTCTCCTATTCCTGTTGTTGAAGTAATTGAACCTGATATTGAAGTTGAATCTGAAGTAATTGAAGTTACAAATGAAGAAATTACAGAAGAAACAGTAGATATGCCTGTAGAAAATACAGTAGAAGAAACTCCGATTAAAAAGAACAACTATCGGAGGCGTTATTATAAAAAATAGTGAAGTGATTTAATTAGTTGTATATAAAAATTAGAAAGGGGATACGCTCACTATTTTACTAAAAATGGTTGTGGTGTATCCCCTTTTTTTATTTTTGAGAAGGAGGAAGAAAAAGGAATGGTAAAATCACGTTTTACTGGGAAGGAGTATGATCCAAATCCACAAAAAATCTGTAAGATTGTTAATCCTACACAAATTGCAGCTTATATTGGATATGGTGTTGAACTATTAGATTTGTTTAAATCTGAAGATCATAAAACAGGAAAACCAATTTTAGTTGCAATTTTTGATAAGGAAACATCTTATGAAGCTTACAAATTATGGTGTGAACACAAATTAAATTAAGGAGGATGAAAAATATGAACGGAGAAATTATTTTAAAATTAGTTGAAGTTGGAGTATTGATTATTACTGCTATAGTTGGTAGATATTTAGTACCATTTTTAAGAGAAAAGGTTAATTTTACTTATATGACAGAGGCTGTATCATGGGCAGAAACTTTTGTAAAGGCTGCTGAAATGATGGTCAAAGGTGAAAAAATGGGAGAAGAAAAATTGAATATGGTTACAGAAATGATGCGTGAAAAACTTAATGAATTAGGTATTACTTTTACTGAAGAACAGATTCGGGCCTTAATTGAAGAGGCAGTCAAAAATCTGCAGAATCAGTGATTATAAGGGGAGTTAAATGGATAATATAATAAAGTTAGTGTCTCCTATGTGTCCATCGGTAAATCATTATTTAGCCACAAGAGCCATTGTAAAAAATGGGAAACCTATGGCAATGATATATGAGACACAAGAAGCAAAAAAATACAAGAAAGATTTTTGCGAATATATAAAAGAACAAATAAAAATACAAAATTGGACTCTTCCAGTTACTAAAACACAGCACTTTTATTGTGACTGTGTTTTTTATTTTGATCGAATTGATAAAGATTGTAACAATTATTTTAAATTGCTTTTAGATTCTATTACAGAAACTGGATTAGTATGGGCAGATGATAATGTTGTTTGTGAACGTGTTAATCGAATTTATTATGATTCAAATAATCCAAGAATAGAATTAACTATTTATCCTGTCGAATATATTGGTATTTTTGAATCTGAAAAACAAAAGGATTTATTCATTGAAAATTGTATTGACTGTACAAAATATAAGCAAGGTAAATGTTCAATTTTAAAAAAAGCTTTAGAGGGAAGAATCCAAGAAGAAATTGATATGAGTTCTTTGGTATGTAAGAAATATAAGGAATAAAAAGAATAATATTGACATAAAATAGAGTAAAACATATAATAGATATAGAAAGAGGCCACCGTAAAGCAGAACGGTATAGCCTGAATAATATTGATTAGTTAAAACAAGAAGTAATCGTTATCCATGACCAGTGGACGATTACTTTTTTGTGTTCTTATTGAACTTAGTGGTCTACCATTTTATTATATTTGTTTTACATTATGTCAATCTTATAAAAAGGTTGATAAAAATGAAAGATTTAAGAACAAATAAAGACTTGTCTACATTTGAAATATTGGATGATGGACAAGTCTATATTTATATTTTACAGAACTCTGTAGGTAAAGTTAAAGTTGGTATTACAACAAATATCATACAAAGATTACAGAGTCTATCAGGCAGCAACGGACAAGGGAATATAATTAAAAAATGTTACTTATCTCCTGCTACTTATTTAAATACCATAGAAGGAATTATGCATAACAGAATGAGTAAATATAGAATACCAAACACAGAATGGTTCTATTATGAAGAAGATCCTTCGGGTGATATACTATTTGACTCATCAGTTGAGTTATTAGAAAAATTATTACATAGAAAGAATTATGAATTATGTAACAATCTTAGAAAGGAATACAAGGACAAACTACTAAAAAGGAAGTGATAACTTGTATAGTTGGGAAATTGATAAAATTATAAAAGAGAAAAATTATGAATTATCAAAAGAAGAATATTTTGAAATATCAGATCATAAGAAAAGTCCACAGATTAGTATGATTATATATGATTTAAAACATGATGTAATCACAATAAGTACAGATGATGGTTATTCATGGCCTATAAGATTTTATTGACGTTTTCTTATTAATTTATATATAATATAAAAGAGGTATCCGAAGATACCTCAGTACACGATTAGATGATTTACGAGCCATTTGGCAATTAATTAATAAAACTAGTTATGACAAAGAAGAACCATCATTGCAGCGGCGGTTCTTTTTTGTTGTCTTTCTATCAATGGAATAAAAAGACTAGGATACTCTCCTAGTCTTTATTCGTTCTTTACTGAGTAACCATATCTTCCTTCAAGTGCAGCATTGTGTCCAGAACGGATAGCTTTTTCTAATGCATCTACATCAACTTCTATTCCAGGAGCAGAATTGATAGTACCTTTTGCTAAACATAGGAAAAACACATCAAGGATTAAATCTGATATGATAGCACGATGTTCTATTGGTAATTGACAATATGCCTTAAATAATTGTCTTAATGCATATGGTTCTCCACCATGATCTCCTGTTTCAAGATAAAGACGAAAGTTGATTTCTTCTTCGCTTAATTGACGATCTAAGCCAATCAATCTTTGTCGTTTTTCTTCTATTGTCGTACTTTCATCGTCAAATTTTGGATTGACAAATTTAAGTAATTGAGTTGTTGGATTGGTGCCAAGTAATTCAAACCAATCGAGGAATTCAAGAAGGTCAGGTTTTGCAATACCTTTTTCCCAATTTCCAATCGTATTTTTAGACACATTTAACCCCATTGCCATATAATCTTGTGTCTTTTTAAATTTTTCTCTTGACTCCTTTAAAGTTTTAGCTAACCTTATAGATCTTTCAATATCATGACTCATTTTTATAACACCCCGCAATATAATTACAATTTATTATTATTATATTCTTAATCTATCACAAAATTTTGTATGATTCAATACGAAAAACTGATAATTTTTTTTGAGTGATAATTTGTCATAATATGTCAGAAAATTAGGTGCTGAAATCAAAAATAGATTGTTATATTATACTTCCAAGGGAGGTAAATATATGGGGTTTAAATTAAAGTCCTTACAAAAGAAATAAATATACATAAAGATAAAATTACGAATTGTAATACTACTATTACTATTTATTGATTTACGTAAGGAGAATAAAAAATGGAAAATAATGTTATTGAATTAATTGGTACTGTAAGAGAAAATTTTAAATATTTATATAATGCATATGGGGAAAATTTTTATGAATTAGTTATTGATGTGAAAAGATCAAGTGGAACAATTGATACGCTAAAGTTAGTATGTTCTGATAGGGTGACATCCGTAGACTGTGATATTACTGGATATTATGTTGATATAACAGGAAGTATTAGAACAAGAAATATTCATGATGAATCAGGCAGTCATTTAAGTATTTATATTTTTATAGAAGATATTAACATACTTGATTTAAATGAAGATGTAATTGGTGTAAATGATGCATGTTTAACAGGATTTATCTGTAAAAATACAGGATTACGAGATACACCATTAAAAAGAACAATATGTGATATTATTATTGCTGTTAATAGAATGAATGGTACAAGTGATTATATACCATGTATATGTTGGGGTAAAACAGCAAAATATGTATCTAATTTAGATATAGGAACGAAAATAAAAGTCAAAGGCAGATTTCAAAGTAGAACTTATATTAAAGAAGATATAAATAAAGTTGCTTATGAATTGTCTGCACAGACTATTGAAATAATTGAATAGATAATAAAACAAAATAAGCATTGGAAATCCACCAATGCTTATTTTATAATGATGTATTTTTAGTTAGGAATCACATATCTGTGATTTGATTTAATTATATGTTTAGTTGACATATTTGTCAACATTTTTTTAATTTTATTTTTGGAGGTAAATGGAAATGGAAAAAATTAGTTTAAAAAATTATTTAGAGAATAAAGATCTCTTAGAGTTAACATATACACCTTATGAAGATAAGATGAAGATTATTGATTTGATTATGGATGGATGTATTGTTGAAACAACGGATGGATTAGTTAAAATAGATTCTGTTGTGCTTGAACGTGTATCTACTGAAATGTTTTTATCTTCTATTACGAATATTGATATGGAAGAAAGTTTAGAAAATGGATTGACAGTTTATGATGAGTTATGTAGAGTTGGAGAAATTAATAATTTAATTGATAGATGTGGATTAGAATATAAATTATTTTCTGATATTTTATATCTAAGAAAGAAAGATTTTGATAAGACAAATGAATCAATATATACAGTGATTAATTTTATTTTTGAGCAGTTAAATGGAATGTTTTCTGATTCAAAACAGTTATTATCAGAATTGAAGAATAAGCAAAATTTATCAGAGTTAATTAAATAATAAGAGGATGATAACATGATTAGTACACAATCATTTATAACTCAATATGAGTTGAAAACTAAGGATATAGATATAAGTAATGAAGATGGGATGAAAAAAATATTTTTAGTTATAGATAATATAATACATCCTAAAAAATACATATCTTTTAATAGAAAACAAGAAATAGTAAAGAAATTTTTAAAAGATATATTATATAAAGATAACAATGGAAACTTGATTTATAATAGTTGTGAAAAATATTATAAATCAATCACTACTCTTCTTTCAGAATATACAGAATTAAAGATTGAAGATAATACTTTTGATTTATTATCTTCTCATAAAATTCTGCCATATATAATTGCAATGTTAGGTTCTGAATATGATATTTATTTAGGTATTATTGATATGTATATGGATGATATAAAAGATAGAAGAATTAATATAGAAAGTTTGTGATGAACATGTCTGAAATAAATTTGAATAAAGATATAAGAAAAGAATTTAATAAAGTAAAACAAGAACTTTCATATATTAGCAAGTATTTTATTAATGGTCTTGCAAAACAGGCAAATAATGATTTAAAAGAAGTACATGAAATGATAATAAATGATTTTTATGATTCTTATGATCCTTCATCGTATAACAGATCATATGGATTATATAATAGTTTAATAACTAATGAAATATATGAAAGTAAAGATAAGAATATAAATGCAACTATTACTATTGGTAGTTTTGGAATGCAAGATTATTATTCTGGAGACATGAACCCAGATAATATATTTGATTTAATGTGGAATAAAGGAGTAAGAGGACTGCCTAAACGTGGTTTAAATCCATTAAATCATACATATTCTTTTGCAGGAAATACATTTTATGAAGGAGAACGTTGGGAAAATCCATATTGGGATCCTGAAGAATATAATAATATATTTTTGACGCAAATAAAATTAGGAAGATATACAAGTATAAAAGGTACCCCTCATAATGTAATGAAAGATATTACTTCAAATTGGAGTAAAGCAAAAGGTAAAGATACTTGTAATAGATTGTTAAAAGAAATAAAGAATAAATACAGTTAAAGGAGACTATATTTTAGTCTCCTTTTTATATTGAAGGAGGCATAAATATGGCTACTAATAATGATGTAATTAAACAATATACTCTTAAATTTAATGCAGATATTGCTGATGCTAAAAAGGATATAGATGAATTAGAAGGGTTATTGTCAAAAGGATTAAAAGATAAAGGATTAGCTTCAAGTATAAAAAGTCAAATAACAAAAATAACAGAAACTGTTAATGGATTAAAAGGCGAGATTAAATCTATGAACAGTGATGTTAATAAAGAGTTAGGTAATATAAATACAAAAGAATTACAAAATGAGTTTAATTCTTTAAATAAAAGTGTTTCTAATTCTATTGAAGGATTAACAAAGCAAATAGATTCATTAAAAGGCATAATAAATAGTTTTCAAAATGATAATTTTTCTGGATTAACAATGGGTATTGAGAAATCTTTTAATGAGTTAAAAGATATAATGAAAGACACTGTTGATTCGTTTAGAGTTACGATGGATTATATATATGGTGTTATGGATGGATCAATTATAATTCCAGATTTAAGTAATTCTGTAAAAGTACAAAATGTAAAACTAACAAAAGAATTAGTATCTCTAAAAAAGAATATAATAAAAGAATTAGAACTTATAAAAAAAGAAACTGAAGATTTTCCATTAGATGATTTATTATCTAATAATTCTAATATAGGTAAAGATTTTGCTAATAAGCTTTATGATTCAATTAATAGAGCCTTAGATGGTATTCAAAAATTAAAAGATAATAAAGTAGATATTAGTGATATATTTATAAGTGAGAATTCTGATTATATAGACAATTTTTTACCGGATGTTGGATATTTAAATGAATATGCAAAATCTTTAAAAAAAGTATTAAATAAGAGCAATGCAGAATTAGATAAAGAACGTTCAAAAAGAAAAGATTGGACAAGTGAAGTAAAATTTAAATATGAATTAGATGATAAAGATAATGCAGCAATATTATCAATTATTTCTAAAATACAGAATGATGTAGTGAATCGCGTTCAAAAATATTTAAATGCACATTCTGTTAGAATACCAATTACATATTCAAGTGGCCCAGTTGATGTAAAACATGTTTCTGATGAAGAGATAAAGAATGAGATTAATCATATAGGTCAGTATCAAAAACAAGCAGAGACATTAAAAAGTAAAGTACAAAAAGATAATGAAATTGGTAACGAACTAAAATTTCAAGTCAAATTAAATACACAAGATGCTATTAAAAATATCAAAGATGATATAAATAGAATAACTCGTGAATTAGCTATTCAAGACATAGCAATTAAAGTTGATGTCAAACCTAGACAAATTGATTCTTATGATGTTGAACAGGAACAAGAAAAGATAAATAGTATGTTAGCAATAAATAATGCTAATGCTACTATTAAAGGCGGTAAATTTGTATTAGAAGATGTTGCAGGACTTGCTACAGAATCTACATTAGATTTAATTAAAACAATACTTGAATCATGGAACCATTCAGGTTTACCAGGTAGTAAACAATTTGAAGAATCTAAAAGACAAGAAAGTATTGATAATTTAAATAGAATTAAAGCAGAAGGAAATAGTATTTATTTATCTTCACGTAATCCATATGGAAGAAAATTAACTAAGAAATCGCAAGATGAATATGAAACTACTGAGATGTTAACAGCAGAAATTAATATGCTTAGTAAGGAAATTGATTCATTAAATTCGATTATTAGAAATCCAAAAAAGAGAACAGATAAAAGTGTATTAACAAAATCGGATTATTATAATGCTTCTTATTTAGGTGCAGATGGACAACGTTATGCTACCTTTTCAAATGGTGGAACTACTCTTCTATCAGAATGGCAAAAAGCATTAGATACTAAATTTGATACGTGGGTAAAATCAAAGGCATTTACAGAAGCTGAAAAGAAATTACTTAATACATCTGATAAGAATATCACATCAAAAGAACAACAAGAATTAAAAGATGCATTAGTAAAGAGAAGAAACGAAGAAGATTTTGCATATTTCTTAAAGAGTGAACGTGGTAGAATTACAAAACGTAGAACTAATTTAATGCATAATACAGAATTAAATGGTGTACAATATAGAACTAAATCAAATGGTTCATATTTAAATGATGTATTAGCAAAGAGTTCATCTCCTACTTCTGAAAAAGAATTATATTCATATATTCAGAAACAAGCAAATGATATTGTTGATGCATCTCGTAAGGATTATCAGATAATAAAAGATCAACAAGAATTATTGATGGAAAAACGTTCAATAATGAATGATATTGTTCGTTTAGAAGATAAACAAAGAGCCGAAGGATTTTTAGGACAAGAAGATACTGATTTATTAGCAAAACGATATGAGGCTTTAAAACCACTTGTAAAAACATATAAAGGTGATACAGAAGAAGAAGTTATTGCAACTGAGAAGAAATATCATGATTTAATTGCTAAACAAGATGAAATGAGAAGTAAATTTGCAAAAGGTCAGTTAGATCAAAATGGAATTAATGAGTACTTCTCTCTTCCTCAACAAATCGAAAATTGTTTTGAAAGTGTTACAGATTTATCTTCATATATAAAATCTCAGTTAGAAATAGTTGATGTTGTATCTGGGACAACTTTTATTGATAAACAGATAAATGATAAGGCAAATGAAATATCTGATTTAGCATCAAAAACGAGAAAAGTAATTCAGGAAACATGGAATAAATATTCAGATGTTGATGATGCAGTAAAGTCTCAGGCACAAAAAATTAGAGATAATAATTATGGCCCACAAGATACAAGAGATCCGAATCATAGATTAAATTCAAATCAAAGTCATCCTGGCAGAGCCTCTGAAAATATTAGATATGGTAGAGATTATAAAAAAGAATATTCATATCAGATGGTTCATTCTGAAAAAGAATATGAAAGAAATCAACAAGAAATTGAAAAATTATCTCATATTACTGCAAGATTAAGTAATTTAATTACTCCGAAATATACGACAGATGCAAGAGGAAATAGAGTTAAAAATGGTAATGATTATACAGGATTAACAGAATCAGAACAACAATTATATTTCCAAACACAGAGAAGAATACAAAGACTTACTACTGCTAATTATTTATGGGATCAAATCAGAAAAGTTAATAAAGATTTAAAAAATTCTACAGAGGAACTTTCAGAATCTGAAGAAAATTTAGCAAAAGAAAATAATGTAAGACGTGTTAAGGTTAAAGATTTAAATGTAGCTGAAAATATTGCAAAACCATATGAAACATTTCTAGGTGATGTATTTAATGCAAATAATAATGTAGAAGATGCATTAGGTTTAAAATCAGATGAACAATTATTAGAATTAAGAGATAACGTTCAGAAGTATGTTACTGAAGTATTACCAAATAAAAGAAGAGAAAGAATTGAACAATTAAATAAGGATATTGAATCTTTAGAGAAAAATGGAATTACTTCTGATAATAAGGAAAGTTATGATTCTAAGAAATCTGAGTTAGCAAAAATACAACAGGAAATTAGTGATTCTGTTGCAAGAATGATAGATGCAGATGAAGAAGCATTAAAAGTTGAATTAGAAACAGAATTAAAGAACTTAAAAGAACTTGAAAAAGATAATGAAAATAATAAACATGCTCGTGCAATAAGAAATAAAGAAAAGAAAATTGAGACTCTTAAATCAAGTTTAAGTGAATTTAGAGATGGTAGGAATACTGAAAATAGAGGCATCCAACGCAGGGAACAATTAGACGAGGCAATTAATTCATATAGTGAAACTGTTATAAGTATTGAACAAATGGCGAAAGAAATATCAGATGCATATGATCTTACTAAAGAACAATATGATACATTATTTACTAGATTAAATAGTATTAGTAATAAAAATGGCATTAATAAAGTATTAGATTTATCTGATATAAAAAATGGAATGACATTATCTGATAGTAATATTGAAACCTTATCTCAATTATATGAAAAACGAGAAACGTCTAAAGATAATATTGGATGGAGAAATTATAATTTAATAGCTAAAACATCACAGTATCAAAATGAACGTCAATATGGTAAAGAGATAATAGATGATTTAAAAACTCAATATGGTATAAATGAAGAAAATTATCAATTATATCAGGATGTTTTAGATATTAATAAACAAATACTTGAGTATCAAAAAAGAATACATGCTGTCAATAATGAAAGCAATAGATTATATTTAGATGATAATTATTCACAATATTATGGAAAAGAATTTAGAAAAAGAATTACAAATAATGAAACGAAACTCACTGAATTCACTAGAAGTCTTAATAATATTGAAACTAAATATAATAACGGTGAAATTAAATCTGATGAATACTTTGATAGTAAAGGAAAAATTGAAAAAAGAATTAAAGATTTACAAACAGAATTAGATATTGCAAAAACAATAGTTAAACAGGCAAAATTTGTAAACAATGAATCTTTTTATGAAAACTTATCCAAACAATATTCCTATACTGATTCGTTAGGTAATAGAGTTGATTATGATTATGCAATTCAAAAAGCAATAAGTTCATTTTTATATAAAAATGAAATATTCAATAAAAATGCGAATTATGATTATAGAGGATCTATAGATCAATTAACATCTGTAAGAGATGATATATTGAAGAGATTTTATGATTCTTTAACAGAAGAAGGTAGGAAAGCTTTTGAAGAGTTTAATGGAAACCAATATTTTAATGTTGGTTCATATGTAGATTCTAATATAGATGTAATCAAATCATCTTCTAATATGGGAAATATTGATGCAATAATTGACCAATCTTTATACTATAATGATGTATTGATTGATAAAATTAGGAATATTTTAGACTCAATTACTGATGATACAACATATGATGAATTAGAGAATCTTGTGTTAAAAAATAAGATAAAAGGAACATACATCAGAGGTAAAAAAAGTAAAGACAGTGATGAAACTGCATTAAATAGATTACGGGATGATTTAGTATCTAAATTGACAAAAACTGTAGCAAATAATGAAGAAATATTAAATGATATTAATGGTGCTGAATCTGAAGTAATAAAGGCATATATTTTAAGATTTACAAGTAAATATGCACAGATAAAATCTGATAGAGAAAAATTAAAGACACTAAGAAATGTAAATGTATCAGATATGTGGGATGTAAAATCTGGAAATAAAATAAATATTGATAAAGATATTACAGAGTCAATGTTTAATGCTGATAGTAATAAATTATATTCTATTACAAACATAACAGATGCAGAAAAAGAATTAGAAAATCGTATAAAAGAAAATTTATCATCATTGATTGGAATAAAAGACTTTTTAGGTGGTACAAAATATTTAAAGAGTATTGCTAATTCTGTTTATAATGTAGGGAACGGTAAAGAACCATTGCCATATATATCAAATACAGAATTATTAAGTTTTATCTCCTCTTCTGCCGATGCATTTAATAGTGAACAAGAATTATTGGATACTGAAGCAAAACTTCTTGGTATAACTATGGAAGAATGGAGAACTACCATAGCAAATGAAACAAAGAAGAATAAAGATTTTAATCCTAGAGAACATGTATTAGATTATATTGCAAATAATAAAACAACTTTAGATTATAGAGCAGAAAAATATAGAGACTATGTATTAAACAGAGGTGCTCAATCAGTTGGAACTGCTGAAGATATGTTAGCTGCGATTGTTTCAGAAATTGAAAGAAGACAGAATAAAGCAGATGCAGTTGTAAAAAGACATGAAGAGGAACGTGCAGCGGTACAAGGTTATTCTGAAAATATAAAAGCTGGTAAAAAACGTCAGAGAGATGAAATTTCACAAAATTATTCTGTTAGAGAAACTGAAGAATTAGAAAAACAGGATAAGTTATTAGAAGAAAAGTTACACACTGAAAGAGAAATTGCAGAAATTGAATCAAAAATGTCAAATATAAGGGCTCTTTCAGAGATGTCATTTTTTGATTCATTAAAATCTGTATTAGAATTAAAACAAAAAGAATTAGATTATCAAACTAAAATTTCAAATTTAAATGAAAAGATTGTTAATGCAGGATCTGAAGCATATGCAGAGATGAACACAAAGAAAAAAGAGAAATTAGATGAAGAACTGAGTAATGTTAGAAAAGAACTTACACAAAAAGAAGGAGAATTATCTTTAAATTCTGTGTATATTAAGCCATCTGTTGCAATAGAGAAGACATTAGAACAACTTCAGAATGCAAAATTGTATTATGAAAGAAATGAAAAAGAGTTTCATACTAAGGTTGCGGAATATGGACTTAATAAAGAGTTCTTATCTCCAGAAGAACAGTCTATATACGATGCATTATTAAGTAATTTTATTTCTGCAAGAGATTATTATTTTGATGCATTAAAACAATATAGTAATGGTGATTATGATAAATTAACTGACGAATATAAACAAGATTTTTCATCTTTATCTGAAACTAAGTATAGTGAAAAAGTTGTAGGTTTATTATCAGAACAAATAGAATTAAAAACTAAATTATATAATTTAGAATCTTCAATTAATAAAGAATCTATAGAATCAATACAAAAACAGAAAACAGAAAGTTTAAGATTAGTAGATACATATGAAGAAATTGCAAGATTCCAAAAAGAGAATGGATTTACAAAAGAACAGAAAGAAGCATCTTTGGGTGTTGACTATGAGCTGCTGAAATTGGTTGAACTTCAATCAGAAATCAATAAACAAGATGTTAATTCAAATCGTTATAAAGAACTTGCAGAAGAAATTAAAAATGCGTTTTCTGAATTAGAGTTATTTAGAAAAGAAGCTGAATCAGTAGGTCTTATTATATCTGAAACAACAGGTAGAGCATTTTTATCTGATAGTACTAAAGATAAAGGATTAGTAGATTATTCGTCATTAATTAAATTAAATCAGCAACAAGACTACTCTTCTCCTTTTAACGATTTAGAGGAAGAAAAACTTCGTGCAAAGTATAGATTGTCAGAATATTATAATACAGAAAAAGTTAATGAAGCTTTAGCTGCACAACGAGAAGAACATAAGAAAATTATTAGTCTGTGGAATGTTGCAGGAATGAATGAACGTGAAGCAGAATTATCAATACTTGTTGCAAGAACGAATGCTGTATTAAAAGGTCGTAAGAAACTTAGTCAAGAACAAAGATCTTATTATCAAGAGCAATTAGAAGATTTATATAAGATTATTGAACTTGAAAATAAACAAGGTAAGATAAATTTATCATTAAATGAAAAAGGATATGTTGCACAAAAGGTATCTTATTCTGATTTAAAAAATTCTCCAGAATCTTATTTAACGAATAGATATGCAAAAGATATGTTTGCTACCGGTGATTATCAGGTTAATAAAGTGTCTGAGTATAGACCAGCAACTGAATTTACATTACAAAATATATTTAGTTTATTAAGACAAGGCGTAAATGTATTTGTACAAAATTCAAAAGCATATAAGGATAAAGATGGTAAATGGCATAAAGGTAAATATGCAGCAGATTATTCTAATAGTATAAAATATGCACATATGCCTAACGTTGATTTGGCCAAAGATGATGTGTGGAAGACATATAAAAAGTCAAATGTTAGACCTATAAAAGATATAACAAAAGTTTATAACTATGCAAAAATGAATGATGTGCAAAGACAAATTGTAAAAGATTATGAAGAAGTACGCAAGCGTCTTATTGCATCACATTATTCAGATGAAATTGCAAAGAAACAACTTGAAGACTTAAAATTAAAAGCTAAAGAAAATAATTTATCATTAACAAGAAAAGGCAAAGGCTTATATCTTGCAGATAAGAATGTTGGTAAAAAGGCAAAGAAAATAGTTCAAGATGCAAATAAAATTAAATTTGATAAGAAAGATCCAACCACATACAAACATTATGATGATATGGATGAAATTGAAAAAGAAATCTTATCAGAATTTATCAACTTAAAATCTCAATTATTTAAGGATGGCAATGTTGATGAAGAAATAAAACAAAAGATGAAAGATCTTGCTATTCGTGCCTTTAAAGAAACACGATTAAGAGGTAGTAAAAAACAAATTAAAGGAACTTATACATCAACAGAAGAAAAAAAACAAGATGGTGTTCCAAGAAATTTATATTTACCTGACGAATTATTTGAAGATGATAAAAAGACTTCTTCAACAAAAAAGAATCAACCAAAAACTGATAAAGAATCAGAGATAATTAACAATATTGAAGAAAGTAATAAAGAAATCGAAAAATTTAGTAAGGGATCAGAAAATATAGCTGAAAACTTTCAATCAATGACTAAATTAGCAACAGGACTTGCTTCTATATTAGATAAATATGGCATGTTGGATGCAGAAAAATTAACTTCAAAAGATATTGAAGCTAATATGAATGCATATAAAGATATCATTGATAAAATCAATGAAGATATTGATAAATTTAATGAAGAAAATAAAGATTTACCAAATTTAGAACATGAAAATTTTGATAACCTATTTGGAGAAAAAGGTCGTAAAGGTATTAAAGCAAAATGGGATAAGAAATTTGGAATTTCTGAATCTGAAAGTGAAAAGCAAGAAGAATCTTTAGAAACTATTGAAGTTATAAAGAAAGAACAGGATGCCAGAGAAGAAGAAAATAAATCTGATGATGCTACTATTACTGTAAAAGAAGAAAATAAAAAGCAAGATGCTATTCAAGGTACTATTGATATATCTAAAAAAGCAGTAAAAGAAATTACGAAGATGGATCCTGATACTGTTGATTTTGGAAAATTGAATGATGAACAGTTAGAAGGTATTCTTAAAAAGGCAGGTCAAGCTTTTAATACTGAACCAGGAAGAAGTAAAAATCCTAATGCAAGACCAATGAAAGATGCCACAAGAGAAAAATGGAATAAGTTTTCTCAAAATGCAGTTGCGGAAATAAATCGTAGAGAATTAGAAAGAAACACTCAGAAAGTTAATCCAATTGTACAACAGCAAATTGATAATGTTAATGGTATTGATGTAAGTAAATTAACATCAAAACAGATTAAAGATAAATTTAATACGGCAATTAAAGCAATAGATATGGGTTCTTCTACTGCTGAAGCATGGTCTAAGAAACTTCCTGAATTAATTAAGAATTTGGATGTTTCTCAATTTGGTAAAGAAAAAGCATTAAATAATACATTAAGTCGTGCAAAAGAAAGTATTTCAAAAAATCTTCCATCTGCTCAATATTGGAAAGAGATATTATCTCCATTAGAAAATGCATTAAAATCATTTGAAAGTAGTACAAAAAATAAAGTAGCTGAAAGTACTTCTACTACTTCAAAAAATAAATCTTCAGATACGTCTAAAAATACTACTACTAAGTTAACTTCTGAAGAAAAAGAACGTGAAAAAGTTCTTAAATATGAAGAAGATACTAGAAATGCATTAGCAACTGCTAATCGTAAGAATAGAGATAAATTAATTAAACAATCTTATGATATTGAATTAGAATTATTACGACAGATACATAAATTAGAAGTACAAAATATTGGTGCTGATAAAGAACGGGTTGAAGCAAATGATTTATTAATATCTAGGTTTAAAAAACGACTAGACTTACAACGGAGTGAACGTTCTGAAAATGGAATGTTTGATGAATTTTTATTTAATAGAAATAGAAATGAAGCTACTAATTTAAAAGATGAATATAGTATCAAATATTTTGAGAATGTTAAACGACAAGGAAATAAAGTTGAAGGTGTAAATAAGTATATATCTGATATAAGTGTCGCTGGTAATTCATTAATTGAGGCACAGACAAAATTAATGAATTTATTAAACAGTCAAAACTATCCAAATCAAAATAGAACTGCTGAAGATGTAGAAAAAATAAACGATGCAAGACAAGAAGTAAATGAATTAACAAAATCATACGTTGAATTATTTAAACTATTGAAGAAGAATAAAGATACTGGTTTTATGTCTGATTTTTCTCAAGATATTATTAAAACTAATAATGAAATAATTCAAAGTAATATTTCTCGATTAAAAGAAACAGATATTGATGCATTATCATTTGAAGAACTTCAAGCATCTGTATTAAATATTAAAAATAAACAGCCAAAATTAGATTTTGAATTTAGTGATATGAACCATAGGGCATTACAATATATACCACAGGTTTATCAAGATGTTAATAATTTGGAATCTAAAATAGAAGAATTTAATAATATAACACAGATAATGAAGAATCAAAATCCATTATCTCAAGAGTTTATTGATAATTCAGAAAATGCTAAAAAACTTGGGAAAGATATTATTGACTTATATAGTAATGTAAAAACATATAAAAATAACTTAAATTTCCAATTATTTGATAAATCAGAAACATATCAGAATATCCAAAGAATTGATAAATTGACAAAAGATAACTCTTCTATGTCAAAGAAATTTAAATCTGAATATGCAGAAATCAGAAAAGAATTTACTAATTTATTAGATTCAAATAAACCACAAACAGAATTAAATAAGTTAGTAACAAGACTTAATGAATTGGAAATGAGAATGACTGCTACTGGTAATACCGGTAAAAGCTTTATGGCCCAAATGAGTCAAAGATTAAGAGATATTAACTCTAAATATTTGGCACAATTCTTTAGTTTTCAAGATTGGATTAGATATATAAGAGAAACATTCCAGACTGTATTAGAATTAGATACAGCAATTGTTGACTTATCTAAGACAACAAAAATGACAAATACAGAATTAAGAGAATTTTATTTTGATGCAAATAGATTAGCAAAAGAAATGGGCGTTACTACTGCTGAGATCATTAATCAGGCAAGTGCATTCTCAAGATTAGGATTTTCTTCAAAAGAAGCAGCTGAATCAATGGCAGAACTTAGTTCTAAATTTGCATCTATTTCACCAGATATGGATGTATCTACTGCTACAGACGGTCTTGTATCTGTAATGAAAGCATTTGATATTGAAGTTGAAGATGTAGAGAGAAAGATTCTTGATAATATTAATATTGTTGGTAATACAGCTGCAACTAGTAATGGTGAAATTGTTGATATGTTAATGAGATCTTCTGCTGCAATGAAGGAAGCAAATAATAGTTTAGAAGAAACTATTGCTCTTGAAACAGCCGCAGTTGAGATTACAAGAAATGCTGAAACTACTGGTACTGCATTTAAAACAATCGCCATGCGTATTCGTGGATATGATGAAGAAACTGAAGAATTATCAGCGGATTTTGAAAATATAGCTGGTGATATTGCAGATCTTACAAAAACAATGAAAACACCTGGTGGTATTAGTTTATTTACAGATGAAAATAAAACTGAGTATAAATCTACATATCAATTAATGAAAGATATTAGTGAAATATATGATGATTTAACCGATAAACAACAGGCTGAATTATTAGAAAAACTTGCTGGAAAACGTGGCGGTCAGGTAGTAGGTTCTTTAATTGGTAATTTTGAAGCAGTTGAAAATGCATTAGAAAATATGGAAAATGCATCTGGTTCTGCTGATAGAGAGATGGGTAAGATTCAAAATTCTCTTGCATATAAAATCAATGCATTTAAACAAACTTGGGTTGGAATGGCCCAAGAGTTACTTAATAGAGATGATGTTGGTAAATTTATAGATAATCTTACAAAAGCATCTGAAAATTTTGAGGCACCAGCAAAAAGTTTAGGCGAAATATTATCTACATTAATGTATACATTAAATATATTTGCAGATGTTATTGGAGGTATTGTAGATATATTTGGTGAATCAACGCCTTTTTTATTAGGTGGCATAGTTTTAGCAACTAAAAATATTGGTATGTTTAAAACAGAAATAGATGAGTTAGGTAATACTAATTTTACTGTTTTTGGCAAAACATTAGATGAACTAGGAAATTCTATTACTAATGTATTTAAGAAAAAAGCTAGTGCAGTTAATTTAGATACAGATTCTATAGAAAAAAATACTGTGGCTCAAATGTCACAAATATTATCAACTAAGTATGCAACAGAAGCGGAATTAGAAAATGCTATTAAAAGAATTGATGGTGCTTTTGCAACAGAACAATTGTCTATAGCTAATAAAAAATTAACTGTTGCTAATATAGACGAGGCCATTTCTGAACTTAAAGCAGCAGAAGCTACAGATACGAATGCAATTGTAAAAAATAAATTAGCAATACAAGATCTTATGCTTATAAGAAGAGAAATTGAATTAAGAGAACAATCTAAACTTACTACTATTGCACTTAATGGTTTAAAAGCTGCTGCTGGTATGGTTGTTTTATGGACTGCAACAAAGGTTATTGAACTTGTTGTAAAGAAGTATGATGATTGGAAAAATAGAGTAGAAAATACAAAGAAAGCAGTTGAAGATTTAATTTCTACAGAAAAACAGGCATTAGATACAGCAAATTCTCATGCAAAAGCTACTAAAGAAATTATTGATGAATTTGATAACCTGTCAAAAGGTGTAAACAATCTTGGTCAAAATATAAGTCTTTCTTCAGATGAATTTGATAGATACCATGAAATAACAAATAAAATTGCTGATATGTTTCCTAATATGGTGTCTGGTTGGGATGCAGAAGGAAATGCTATTATTAATCTTAAAAATAATGTGCAAGAACTTACACAGGCATATGAAGACGAACGTGATGCTGCATATAAAACGATTATAGCTACAGGAAAAGATTATAATAATAATGATATTATAAAGCAATGGCATTATTTAAATGATTCATCTATTTTTGAAAAAGCTTCTGTATTTTCTTTAAAAGATAAATCATCAACGGTACAAAAGAAAAAAATTGACGATATTATATTATCATCATCAACAAATGAAGAATTTATTAACAGATTAACTGATTTTTATGAAGAGGAAGACATTGATGTACAATCTGTATTAAAATATTTAAATGATACATATGATTTTAATCTTGATTATGGCGGAAATGGTGGTAAAGGTAAAAGAGCAACATTTTGGTTTAAAAATAATAATACATATATTACACGATCAAGATATCAAAAAGAAGCACAAGCAAATAAAGATAAACATCAAGCAGAAATAGATAATTCTTTATCAAGCATAAAAGAACTTGCTACAGCTTATATGCTTACTGGAGATAATAAAGAGATATATAATAATCTTGGTGAATCAGGACAAAATTTAGCATCTATTTTTATTAGAAATATTAACGAAGAAGTGGCAAGTGGGTTTAATTCACAAAAAGATGTTGATATTTGGGTAACTGATTTATTAGATAAAATATCAACTGGTATAGATGAGAATGGAAATTTGGTTTCAGACCAATTAAATGCATTATTTTCACTTGATTTAGAAAAAATGGCATTAGACGATTCAATTGCATATGTAGAAATGTATATAGAGTCTATTGCTGAAGCCCTTAAAGTAGATATAACATGGTTACGAAATGCTTTAGGATTAGACGTATACGAAGATACAAAATCAAGAGTTATATCTGCTACTAAAAGTCAATTTACTGGCAATGAATATGGTCAACAACAACGTGCTAATTATGTATATAATACATATTTGTCCAATATGACTCGTGAAGAATCAGAGCAATGGATTAAATATGTAAATCAATTAGAAGAGAAAATTGATAATGCTGAAGAACTTTGGAATGGATATCAAATATATTTACAAGGAAACGTAATTAATACAACTAAAACTTTATCAGAATGGTATAAAGAATCATCTAAGATATTAAGTAGTGAACCTGATGCTAATACTAAGTCATATTATACTTGGGCAGAAGCCATTGAAGAATATAAAAATGAGATACAATCATTATATGATATTGTTAATTCACCAGATCAAAATATTAGTGATTTAATTGGGAAATATAGTGAAAGTAAATTATTTAGAGGATTAGGATTAAACTTTGAAGAGTATCTTAATAAATATGGTGACAATGAGAAAGAAGCTGTAAAGGCATATATTAGAGATGTTCAAAAAGCTTTTATTGCTCAAATGGGAGATACAAGTTTTGTTGATAATATAGAATATGTATTAGACTCCATAAACAATGTTACAAGTAAATATACATGGAATTTTGATTTTGGATTGACTGGTGATTATCTTACAGACCTTAATAAACTTTCAAATGGATTAGATCAATTAGATAAGATATATGCAGATGTATATAATAAGAAAGATTTTGATTGGTCTTCTATTTTAGGTAACACAAATTTTACAGAAACATTTGAAGGTTTAAATTCTTATGAAAATTTTATTACTACTATTTCAAATTCACCAAAGAATCTAAAAGCATGTCAAGAAGCCTTTAATCAATTAACAACAGAATATGTTTCTCATAGCAGAGTTTTATCTGAGTTAACAGAAGAAAATAAAACAGCAACGGTTTTATTTTTAAAGCAAAAAGGTATTGTAAATGCTCAAGAAGTTGTTGAAAAAGCTTTAGCTACTCAAAGACAACGTTTAGCGAAATATCAAGAAGAATGGAACGAGGCAGTAAATAATTCTGTTGTTTCTTCAAAAAATTTATTAGTTGCATCGGCAGAAGAAATTAATGCACTAATGACTGAAGAAGGTACTTTTGATGATACAACTGCTGCAATGGTTTTATATTATTATTATAAAAAATATGCTGGTAATTTAACCTTAATGACAGATGGAGATGTTAATAATCTTAACAACTTGATTGATGCGTTAGGAGAAACAACAGATGCATTTGATAAATATGTAAAATATAGAGCTAAATTGGCCCAATTAACAACAATGACTGATGAAGAAATTGCAAAACTTGGTTTTGGAAATTGGAAAAGAACAGTTCAAGGTGCCACAGAATTAATGAATCAATCATTAAAAGATGCTAATACAGAAGTAACTAATGTTTTAAATACTAGATATGATTCTGAAATGGGACTTGATTTATCTAATCTTATATATGGTGGAGGAGAATCAACTCGAAAAGAAAAGCAATCTCATGATTACTTCGATTTTATTGAAATAGCAATCAATCGTTTAGAACGTGAAATTACAAATCTTGGTAAAGTTACTGATGCTACATATAAGACATGGGAAGAACGTAACACTTCTCTCGTATCTGAAATGTCAAAAGTAAGAGATGAAATCAATTTACAACAACAGGCATACCAAGCTTATATGAAAGCAGCTAATTCAGTTGGATTGTCAGATACTTATAAGAAATTAATTCAAAATGGTGGATTGAGAATTGAAAATATTCAAGATGATACTCTTAAACAACAAATAAGTGATTATCAGAATTTTTATGAAAAAGCTATTGCTTGTTCTGATGCTATACAAGACCTTAATGGAAATCTTGCAGATTTAGCCCAGAAAAAATTTGGCCAGATTTCTACACAATACGAATCAAGATTAAATGAAATTAATCATTTTGTTAATCTACTTAATGGTCAGATACAAGCAGTTGAAACATCTGGAAAGATTGTTGGTAAATCATTCTATAAGGCATTAATTTCTCAAGAAACAGATAGATTAAATCAGTTAGAATCAAAGTACTCTTCTCTTACTAATTCATTAGCGGATGCATTAAGTTCAGGTGCTATACAGTATGGTAGTGAGCAATGGGCTAATATGCGTGATCAGATTAACCAAGTTGAGGAAGAAATTCAAAATTCTGAAAATCAAATCCTTGAGTATGGTGAGTCAATTAAGAATGTTATAAAAGAGATATTTGATTATTTAGAAGGTCGCTACTCTTCTCTTATTGGGTTGATTGAGAATAGAAACAAAATTACAGAAGCGATTATATCTCTAATTGAAACTTCTGGACACATTGCATCAAGCAAATATTATGAAGCAGAAATGGAAATCCTTCAGGCTGAATTAGATGCTAAATATGTTGAGTTAGAAGCATTACAAAAAACTGTTAAAGATGGATTAGATGACGGATCGCTTGAAAAATATGATGAACGTTGGATTGAAATGACAGGAACCATTGAAGACACTTTGGTTGAGATAACTCAGTTAAATCAGCAAATCATTGAAATGAATAATAATATTCGTCAGGCTTCGTGGGATTTGTTTGATCGTGCGTTAGATACAATTACAAAAATAGTTGATGAATCTAAGTTTTTGATTGATATAATGAATTATAATAAATTATTTGATGATTATGGAAACTTTAATGATCGTGGACTTGCAACGCAAGGATTAACAGTTACAAATTATCAAATATATATGAAGCAAGCACAAGAATATGCTGACGAAATTAAGAAGATTAATGAGGATTTAGCAAAAGATCCAAGCAATACAACTCTTATTGATAGAAAACAAGCATTAATTGAAGCACAACAGACAGCAATTACTAATGCAAAAGCCGAAAAAGAAGCAATCAAGAGTTTAGCTGAAGAAGGATATAATATTCTTATCAATAAGATAAATGAATTGATAAGTAAATATGAAAAAGCTTTAGATGCTGAAAAAGACTTATATGATTATGAAAAGAATGTTAAAGAACAGACTGAGAATATAAGTAAACTTCAAAATCAAATAATTGCTTATCAAGGTGATGATTCTGAAGAAACAAGAACTACTATTCAGAAACTTGGAAAGGACTTAAAAGAAGCTCAAGAACAATTACAAGAAACTGAATATCAACAGTGGCGTAAGGATCAACAATCAATGTTAGATAATATGACAGATGATATCCAGGAATGGGTAAATGCAAGATTAGATGATATTGATGGGTTGTTAAATACTGCTATAAATGTAACAAATGAAAATTCGGAATTGATTAATACTACAATACAACAAGAAAGTGAGAATTTAGGATATTCAATCTCTGAATCGCTATATGAAACATTTAATAGTGGTACTTTTACATTGGAAAATGTTAAAGAAACAATTATGAATTTACCAACCACATTAGATAAAATTATTAATTCTAGTGATGGTCAATTAAATGCTATAAATAATAACATCAACAAATTAGAAACAACATTAGTTAATTACTTTAATACAAATGGAAATCTGAGTAGTTATTTTGGAAGTAATACTATACAAAGTATTATAGATGCTATTAATAATTTGAAAGCCCAAGTAGTTGAAACTGGAAATGCTATTGTTTCAATGAAACAATCACAAGTTACTTCAACAAATGTTTCATCAGGAGGAAGTTCTGGAAGTGGAACTGTTTCAGGAAATACAGGTTCTGGAAATTCATCTGGTTCTGGTGGAAACAGTAGTGGTGGTTCTAGTTCAAACAATTCAGGAAATCAAAACTCTGTTCATAATACAGTTACAACATATATTACTAAAAATGCATCGAGTCAAGCAGAAATTGATAGATATGCAGCAGAATTAAGAAAACAATACAATACTGTTACAATTAATAGTGTAAAAACTGATAGTTCTGGAAGACCTGTTTCTGTACAATTTAGAGTAACTAAAGTTTATGCAAAAGGTACGAAAAATGCAGCAAGAGGTCTTAACTTAGTAGGTGAAGCAGGTCGAGAATTATATATTGATAAGGATGGAAATGTTTCATTAGTAAATGCTCCTACAATGATTCCTATGAATGGTGGAGAAACAGTTATTAAGAATTCTGATACTGAAAAGATATTAGATAATTATAAATCGTTTACTCTTCCATCCAATATGCAGAATTTTGTAAATTCATTTAATGCAAATGGAATAATATCTAGTGCCGACACTTCTTCTTTAATTAGAAATATGATACCGAAATCAGGAATATCTAATAATAATACATCTATTGGTGATATAAACATTACACTTCCAAATGTTACTAATAAAGAAGAATTTGTAAGCTGGTTAAAAACAGATGGACAGATCACTAAAATCATTCAGACAATGACTATAGGACAAGCTTTAGGTGGGAATAAATATAGTCACAGAAGTAAATAAAAATAAGTTAGAGAGTGTAGATTCTTTCTGCACTCTCTTATTTTAATGGTGTAAAAAGGAGGAAAAGGATATGTTTGAAAAAGAGAGAATACAAAGACTTGAAAAAGTTATTGCTGAATTAAAAGCTGAAAACAAAGAACTAAAAGCTGAGAATATAAGACTTTTAGATGATATTGAAAAAAATAGAAAACTCGTTGAAGCAGCAAATGCATATCAGGAAGAACATCTAAGAGCATTGAATATTATGAAAGAAGCAAAAGAATATTATGATGATGCTCTTCTTCAGTTAATTGAGGAGAAAAAAAGATACAAGAAAGAATTCGAGGAATTGATTAATAAGATTAAATAATTTTAGAGAAAGGAGGGAATCGTAATGTATGTTACAGATTTTATATATGATGATAGATTAGCAAGTGATTATGGACTAGCAATATGCCATATAAGTACAGAAAATAATATGAATATTGTTATGGGTTCAAATTTAGAATTTGAAACAGTAAGACATAATGGTAATCACTCAAATATGCTAATAAATTCAAAATATACGGATGTAATAACTGCAACATTTGATGTGATTAAACTCAAATGTGGAAATGAAGATGATTATGAGCTAACTCCGAATGAAATCGAATTTTTGATGAAATGGTTAGGTCGAAAAGAAAATTTAAAATTTCAGCCTTTATATGAAGATAATAGTTTATCTAATATATATTATATGGGTACATTTAATAATATTGAAGCCATAACCATTAATGGAAAAGTAGTTGGAATGAAATTAACATTTACTTCTAACTCAAGTTTTGGATTTACTGATATGGAACTTGAATATGAATTAGAAGCAAACGATGATATTGAAATATATATAGATACAAGTGAAATAGGTTATTTATATCCAAGATTGGATATAGATATTTTAGGTAGTGGAGATTTTAATATAAAAAATAAAGTTGATGAAAATGTAGTTAGCAATGTTGTTATTAAAAATTGTGTAAATAAAGAACATATTTTATTAGATTGTAATTATAAAATTATAAAATCTGACATAGGAACTCATAAAATATGGAACGATTTTGAATATGATTGGTTAAGACTTTATAGTTCTATTGGGCCTGATACATTAAATAGGATCACAGTTAATCTTCCATGTAAAATACATTTAACTTGTGCCTTACCAAGAAAGGTAGGTATATTTGTATGATCAAAATAATAAATGGACAAGTTGAAAGTTTTCATTTTATATTAGCAACAAGAATGTTGGAACATTTAGGAGAGATCAATAATATTGATGAAGATAGTTTTAGTGCAACCATTAATATGAATTCTGCAAATGAAATCACATTTAATGTTTATAAAGAAATGGAAGGATATATAGAACCACTTTGGGATCAGATATTTGATCTTAGATTAGTATATGTAAAAGAATTGGACGAATATTTTGAAATCAATATATCTGAAAAAGATGTTACATACAATATAAAAACTATTACTGCTACTTCTCTTTGTGCTAATGAATTAAGTCAGACATATTTGTATGATATAGAAATCAATACAGCAAATGATCTTGAATATAGTAATTATAAACCAACTATTTTTTATAATGAATCAAATCCAAAATGCTCTTTATTACATAGAGTGTTAGAAAAAATGCCAGCATATAGTATAGGACATGTAGATGATTCCTTACAACGATTACAACGTACTTTTAGTATTAGTAACTCTTCTATTTATGATTTTTTAACTGGTGAATGTGCAAATGAATTAGAATGTATGTTTAAATTCTATATAGATTCAAAAACAAAAGAACGAAAAATTGATGTTTATGATTTATTAACTGTATGTAGAAATGATGAATGTAATTATTATAAAACCAGTATCAATAAAATCAGATATCGTGGAAGATATAATGATTTTTGTCCAAAATGTAATAGTTCCAATATTTCATATTATGGTGAAGATACTACTGTTTTTGTATCAACAGAAAATCTTACAGAAGAAATAGAATATGTAAATGATGTTAAGAGTATGAAAAATTGTTTCAGATTAACAGCTGGTGATGAAGATATGACTGCGGCTGTTATGAATGTTAATCCTAATGGTTCTAGGTATATTTACAATTTCAGTAAAGAAACATTAAAAGATATGCCAAAAGAACTCGTAGAACAATTGGAAATATATAATAATTTATTTAACGATTATTTATATACAAAAGAATTGTATTTAAATGAAGATATGGTTAATGCATATAACAACTTATTACAAAAGGATCTGAATGGTTCTGGTGATACATATAATAAAAGATATGCAAGATTCTATAAAGAAAATGGAGATATAGAAAGCAGAGAATTAAAATTAATTACAAAACCTATTATAGGTCATAATAATCTTGTTTTATATATGTATGAAGTTAATGATATGTATAGTTTTTTAAAACATACAATGATGCCATATAGAGAACAAGTCAAGATAACTGCGGAAACAGAAAAAGCAAAATTAGAAAAAGCATATGATGATGGAGATTTTACTACTCTCTCACTCTCAAAACTTACCAAAAGTACTTCATTTACAACAATTAATTCTGCTTTGGTTAATTATGCTAAAGTATGGGTTAAAACAGGTTATGTAAAAGTTGAAGCAATAATGGAATCTGGAGAAATTTCTTATGACCAGGAAAATAAGATTGGTACTGGTAAATGGGTTGGAAAATTCAAAATAACTGATTATTCTGATACTACTGTTTTTGTTGAGACAAAGACAATGACAATAACAATTGATGATAAATATGATACCTTTATGAAACAAAAGGTGTTGAAAAATATATCAGTAAATGATGATGATGAAAATACTGTTTTTAATATATTAAAGATCAAGGATTTAAACAGTTTCAAAAATGCATTAAAACAATATTGTTCAGTAAGATTAGAGTCATTTAGAGATGCTATTCAAGCTGCATTAACAATATTAGCTGATGCTCAACAAGGAAATGAAGGTAATACTTTGTATCAGGATTTTTACCTTCCTTACTATGATAAATTAGTTGCTTGTGAAAATGAACTTGCAAAGAGGAATGAAGAATTAGATGTTATTGCTGTATATCAAAAAATAATTGATGAAAATAAGAATGAATCAGAGATTTTAAATGCAGGTATTTATAAAGAGATCCTAGATATGGTTGAAGTAATTCAAAAAGAATTAAATTTACAAAATTTTCTAAATAATCAAGGATTATATAAAATATTTACCACATATCGTAGAGAAGATGAATATGAAAATGCAAATTATATTTCAACAGGATATACTAATTCTCAATTGATTAGCAAAGCATTAGAATTTTATGAGACTGCACAAAAAGAATTAGTTAAATCAAGTACATATCAACATAGTATCAATTCTAATTTGTATAATCTTTTGGCTTTAAAAGAATTTGAACCAATTGTTGACAAATTCCAGCTTGGGAATTGGATTAGGATAAAAGTTGATGATACTGTGTATAGATTAAGATTAATAAAATATGAAATTAGTTTTGGTGATCTTACAAAATTAAATACAGAGTTTTCTGATGTTACAATTACTGCTGATGGAATGAATGATATACAAAGTTTATTAAGTAAAGTAACAAGTATTTCAGGTTCTTATAATGCAACACAACAGCAAGCTGAAGGTGGTCATAAAGCAGATATCATTATTACTGATTGGAATGAAAATGGATTAAATTCGGCTTCTACACAAATAAAAAATAATATCAATGAAGAAGTAACATTTGATAATAATGGTATCTTAGCACGAACATGGGATGAAGATTATAAAGAGTACAGTAATGAGCAATTAAGGATTACACACAATCTTTTATGTTTTACAGATGATGGTTGGGAAACTGTACGAACTGCTATTGGAAAGCAGGAATATAGTTATTATATAAATCCTAGTCGTAGTATAGAAAGTTTTAAAAATGAACATTTTTATAAAGAAATAGATACAGGATATGGTGTTACAGCTAAATTTGTAAATGCAGGATATGTTAATGGTTCTCAGATTGTAGGTGGACAGATATTTTCTACCAATTATGAAGTTGGTGTAAAAGGTACAAGAATTGATCTTGATAAAGGTCAAATGGGATTTTTTGGTGGAGAATCATATTTAATATTTTCAGAAGGTGAATTAGAAATATCTGGGAAAATTAGAGCAACTTCTTTGACATTATCTGAAGGTGTAAGTATTGCTGCTAGTAAGGTTGATTTAAGCAATTATTATACTAAATCTCAAATTGACAATAAAGGATTTTTGACTAATACTTCATTAACTGAATATGCAAAAAAAGAAGATATCAATAATATGATTACATCAAAAACATCAGATAAAATACAATTAAAATATAATACAACCACTTCAAAATTGGAAGTGTGGGTTAATAATACAAAGTTAGGAAATGTTTCTTTTGAAACAGAAGAAGGTTAGAAAGGAGGTACTATATGTCAGTTTTTAAATATAAATCACAAACAATGATGGGTGGGAACAGTGAAGCAAGATATACACAATACGATTCTACAGAAAGCAAATTAGAAGTTAAGAACGTGCAAGATGCGATTGATGAACTAGCTGATAATTTAGGTGGGATTAGTATTTCTTATAATCCAATTGATAAACATTTTTATGCTACTTATGGAGATTACACAAAAAAATTGGGTAGTGGTGAAGGTACTGCCACCACTGACCAGGTATTAGTCGGTACCACTTTTAGTTCTGATATGACAGATGGAGAAGTTGTTGAAGGAACAATGCCCAATAATGGAGCAATAAATATAACATTAGATAACCATAAAACATTAATAATTATAGAAAAAGGTTATCATAATGGAGAAGGAAGTGTATCAATCAATTTACAGCCAAAAACAGTTACTCCAGCATATGAAGAACAAATTATAAAAGCAGATTCAGGAAAGGTATTATCAACTGTTACTGTAAATGCTACCCCAATTGAAACAAAAGTTATAACTCCTTCTACAGAGGATCAAGTAATATCTCCTTCTACAGGAAAATTTCTTTCGGGAGTAACAGTTAAAGGTGTTTTAATAAGTACACCAACATCTTCTCAGATATTAGCAAACAAAACAGTTGAAGTGTCTTCAAATGGAAATATTTTATCAAGTATAACTGGTGATATGAATGATTTTAGTTCGGAAACTAAATCTTCAACCAGTGCAAGTCTTAGTGATAATAATGTATTAATTAATATTCCAAGTACAGGATATTATAATACATCATCTAAGATAAGTGTCACAAAAACAAAAATGAAGTCTGTTCTTAGTGCATATACTGCAACATTATCAGGAACAACATTAACATTATCTTAGGAGGTGGAAATATGGCTAATTGTCCTAAGATTAAATATGAATCAACAACGATTGATACATTAATAGTAAATGGTACAGAAGTATATGATTTAAATGATAAAAATGGAAAATTGATTTATCATAAACATATAGAAGGGGTTTGTAAAACAAAACATCAAGGGACAAACAGATGCGATGGAAAAATAACGAGATATTCCGTGTCACCATCTGCGGTAGTTAGTGATAGATGGGATTTAACGACCTGGTGTACTAATGGACATCAAAATTTTTCATCTCCGATGAAATATGATGGTAAAAGCTACGAAGAATCATATGGAAATCCAGTGGGGAACATATGCAATATGAATTTAGGAACTTATGACTATTACACATATTCGTGTGGCTATGAAAATGAAACAACAGAATCAGATATAACAGATGTAACTGATTTTATATGGTTGAAACCATAAAATCATTAGATATAAAGGAGAGCCAAGCACTCTCCTATTTTTATGGAAAGGAGTGTGAATGAATGGCTTTACAAACAATACAAAATATAACTGTAGATTTACATAGAAGTTCTTATAAATCTCTGTTTGCTAAACAATATGATAAAAATACACAAATTGTAAATGTTACCATTTGCGATAATGGAAAAGCATTAAAAGATCTAACAGATTATATTTTTGAAGTAAAAATATTAACGCCAAATAATAAATACTTAAAATTATCAGGCGAACAATATATTACTATTGAGTCTAATATTGTAACTATTATATTTCCTGGTGGAGTATTTGTAGAATCTGGAAATGTAAAAATTGAACTTGTAATGTTACAGAATCAAAAGCAGTTGTCAACAATGAGTTTCAATTTTGTTGTGGAATCAAGTGTATATTCTGATGAAGATATTTTATCTGATCAAGAAATGTTAAGTGTTATAGAACAGTACAAAAAAGAATTTATTGATTATACTGATTTAGCAAGAAAATGGGCTATTGGTGGAGATATAACATTTATTGGTCAGTTGAGTAATATGAGATATTATGGCTATG
This sequence comes from Candidatus Absconditabacterales bacterium, assembly GCA_045627125.1. Classification (GTDB taxonomy): domain Bacteria; phylum Patescibacteriota; class Gracilibacteria; order Absconditabacterales; family Absconditicoccaceae; genus UBA3291. The sequence continues at coordinate 101,930 of JAZQNA010000062.1, read as the reverse complement.
CAGGAATGTTTGACAAATGGAGAACTGAACCTAGCTGGTTAAGCAATTATAAAAGTCCAATAGATTGTAAAGAGAATGATATTATATCGTTTGAATATAAAGATGAATGTAAAATAATAGAAATTGCTTTTTTAAGTGAAGATAAAGAATTTATTAAGAAATTAGTATTTGAAAATACAAAAACAACTGGAGATATTTTTGTCCCTGCAAAAGCAAAAATATGTTATTTTGGTTTTACAATATATGATGATATGTCATATTTTCCACCTGAAGAAGCAAAAAGTATTTTAATCAAGAAAAATAACACTTATTTGATAGATATTCCAAGCGAAACAAATAATAGTAAGTATTATGCAGAAGAATCAAAAAGACAAGCAGAAATATCTACTGAACAATCTAATACTGCAATAGAAGCTTCAAAGGATGTTAAAACTTGGGTGGTTGGTGAAAATCCACCAGAGCAATATGATAAACCAGGGGATTTTAACAATGGTATGTATTGGACTAATCAAGCAAAAATATCTGAAGAAAATGCAAAAGATAGTGAAAATTTATCAAAACAATGGGCAATAGGTAGCTATGATAAAGAATATAATGGCCCAATAAGAAAAGGAAAATGTTTAGGATTTTTATCTGATTTTGAATGGAAATATGATGAATATAGTTTTTATAATGTTAATTATATTCCATGTAAAGCTAATGATACTATAAAAATTGAATATGGTAATCAAATGACAATATGTGACGAAATGTCCATTTATTTTTATTATGGTGAATCTGTTCCAGTTCGTAAATTTAATACAATAATTGATGATCGTGAAATAATTACAATAGCACCAGAAGAATTTAATGACCTAGATAATAAGACAGGATATTTTGTTTTTGAAATCAAACCAAAAGAAAATGAAATTGTTGATTTAGATAATATAGAAAATATTTATATAACAATAAATGGGAAACCATATGTAGAGGTTGATATTCCTAGTGAGATAAATAATAGTAAATATTATGCGGAGAAATCAAAGGTTGCTGCTGATTATGCTGCTTACACATTAGAACATGCAAAAGATGTAATTGAGATTACACAAGCTGAGTATGATAAATTATCAGATGAAGAAAAAAATAATGGATATATATATGATATTATTGATGGATTTTACGAGCCAGAATTATTATCTCGTAGATGGGCAATAGGTGATTCTGATGATTCAAGAATTCCAACAGATACAAATAATTCTAAATATTATGCTTTGTTAGCAAAAATATATAGTGAAATAGCAAAAGAATTTACTCCTGAAGGATATCAAGAATTAATTGATAGAATAGAAAATTTAACAAAATCTGTATATTCAGACACAGAACCTTTTGATCAAAAAGAAGATGATATATGGTATCAACCATATTAAAGACTCTTTTTATAAAAAAACGAAAGGAGGAATAAAAATGGGATTTACAATATTAATGGATGATTCAAAATATTTGAAGATTACATCAAATGCAGTTCTTTATCAAGGAGAGAATTATTGTGATAATATACAATTTGTAATACCTGCAATTTATAATGATAATGATCTCACAGATTATACAATTGCAATGGAATATGTTGATTCAAATAATAATTCTTATTTGGATATACTTGAACAAGATGAAGAATTATATAAAGAAAAATATATTAGATGTACTCTTCCAATAACTACAAAATTATCAAAAACAGCTGGACAAGTAAAAATTCAGCTCACAATGAATAAAGTAGACAAAGAAAAATATGTACAATATACATTACATACTTCTGAAATCACTTTAGAGATTCATCCTGTATCAGATTATTATAAGTTTGCAGATGAGTCGTTAATGAAGATTGATGCATTAATTGGTAAATTAGATGCAAAGATTGGATATTTAGCAGATAATGCTGCTATCCTATCAACAAAAGTTCCTGATGATCTTGGAATAGATACAGATGGAACATTAAAATTAAGTATTAAAGAAGAATTAATTGGAAATGGTGTAAATGTAGGTGTTGTTGAAGTACCTGATAATAATGATAATGTTGATGATGGAATTATTGACATTACAGGTCTTTATTCACAAGTAGAATTATAGGGGGTAAAGTTATGGCAACAAAAAATACAATGCTCCCAATCTATGAAGGTAATCAACAAGATATGTATGGAGCAATTAAACAAGGAAGAATTACTGGCCCATGTTGGATGTGGCTCGAAGATAAAGAGTGTTTAGCTTTTATTCATTGGGAAACAATAGGTGGAGAAAAAGTATTGACACCTCATATTATTCTGATGGATAGAGTAAATGCACTAGAAGAAAAATTAGAAAGCATGGATAAAGCAGTTGGTGATATTGCAGATATTATTCCATCCGATCCTGATACAGGGGAAGCAAAAAATCTTGTAGAATATCTTGTTTCAGTATCATCTCAGGTTAATGAAGTATCAAATTCTATTTCAATGATTACTGCAAAAGATTTATTAAATGAAGATAATCCTGAAGAAAGTGAGGTAACAGAATAATGGCAGATAATAATATGGTCACGTTTGGTTATCTCTCTGAATCAGAATTGAAATTAGCATTAAGTAAAAAATTATTAACTAAATGGTCAGTTGTATATACATCTGATTCTAAAAGACAATTTTTAATTGATGAAGATTTAAATGCGGTTGCGATAAAATCTAAAGTACCAGTCTTCTCTTCTCGTTCTAGTGCAATTACTTCAATTAATGTAGACGCTTCTACTTATGAAGGAGAAATTGTATCAATTTATAACGATGATCATTTTGAGGCTTATGTTGTAAATAAATCTTCTGAAGGAGTATTTACAGTAAAAGCCATAAATGAAAAAGAAGAAATTGATTATAATAAGATTAATAATATTCCTATTATAAATCTTCCTGGAACAATAACTGAACCAATTGATTTAACCACATTAGATGATGGATATTATAAAGTTAATTTCTTTACAAATCCTATTACAAATGGATTAGTAAAATCATATGTAGGAAATATAATTGTTGTAGATACTGAAAATGGTATTAAATTCATTAAACGTATTACAAATAAAAATATATATGATTATACTGTTAAAGATGGAATCGTAACTGAAAATAAATATATTACTGAACAATATATAATTGATAATCATTATCAAACTGAAGAATCAATAGATATAAAATTAAAAGCATTTGAAATAGCTTTTGAGAAAAAAGTTGAAGAATATGTTAATGATAAAGTTAGATTATTAGTTAAATTTATTGTTGAAGAAGAATTAGATAATCGTTATGCCAGTGAAGCAGACATTAACGGATTATTTGTTTAAGAGGGAAAATGGATAAAAAATTATTTTGTTGCTTTAGTGTTCCATTAAGAGATTATTTGACAAGTAATGGGATTAAATATGAACTATGTGCATTAAATGAAAAAACACATAAAACTATGTGGATTTATATGCGTAATGAAAAATTGAATATTGTTTTAAATAAATGGAGCCTTAGCAATCCAAATAACTAAGGCTTTATTTTTTTGTAGAAAATTTGTTTTTAGAAAGGAAGTATTTATATATGGGAATAGTATTACCTCAAAGTATTAATATAAGAATATGTTCAAAACAAATGTCATATTATAAAGATCTAGGTTATGAAATACCTATGAAAAAAAGTAGTCCAACAACAAAGAAAAGATATAATAAAGAATATGTTTGTGATCAGAAAAAAGAAATCCTTGTAAATGTTTTAGATTTGCCTAAAAATTCAACATATAATATAGAAGTTGAATGTGATAATTGTCATGAAAATTTTTATACCACAGTTAATAGATATACTACAAATAATAAAAATGGATTGATTTATTGTTTTCATTGCTCTCACAGCTCTTTAAAAATTAAAGAAAATCATTGGCATTGGGATAAAAATAAGACTCAAGAAGAAAGAGATATTGCTCGAAATACTTTAGAATATTCTCTTTTTATTGAGAAAGTAATTTATCGAGATAAGAATACATGCAAGGTATGTGGTAAAAAATCATGTAAAAAAAATGTTCATCATTTAAATAGCTATAACTGGTGCATAGAAGGTCGAACAGATGTTAATAATGGGATAACATTATGCGAAGAATGTCACAAGAGTTTTCATCAGATTTATGGACGTGGAAACAATACTATATATCAATTTTTAGAGTTTGTTGATAAAAATAGTATTAATGAAATATTACAATCTAATAATGAAATAGACATAAATGTACCTAAAATATATTGTTACGAAGATAAATATTATTATACAATTAGTGAATTTGTTTATAAGTACAATATTAATAAAAATTCTTTGTCTCATTTATATAATGTTTTAAATCATAAAAAATACAAACATAATAAAAATAGTAAAACTGCATCAATTGCAAAAATGATATGTGGGAAACATATATTTTGGGCAGACGAATATGATAATATGGATAAGGATGAAATACAAAAATATTTATATTCTAATAAAGGTCTATTAAAAACACCAATATTATGTCTAACTACTGGAAAGAGATATTTTCATATTTCTGATTTAAAGGATACTGGTTCAAGATATGATTCAATTATAAAATGTTGTAACAATAAACAGAAAAAGACTATATTTAATAATGTGTTTTATTATTGGATATATGAAAAAGAATATATAAGTCTTCCAATTGAAAATAAAATTAATCTACTTAATACTTATAAAGAGTCTTTTGAAGAAGGCTCTTTTTTAATGCAACAATATAATGAATTGATAAAAAATAAAATCGCTTAATTGCGATTTATTATAAAAATAAATAATGAAAGGGCAGAACAAAGTTCTGTATGGTAATTTAATTATGGCAGATATTACAAGTACAAAAATTGTATCACTTGAACGTTTGGGACAGTATAATGATATCTTGGTTAAGAAAATGGAAGCATATGACCAAGCGGTTGATGCAAAATCAATTAAATCCATTGCTGTAGTTGGTGACGAAATTCTTTATTTTAAAACAGTCGAAGTTCCAATGACAGAGGGAGAAAACCCTGTTGCTGATGCTTCTAAAGCAGCTTACAAAGTAGCAATCTCTTCTTCTGATGTTACAACATTAAAATCAGAAATGGCTGTAGTTAAAGCTGCAACAGCTGGTTATAATGCAGATAATACAATTGCAACAGCTATTGGTGCTGTAGATACTAAAGTAGATACATTAGATAATTCATTAAAAGCAGTTGCCAAGAGTGGTAAAGCTGAAGATGTAACAGTTGCAGATGAAGATGGTAAGATTACTGCTACCACTGTTGAAGGTGCTTTAGCTGAATTAGCAAATGCTATTTCAGGTCTTGATGGAGATCTTGCAACTGTAGCAAAATCAGGAAAAGCTGAAGATGTATTAATCGCAGATGCTTCTGAAAAATATACAGCAACAACAGTTGAAGGTGCATTTCTTGAAGTAGCTAATAATATTGATGCAATCAATACAAAAATTGGTACTGTAGCAGATGATACAACTGTAATGGATGAAATTGGAAAAATCCAGACAAAACTTGATACAGTTGAAGAAGGTGCTCAGGTTAACGTTATTGAAAGTATTACATTAAATGGCGTTGATGTAACAGTTGCAGATAAGAAAGCAGCTGTAGTAATTCCAACAGAATCTAAGAATTTAACAGCTAGACAGATTATGAAACCAGATGCTCCTGCTGAAGAAACAGATTATCATGGTTCTGCAACAGATTATGCTACATCAGCATATGTATATAATCAATTAGCAGGTATTTTACCAGCAGTATTAAATGAAATTGATGGTATTTTTGACGTTGCTTCTAATATTTTATATAGAACAGTTGAGACATATGCTGATTTACAGAAAGTAGATATGAAAGATGCTGAATCAGGTATTTATATCTATCTTGTTAAACAGGATGAATCTCAAGATCCAAGAGTACCAGCAGACGGAGATACACCAGCTGAATACTTTACAACAATGTATATTTATTTAACAACTGATCCTGAAGCTGGATTCCAGTTAATTGGTAAATTAAATGTATCTGAACAGATGTTAGAAAGAATCACAGCTGATGCTATTAAGAGTGCATTATATGATTCTGTTACTGATCCTGAATCAGGTGCTCAGACATATGTACCAAAATTCTATACCAGAACTGAAGGTGCAGCTGTTGCTGGAGCTGTTGAAGCTGAAGTTACAAGAGCAACTGGAGTAGAAAGTGGATTAGATACAAGATTACAGGCAGTTGAAGAAGCTGTAGGTGGAGAAGGTTCAGTAGCAGAAATGATCAATGATGCAATTGATGCTCTTGATGCAACTGTATCTACAGTAACTGTCGAAGAAACAAATCCAATATTAAATATCTCTGTAACAGAAACAGATGGTAAATTAACAGCTATTACAGCAAGTGTTAAAGAAAATACATTTGATGCTTATGGTGATGCTGCTACAGCAGAAACAAATGCAAAAGCATATGCAGATGCATTGTATACAGTAGCAACTGAAGATGATATTACAGCATTATTTGAAGATGAAGAATAATAAATAGTAATGTAAATATTTAATGGAGAGTAGGTAATACTACTCTCCTATTTTAATGAGAAAAGTTATCAGGGATAATGGCCAAATCTCTAATAACTTTACCTCTCATAAAGGAGGCAAATAATGAGTAAAGAAAAAGATACTTTAATTGATATAAATGGATTAAATATGTTTAAAGATGGAATGGAAGATTTAGTTGATGATAAATTAACTAATTATATAAAAGAAAAACAATCTAATACCGAACCAATACAATCAAAGGGAGATTATTGGATTCAGGAATATTAATAATGAGAGGAGGAAAATAACATGTCGATTAATGAAGGAATTATAAGACATAAACGATATAAAACTGATGCTAATGGTAATCATACACTTGTATCAGAATGGACAAGTGCTACTACTGTTGAAATGGAAGATGGAAAGACATTACCTGAAGCATTAGAAGAAGTTACTGGAGTTATTGATATTACACAAGCAGAATATGACAAATTAACTACAGAACAGAAAAATAATGGACAAATTTATAATATTATAGACGCACCTGATGATATTGAAATAGATGCATATGATATTAGATATAATAGTATAACAGTTGGAAGTAAAATAGAATTTATAGATCAGGCTATACAAACAATACAGAATGAACAAGAGACACAAAATGTGCATTTTTCGACAGATACCGAATTGCAGTTAGACACAGCCAAAGGTGGAATCAGACTTGAAAAAATCGAAGGCGGACAGCATAAGAGTGCAAACTTGTTTGATATTAACTCATGGAACAATCATGTGTTAAATACAAGCGGTGTAGAACGTTATGGCGTTGTTGTTAAATTGGACAAAGTAGGACGAGTATACTTCAAATATTCAATTACAACAGACAATCTTGTTTGGGCTGTCTTTGATAAAGATGGAAATGTTGTAAAAAGTACGACTCAGTTAATAAATGGAATTAGTAGCACATATTATGACAACACAACTGTTGGTAATGAAATTCATATTTTTCATGCAAATGATGTTAAAAATAATATCACTTATTTCATGGTAAGCTATGAAGACATTCCATACGAGCCATACGGACTTCACGTTTCGGGTGATATGGCATTGGTTGATTTGGCTGTTTTGAATTGGGAAAACAGAGGAAATGGCATATATAGTACAACTATTGAAAGTAGAAAATTGTCAAATAGCGTACAATTTGAAATTTCCAATCCTTACAAAAATGGTGGAATGGTTGCAGGTTCTGGATATGTTACTGACGATATGACATTCTATTACTACTATTCAAGTGGAAGTACAAGTAAGACGGTTTATATCGTAAATAAATCAACAAGTGATATTAAGTCAGCATTAAAAGACATTAAGCTTGCCTACGAACTTGCAGACGGTGCTACACCAAGTCAGTACGCTTTGTGCGTGAAAGAGCATGGGAATAATTTGTGGGATGAAAAATGGGAAACTGGTTCGATTACTTCAGGAGACGGTTCAAATTATGGAGCTACTTCTCAAATTCGTTCAGTCAATTACATTAACGTAAAACCAAATACATCATACTATTTTGTTTGTGGTGGAGGACAGCTAACAGGTAAATTTTACGATGCAAACAAGGTTGCAATTGGTACATCATGGGGGATAAATACAAGCACAAATAAATCAATTATAACACCATCAAATGCTGAATATTTTAGATTCTGTATGCAACCGTCATATGGTACAACATATCTAAATAATATTGCAATCATTGAAGGAACTTCGGGAGAATACGCACCATACGAAGGAAAAACCGTATTCATCCCACTGTCACAGCCTTTGTGCGAAGGAAACACGATTGAGAAAATCGGTGACAAGTGGTTCGAAGTGCAGAAGTTTGGGTATGTTGATTTAGGTACATTAACGTATTCTGTAAGTGGAGATACACAAAAAACAGGACAAACAACATATAAGGCTAATTTCCAAACATTGAAAGATTCTAAAAAACAGAAACTTATTTGTGAAAAGTTTACAGTTAATAATCCGTTTGTAAATGAGAATGTTGCAGATGTTTATACCATGCAAAATAATTATAATGCATGGGCTAATTTATCATTTACCGTACCAATTGGAGCATATGAGTCTAAAGAAGATTTTAAGTCTAAAATGAGTGGTGTAAAACTTTATTACGAACTTGCCACCCCAACACTCACACCATTATCAAATGAGCAGAAAATCGCACTTGCAAGCCTTGAATCCTACGAAGGACAGACATTCATTGACACAGCAGACACATACGCAAAGGCAGAATTAAGCGTTGCATATGGCAAGTCAGATGTTGTGGCGACTGCTTTGGGTGCGGATAATAAGGCAGAAATCGAGAAGTATGAACGTGAATCACTTGAAAAAGAAATACCATCAATAGAAACCAAACTGTTATTAAATGCAAACGGATTAAGCCTTAGAAGAAGCGGAAATGTGTGTCTGCTGACATTTAATGGTTATAATTTTACAACACCTGTTTCAATTACTGAAATTATGCAAAACAAACCACAAGGAGCTTCAAGAGGTTTTGTAACAAATGAATCTTCCATCGGTTTGGTAACTGTTGATAATCAAGGCAGTTTGGTGATACAAAATGTGGCAATGAATGGATATCTAACAGGCAAAATGTATGGGTCTGTTACATGGTTAGTATAAGAAAGCGAGGAATAGAAAATGAAATTTTACGTAGTAGAAATCACAAATGATGGTGAAAAATTAAAAGCAGAAGTAGATGGAAAAGTAGCAGAATATGGTGGTGTATCAATCAATGCTTTTTCTACATTAGAAGATGCAAAGGCATCTTTACATGGCAAACTTGCAACCAATATGAAATCGCCTTTATGCGCTACAGAACAGGTATTTATTGTGGATTCTAACAATACTATCTACAAACCAGAAAAAGAAAACGGAAAGTACGTTGAGTACGTAGAACCACAGGTTGAAGAACCGATTGAGGAAGTGACAGAATAATGGAAATAAACGATAATGTTTGTGCTGTGTGTGGAGCTGTATGCGTAGATGCAATTTATTACTACGAAACTCCGTTATGCAGTGAAGAATGTGAAAAAATTTTCGAAAAAGAGTTTATGAATCAAGAGACAGAAAAATAAAACTGTCGCAAAAGGTGTCATTTTGCGACAAATCAAATCTAACAAAACTGTTAGAAATTAAAAAAATATTGTGATATATGCGTAGTATAGGTATCACTTTTTTTCCTAGAAGAAAAAACTTAGAAGGGTATGTATAATATTACATACTCTTCTATTATTTCTATTACGAATAAAATTAAATTATTATGTTGACTTTTATTTTATATTATATATAATGAAAGTTATGCAGAATTAATTGGGGAATTGTTCTGTTTTATAATTTAATTGTTATATAGGGGAAATTACAATGACACAAGAGAAACAGGATTTGATTAATCATCTTACTATTACTCTTGCCAAGTCAGATTATACAATTACAAGTATTAAATCAATTTTAGAACTTACTTTGTACGATTATGAAATAACAAAAATTAATTGTACAGAATTAAGTACTACAGATGGGATTACAACAAAAAATTTATTCGAATATTTTGCAATTGGTAAATTGGCATCAGGGGTAAAGAAAAATAGTTTGGCTAATTATTGGAGAGCTGTAAATGAATTAAGTACTTATATAGGTAAAGAAATTAATCTTATTGGAGAAGATGATATTTTAAAATATTTTGCCTATTTAAGAAATGTTAAAAAACTCTCTCCTACTACTTTAAGCAATCGACAAATGTATTTGAATAGTTTCTTTGATTATATTTATAAAAGAAAAAAGATTGGACAAAATCCAATAGAACTAATGGAATTTATCAGACCAAAAGTAAAATTAAAAAAAATATTATCAGATGTTGAAATAGAACAAATTGTAATTGCTTGTCAAGATCATAAGTATAAAATTGCATTAATTTATATATTATTATATACAGGAATACGTGTAACTGAATTATGTAATATTACTTTAGGAGATATTGATTTTAATGAAAGTACCCTTGTAATTCATGGTAAAGGTGATACTGAAAGATTATTACCAATTAACTCAAAAACTATGGTAAGATTACATGATTATTTAAAAACAAGAAAAGATATTGCTCAAAATGAAAGTGAATATATTTATGATGTAGATGTACCACTCTTCCCTATTATTAAAGGTAAAGTTAAAAAAACAAATTCAAGAAATATTGAGAGAATTATTAATGATATTGCAGATAAATCAGGAGTATATCGTTTACATCCGCATTTATTTAGAGCTACTTTTGCAACTAAATTAGCGTTACAGGGAAAAGATTCTCATGTAATTAGTTTAGCATTAGGTCATAAAAGTTTAAGTACATTAAAGAGATATGTTTTATTATCAAATCAAGAACTAAAAAAATTATTGCAATAGCAATTAAATTAAAGAACAAAATACAAATTATTTATAACAAGAACAAATGGATTTTCTCATTTGTTCTTTTTTTATAAAAAGAAAGGAGAAAAAATGGGAAAGTTTTTATATAAAGAAAAACAATTAGGTACATTAGGAGTTAATAGCGCTAAAAATTTATTATATGATAATTCTAATAGTAGTCTTGAAGCTATTACTACACAAGATGCTATTGATAAAGTGGTTGAAAATATAAATATTATAGAAGAAAAAAATGCCAATCAAGATGCTCATTTATCAACACTTGATACCGATGTTAACGAATTAAAAAAAGTTGCGAATGAAGGTAGTAATTTAAGTGAGTTAGTAAGAAGATTAGATAGAGATAAAGCAAATGTGCAAGATCCTAGATTTAATGGTTCATTTAGAATTGGTATTCCGCAAGGAACTGTAGGACAGTGTAGCTTTGCTACGGGATATCGTGCTGTATCTGCAAGGAATACTGCTGTGTTTAATTATAATAAAACTACTAAAATTCTTGAATTAGAAGAGAACTATACCAACGTAGACGTAGGAACAACTGTTGAAAGTATTCGTATCACAAAAACTGATGATAGTTATGTAGATTTTGATGTTACAGGTGTTATATTATCAAAAACACAGGCACGTATTGATTCTGGATTTGATGGGAATGTTACTAATGTTAAATATGTGTATGTATTTTCAATTATATCTAATATAGCAAGTGGAGCTAATTCTCATGCAAAAGGCTATCTAACAACAGCTAGTGCGAATAATTCTCATGCAGAAGGACAGCAAACAACAGCTAGTGGAAGTGGCTCTCACGCAGAAGGAGGTCTTACAACAGCTAGTGGTCAAAATTCTCATGCAGAGGGAAACGCTACGAATAGAGTAGCATTAGTAATTACTGATTTTTCAACATCAACGACAGATGATGCTATTATCACAGCTTGGAATTCTAGTAAATTCTCTTTAGCAAAAGGTGAAGGTTCTCATATAGAAGGCAAGGATTGTCTTGCATTGGGTCAAAATTCTCACGCAGAAGGACAGAATACGACAGCTAGTGTTCAATATTCTCATGCAGAAGGATTTGGTACAACAGCTAGTAATAAATGTTCTCATGCAGGAGGGCATTTAAATGCTAATATGACCACTGGTGGTTCATTAGTTAATACTGCAGGAACAGCTTTTGCTATTGGTAATGGTACGAGTTCCACAGCATTGTCTAACGCTTTTTCTGTTCAATTTAGTGGTGTAGTAAAAGCCAAGTCTACAATTACTGCTTCCACTACAGCTGACTATGCAGAATTCTTTGAATGGTTAGATGAAAACCCTAATGATGAAGATAGAGTAGGTTACTTCGTAACACTTGATGGTGACAAGATTAAAATTGCTACAGATAAAGATGACTATATCCTCGGTGTAGTAAGTGGAGAGCCATTCGTTTTAGGTAATGGTGATTGTGATACATGGAATGGAATGTACTTACATGATGAGTTCAGAAGAACAATGTATGAGCCTGCACCAAAGATGATTGAAATTCTTGATGAAGAGGGAAGACCAACAGGCGAATGGGAAGAAGTCGAAGGAGAGTTTGAGGGAACAAGACCTGTACTCAATCCAAATTATGACCATACTCAGCCTTACATTTCAAGATTTGACCGTAAGGAATGGTCACCTATTGGTATGCTTGGTGTGTTAGCAGTAAGACATGATGGTACAGCTAGAGTTAATGGTTATGTAACTGTTAATGAAAATGGCATTGCAACAGCTTGTGATAAAAATACTGAAAATGCTTATAGAGTAATTAAAGCCAATACTGATGATGTAGTTGAAATAATTTTTAAATAAAAAAGAAGATACCAATGAAGTTTAGATTTTATAAAGAAAGTAGACTAATTAAATGTCAAGTGTTATAAGGCAATTAAAGAATTGGTTTATAAAACAGAATATCTACTCTCAGACAGTAGAACAAGCAATCTATGATACTTATTAAATTTTTATGATGTATTATATGGTAACAAAGATATAACTTTATTAAAATAAAGCAATATAAAAGGAGGTATCATTATGAATAGACCTCAATATACAAAGATCGTAGTATCAATTACTACGATTTTATTTATTATTACTCTTCTCTCTTGTCTTGGTTTTATGTTTTATATTACATTAACTCATAATGGTGATGTTGTAGATTATATAGTATGTACTACTGCTATTACTGTTATGGGTGGTTTATATGGAGTTGTTCTTAAAGGTTATATGAGTAAATCAGGTTTAGAAAATATAGCTAAAATACGTTCTAATGTATATAAAGAAATAATGAATACAAGACTTGAATATGATGAGAAGTTATTAAGATTAAAGAAATATTATGGCATAGATCAGGACATCATTGATGAAATTGAAAATGAAGCACCATTTAAGAATTTAAGTGATATGGTTGTATCTCAAACTACTCAAAAATTAGATTCTGTTGATTCTATCAATGAATCAGAACCTAATGAATATTAGTATGCAGATTGGGTAGTTATTATTTATAAGTACCCAAATTGGGTAATTATTATCAGACACTTACTGTAAAAGGTAAGTGTCTTTTTTATTTTAGGAAGGAGAAATCGTTATGACTACAGAACAATTTATAAAAGAAGTTGCTAAATATGTTCAGAAATATGCTCCTATGTATGGTGTTACTGTATATTCTCCTACTATTGCACAAGCAATTTTAGAATCAAGTCGAGGAACTTCTGAACTTGCTGTAAATGCTCATAATTATACAGGCTTGAAATATGATAAAAATGTATCTGAATTGCCAGCATATATAAAAGAAGGTGCGGAACAGAATAAAGATGGGAGTTATTCATCTTCTGTTATGCGCTGGAATAACTTTAGTACATTTGAAAAGGGAATTGAAGGACATTTTAAATTCTTATTTAAACGTCCAGGAGTAACACGTTATGAGAATCTTAAAGGAATTAAAGATCCTAAAGTATATTTAGAAACTATAAAAAGAGATGGTTATGCAACAAGTCTTAAATATGTAGATAACCTTATGGAAGTTATTAAAAAGTATAATCTCACTCAATATGATGTTATTGAGAAAGTTGAGGAAAAGAAGTACTATCGCTGTCAGGTGGGGGCTTATGGAAAACTCTCAAACGCAGAAGCTATGAAAGCTATGCTTAAGAAAGATGGGTTTGATTGCATTATTAAACAATATGGCAGTCTTTATAAATGTCAGCTAGGGGCATTTAGTTCGAAGGAAAATTGCGAAGCATTAGCAAAAAAGGTAAAAGCAAAAGGTTTTGAATGTTTTATAACTTATTGCTAAACACACAAAAGAAAGGGGCCTATTAACATGGAAGGTATTTCACCACAAATGCTACAGATTATTATTACACTTATTGGTTCTGTCTTGGGATCTGGAGCTGCTGTTACTTTAATAAAATTTTTTGTAGAAAGAAATGATAATAAAAAGAAAGAAGAAAAACAAGAACAAAAAGAAGCTGAAAAAGATAAGCTTGAAGAAATGAGAATTGAAGTCAATGGAAAGATTGACGAAAGAGAACGCAAAAGCATTGAAAGAGCTAATAGCTTAAAAGAAGATATATCATCATTAGCTAAAGTTGTTGATGACTTAACGAAAAATATTAGCAAAAATTCTGAAACCCTTAATCTCGTTGGAGAAGGCATGAAAGGTATTACTCATGACAAGATTATTTATTTAACTGATCATTTTATTAGGAGACAAGGCATTACAACAAAAGAAATGTCTACATTAAAAGCTTTGTATGAACCATATCGTGCGTTAGGAGGAAATGGAGATTGTGAAGCTGGATATAATGCATGTGTTAAACTTTCAATTATTGATGAAGATAAAGCCGAAGAACTAGATATAGAATTACGAAAAAAAGATTTAGGATTAAATGAAGAAAAGTAGAATCAACTAATGTTGGTTCTTTTTTAATATACAGAAGGAGGAAATGGATATGACTAGAATAGCTATAGATGCTGGACATGCGATTTCCACAGCAGGCAAGCGTACTTGTGATGGATATCAAGAACATATCATAAATGTAAAGACAGCTTATGCATGTGAACAATATTTAAAAGCTAATGGAATTGAAACAATCAGAGTAGCATGGAATGATACTAATGCCAAAGATGATTATACAGATATATCTCTTACAGATAGACAACGTGCCATTAAAAATGCAAAATGTGATTATTCTGTATCATGTCATGCTAATGCTTCAGGTGATGGAAAAACTTGGAATTCTGCAAGTGGTGTAGATACATTTTATCATAGTAATACTGCTAAAGCTGGTGATTCTAAGAAGTTAGCTGATTATGTACAGAAACGTTTGATTCAAGGTACACCACAGAGTAATAGAGGTATTAAAGGACAAGCATTTGCAATGTGTAACTGTGCTGCTACAGGTTGTAAAGCGAGTATTTTATGTGAGATTGCTTTTATGACAAATCAGAAAGAAGCTGATTTAATGAAAGGTGAAGCGTTTTGTAAAGAACAAGGTGAGGATATTGCTAAAGGTATTATTGATTACTTAAAAGCAAAGGGTGAATTTAATCCAGTTACTACTCCTACTCCTGTTCCTACTACACCTTCAATAACTTACAAACCTAACACTGTGCTTTCGTGTACAGCCACAATTAAGGGCGTTCAGGAGTATCTTAACAAATACTATGGCTCATATATTGAAAAGGTAATTGGGGCAAAATTGAGTGTTGATGGTAAGCTAACAACAAACATGAAGAAATGTTTAGCAATTGCTTTTCAGGTAGAATTAAATGCATTAGGTGCAAGGTTATCAACAGATGGTTCATTTGGGCCTGCCAGTGAAACAGCTTTTAATAAATATGTAGGAAGCCTTAAAACTGGTTCTAAAGGAATCTTTGTTACTTTATGGCAATGTTTGCTAGTAGGATTTGGTTATGATCCTAGAGGAATTGATGGTTCTATGGGCACAGGTACGAAGAATGCAACAGATAAGTTATGTGCTGCAAAAGGATTACCACGAGATTATGTTGTAAATGGTTCTGATTTGAATAAGTTATTATAAACCAATCAAGAGAAAAGAAGGAAAGCTTTTTGAGATTGTGATATAATATTTTGTCAAATTATGTAATCCATGATATACTTTTGAAGAAAGGTGAATAATATATTATGAAAGTATATCATGGAACAAGTCTTCAGTCTGCATTAGATATTAAAGACAATGGAATTGATTTAAATAAAAGTAAACCATTTTTAGATTTTGGAAAAGGGTTTTATACATCTCCAGATTTTCAAATGTGTAAAGAAATGGTTAAAAGAAAAGTGGATTTGAATAAAGAATTAGGTGCAGTTATTGTATTTGATTATAATTATTTGTTTGCAAAAGAATCTGGTTGTAATATAAAATTTTTTCCAAAAGATACAATTGAATGGAGAAAATTTGTAATTGCAAATCGACTTCCAAGTAATCTCATAGACAAATATCAGTTTTTGGATTATAATGATGGGAGATATGATATTTGTAATGGGCTTACTGCTGATGGTACTATCGCTATTACTGCTTCAAATATCAGAAAGCAAAAGATAAAATACACTGAAGAATGTATTTCAAATGATGTATTTTTACAACCATATGATAATCAAATTTCATTTCATACAGCATTATCATTAAAATCTATAACTTATAAAGAAATTATAATTATTAAGGAGGTGTAACTATGGCAGATATGAAAAAAGTAATGAAACAATATAAAGAATGTTTAACTGAAGTCATGATGGAAAAATATAATATGTCCGAATTTGAAGTGAAAAAAATGTTGAAAATTTTTGATTTCGAATCATACTGTCAAAGATGTAATTATTATGCACTTCACGATGATCCAGATGATGTAGCAGAGAGAATTTACAATTGGATGAACAATACAGAAGAACTTCAAGAAATGTAATAAATAACTAAGGGGAGTACTCAACTGAGTATTCCCCTTTTTTTACTTTATTCTGTCAATAATCATATTAAATAATAATATACGATCTTCTTCATAATACAAATGTCCATACTTCTCTTCTAACATCATATCAGCAAACTTGTAATAATCTTTTGCGAATTGTATATCTGTAGTGTTCATTTTATTTACTAATTCTTCTATATATACTTTTTTGTCCATGATATGTTCTCCTCAAATAATAACATCATTTTTTAACACTAACATCTTTTGTGTTAATATGCAAAAATCATGTTCCTATAAATTTAATAAAAATTTTATAATTATTTTATAATTATTTTATAGAAAATGGTCTTTTGAATAGATATTTGGTCGAAGCTCTTTTTCTGTACGCCATTTGTACGCCAATTTTATAATAACATATGTAATATTATAAAGACATACGTGAAATTGTTAGTAGATTAAACTATCTGCAAACCGTTGAAAACAAAGGATATAACAAGATATGTAGACTTATGTAGCTTTATAAAAAACATGTCAAAAAATGTCCTAACATAATTTTGTTTATAGTCAGGATGGTACAAACGAACTGACTGTATTTATTCTACATTAAAATGCTAAGTATGTCAAATCCCTTGAAAATACTGGGTTTTTGATAATTTATATTCATTTTGTAGATGATATTTTTTTCATATGTTTTCATATTTTTCCTTTTTCTACGCCAATTTTACGCCACCATTTTTTATGACAATTTATGCCATTTTAGACTTAAGATAGCTTTCAAGTTTATCCGTTCCTACAAATAACTGTTCTTCTTCACAATCAACATAAATATTCATTGTTGTTTGAATATCTTTATGTCCCATAAGTGTTTGTAATGTTTTCGGTAACATTCCACTTTCTGCACATCTTGTAGCAAATGTATGTCGTAATTCATGTAATGAGATTCTTGGAATCTCTGCATGACTACAAATAGTAGACAATCTTGCGTTTAATGTATTTCTTCTATTTGGATATCCTTTATCATTTAAAAATATAATGTCTTTAAAATCTAATACTATAATATCTCTCTTAATACTTTTTTGCTTTAATAAAACTTCTAGTGCTTTATCAGTGATTGGAATATCTCTAACACCACATTTTGTTTTTAAAGTATCATAATACCATTGAGATGATTTAGCATCATATAAAAGATTTCTTTTTACATGAATTATTCTATTAGATAAATCAATATCACTCCATTTAAGTCCATTTAATTCAGAAATACGTAATCCTGTATATAAGATGAAAGTAAATATATTTTCATATATTCCTTTGTTATATTTTTCAAATTTTTGTTGCTCAGAAAACTTTAAAGCTTTTACAATTTTAGGTTCTTTCCCTATTACTTTTTGTTTCTTTTTAATAGGACTTTTTTCAATAATTTCATTTTCTACAGCATGATTAAACATATCTGATAATGTACCTTTAATTAGTAATATTGTTTTTGTACTGTAATTGTTTGACATATCAGACAATAACATTTGAATCATTGGAGGAGTAATATCTTTTATTGGATATCTACCTAATTTTTCTTTGATATGATAATTGTAATGATCTATATACATATTAACTGTAGATTGTTTACAACTATGTTTTTTAATTTGTTCAATATAAAATTCAAACCATACATCTAACAACATTTCACCTTTATTATTAATGTTATAATGTTGTTGTTTATATTTTATATCTGTAGCATATTCTTTTGCTTCACTAATTTTCATAAAATATTTTTCATGTCTTTTACCATTTTTATCAGTGAAACGATAAGAATATCTACCATCTTTTCTCTGGGATAATCCATCTCCCAGTTCTTTTCCTTTTAAATCCTTTCCCATTAATTATTTGTCCTTTCTTTAATTAGAAAAGAGCTTCGACATAATATATATATCATATCTAAGCCCTTATAACAATTCATAATTTAATACAATTATCTAAATACTTTTCAAATAGTTCACGTTTAATCAATGTCTTACTTCCAATTTTTATGACATATTTAATATCTGGAACCTTAGTTAATTCTCTTATTTTATTTATACCAATATTAAAATAAATTGCAGCTTCTTCTAATGTAAGAGCATATTTATCTTTTATATCAACTTTATTATTCATATGCCAGTCACCTATTTATATTCAATATATTCTAATTTATCAGCAACTTTTTTATTATAAAACCAACTAGACCAAAGATTATGAGAATAATATTTTTCTTTATATACTTTTTTGTTCCATTCATTGATATCACTTATAACAGTAGTTTTAGAAACATCTTCATAATCAGATTGAATTAATTCAAGACGATAGCAAAGACTTTCGTACTGCATTTGATTTGTTTGTATATTTGCTTCAGTCCCAACGTGTGCCATAATAATAGCAAGTGAACAAAATAAACACACTATAAATCCAATTACTAATAAACCTACTGTTATTGACTCATATAAAGAGCCATGTGATTTATAAGTTTTACATTCAATAATAATCAAAATAATACCTAATAAAAATAAACCTAATCCAATTAATGTAATAATCATTTTATATCCCTCCGAATCTCATATCTATCTATATGATTAAATATTGAAATAAATAATATAGAACAAATAGCACCTATTAATGTGTATCTATAATCTACCATTGTAGGATACTTTTCATTATAGTTTTGAGTTAATACACACCATTTATGTTTCATCACTCCATCTCCCATCTCGCCCCCAAAATTATTCCCTAATCACAACTGGTTCCAACTCTATGACGTATTATGTATTTGCCATTAATATACAATGGTCTACATCCATACCATCCATATCCATAAATCCATTCAGAAGGGACTTTATCTTCCATAACTTTATTTAATACAGATATATTCATGGCATGATATTTTTCATATTCTTCTTTTGTAATTTCTACATCTATGTCTTTAACCATAATTTCATCTCCTTATAAAACCTGAAATAAAGGAATTGCAAAAAATAAAAATCCAAAAACTAATCGAATGATAACACCTACATATATTTTATTTTCATTCTCTTTTTCTGTTTTATATTCTAAATATGCCAATAAAATTTCAGATAAAGAAGCTAATATACATAAAATATATAATAAAACATAAATATGATTCATTTTATACTCCTTTTCATTAACAATATTTTTGTTCCATTCTACTTAAAAAATCAGCATTGTCTTTTCCCCATCTTGTCCATTTACTATTTTCCATTAGTTTTATTGACAATTTTGAGACTCTT
Organism: Candidatus Absconditabacterales bacterium; assembly: GCA_045627125.1. GTDB lineage: Bacteria > Patescibacteriota > Gracilibacteria > Absconditabacterales > Absconditicoccaceae > UBA3291. The sequence goes on along the minus strand of JAZQNA010000062.1, from coordinate 81,711 downwards.
AACAATTCTGCAGCATTTGCATGATTTAGCATATTGTTTTGTATATTTGTTAATCGCATCATTTCCAAAGTTTTTCCCATTTTAAAATCATCCATGATTTAACCCTCCAGATTATCTTTTGTTTTTAAACTATTTGTTTACTTCTAATATTTCTTTGAGATTGTCTGTTTTTTTCAAGACAAAACATACATCTCTTTCTACCAACATCAGGCTTGTATTTTCCACAAGAAACACAAATTCCTTTGTTTACACGTTCAATATATTTCTGTCTTCTTTGAGCATTGTGAGATTCCTTATTTTTTCTTCCATTAATTTTGTAATATGCTATATTTTTACTACTAGCATAAGCCAAACATTCAGGACAAATAGATTCATCTTTTCCAATTTTTACTTTTTTACAAATATAACAAATTTTAATTTTTTTATAAAAAATAATATCTTCTTTTTTTGCCATTTCCTATTTTTACTTGATGATAAATAAAATAATTAAAAGCCAAACTAAAATTACAATTGCAAATAATAAGTTATCACCAATATCTTTCTTTTTCATTTTTTCTCCTTTATAGGCTACAGTTGGCCTCCCATGCTGTTACACGCTGCTAAGAACTGTATTTGAATCTGTTATTCACCCTCAGATGCCTATGATAATTAATTAAATAGCATCTTCATGTCCTACACAAATAAAATAATCGCATTTCAGAAAGTTATAATGATTGTTGGCCATATTTATTACATTGAAGCCATCATCACATGAATTTAATACCTTATAAATAACAGAACCATGAGGTGTTTTTACTAAGTCACCTACTTTAAGTAATGAAGATTTAACTATTTCCATTTTTAATTCTGGCGTTTCATTATAAGGAGTTAATTTATCAATACCTGTTTGATCAAATACAAGTGTATTAAATCCTTTTGCTTTATATAAATTAGTGTTTTCAATCTGTTCGAGTTCAATTATGTATTTCATTGTGTATTCTCCTTTTTCAATCGTTCTATTTCTAACTTTAATTCATGATTATCTTGTTGTAATGTTTCAATATGTTTATTCAAATTTCCAATAATATTTAGATATTCATTGTCTTTTGCTTCAACAGAAAAGATAGGATGATAATTTGTTTTTTGAAAATCAATATTATACTCACTAATATGATCAGTATTATTAACACAATTTTTACAAGCTGATGTTCCTGCTAATGTACAATTACAAATCATATTTATACCTTTTAAACCTTTCTTTATTATCTAAATTCTGCATGTTTTGTATCAGACCACTTATAAGACCAACCTTCATATGCTTTTAAAGGTTCGGTATTTGATAATTCTCCTGAATTAAAATATTTATCATTTGGTTCTAAAATACCTGGAAATATTTGCGCTGATTTAATAGGTCTATAATCAAGTCGATTATGTAGTTTATATTCAACTATGATTCTTGCTAAATTTTTATCTTCTGTGTTAATTAAATATGTTGTTTTATCAAATAACTCTACTACTGTCATTATTACTCCTTAATTCTTTCCTGTACTTCCAAAACCACCATCTCCTCGTTCTGTAGAATCTAATTCATCTACTTCTTCAAACTCTTCTGCGAAGTATGGAATAAATACAACTTGTGCAATTCGTTCTTGTGGTGATATTGATTGACATACATTTGAATGATTGTGTAAAGCTACAATATATTCGCCAACGTAATCCTCGTCAGCAATTCCAATTTTGTTTCCTGGAGCCAATCCTTTCTTAGTCGCCAAACCACTTCTTGCAACAATAGCTCCAAAATAACCATGTGGCGGTTGTATTGCAACTCCTGTACCAATCTTTACTGTTTCATGTGGTTGAATTATAATTTCTTCTTTTACATCAGCATATAAATCATATCCAGCTGCGTATTCAGAACCTCTTGTTGGAATTTTTGCAGTTTCTGTCAGTCTTTTAATTTTCATTTCTTTATTCTCCATTTCTAATAAAATTGGTTCAACTATGTATTTATAATAATTAACTATTTGTAAATCTCTATTTTTTGTACTATTATCTACTGATTCTATAAATTTTTTAGCATTGTCATATTTTCGATATAAATACATATCTCCTTTTTTTCTATATATCATTTTTAAAAAACAATATTTTGAAGTTTTATTATCTAAAGATAAATTTCCAAAAAAATCATTCTTATATTTTTTTCTCTTATCAATATGAAAATTACTATATATAAAAAACTTTTTTAAGAAATCTTGTATTTTTATCATATTTTTCATATAACCAGCAATTGAAACATTTACATTACCATTTTTATCAATTGATACACACCCATCACCATCAACATATCCTCTAATAAAATCTGGCATATAAATATCTTTTAAATTAGGTATTGTATTTGAATAAGTTTTTCTTTCTTTTAAATCTAATAATTCAATATCTTTGAATATTTTTTCACTAGATATTTCTAAACATACATATTCTTTATTATTTAAAATCTCTTTATTTGTATTTAATTCTTCTTTAAATTTATCTAATATATAAGAATCTTTTTTATGAATAGATATTCTTAAAACCCCTTGTTTATTTGTTTTTTTACTTTTATAAATACAACCATCAGATGCAATAAATCCTAAAAAATACGCCTTATTTGAATTGTTTATTTTTTCAAAATAGTTTTCATTTAATAAATAATAAATCCTTTTATCTTTACCATTAAAACCATTTCTTCTCCATATACCAGAAATAGTACTTGGTTTAATACCCAGTTTTTCAGACAAATCTGTGTTTGAATAATTATTATAATTATCTATAATAAAATTATATTCATCTTTTGTTACTACTCTTTTTTATATTCTGATGAATCAAAACCTATTTTTTCACAATATTTTTCTATTGTATGATGATCAACATTATAATACTCAGCCATTTCTTGACTTGACTTTAATTCTTTATATTTTTCAACAAATTCTTCTTCTGATACATAGGATAATTTTGATTTTGTGTATATACCAAAATTATTACGTAGTCTTCTAACAGTTGAAGCTGGAATATTATATTTTAGATATATTTCTGTAGATGACTTATATGGAGAATTAAAAATTGCATTATATTCTTCTTCTGTGAATTGTCTTTTTTGCAATAATTATTCCTTCTTTCTTACACTTCTTTTCACAATATTTTCAACTTCTTTTACTGCATTATCTTTTACAGCAAATTCGACTTCTTCTCTTCTTCTTTCAATGATATCAGGCGATTTAAATATATATTGTTTACAACGGATCAATGAAGAAAAAAGATTGTTAGCTTCATCTTTATATACTGATTCAATTTCATCAATGGCTTTCTGATATTCTGTCATTTTATCTTTAAATGCACATACATCTCTATGAGTACATTTTTCACATACATTATTGTTTATTTTTTCTTTTATCATTTTTTACCACCCCTAATTTTCTGAACTCACGATTCATTTTTATTTCAATCTTTTTTCTCATTGCTTCCCAATTACCATATTCAGTTGTCATACCCATATAAAGACAATTATTATTAACATCCCAAAGATCACATAAAACATCTTTATTTTGAGTGTTGAACATTAATCTACATTCAATCAATGTTCGTTTTTTATAGCTTATAACTGGAAAGTTGTAGCTATAAAAATCTAAACCAGGTTCAGACATTTCTTTTACATGCGTCAAATAGTGACGAATTTCTGAAATGTCTTTTTTTAAGATATACTCAGTTCTCCCCATAAACAAATATCCCCCACCTCATATGTAATCTATTCTTTAACATAAAGGCCGCAATGACATTCTCCACTTTCTTGTTCTCTAAACTCTTTACATATACATTTTGTATCTGGAGTTTTATCAATTCTACATGGACAATATCCACCAGACTCTTTAAGTTTTTGTCTTATCATATTTACCAATTCTGTATCATTGTTTAATTTAATCATTACTAACTCTCTTTCCATATTGATTATCAGATGCAAGATACACTCCTAAAATTTCATCATAATGACTCTTTATATTAGGTATATATCTTCCGAATTTAATAATTATATTCTTAAAATCTTTTATTGCATTTATATAATGTTGTATTTCTTCTTCTTTATATCCTGTATATATTACAATATCATCATTTGTTACTTGTCTTAATTCATATATTAGAATCAATAAATCAGTCAAAGAATCAAATGGTTCCATACCTTGCATAACAATTGCATTTGTAATCGGATTATTTATATATAATTCTGTTATTCTCTTTACTGATATATTTATGTCAGGAGATTTTAATAATTCGTTATTTTGGCATAGTTCCTTACCGCACTTAAATGTGCAGTAAGGAAAAGCTATTACCATAGAAGGCTTTTTATAATTAACAAAATCTTCCATAATTATATTTTTAATAATCATTAGTTGATACTTCCTACTTTTAATTGTGCATAGTCATACCATTGTCTTGTAGAAAATTCTTTCTTTCGATCTTTAGAATATGCTCTAACTGGTTCTAAGAAACCTACAATTCTTTGATATGTGTCGAATGCGACATTGCCACATACAGGGCAGATATCTGTTCCAACAAATCCATGATGATTTTTACATTCACTGATTCGTGTATTAAATGCAAAATAAATTACTTTCTGACTTGCAATGTAATTCAGCATATTCCAAGCTGTATCACTATTAACAAAATTTTGCTCTAAATTAATATGGGCAATTGCACCACCAGAACATTTAGCATCTAAAATAGAACTTAATCTTAATTTCTCCTGAATGCTGCATTTTTCTGATAATGGTATCCACTGATTTGAATAAATAAATTTATCATTCTTTTCAAATAATAAATTATCTTTTTGGCAAAGAATCACTGCAGCTCTTTCTGCTGGCACTGATTCAATATTAAATGAATAACTCTCAGGGAATGTATCTTTAACTTCATTTAATACTTCAAAAATTTTAGATGCAAATTCAATTCCTTTATCTGTATAAGAAACATTTCCAAATTCATCTCTCTCTGTATAACCAAATGATTCTATTACTTCGTACAAACCTAAGATACCAACAGTACAATACTGTTTATCCATTTCAATACCACCATCACAATAATTAGGAAGAAGATCTTTTTCTACGTTTCTTGTAATGATATGACGAATAACATCTAATGTTTTACAACATAAATCTGTACGTTTGCGAAGGATATTTAAATATTTCTTTTCACTAAATTCTGATTCGTAAGCAATTCTCATTAAGTTAATTGTATTAACTTTTACAGAACCAATTGATAATGCTGTTCCACCGATTGAATTGATGAATCCTGAAAGTTTACTTGTATCAGATAACAGTCTACAACAATTACTTAATGTAGTAACATTATCACTCATAAAGAAATTACTATCATTCCATTTCATATTGTGATCTGAACACCATCTTGCAAATTCTTGATCTTTAAAAATATTCCATTCTTTTGTTTCAATCATATGCTGCATTTCTTCATCAGAAATATCATCTCTAATAAGTAATGAATATGTTAATACTGGGAAAGTAAACATATTTTGTGTTCTAATATCAGATACTACTTCCATAAATACTTTCTCATGTTCCAAGAAATCATCAACATAATCAATTGCAAATGTACCATCAGGGAATTCCACTCCACCAAATAAAGATTCATAATAATGTCTGTCAAAAATTGATACGTTAACAAAAGCAGACTGATCAACTCTTAAGAAAGGCTGATTAAGTCTATAAATAAATTTTTGGAATGACTGTCTAATATAATAATCTGGATCTCTTAACACATAATTATTTTCAACATCTTTCTTCCAAAAATAAAATGTCCATAATAAAACGTTTGGCAATCCACATGCCCCTGATGTTCTGTTTGAAAAAAATGATACAAATTCAATTACATCATCTAAAAATGTAGTTAAATGTCCTGGTGCCTGATTATTATAATCATTTAAGAAAAATAATCCTTCTTTAGCTAATCTACTTAAATCATATGCATAACAATAAGGTTTAAATGTAGATGAAGGTGCATCATGTAAGTAATAAGCTCCATTATATTCGTTCTTTAACCATTCTTTTGCAGTTCTTAAACCATACTTCTTTTTAAGCTCATAGAAGATTTTATTAAAAGCAAATAATTTATCTTCTGATTTTCCTTTTTCCCCAATTAAGCTACAGATATCTTTATGATGAGCATTTGCATTGCCATCAATAGTCACATCTGCAACATTCTTGTCAACAAAACCATCAATAAAATCTGAAAAATTTAATTGAGATTCATGAAACCCATTTAACAATTCAAAGTCTTCTCCATATTCAACATCAATGGCATTGAATGCTTTTTCAAAGTCTTTGTTTAACTTGATATTGATATTCATTATCTTTCCTCCTGTGTATTTACCCAATCTGTTGCCTCTTTAAAAAACATAGACTTTCCATCTACTTCTAAAACTGGTACAGATAAGTATCCTTTTTCTTGCATTACAGAAATATCATTAACTTCTGTATAAGTAATATTTTTATTTTGTAACTTCTTTTCCAAAATTAAACATTTTGGACAATGTGTGCTATATAATATTACTTCCATAAACACCCTCCTCTCATCTTTAGTATTTATATATTTAATCAACTAAGATTCCTAATTCATGCAGACCATGTAAGAAAGCATCTTTCTGTTGATAATCTCTTTCGATAAGTTCTACATTTATTAGTTTAGAAATATCCAAAGAATAGATTCCAAGGATTGATTTAGCATCAACAGAATATTTTCCTGATGTAGCTAATACATCACAATCCATTTTTCTAGCTAATTCTACAAATTCTTTAATATCATTTTGCGAATTTAATTTAATTGTTACTTTCATTTTATTTATTCTCCTTAAGCATTTTAATTTCTCGTTGAAGATATACGATTGCTTTTTCAAGATCCTGAATTATTGGATTATCAGGTTTCTTACCTGCACGAACCATATATCTGAATGCTGTAAATCTATAAGCATTTTTATCCCAACCGTATGCTTCAGCAACTTTAAAGCATTCATATGGATCATCTTCTCCTGTTCCATAATGACTAGGATGATTTACATACTCATAACTTTTGTTAACAATTGCATGAGTAATGTTTTCTAACTCTTTTTCTGATAATTCTTCTGACATTTATTTATCCTCCTTATTTAATTCTTTATTATGTTCTTCATATTCATAAAAGAACTTATTATATGCATCGTATCTTCTTTGTATTGTATTAATTTGCAAATTATTTTCTTTACAATATGCAAGGAATCTGGCCCATATATTATATGAACATGATTGAAATTCACTACATCCACCTCTATAAATACATTGTGGAACTAAAACATTAGATAATTCTTTTTGTCCTGCATTATAAATGCTGACTTTTAAATCCTCTGCATATTCTCTTGTTTCATCTGCTGCTTGTCTACATAATCTCCAACGTTCTACATTGATTAATGCCTGAGTATCAGCACATACATCCATATTTACAGGTGTATCTTGCGGAGATTTGTTTCTATCTATACCTGTACGATCATCTCTTTGTGTACTGATCCATTTTAACCAACCTAACCAGTGTCTCGCAAAATGAACTGAAATCCATGATTTAATACCTTTCCATGTAAAATGAATACGTACTAAATTCACTGGAGAATGTTCAGATATAAGAATCTTTTTTATAAATTCAGTTGTGGCTGGAATATCAGTTGCATCTTTATTAACAGTAGTACGACATTTATTTTTTACGTCAGTCCAATCAGCTTCTATTTTAGTAATTTTTGTTTTCATTTATTTAAACTCCCAATCTCTTTTAATCATAATTTCGCTACTATAAGGAACGAACATATTACAATCTTTATCATTTGTATAATCATATAATCCTACAATTAAATATCCACGTTTCTTATTTTCATGGATAATAATTTTATATTCGATTCCATTTCCAAATCCTAATTTATCATTACCTATAAAGATAGCTGTTAATTCTTTTTCTGTTATCATATAATCCCCATTTCAACATTTTTATTTAATAATCTCCTCTGATTGTTAACTAAACTGTTCTAAGTCCCATGTTATGTTTGCATCTTCATAATAATTACAATTGTAACTAACTCTAAACTCTTCATACTTTTTATCTGCTTCTTTACACAGTTTTTGTATTTCGTATAATTTATCCTTCAATGCACATACCTTATCATGTATACAGTCACTACATTTTACTGTCATATTTTTACCTCACTAATCAACAATCTTTCTTTATAACTCTTAATCTACCCTTTACTACTTTTGACATTGTAGGACAGTCTATCTCAGTTTCATATTCAATATAGGGTAATATCATCTTCGAAAATTTGTATATGAGTTCTTTTTCAATCACCTCTTTTTCGGATATTCTACCTTCTTTAATATCTTTAAGTAGTCCATAAGGTATCTCAACTGTTTGATATAAACACTGAATATCAGCTTTTTCTTGAGTAATAATCGGTCTATTAAACTTCATTTCATACATTTTCAAAACTTGTTCTACATCAAATTGATTATCTTTTAAATCTTTCAATTGTTTATTGATTTTATCAAGTGCTGTTGCCATCATAAACACAATTCCAATCAAAAGCAAAACAACAATTATACAACAAATATCTAATATCATATTCCACCCCTCTATTTAGCAATCTTTTTCAATCTTCTCTGATTGCTAACTATTGTTTTTGATAATTAACTAATATTATGGTCTTGAAACTCTCCTATTATATCTGCAATATCTAATATACTTGGTTGATATTCCCCATATTGTGTTTCACGTATGATTAAATATTCTTCTGTAATTTCAAACCAGTGTTTAAAATCAACTAATGCATTATGATAAGCTTCTTCGTATGTTCTATTGCCATATTCTACAAGATATTTTTCTATCTCTTTTACAGACATTTTTTGTATATCCTCGGCTGTAATTCTATATATAAAATGAACCATATTCACACCTCACTTACTCCGCAATCTCCTCTGATTGTTTATTTTGCCAGTCTATTTTCTGCCCACAATGAGGGCAAAAATCATAAACTAATAAAGTTCCACTACATATAGGACATATACTATACATATTCATAGTTCCTATTCTTTTTGGTTTCTTCGGTATCTGCTTTTGAAGTGCTTTTATAATTTCAACACATACATATTCTGATAAATAATTTTGTGCTTGTGCTTCATTTACACTTGTAAATTCTCTTGTTCTCATTTCATTTTGTAAATTACTAATAAAATCTATTGCACTTGGTAATTTTGCCATTTTCACACCTCACTTATTAACAATCTCCTCTGATTGCTAATTACCTTCCAATAGTTTTTAGCCACTTTTTATGCTCTTTTCTAAATCTTTTAGAGTGCTTCAAAAGTATATTTTGTAATGCGATTTCGTTTATTTGAGTTCTTCCTAATGGGTCAACTACATACCAATCCTTTCCTAAAAGATACTCAATTGCATAGTCAACAAACTCTTTATCTGTAATTCCAACACCAAATATATTTCCTTTATCTTCTCTATTTGCATATCTTTTATCCATAAAATCATGTAAATTTTCCATATCCATACCTCACTTGTTCATCAATCTTTTTCGATTTCTTCTGATTGCTTACTAACAATATCCATTACATTTAATTATTTCATATTGATTTTCAGATATTCTTCTAGTTACTCCTAAACCGACATATTGTATATAACATCTGCCATTTTTCTTATAAAGAATACCTTCATCAGCTATCACATTATCAATGTAGCATTTGATATTTTCAATTAAATCTGTCATTCTCCACCTCGCACTATCTTCAAAGCAATTTCCAATCCTATACCAACATCACTTACGCTCTTGCCATCTCCAAGAATTTCATCTTTTAGTTGTTCTTCCAACTCTGCAATAATACGTTCTCGCTCGTCTGCTATGCCTTGCTCATATGCCTTATCTATTGCTTCAAAAATATTAAGTCCTGCATTATCAGCGATAAATCTCATAGGATTAAAACTCATTTTACTCATTCTGCTCCCCTTTCATTTGCTCTACAATCTTATTAGCAAATTCTAAGATTCTGTATCTTGCCAAATACAATTTGAATGATAATGTATCTCTTATTTGGCACTTATATAAAATCTGTTCTTGAAAAGATAACGAATAATAAAAATCGCTGTCTCTATCTTTGATGTATTTGTCTAAAATCTCAAAATCACTCATTCTGTTCTCCTTTCAACTGTACTTCTTCGAGGTTAATATGTGTTTTTAATCTTTTCAAAAATTTGGTGGTTTCTTCGTCAGCACAAAATATACCTTGTGTTTCCTTTTTCCACTCTTGATATAAATTCTGCAAGTCTGATATAACCTCATGCCTAATCTGCTTGTCGTGTTCTGCTAAATCCAACTCAAAAGCTTCACAACCACAATTCCAAATACAATCCTTTTTATGTTTGTGAACACATACGCTACAATGATTCATCCTCTATTCCTCACTTTTAATTCTTGGCATATCTACAAGTGGAGTCCAATAAACAACTTCGTAATAACCTTGGTATTCTGTGAAATGACTCCATCTTTCAAAATGAAAATTACTATCTTCCATCCATTTAGCAATTCCATAATAAAGATTATCTTCTTTTAGTTCAGCTTTTCTATCCTTATACAAAATCAATACTTCTTCATCTAATGGTGGCATTTGTTCTTTCACATCAATCCAAACACTCATATTTTACCTCTCTTACTTAGCAATCTTTTTCAATTTCCTCTGATTACTGACTATTGATTATTCTTTTTTTTAGATTGTTCTGTTTTCCACTCACAATACTTCTTGCAATCATCTTCATTTAGAAATACTATTCTATAACTATTTATGTCTTCAAAACTCATTGTTGGTTGATATATTTCAGAGGCATAATCATATCTATCGCAATCTCCATCATCTTTTTTTGTATAATAGCGATTATAAAAATCAACATCTTTATTTTTACCAAAATTCTTTTTTCTGACATAAATCTTAGCAAGTTCTGTTTCTTCTAAATAATATTCGTAATATCCTTTAGCGCAGTCGCAATCTTCTGTGTATTCCCTTCCTCTTGGAGAGAAAAAATGAATCTTTCTATTTTCATCACATTTATTACATTTCTCACCCATAACTTTCTTATACGATGGTCTGAATCCGATAGTTAAGTAGTCACCTAATAATTCATGTAATCTTGCCTTTTTAAGTTTTTCCTCTTTTAAACTGAGTTCTCTTTCTTTTTTTTCGTATTCAGATTTAATTGCAGAAATCTCTTTTTCATGTTTTTTGATAAGATTGTTTTTATCTTTGCGGTATTCATCAACACTTGCTAATTCTTTTTCTAAATAATCTATTTTGTTTCGAATTCCTTCTTTTATTTCTTTTCTTAAAGTGTCTTTGAAATCTTCTATCATTATTTCAAATTCACTTGATTCTGAAAAATATTCTTCATCATAACCATACATTTTTATTACACCTCACTTCTCAGAAATTTCCTCTGATTGTTTATAAACTATCCATTTCTTCTCTCAATTCAGACAACCTTTTATCTATTACATTTTTTATTACTTCCTTTAATTCCTCTCTTGTTTCTTCATCAAACATAACGAAACTTATGCAATCGTCATCATATACAAACCCTGTTTTTTTATCTCTGTTTTTAAATATTTTTGGATATGGATAAGAAAAAATTCTTCTCAAATCATATAGTGTTTCGATTGATCTTTTTATTTCGTTTGCTCTTCCTAAAGTTTTTTCTTTCATTTTACTTCCCACCTAATTAACAATCTTTTACGATTCTTTCTCCTAATTCATAACCTAGCTCCTTTAATTGTGATATTGCAATATCACGTTCCCATTTAATTTGTTCAAAAGAACCAACTATACATTGTAATTCATCACTGTACATATCAATAAATTTACTAAGTTCTCCAAGTAAATCTACATCTAATAATTCGCCAGAATGCCATGCCATTGTATTACTTTTTAATTTTGATAATTCATAATAAATTTCTTGTACATTCATAATTTTATTCTCCTTAATAGAAATGATGTCCTGCCATATCACTAAAGATCCAAGGTCTACCACCAAACGTATCTTTCTTTGGATTACTATGAAAATATAATGCACCTTGAGCAGTATCTCCTATTTCAAAAGCAAATCTAATAGCTTCGTAAGTATCTTCTGCTATATTTTTTTTATGATATGCAAATTGACCTGGAGCTTTAATTACTGATTCTACATCGTCAGGGAAACTTTCATGTTCAATGCGATTAAAAATCACACTTGCTACATGAGTTTTAGATTCGAAATCAGCACCATGAGTTTCTGTTTCAACACATCTTGCAATCAGATATATTTCGTCTTCAGTAAAATAATCATAAATTGTTTCTGGTTGATCTAAGTGTTCTGAATACATGTTAATTAAATCTTTATAATCGTGCCACCATTGTTCAAGATCCTGACAATTATCTAATTCAGACATTAATTCTTCATAGTCCTGTTGGGCCTGTACAAAATAATTTTCTTCCGTTTCTACTTCGTAAGTAGGAATATCTGAACACATTATTTCTGGTTCGACATAGATAACACTTTTTTCTACATATTCAATTGTTTCTTCTTGAGTATTTATTTGATTTGATTCAATGATATATTCCATACAAGGAATAATTACAGATATAAGCATTGAAGATAATACACCTAATGCCATAATTGATTTCTTCTTCATGATATAACCCCTTTTATTTACTCCCCAAATTATCATTATTTCATAATTTTATTTTCAATAAAATAATACCACTGGCATATTATTTCGTCAATAAACCAGTGGTATATATTTAATTTTATCTTCCTAAAATTGTATAATTATCTAACCAATATTCATATTTATCAGGAATGTCACGATAAATTCTTTTGCCGGTTTTAGGATTTATTTCTCCCGTTGGTTCTTTTTTATTCTTTTTTGAAAGTTTGATTATAGACAATTCATTTTTTTCTTTAAAAGGATTTTTATTAAATTGACTTGTCCAAATCTTTATATTTCTTGTTTTCCCACTAAATATTTCATAAGCTTCAATATTGGTAATAGTTTTACCCTCATCTAATAATGTTACATAATAATTTTTTTTATTATATGATGGATCATAAGATTTGATGATGCCAAGAACATCATATTCATATTTAATTTTATCTTCAATACTTAAAGGAATTTGTTTGATATTAGATACTAATTCTAAATATAAATTAAATGAATCAACCTTATTAAATTGCATTTTTGTTTCATTTCCATATTTAGATAATATTTCAAATGATAATCCATTATTTAATGCTTTTTCTTTTGATATTGTTTTTGCATTGAATAATAATTCAAACAATCTAAATTCTTCTAATAGTGAATTTACACATCCAAAAGATGAAAAATAATTTATCTTTATTAAATTCTGAAACACAGTTTTATTAATACCATTTGACAAACAATCTTCTATTACATTATAAAAGAAATCATATTTATTATTACCTAATACATATAATGTATTTGCAATTGAATCGCCAAATCCTTTAATACTGGATAGATTAGGATAGATAATTTTAGAATTTTCATCTATAGTTACAGTACGATTATCTTTCCCAAATTGATAATCTCCTAATTTATAACCATAAAATTTAATTGCTTCTTTAACTAAAGCATCAATCTTATCTTTTTTACCTTTTTGTTGATAATGATTAATAGCAACCTCATAAAATGTTTTTGTATGATGGGCTTTAAACCATGCCTGATATACGCTATCTCCACCCATTGAATATGCATGAGGAGAATTAAAAGCATATCTTGCAGAATCTTCAATAACATTCCAAACATTATTAAAATTGTCAATATTATTAAATTCACTAATCCACGATTCTTTTAATTGATTTAATAAATGTTCTTTCTTTTCTCCTTTTAATTTCTTTTTTGAAATTGATTTTATGACACCATAGGTTTCACTCATCATAAGATTTAAAAAAGAAAGAACTTTCATAATTGATTCTTGATATATCATAAAGTGTGCAGTATCACTTAATAAATCATCTATTCTTTTTTCTCCTGTTGTATATTCTTCTCTATTAAGGAATATATTTAATAATGATGCAAATCCTGGTCTGATTGCAGCAATAAAACTTGCTAATTCAGATAAATTTTGTGGCTTATATTTCATAACTCTTTTTGTTGTGGCATCTTTTTCACATTGATTTATACAACAAGTAATACCTTTTTCATATATATTCCAAGTCTCTTTATCTCCATCAATCATTTCTCTTAATTCATCAAAAGATGGCACTTTTTCTCCAATTGCTTCAAAAAATTTATAAGTAAGATGAACGCTATCCACTATAAGAAAATCTTCTTTAACATATCCAAATTCATCTAAAAATCCACCCTCAATTGCAGCACATAAAGTCCTTTTACCTGTTGTTTCAGATACAGCACTTATAAGACCAATTTCTCTTCTAATATCTCCATTCATGATGCAATGACCACAAGCATGAGCTTTAAGATTTATAGTTATACCTTGATATTCATTACTTTTTTTATATAAATCTATATATTCTATTGGAATATAATTTTCAACTTTAATATCATCTTTTTCATCATCATCTGCATGTTTTAAATCTAAATTGTAAGCATCTAAATATTTTGATATTTTATTTGCCATTTCTGGTTTAACATTATTTGCTCCTGCATATAATTGCCATGCTGCCTTTTCTTTTAATTTCTCAACTGCCATCAATGGATAACATCCATGTTCACCAAGTAATTTTTTTGATGATTTAACAAATGGTTCCTGTAAAGCAACATTCAAATCAATATCTGGCATTTGTCCAGCAAGAACTCTTTCTTTTGTTAAAAATCTTTCGGCATAAATTGGAATATCTGCATTAAATCTATCAACAGTAGTTAACCCAAATAATTTATTACTTACAAAAGATGCTGCAGATCCCCTTGATGTGGTAGTTAATATACCACCTTCATTATTTACTGCATCTTCTACGATTGCTTTACTTGTTAAGAAATAATCAACAACACCAGATTCAATTACTTGCTTTGCCTCCCATCTAATGCCATCTGCTTTTTCTTTAGATTTTAATTTTTCTTTTTTATAAGCATCAGATAAAAATTTTTTATATATCTTACATTTTTCTTCATATGTTTTATTAGGATAAACTGTTGGAATTTTAAAACTTTTATCTAAAATAATATCTTCACACTCATTGACAAATACATTTGTATTCATTATTGATCTTAATATTTGATAATTGTTTAATATGCCCTGTTCTTGAAATCTTTTTATTACAACATTAGTATTTGGATAATCCATATACCAACCTTCTTCTTCTGGATATTCGACTTTTTTATATTTTAATATCTGATTTCTTTTAATTTCGCCAATATCATCTATATAATGACTATCCAATCCACATATGATTTCAATATTATTTTCTTCTGCAATTCTTAATATATTTTTATTTAATTCTTTCTGTTTGTCTGTGTTATGATATTGTACTTCTAAATAAAAATTATCTTGAAAATGATTATGAATTTTTAACCAAAGTTCTTCAGCATTTTCATAATTCCATCCAGAAACACATGCAGATGTAATAATAACATTATCTTTAGGAATTTGTAATAATAATTCTAAATCTAATCTTGGCTTATAATAATAGCCAGATTCATTTGCAACAGATAAAGCATAATTGATGTCTTTTCTACCTTCTGCATTTTTTGCAATAATCATAATATGACAATTTGTTCTATCTTTTTCAAATCTATCAATTACCCAATATCCTTCGCACGAATGTCTATATTTTAATCCTTCTTGTTCTGCGACCTTATAAACATGATATTGATTGCCTTGAGATCCATGTTCACCAGAGTATAAGCATTTAGTTCCAAATTCTTTTATTCTTTTAACATAATTTTCAATAGATTCACCACTATCAGGAGTGCTGGTATTGCTAAAATCTTTATGACAATGATAATTTTCAAGATAGAGATTGTTAATATAATCTTCTTCAGAATATGGAAATTTAAAATTTAAAGTTGGAATTATTTCTTTAATTATATTATCATACATAAGTTTTATTTCTCCATAATTATATATTTTTATATTCTGGATTATCAATTATAAATCTATTCTCAAAATCCATCATTTGTTCATAAATTTCTTTTGAAATATATTGTTTATATTTATTTGCTAATTCATGTATATACTTAATTTTATTTTCTTTATATACTGTCATAGCTTTTTTAAGATCTTTATATTCTCCAATCTTATACCTAATTCCATATTTACTTAAATATACAACATATTTACCTTTATATCCATATCGTATTCCAATTGGTAATTCCTTATATTTTATTTTATCATGTGTTACAGTACATGAATTTATAATACTTGGAACTATTTCACAATATTTTGGACAATATATTTTATTATGATGTTTTATCCAATCTTTATCAACTTGCATATTTGTATTTTCAATTTCATAATAATTATCATAAAACCATTTTGCAAAAATTTGGAAATTGCACCATTCTGAACAAACACTACATCCTATATATGTAGGTTCTTTTTCATGATAACTTTCACTATAACATCTATCAAACATTTTTCTCCAAGCATCATAAGCAGGCGTAGATTTTTTATTTATATAAATTGGATAATCACCTATACCTATATATCCTTTATTGTATAAAGTTTTATGATATGGATTTTTAACATTCCCTCTCATAAAATTTTTAAAATTTACAACTTTTTGATATTTAAATTCATCTTGAAATTCAATTAAAACGTTGTTTGCACCATTATATTCAATTATTTTCATTAAATCATTTTCATTATTATATCTTTGCAAATTTTCTTTTAATTCTTTATGTCTTTCTATTATTGGTTTCTTTTTCTCTTTTTCTTTTTTAGGTTTATTATGTTTTAAACATCCACATGATTTAACTTTATTACTTTTTAAATCATTTCCACTAGCAAATACAATTTTATTATTCCCACAATCGCATAAACATTCCCATATAGGTTTATTACGTTTGTCATTATTTTCGTGTCTTTTTGTAACATATAACATATTAAATTTATGTCCAGTTAAATCAATTAATTTACCCATAATTTTATCCCCTTAGTATAATTATCCTATAATCCATTCTCCTTTACATATTACTGTAAGGCCATTTTTTATATTTTCTTCAGGCATATCCCATTCTTCATGATAAAGAACTTCTTCTAACTCATTATAAGAATCGCCATCTAATGAATGGATTTCACCATTTTTGCTTCTAAAACAACCTGCAAAAGTATCTGAACCATCAGGTAAAGTCAATCTATATGATACATAGTCATAATCTTTATTTCTAATTAAATCTTTAATTGTCATAGCGAAATCCTCCTAAAATAAATTTATTTTTTCATTACTTAAAACAATCACATACATACAAGTATTATCAGAATCAGGTATGAAATATATTATTCCATTATCAAATTTTCTTATTGCCATTTTTTGTTGCAATGAATTTTTAAGAAAACTTTTCGCAAGACTTTTAATAATCTTAACCCATTCCCTTTTTGGCTCACCATACCATAACCAACCATATCCAATACCTTCAATATCTTTCCAAGTACAAATATCAGGATGTTCTGGATCGTCATACCAGTCTATATCTGCTTCAATATATGGATATTTATTTATATCTCTTAAAATTCTCTTTCTGTCAGTTGGAACGATTTTACAATCTTTTGGTAATTTCATAAACAATATCTCCTAATTATCAAACCAAAAAACTATTCTAAATTTATCTGCGTATTTATCATAATCTTCATCTTTAAAAATCCAAAATTCATCATCCATACGTTGTTTAATTTTCTCAATCAAACAATCAAGAACGCAATATTGTTCATCCCATTCTCTCTTTTCCCATCCTTCTTGATTTGTCCATTGACACCAAATTGTAGGATTAATACCTTTATCTAAATTTATTTGATCTTTTGGAGAAATCATTCCTGAGTAATGAGTTGTTTGATGAGATTTCTGCCAATCAAATAGTTCTTTTGCAGTAAACCATGAACAAGAATGTGCATCTCCTTCCCACCATTCATATTCTTTTTTTATTGTTTCACAAATATCATCTGGTAATCCTTTAGGTTCTGAAATATATTCATTCCCATAATAGTTACGTACATCTGCTAATACTCCAAATAATCCATAATTTCTTCCATCATATAAATGGACTATTTCATATTCTTTTTCATATTCATCTTCTTTATAATATTCATTCAATCTAAAATGATCTGCACTTATCCACTTATTCTTTTTTTCACTATATTTTTCGCAATACAAATGTATATCGCATCCCATAATTTAATCCCCCTTTAAATATAAATTTTTACGTGTTATAATAACTATCCCAATGGGGCACGCACATTGGCAGGCTGAGAATGAATATATTGTATGTTGAATTCATTCTCTATAGCCAACACAACATACAGAAAGGAATGGCTATGGATTATGTTGTTTATACACTAATCCTTGCTATATTGGCTCTAGCTGGCATAATTGCTAAAGTGATTGCTTCTAACATTATAGCAAGACCTGAAGTAACACCAGCTAAAGCTAAAAGCATTACTGAAATGTTTAAGTTTGATCCATTTAAAGTACTCCCAAAGAAAAAATAATGGATCTGAGCCATTGTTCCTTTTACTCCTTATCAACCTACTTGCACACCACTGTAAGTAGGTTGTATTATTTATTTAAAATTTCATCAAGTTTCTGCATAATAATTTCATTTTCTTTATGCAGTTTATCTACTTCTTTTTGAACCATTTCCTCAAACTGAGTAACAGTTCCTTTATATTTTTTATCATCTTCAAGATTTTGCATTTGTATTAAAAAACTCATGACGCTGATAATATCTACAGCAGCTAAATTGTTATTATTATTCAATGCAATTCTCCTTTAGATACTAATTTGGTATTTCGTTTATAGCATCTACAATTTTTTGACATGCTTCTATCTGTTTTCTAATATCAGAAATAATATCTTCAATCTCAACAGGTGTACAATTATGTGCATCCATAGAAACATTGTACATAAAAGGCATTTCATAATAGAACTTCTGAGGACTATGAGTATGTCCAAATAGATTTATGATATGTTCATGTATATTTGTACTCTTTTCCATATTAGAAGTAATTGTAGGATAATGACTTAGATAAAAATGTATCTTTTTATATTTAAACATATTTGCATATCCAATATCAGTTATGCCAATCTCTCTATATTTGGCTACTTTGCTTGTTGTATCATGGTTGCCAAAAACAATGATTTTCTTACCATTTAATTGTTTGAGTTTTTCTATACCAGCATCTTGATCGCCCATGATGACATCACCAAGGATATATACTGTATCTTCTGCACTAACAACATTATTCCATCTCTCAATGATTGCAGCATCATGTTCAACTACAGTATTAAATCCTCTTGGTTTATAAATAAATTCTTTATCATGTCCTAGATGTAGATCACTTGTAAAAAATGTCTTCGCCATATAATCATCTTCTTTCTACCAATACCAAATGTCATCAAATCCTTCTTCTTTAGAAGGAAATTGAAAACCTAACCACATATCCTGAATTACTTCTTCAGGTACTTTTCTATCTCTTTTAGCATTACGTTCTAAACAAGTCTGATAATCAACAAGTAAAACATCTGCTAATTTAAAACATTCTATATCAGATACAGCATCTAATATAGCTTTTCTATATTTACGTTTAACATTTGTGGCATCTACAATAACACTATTACCTTTTAATAATTCTTCTCTGATTCTTTCGTGTAAGACATCAAATACTTTTTTATTATTAGATTGATCATTTACATCTCCTAGTTCAGAGCGAATTTCGTCTGAACTAAGGATTGTATAATGAGCTTGTACTGATTTAGCAAAAGTTGATTTTCCACTTCCAGGGATGCCGCATAGTAGTATTAAAACTGGTTTCATAATTTACCCCTCATGTTTCAAAAGATATTTACGACTAACATTTTTAAATGAAATTTTTGCATCTTTACTTCTGTATACGAATCCTTCTCTCAATCCTGAAGATCCTAGAATATCACAATTACCATCTGCTTGAAGTTTTAATTCTTCCATAGTATTAGGTAGACAATAATTTTCATTTAAAATTGGAACCCATTGAATTCCATACTTTGCACATAAATTTGCTGCTTCAATAGAATTCCAACGTCCTTTTTTCGAATCAATATAATTGAATCCAAATAATTGTTGTTCACTAAGTTTATGTGGATTACCTTGAATAGATGGCCCAGCAGTTTCTCCTTGTAAACATACATATTTTAATTCGGGATCATGCTCTAATTGTTTCTGCAAGAACTTCTCAATATCATATTTAAAAGCCATATTCCAATAAACATTATCATCATGATAGCATTTTTGATCTGGAGTCAGTTGTCTTACATTTCTACTACATACATAGAACTCATATTTATTTCTAGGTTTTCTTTCTAAAATATATGTACTACTTGTACCATCAACTTTAAGCGTTTGAATCAATGGTTCTTTATAAGAAAATAACCAATCCTGATCTAAAGCTTCTACACGAGTTTCATCCGTAACATGAATAAATTCAAACTGTTTAGGGAAACTCTTTTCAACGTCTTTTTTTGTTCTACCTAAGAATAAATATAGTAGTTTTTTTGTAAAGTTATGTTTCATGCAGAATCTGCCAAATTTACTTCTTGCAAGTCTCGAATGGCGATTCATCATATTGATATATTTTTTATTAGGATTAACTGATGTAGATTTTCTATAATTATCTTCTACAACAGAATATTTAACACCTAATAAGTCAGTAACATCATCTCCAATATTAAATGTCTTACCATTTAATTCTTCAATCGAATCTATTGGTAATGCTAATCCCTGAGAAATAACACCACCTGTTTCTTTTTCAAATTTACCAAGTTTATAAGTCTTAACTTTGTATTTCTTTGGCTCTAAAAATTTACTCCATTCTTTTTCTGGAAGTTTGGAATCAATTTCAAAGAAGCAACATAAATCTCCTTCTTTAAATTCACCTTTTTTTGCAATTAAAACCCAACCAAGTACACCTACTTTTTCTATATTATCTGCATCCTTAATTGGTTTAACCCAAGCAATTTGCTCAATATGAGCTAACTTTCTACCCTCGTTTTTTGGATTTAACATTCTCTTTCTTACCTATGTAAGTTGTGCGCACCTTTACCCCATGAGAACTTCATCCTTTCATTATTTAATTTTATTCATTATTATTTATTTCAATGATCATAGAATCCTTTTCAACACATGTAATACAATTTGCGATTTCATCACATCTTGTTTCTAATCGTTGTTCAATTATTCCCTGGTCATTATATCTACCCCTCATAGCAACACTAATCACTATCATCATTTAATACCAAAATTTTTGGAGAATCAGAACGAGCCATTATTGTTGGGGATATACTATTTATAGAGAATACTCTTCTCTGCATTTTATTATCATTCAATACTTCTTTAGGAAAACTAAATAATATAATTAATTCATTCATCTTTAATCTCCAAAATATAACCAAAATCTTTAAATACTGTAGTCAGAGAATGAACACGACCAGACTTATCAATTGTCCATTCTCTTAAATTACATCTACGTTCTTTTATTTTATGAGACTCATAATCTTTTCTTATTTTTTTAGCATATTCATTTCTTTGATATTTAAGTGGAAAGTATTGTATCATCATCTTCTACCTCTAAAATCATTGTTGGAGGTTGTTTAATTGAAAACATGGCACAAACACAAGGAGCAATACCATCAGTAGAATAAACAAGATTACTTTGATGGGCACCAGTACCTTTATCAATAAAACCTACTATTTTTATTTCATTCTTCAATAATGACATATAACGAACTATAGCCTCCAGTATTACCTAATGGTTGAGCTGATAAACATACAGCAATTCCATTAGAATCATATACTCTATCACCCTGTCTATATTGATCTCCAAATTTCTTTTCTCCAAATCCAGTTAAAAAAATTGGATTATTATTCATATATCAATACCATCCCTCCTGATCCACCAAGACCACTGTTGTAGAAGTAATTGTATTAGCAATACCTTCTATAGAAAAAACTATATAACCTTGTTTATTTCTATATCCATTAGGTGTTGGTATATCACCAAGAACTATTACATTATTAGATTTCATCATCATTATATAAATATGCTAATTTTTCGTCTGTTGTCTGATAAGTCTCATCATTCTGTGCTTTATAAAGATGTTCTGCAATAAACTGAACACAATTAGTTATAAGGCCATTACCTGATTGTTTATAAAGTTGACTATTACTTACTCCAACAGTAACACATTTATCACAATCATCTTTTGTTAACCCCATTAAAGCAAAGCATTCTCTTGGAACCAATTTTCTTATGCGATAGCTTTTACTCATTTTTTAACCCTCCTCAAAAACATAAAATACATTAGTAGTTGTTAATGTAGGACAAATATTACCCATATCTTCTGTCCTACCTCTTCTTGTTTGTGATGTAGGGAAACTTAAATCTGCAACACCACCAACAATACATAATGCATAACCAAGCTGAGTAGCTTGTCTTATTTTAATATATTCATCATTTAATTTTATTCGTGCAATCATATTCATCTACCACCATAATTGCTGTTTTAAAACCATCTGGTCTTGTTGTAAGTGTAGGACAAATACCAGATTTATTTATTGAATGATTATATGCAGATAAAGTATCTGCATATTTTATATCATTAATATATGCATATAATGTTTCATATGCCTGTCTAAAAAATCTTTCATCAATGCTAGATATCTCAATTGGTATCATATATATCTACCTTTACAATAACATATGGATTTAACCCACCACCTTGGGCTGTATTTAAAGATGGTGCAATGCCATTTATATCATAAACCCTATATCTCTGAGGATTTTCTCTTGTAGAAGTTATTTGATTAGCAATACCACCAAGTTGTATTATTTCATTCATACTACTTATCCTCCACAGAGACACATACTCTTGGTGGATCTTTATACATTGTCGCTGTTAATGAACAACAAATACCATCAATTGAAAATACCTGGTTTCTTTGATGCCACTTATCATTATCAATAGGATTAACTACTCCTAAAACAATTATATTATTCATAATTTTATCTCCAATAATATATTATCATATAGTTAATAAATAATCACTATATCAACAATTTAAATATTATCTAATTTACCATTAAGAATAAGGTCATCAATAAGTTTCTGTGCTTTTTCAGTGTTAATATAATACTTCTCATCAACTTCTTTATCTAAAATATCTTTTAATCTTAATCCATTATCAAAAGGAATTGGAAAAGTAAATTTACCTGTATCAATATCTTTTCTAATACTCAAACTAAACACACGATTACGATTTTGAGGAACACCACAATTTTTACCATTAATACAAGTGTAATATGTATTATAGCCAAGTCTATCTAATCTCTCACACCAATTATCAAAATCTGGTTTAAATTTCTTAGATACTAATGCATCTACATTTTCTTGTAATAAATATTTAGGTGCTCTATTTCCACGAACCATATCTAAAATAATTCTTTCAACTTCTGCAAGTAAACCTGATCTAGTAGAAGTAAGATTATCACTATTACAGTTTGGACAATTATATCTATGTTCTACATCATAATCAAATGGATTAAATTCATGTCCACAATCTTTACAAGCTACTTTATTACCTTTTTGATGTCCAGAAATACTATAGTCAGTACAGGGTGAACTGTAAGTAAATAAATCACAATCTGGTACAGATTTAACTTTACAAATATCACCAAGATTTTTATTAAGATGATTAGCAAGCCAAACCTTTTCAAGTTCATTACTTTTACTCTTTACTTTTTTATTCCAATCATATGCTTTACCCTTTTCCCAATTATATCCAATGTTTTTAGAAGTTAATTCATCTGCCATTTCTTGTCTACTTGGATAATCAGAATATGTATTAACCATTTCATTTGTTAATCCATGATGAATTGCTGCATAAGATACAATAGCATCTTTATCACATTCACATGTTGCAACTACTTCAACGTCATAAACACCTGCATTTTCAAGTCCTCTTTCTTGCATACCAATACCACTGAATGTAGAAATAACCCTTAATTTTTCCTTTTGCATAACCATTTATCCCCTTATATCATAACTATCTAATATCAATTTAATTTTATATGTCTTACCTAAAAATCCATCTTCTAATTCACCATAAGCATCAATTGGATCATTCATAAGTGAATGATCTTCCATCTCATCAAAATCGCAATTTGTATTCCATTCAATTAACATTACTTTATCAGAAGGACTTATTGTAAGATGTTTACCCTGTTTAAAATTACCAATCTCATAAGTATCAATATTACCAATCTTAAATTTAATCGGTTTAAATCCTTTACCACTAATAAAATTAATCTTTTTAATATTATCAATTAGATTTCTATTAAGATCAGATAAAGATATTTCTGCGTCAATTAATTCATCTTCTTCTATATCCTTCATAATTTTATTTGTAATAATATTTAATTCAGTAATCAATTTATTAAGATTATCTTTTTCAATTACAATACCAGCAGCTTGTTCATGTCCATCACATCTTCCAAGATTTGTAGAATTAACTAATTCTGCAAAATCACCATATCCTTCACTACGCATAGAACCTGTATATATTCCATTTCTTTCTTGTAATAAAAACATAGGCTTATGATATTCATCAAGTAATTTATTACCAAATAAACCGCTAATACCATATTCAGAAGAAAATATAGCATAAAGAATATTTGAATCTGATTGTGAATCAAACTGTTTTCTGATATCAGGAATGATTCTATCAACTTCTTCATTTTGTAATTCTTTACATTGTTCTAATGATTTTTTATATTTAAGTAATTCTTTATTTTCATCAGATAAAAATAGATTCATAGCATCTTCATTACGACCTATTCTCATTGATGCATTAATAAGTGGTGCAACACTAAATAAAACTGCTTTGCTATTAAACTCATAAGAACCAATAATCTTTTTAAGTCCAGGGTTTTTAAGATTCTTAAGACCTTGACTTATAATATATCTATTTTCAGTACTCTCTTCTGAAACATCCATAACATCTGCAAGAATACCAACCGCTGCAAGATCC
This sequence comes from Candidatus Absconditabacterales bacterium, assembly GCA_045627125.1. Classification (GTDB taxonomy): domain Bacteria; phylum Patescibacteriota; class Gracilibacteria; order Absconditabacterales; family Absconditicoccaceae; genus UBA3291. Next base: position 56,399 of record JAZQNA010000062.1, on the reverse strand, counting down.
ATATAATTATCTGCCATATTTTGTTTATTCAGTTCATCAATATATTTGATAAACTTCCAACATACTCCTGCACCAGATAATTCAGTATTCTTATAATTATCTTGTGAAGATACTAAAATAGAATAATAATCATATGCAATATTTGGATTTATTTTATGATGGTCAAGAATAATAATATCCGTTCCATTCTCAACTATCTTTTTATATTGTTCACAGTCAGAATCTAAGCTATCAACAATAATAAGTAAATGAAATCTTTCAAATTTAGATAAATCTTGTCCTTTAAGACCATGTTCTTTACCATTATTGATAAATGGAGTTATTGGATAGTTTAAAACTTCATTTGAATATCTTGTAATAATTGTTCCAGAACAAATACCATCTGCATCTACATCAAATAAAGTAGCAATCTTTTCTCCATTTTCAATAGCTTTCATAAATCTTTTATAAGCCTTATCTATATTTCTCAAATCTGTTAATGGTAATAAATCAGATTCATTAGGATATAAGAAATGATCAATATCTTTAATTCTTCTACTATCTAATATTTTATCAATAATATCAGATGTATTATCACCACAACAATTATTTAAAACATTATATTTCTTCATCATCTTCCCCAATCATAACGATTTCATTTTCAATAATATATTTAAAAACTTCTTCTCCCATATCAGAAGGAGATACTTTTTCTGCATAATCTCCTAATGACCAATCCCAATAACCAATATCAAATTCAGAAAACCTGGAATATGTCTTAAGAATATTGATATTTTTTAAAATATTATCTATATCGAACCCTTGATCATGACAAAAAATAACCTTTTTAGGATGTACTTCACATATCATTTTTGCCTGAGTCATACTAAGACTACCCGAACCTAATGCAACAGCATTATAGAATCCATATGTATAACATTGCATAACTGATTTTTCTGCTTCAAATATATAAATTATATTATCAACAAGATATTTATAATTATCTGCATATCCATATAAAGTATTTGATGCTTGACAAGGGATAGCATAAAAGTATTTTGGTAATCCATCTTCAGAGGTATCAAAATTCCTACGTTCTTTTACCCCCAATAACTCCCCAACTTGATTCTTAATAGGAATAGTAATGCTCTGAGATTCTATATCATAACCTATTCCAAAATGTTTTTGAGCATTTAAAGATATATTATCTTTAAGAAATCTAATATTGCCACATTTAGAATAAGAATTAAGTATCTTAATATCATATGTTTTTGCAGTCCATGTATTCTTTTTATTTTTAACATTAGAATAAAACCCACCAAAAGCACGTTTCTTTTTTTCAAAAAAAGAATAGCTATCTGTAATACCAAGTACAGCTTTCGCATGACTCATTACATCTATGAAACTAACGTTCCTCTGATTACATATATAGGAGAACAATTCCTGACTAATATTGTGGGGATAGTCAGTAATATATAAATACGAATTGTTCTCCAACCTTATAACAAGAGATTTTGCACTACTATGCTCATCTCTACCAAAAGAAAGATAATTACTATGTTGTCTTATATTTGCATATCCATATGATTCTAAAAACTGTTTTAGTTTATCTGGATTATTTAAAAATTCTTCTTTAATCTTAGATAACATAACAGATTATTTCCTACCTTATCTCGCCATGTTTAGGTCTACACCAAGCGACTTCTCTAAATACTGTATGTGCTCCATCAAATTTATATATCAGTGCATTACCTGTATCAGACGAATTTGAGCCATTACGACTCTTTTCAATAAATACAACTCTATAAACTGCATCTTTATCAAGTTCATAATCTTCCTGTATCCATTTATCGTTAACTTTTTTAAGCCTATAAGGTCTGCAATAATATTTACTTTTAGGATCTAATTCTTCTTCATAAACTGTTCTCATAAGAAGAAGATTTTCAAGAATTTCTTTGATTTGTTTCGAGTTAGATAACACTGATGCATCTAAAAACAACTTACCTCTCATGTATTCTGCCAACTGTACAGATGCTAACATAATCAAGTTATATTTCTTTGCCATCTTATGCATTTCTCTACTATCTTTAATCAAAGATAAATCTTGTCTTGTACCAGACATAGCAGATTCTTCTATTTTAAAAGTGTCATAAATAACTGTTGAATAATTATATCTCAGTACATTTTCTCGTACTTTCTTTTTAAATAAAGACATATCAGAATCTGCAATTGATATAATCTTTATTTTTTTTGAATAGTTATCTTTCCAATATTTTCTTACAACATTCAGATGTTCTTCATCTTCTTTTAAAATATTACCACTTTGAAGTTTATTCTTAGTCAAGCCATAATAGCGTTTATATTTTGCTAACATCCATACAAGAAATTTGATTTTAAATTTCTTAACGTTTTCTTCATTAGTAACTATTAAAACCTTTTCACCTTGATGTATTAAGGCCATAATAATTGTAATAAAGAAACTTGATTTACCAGCAGAAGAAAACCCACCAACCATTGATAATGTACCATGTTGTAATCCCATTATTTGATTTGATAAAAATGGGAAACAGTTCATTGGATCGCCATTAATATCATTATCTCCTACATCAAATGGCACACCATTATCAATACCTTCTTTACATTCTTGAATAAATTCATCTGTAAATTCATTGATTTCTTCTTCTTCTAAAACATTGCTGCTATAACCGGTACCATAGGTACTCATTCTGGCTTCATACCAATCAATAACTTCTTCAGCAGACATCTTTCTAAATAATTTTAATGGGACCACCATCTTATCATTTACTGATATCTTATTTAAAAGATTGAAACCATCTAAATGCATATTACATAAGATATTTTCTCTATATAATATATCTATATAAGTTTCAAAATTGGAAAGGTTTATAAGATCAATTTGGTGTTGTATTGTATCCCAACCACCAAGTTCATCATATCTTGCCACTACTTCTTCAGATAGATTAGATAATATTGTAACTTCATCTAATGAATAGAATCCTTTATCTCTTAATGTTTTAAGTAATTGGAAATAGAAATTTCCATCTACTGTAATAAAATCCTTTGAAGATAATTTAGTTTCATCAATCAATAACATATCTTTCATTAAAGAAGATACAACATTCCCCTCAATCACTAATCTACCTTTAAGAAGAGGAACAGGATATTTCTCACTTACTCCGGTTAAAAAGTCCCCCATAAGTACTTATATCCCTTCTTCAATTTCCGCAATACTTCTGCGTTTTTTCTTTGGTTTATATCTAAACTCAAGAATTTCAATTTCTAAATCTTTAAAATCTTCTTCATCATGATATTGAGTATTATTATCTCTATAATCAGCAAGATTATTTTTTAATATAGCTGTAAAATAACGTATCTTTGCATACTGACTTGAAAACGATTTATTGTTTATTAGATTCTTTATATAATCTTCATTTTCTTTTAAATAATCTAAAATCAATTTAGATGTATATATATTTTCCAATTCAGTAATCTCTTTGAATAAAATAGTATTAGTTACTTGTTCACAAAATATAGACATAACCTGGTCTACCATATCACGATGAATCTGATTTTGTTTTATCTTATCTAAGTATTCTTGCTCGGTGCAGTAATACACATTTTTGTTATTTAGAATAACCTTATATGCATCATTGCGATCAAGCATCTTACCGCAATTTCTACACTTTACTATCATAAATACTCCTATAATATATTTAATTTTATTTGTGATTAAAGAATTTCTTTAATTTCATTTAATCCTTCTAATGGACACTCATCTAATGTACCATTATATTTTGCTAAAATGCCTTTAATTTCTTTCTTTTTAGCAGCATCAGATGCTTTGAACTTTACTCTAATATCTGCACGAATAGAATCTAAATCAATTGATACTTCAGGAATATCTTCATCATCAAGTTCTAAATCATCAATTTCATCAATTTCTTCTTCATCATCAATGATATCTTCAATAACCTTTTCTTCTACTGTAACAGCAATAGGTTTTGTTTCTTTTACTACTTCAGTAAATGTATTTGATTTAGAAGCCTTAATTGCATCTTTTAAAGCATTGATAAATTCATCTGTATTTAAATCAATCTGTGGACAAATATCTTTAAATCTTGATTTTGCATCAATAGTAAAGTTATCATCTCTGAATACAATTTTTCTTCTTTCGCCTTTAACTTTATTGATTGTTTCTTCCTGATGTGTAACAATATTTTTACGACCAAGACCTTCTGTTTCAATAGTACGATCAATGCAACATACACCAACAATATGCATTCTATCTTTAATTGCATTAAAGTATCTCTGAGTTAAAGATGCTGTTAACTGAGTATATGTTTCATTAGTGATTGCATCTGTTAATGTTTTCTGATTTAAGTGGCCCGTATACCATACTCTATATCCAGCATTCTGTAATTTGATAATAGAATCAATAACAAATTCAATTACTTTATCAAGACCTTTACCAAAACCACCATAAATTCCATTTACAGTTGTTGCAGGTTTAAAGTTCTTTTCATTTATATTCTCTTGATTCCAACGTTGAACAGCATAAGCTTCAGTAAGTTCAAATAATTGATCAATTGTATCATATACAATGATTTTGATATCTTTATATTCAGTATCTTTATTTGCTACTAATTCTTTAATTGTTTTTACTAATGTCTTATAATCTGGAATATCAATGTATGCAGCACCTTCAATACAGTCAATACCTTGTTCTGAACCCATATTAAAGATTACATATCCATCTTCACCAAATTCCTTTTCACAAGTTTCTTTCATGAGTGTTGTTTTACCAATACCCTGTGTTCCTAACATACATACTGAATAATCAGATAAATCTGCACTAACTTTATTTTTCTTAATTAAACCCATTTAATTTTATTCTCCTTAAATATCATCATCTTCATCATCAAATAAACCATCTGTTAAATCATCAGATCCTAATGGTGTAATTACCATATTATCTTTTGTATAAGCAGTTGCTTCTTTACCTTTAGTTTTATAACCTCTACCAATTTCAGAGAACTGCCATTCTTTAATTCTGTCACCATAAACATTTCCGCCAAGTTCACGTACAGCTTCTTCAAAAGTGATAAGACCACATTCAATATCTTCTTGTGTTTCTTCACTTAACATATCCATAGTGATTTCTGTTTTCTGGGCACCATCTAACATATTACAAATGATTCCATATTCATAAATCTTATCATCTTCATCTACAGTAAATTTTTTCTTTAATGCATTTAATTTCTTTTCATCTTCAGATGCTGAAATTGTAAATGATACAGGAATTGGAATATTTGATTTTCTATTATTTTCATATTCCATAATCCATCCATTGATATAATATTTACCCTTTTCATCAACAAAAGAATCATCAATTGCATCACTACCAAACAAGAATTTAATATCACACTTTGAATATTCTTCTGCATCATCATCTGCCAAATAAATACGGGTAGGAATCAGACTGTCATAAATCTGTTTTTTATCATCATTATAACTATAATCAGATGAACCACGAATTAAGAATTTTTTATTAGCATATTTACCAGACTCAATCATTTTCCTTACAGCATCTACAAAATCCCATTCAGAAATAAATTCTCTTCTTAAATTCTTAGATTCAGCTAATGCATCTTCTAATTGACTTACATCTGAAATACCAATCTTATTAAGATCTTCGTCTGTTACACCAGTTCCTTCTTTAACTTTAGTTAAAGCCTGTTCAATAAGTCTTCTTCTGCCATTTACTTCAAGATCAAGAATAAACTTCTTAAACTCTGCAATCTCTGCCAATTTAGGACTTGTTAATCTTTCTTTAAAAGGAATTTTAACTGATTCACCTTTAATCTTATTACCATTTGCATCTTGACCACCCTTAGTGAATGTATAAATATCACCATGACCATCTGTAAATGCACCAGCATTAATAGTTAATGTGTGACGATTATCTCCGCAAATTGCATTAAATAAAAGTCTTTTTCTTTCCCAACCAGAATCATATACTGTTTCCTGATAAGGTTTGAATTTGTCTGTTTCTTTTGAGATTGTTAATTTCCCAATCATGTCGAAATTCATTATGATTTCCCCCTAATTATTAATTATTTAATCTATCGCTAAAATAATAGCGTACATCATCATTAGTATTTTTCGGTTCAATATACTGAACAGCTTGTATAGTATTACATTCAGGACACTTTACAAGTCTTGTATCAGTTGAACCACTATAATCCCACCATGTATCTTCCATAAAGAATACAAAATCTGTTTCACATTTGTTACAAACCCGATGGTTGTTTGTCGAACAGTTTCTGACCATGCCATTGCTCCCTTCCTGGAAGCATTAGCAAATTTTTATTCCCCACTATTAACATATCCCCTTTTACCCCCATAATAATATTTTTAAAATATTGTATCCCATACAATAATTAATTATCATTTATTTGTTATAATTTAATTATATTCGCAATTAACGAAAAAACAATAAACTAACGGTATAATTTTGATAATTATTACAAAAAAAATAAGTGCAGAATAATCTACACTTATCTTTTTAAAAGGAACTATATGAATGAAATTGCTTGATTAAGGTATACGTCCCACCATGATAGATTACATCTTTCATTCCAATTCAATTTCTTATTTCATTTCATACAAAATATTTGCGTCATCACCTAACATGGTTTCTGGTAATTCGCCATTCCAACCAGTTGCATAGTAATATTGAATCAACTCAGGATATTTCTGAAGCATCTGACCTAAATTACTCATGATAGCTGAGTCTTTCTGTCCTTGATATTCAGCCGAATCTGCTGCAATCTTAGCGATTTCTGCATCATTCTGAGCTGCAATAATAGCTGAATCTGCATCTGCCTGAGCTTTGATTACTTGTCTTTTAGCTTCTGCTTCAGCTTCTAATGTAGCTTGTGCCTGTTCTGTTTGAGCCTTCAATTTATTCTGTTCAGCTACTTGTTTGGCTTCTACTGCGTTTGTAAAAGCGTCAGTAAAATCAATATCTTCAATTGATGTTCCTACAATTTCAATGTTATATCCAGTTAATTCTGAAACAAGTACATCTTCAATCTGCTGTGATAATGTTGCTCTTGATGCTACAAGATTTTCTGCATTGTATTTTGCAAAAACTCCTTTAATAGCTTCAAATGCTTTTGGTTGTACAATAGTAACAAAATATTTAGTACCAATTGTTCTGTATATTTCCTGAGCATTCTGTTTATCAATCTGATAATTGATTGTATATACCACAGAAACCTCTTGAATATCTGAACTGAAACATGATAAAGATAAAGATTCTTTTTGAGTACGATTGTCCATTTTAATTACTTTTTTCCAAGGAGCCATGAAATGTACACCTGCATCTAATGTATAATTTTCAACTCGTCCAAAAGTTGTAACAATGCCAGTTGAACCTGTTGGAACTGTTTTCATACAACCAAAGAAGATAAATATAACACCTAAAACGATTCCACCAATCAAACTTCCTATTCCAGGTAATGAATCTTCTATCCTTATAAATTCTATTCCTAGAACAATACCTATAATAATTATAATAATACCTAAAACAAATAATACCATTTTAAGTTCTCCTTATAATTTAATTGCTTAATGCTTCTTTACGTTTCTTCTCTTCACCTGCAAGATAGTTATCTAACTTAGCAAAAAATGAAGTAAGTTTTGCATAAGGAAGTTTATGACTTACAGCTTTCTGCTGACGTTTGTACTGCTCTGTAGCATACTCTTCAGGCTGAGTTTTTGGATCATAAGAATTTTTCTTATAATTATACCCTCTTCCTTCTTCCTTTTTCTTAGCAAAATATCTTTGTCTTTTTGCTTCTTTAATTTGATTAGCTTTTTTTCTACCACCCTGAGATACGGTTCCAGAGCTTGATGATTTCTTGTGCTTACTCATTTTAAATTCTCCCCCATTTATATATTATTTAATTTTATCTTTGATTAGTTTTTCAACTAAATCATATCTCTTATCATTAATCTGATCTAATAAACATTCGAATGGATCAAGTTTATCAGATAATACCATTTTATAAACTGCTGGGCTAAATCCACTTACCAATGCAACGCCCATTTCATTTTCTTTTACAGGAATTGTACCAGTTCTTGAACATACATTCCAAAAAATAAGTCTTGGCATTTTATACCCTAAAGCTTTAAACTTCTTTTCGATCGTTTCAAATAAAGTTTTGTTTATGGAAGGAACACTTTCTCTCCAACCCCAAGAATATCCACCTCTTGCAACAGAATCAAATTCCATATCAGATACAATTAATACGTTTTTTGGTAAATCTTCTTGAGACATTTTAGACTTAACAGCTGTATTAAGAATTAAATCAAAAGTTGCTTCAATATTAGTATTAGAACAATCTGTATATTTATAGCATATATTTAATTTATCTCTTAATGTCTCTGCATTTTCAATATTTACAATCTGAGGTTTTGCACCAAATGTAATGAATTTATTATGGAATTCTCCTGTACTTCTTTCAGCAAAATAAATTGCTAATGCTGTAGATATATCCATTGCAGAAACCCTTGTATTTCCTACAGAACTCGTCATCGAACCCGATCCATCACGAATAACTAATGTATTTCCATCACATTCTGTTGTATCAGGTAATGCATTCCAAAGCTGTTCAATGCCTTCGTTATAATTATTGTATACACGACTTCCACCCTCAGTATATTTGTGGACAATATCATGAGGAAATAACGTTCCTGCATTGATTTTTGTTTCACCTTTTTTAACTGATTCAAGATAAGCTCTACGTCTTTCTTCATCATTACGTAAGAATGCATCATTATAAATAAGGTTTGCTCTTGAAGGAACTGCTGAATAATTAATTTCTGGCCATTCCTTATTAGACATTTTAACTTCTACAACATCAAGATATTTTCTTAATGCAGATAACATCTTTCTGTATTTTCTTTCTGTTACGCCAAGACCTTTAATGATAATTTGTGCATATCTTTTTGTCTCTTTAGATGAAGCATTAGCAGATGGCAACCATTTAGCCAATAAAGAAATAGAACCTGTTTTATTAGTATTCATGATAATCTGCATATCATTATCTAAATTCTTTTCAATGTACTTAATTACTTCATCCTTCAAAGAAGTATCAAGTAATTTCCAAAGATCGTCATATCTACCATATTCATTGATTATAGGAATAAGAGCTTTTGCAATATCTGATTTATTTTTTGCTAACCAACTATAACAAACTCTGAATGATCTTCTTTCACCCATTCCATTTCCACGAATATCTCTTAAATAGAATAACCACTTAATAGCTAAAAGTGGATTTTCAAAATATGCCTTTATAAATTCATCTTCAATTTTTTTATCAGACCAATTTCTCATACTTGAAACTGCGAAATTTAAGTCTAATAACTTTCTTCCTGTTGTTGCATAACCAACTGCCCCATTCTCAGTCAGTTTTTTTGAGTCATTTAATGTAGACTCTAATGATTCCATAAAACCCATAATAAACTCCCTTCTAGGCACTTTAAAAACTGTATTATCATTATAAAGAATATGTTTTAAAGTTTTGCTGTTAGTGCCTGTTAAATAAATCTAGGTGCATCATAATATTATTTCCGTTATGATGGCGGTTTTGTACTTTTCTGCTTACAAGATAAAATTGCAGTTACGCACCTAATATAGTTAGTTCAAGGTACTTAGATAATAAAAACTTCATATGCCAAAGAATTATTAAAATTGCTGTATGTACCTTAAATACTTCAGGTGGGACTCGAACCCACAACAACGGTCTTACAAGGACAAATGAAAATTGCAGTTTAAATCTTTGACAAGATTCAATTCTTACGTGCTCTGCCAATTGAGCTACTGAAGTACTAGGCGGGGATTTAGGAATCGAACCTAAGCCTACGGCACCCTGAGCAAAATAAAATTGCAGTTTAAGTCTTTATCAAGACTCAATTTTACGTTGCGCTACCACTACGCCAATCCCCGCATATTTAATTTTTAAAACTACCCACAATTAAGGTTACAATTTAACAGATTGTTCTTTAATAAAATTGCTGTTTGTGAGTAAAATGGGAGAGAATAGGATTCGAACCTATGAAGCAATAATGCAGCAGATTTACAGTCTGTTTTGTTATAAAATTGCTGTTACTGAATGTATCTATCCAGGATTTAACAACTTCCTTTGACCACTTGGATACTCTCCCTATTTAATTCTAGTCACATTTTTTGATTATCTTAATTCACCCAATAATTAACTCAACCTAAATAAAATTGCTGTATGTGACTATATAAACTAGACTCAATAAACGTTATCAGATTAAAAGTCTGTTGTTTAAAATTGCTGTTTGAGTCTAAAAGATATCACCAATGAATTGAACATTGGTTCTCATGATTAAGAATCATTTGTTTTACCATATAAACTATGACACCTGATTGTGTTTTCCTGACTATACAGGTACTGTTAGCTATGTCAGTTTTAGGAGAAACAGTAGTTTGACTTTCACATCAAAACAACTAAATACAAAGAAGGCACACCTAAAATAAGTGTAAATGGGCCATATCCGACTCGAACGGATGACCTTGGGGTTATGAGCCTCATGCTGCTAACCAACTGAGCTAATGGCCCTCTTTAATGGTACACTTAGCAGTACCCAGCTGTATGAAATTTTTTAAGTCTGATTCGTACTCGACTATGACATTATAAGCACTCATAAAGACATATGAGTAAAAGAGCAATCAGAGAATTGAACTCTGAACACTTACAGGAATGTAAAAATGTATTTACCTTTGCCCCTAAGACATTCAATGAAACCTTTTAATATGAATGCCTGTTGCTATTCTTATAAGGACTACAGCAACTAAAACCTTTTTGGTTATTCCACTTTTTTGCATGTGTCTTTTGACACTAACAGCCCCTACCCGATTCGGACGGGTGAAATACTGGAATCAAAATCCAGGGCCTTACCACTTGGCGAAGGGGCTATTTCCCTACTTAACCCAGTAGGGCGGGTATTATAATATGAGTTTGTGTACTAACAACTACTTAATTTTATCTTCGTAGCTGTTGAAATTATACTAACATATATACTTTATAATGTCAATATGATTTTGGTATAAATTTAATTTTATTTTCGTTAAATATAACAACGCAGAATCTTTACACATTCTGATAATTCTTGCACAAAAGTATCAATTTCATAATGATTATTATCTCCAAGACTAATACGAATTGTACTTCTTGCATCTTCATCAGATAATCCAATTGCCTTTAATACATGACTTGGTTCATTGGATCCTGAATGACATGCAGAACCGGCTGATATAAAAATATTTCTTTCTGCCAACATTGCAACTAATTGAGAAGCATTAATATCTTTGATTGTTACATTAAGTATTCCTGTCATAGAAGAACAACCATTAAATTTAATATCTGATATTTTATCTTGTAATAATTTTATTAGATGAGTTTTATAATCAAATACTTTTCTATGATTAGTTTGTTTTAGTTTTTCTCTTGCAGCAGCACCAATACCAACTATTCCAGGTAAATTATATGTACCAGATCTTAATCCTTCATTTTGACCGCCACCCATAATATAAGGTTTGATCAAATCTTTATATTCATTTTTAATATATAAAAAGCCTATTCCCTTTGGGCCACCAAATTTATGAGCAGAACCAGACAAAAAATCAATATTGTCATCTTTTACGTTGATAGGATAATGTCCTACTGCTTGAACTGCATCTGTATGAAACAGAAAATCATGTTCATGTGCTATTCCAGTCAGCTCTTTAATGGGCTGTATAGTACCTAATTCATTATTTTCTGTCATTACAGATACTAATACTTCACCACCGTATTCTTTTACAATATTAAATTGATCCATTATATTTTTTGCTTTTTCCATGTCAATAAAACCATTTATATTTACAGGAATAAGCATTCTTGTAAAGAAAGGACTCTTATAGTTCAAAATAGATGGATGTTCAATCTCAGAAGTAATAACATTATTAAAGTTACTTAATATCCAGTTATTAGATTCAGTGCCACCTGAAGTAAAATAAATTTCATCTGGATCAACTGCTCCAATTAAATCTGCAATTTTTAATTTTGCATAATAAATTTCATTATTATAATCAGCATAAGCAGAAGATGGATTAAAGAATCTATCCGTCATATAAGGCAACATTTTACCTAATACAGTAGGATTAAGCCTTGTTGTTGCAGCATTATCTAAATAAATCATTTATTTCTCCTTTTCTTTCAAATTTCTACCACATTTAGGGCAATAACTAATATCAAAAGAAAAATTATTTCTAAAATATCTTACCCTTATAATATTATTCAATAAGTCAATAGCAACATGACCATTTTTATCTAATGCACAAATATAGTCATCTTTAGAATATTCACAATACATACACATAATATCACCTCATTTAATTTTATTTATTATTTTTCAATCTTATTAAATATTTAATAGTACATTGATCTTCTTTATATACAATGATTTCGTCATTTCTTAACATTGAACCTGCATGAGCATGTAAACAATTCGCTCCAGGTAATACTTCCTGTAATCTATCATAATTAAAATTATAATATTTGCTATCAAAAGCATGAACGTCATATGGTTTACCATACGCTACTTCCATTAAAGCCATATATCCTTCAGATGAATTACCTCTTGTCCAATATCCAAAGCTTGTATATCCCATAGATTTTTCTGCTTTAGGAGCATAATAAATACCGTATCCAAACATCTTTCCTGTAATTACCGCATTGGTCGGCTTAAGAACAAGTCCTGTATTGATAATAGACCACCAGTTTTCATTTCTTGATCCATGAAATAGTAATCTTACATCTTTAATATCATTATCTTTTACAAATTTGTCAAATCGTTCTTTAGTTTTTATATTACTAACTCTCCATGCACAATCAAATTTGTCAGCACATGTACCAAGTTCTGTTTTAATTCTTGCAATATCATTTTTATCACATTCTTCAAATACAAGACCAAGTGTTTCTAAGATTGTCTTTTCATTTTGCTGCTCAGTAGATTCTTCTGATTCTTCTACAACTGTTTTTTCAACAACTTGACCTTTCATAACATCAAGCAGATCTTGTTCTTTTTCAATAATTTTTGCAAAATCGTCTTTTGAACTTGCAAGATAATCATGAACATTTGACATCTTTCTTGGAATAACAGTAAACAGGTTCAATAACGTATTATTAAATTCTTCTATATTTGTAATTGTAAGTAAACTTGTAATTACATTTTGTGCCTCATCAACCATTGCATGAGTTACTTTATTAGAAGAAATAGTGTAGTTATCACTAATAGCTTTTCTGGCCATAGACTGCAATTTTTCAACGATCTCAGCAATTACTTTATTTTCAATCTCTTTGTATTCAGATTTCTTAGGTTTTTCTACCTGTATTAAATCTTCTACCAAATCACTTTGGTCTACATAGCCTTTTGCGATTTTTTCTCTATATTTTTTATCCCACTGAGACATTGGATAATCTCTTTTTTGTGGTGAAGAACCTACTCTTCCATATTCAGCAGTCCATGAATCTCCATGTGGAATCTGCTTATAATATTTATTATTATTAGCTGTAGCTGTTACCATTACTAAATAACGAGGTTTAATTTCATTCATATTAATACCTCCTTATAAAGAATATACAACAAACTCAACTTCTGTATCTTCAAAAATCTCTTCTACAAGACTCTTAACAGTATTCCAGTTTAGGCGATCTTTTCCACAACCGATCTTTGGCATTGCAATTTTAGTGATATCAAAATCAACACAATAGTCTCTCATATCCTCTAATGCCATTTTTAAATGTTCAATACGCACTCTATGATGATATTTAGGTTTGGTTACAAGATTAAACACGTTATCAATCTGTAAACATGAACCTACATACATAAATGCAGAATCAGAATCGTATTGCTTATTCAGTTTATACCGCATGTTAAAAATTGCGTCCATTTCTTTCGCTACACCAGCTCCTAATGTGTAGTCACCACTGATACAATGTGCTAGATAATAACCCTGTGGTGCTTCAAATAAATCTCCTTGTACTTCTGTAATTGTCATATTTATACCCCCTATATTTTTATTTACTATATTATGTAAATATGTTATTCTTTTTATGGTGCTATTAAGGTATAGGTGGTTGTTCCTTCGTAAGAAGGGAGTGGTGCCATGATAAGATTATTATGTATTTTACTAATCTTTGTTTCTGGATTTTATCTTGGATTTTTAAACCATAAAAATAACCACCACTGACACCCTGAGAAAGTTTTAGTGATGGTTATTTTTATAAATACCAAATAAAAAATTTTTGAAGGAGCAACTACTTTTAATAGCACTCTTTCTATTTACATTATAACCACCAAATACCTATATAGTCAATCATTAAAACATTTTTAATAAATCTTCTTCACTTAAAATTGGAATTCCTAATTCTCGTGCTTTTACATTTTTAGAAGAATTAGAATTCACATCGTTATTAATAAGATAATGAGTTTTCTTAGAAACTGAACCTGATACTTTAGCTCCAACACTTTCTAATTTAGTTACTAATTCATCTCTATTAGCAAACTTTTCTAAACTTCCTGTTATTACGAATACTTTTCCAGAAAGATTGGCATTTGTTTGCACTTCTTGTGGTTTATTGATATGTACTTGACCAATCAAATCTAAGAAATCACCTGATTCTGGAGACTTAATCCACTTTTTGATCTCTGATATCATTCTTTCACCAATACCATCAATACTCTGTAATTCATTTGCATTAGTAGTAACTAATTCAATGAATGTATGTACATCACCTTTACAATACTTTGATATATCTTTTGCAGCTTTAGTTCCAATCAAAGGAATAGAAATTGCATCAATCATTTTTTCTAAAGTTGTATTACGACTTTCTTCAATAGATCTAAGAATTTTATCTACAGATTTTACACCAAAACCATTTGTATTCTTCCATCTTGTAATGATGTCTAAATTGTTTTTAATCGTGTAAATGTCAACGTAAGATTTTATCCAACCCATATCAATCAAAAAGGATAATGTTGCTTCAGATAATCCATCAATGTTCATACAACTTTTTGATACAAAATGGTTCAGTTTACCAAGTAATTTTCCTGAACAGTTAGGATTGATACATACTAAATTCTCAGTATCATTTTCTTTCTTGACCTGTACTTGACCACTACACACAGGACAAGTAGTAGGCAAGTAAATCCATTTATCAGAACTTGGTAAGTCTTCTTCGTATTCAAATTCTGTGTCAGCCCATGATACTTGTGGAATTATCATATTGGCTTTAAAGACTCCGATTTTTTGCCCTCTATAAGGATGCTCACCTAATAGATCTGTCATAACTGAAATATTATGCATTGAAGCACGTTCAACTGTTGTTCCATCTAATTCGATAGGCTTAAAAACTGCTGTTGGCGTAAGAATGCCGGTTTTCCCCATTGTAAACTCAATGTCTAATAATTGAGTTTCTTTTTCTACTTTGGCAGGTTTCCAGGCAATTCCTCCAGAAAAATGGTGTTCTGTTCTACCTCTTAATTCAAATCTATTACAGTTATCAATCTTCCAAACCACTCCATCCATAGGAATACCTTGTTTTTGAGCCATATTTTGAATATATTCATTAACAGTGTCAATATATTCAGTATCAATATCAATTCCATATATTACTTTATCGTTTTTTGAATATGAAAATGGAACATTTGTAAATCCAAGTTTTTTACATTCTGACAATTTTTCCCATAAACTATCATATTCACTACCTTCAATTACGTCCCATGCAATAAATGATAATCTTCTTTTTGACACTTCACTTACATCTAATAAATTTAATGTTCCAGCTGCTGTATTGCGTGGATTTTTGAATTTATCATCTTTATTAATTTCTTCAAAGTCATGTTGAAAGATAATTGCTTCTCCATCAACAATATAAGTTCCTGATTTATTAATATGCATTGGTACGTTGGTAAAATGCTTAACGTGTTCTGTTACATCATTACCAATTTCTCCATCTCCACGAGTTTCAGCAGAAACATATTCTCCATCAACATATTTAATAGAGCAGGTTAATCCATCACATTTCACCATTGCAATTAAATCTTCACCTTTAGCCCAATCATATACTTCTTGAGCACTATGGCATTTAGCCAAACTCAACATTGGATGATTATGTTTTACTTCAGGTAATTCTGAAAGTACTTTTGCTCCAACTTTATGAAGAGGGGAATTACTCATGACAATCCCAATTTCTTCTTCTAAAACTTTTAATTCTAATAACTTAGCATCAAATTCAAGATCTGACATGATTGTTTCACCTGAATTATAATATTTATCAGAAGCCAAATTTAATAAATCAATAAGTTTTGTCATTTCATATAATTTGTTACTCATAATTTTATTTTCCTTTCTTTTTTATATAATATTATATATTGTTTTATGATATTTCCAGGCATTTACATAAATTATGTAAACACAATTTACATTCATATGCTTTAAAAGTACTAAAAAAGGAACACATGAGATGATATAATAATGGCATCACCTATGTATCCCTCTGGTTTTAATGATATAATTTTATTCGCCAAAAGTCAATAAAAAAGTAAACAAATTATCGTTAATGATATAAGAATCCGTTTCTTCATTAAACTTTAAATCTGCATCTTTATTAATATAAAGATTAAAATCACAATCCCCTGTAAGATTAGAACAAAATACTCTTAAATAAGTATCTGTTTCAGAAATATTTTCTGGTCGAATTTCACCATCCATTTGGATTGGTAAATAATCAATAGCAATATTAATCTTACCATTTACCTTCATTTTTTCAATAATGTCATTTTTTAATCTGTTAAACATATATGATCCCCCTTCTGAATTTAATACATCACTATCGTTCTGTGTTTATACTATATCACAGGATAATATAAAATGCAAACATTTGTTCGGTAATTTTTATTTTAAATTATCCTGTGTATATACCTTAATCATTTAAGTATCTATGATATTTAAACATATATACTTTTTTATCAAATGTTCCATATTGAACAGCAACATCATCATAATAAGTATTTAAATACTCAGCAATACTCATATTATTTTTCTTTGCATTTTCTTTAATGAAATACAATCTTCCAGATTCAAATATGGCATTTGGTTTAAGAAATTTGTTTAAAGATACCCCATTATCTTCTTCAATTTTAGTTAATGCCCGTCTTACCTTATTATAAATTCTTCTACCAGCCTGAAATTCATCATCTTCTTTTAATGTACTAGGGAAAACTTTAATTACAAATCCATTTTCTGTTAGTGGTAATTTTTTCTTTTCTGTATAATATACAAA
Source organism: Candidatus Absconditabacterales bacterium (assembly GCA_045627125.1). Lineage (GTDB taxonomy): Bacteria > Patescibacteriota > Gracilibacteria > Absconditabacterales > Absconditicoccaceae > UBA3291. The sequence goes on along the minus strand of JAZQNA010000062.1, from coordinate 38,976 downwards.
TTCATTATTAGATTCTTCTGCAATATTTATAAGTTCCTTAGATAAACTTACAGTTCTACCTGTGATTAAAGTAATCTTCCCATCAATTATATCATTATATTTTATATTTCTTACTTCACAAAAATTCTTTCCTTGTATACCTTCAAATAAAGCTAAGATAATAAATTTATCACATGGATTTTGACATTGATTTATAATTGATAAAACATCTTCTCTGTTTAAAATACCTTTACCCATTGTAACATTATTTACTAATTCTAATTTAGCTTCTCTACTTATTTCATTACAATGATTTTGGAAATCTGCAACCATATTATTTTCAATACACCAATCAATATATAAACTAATATGACTTACTAATACAGTTAATGAATCAAACGAAGCACTATTTTGTGCCTTTACTAATTCAATAAGTTCAAAGTAGTTAAAATTACATAAGTCTTTTTGATATTCTATCTCATATTGTTCAGTTTTAGAAAATAACCTTTGTAAATATTCATTAGGCACAACATTTTTTGATTCTTTTTCATCAATATATCGTTGCTTAATTTCTTCATTATACATTCTTTTCAACCTCTTTCATATAAGAAGTAATATCTTCTTCAATGTTCTTTGTTATTACTTTGCTCATAAATTTTTTATTACTTAATAAATCAATATTATTAAATGCACTACTTACATATTTATTATATTCATCTTCTTTATAGGTATTCATAATATAAAACATTAAACATAATTCTTTAAATGAAATATGTTCCTTATCTAATAATGAAGGACATGCATCAATTAAATTATTCCATTTATCTGCAATATCTTTACTTAAATCAGATATTTCTTTTCTATTCATGTTCTTTGCATTTTTATTAAAATATTTAATAACTACTGCCAATTCTCCAAAGTTAATCTTGCCGGCATTTTTATTTATATTATCATTTCCTTTAAGATAAAACGTCTTATTAACAATTAAGAAATCAACAATAGAATTTGCAAAGCTATTTGTATTCATAGACTCAGAATCAACTCTTCTCATCTTTGTCTTTTGATCTTCTTGCCAAATAAATTGACATGCTTTTTCATCTGGGAAATTAGTGATTCTTAATTCCATATTAAAATTAAAATTTGGATTAGAATCTTTTACTTCGCACATTGCTAAATATCTATGATATCCATCTGATATATCAAACATATCAAGGTTTTTAATAACTAACTTTCCATCTTCAAATGTTACATCTGCATCAAATTCAGGATTGATATTCAATGTAATTGTATTAGGTATATACAAATTATTTTCCATTAATAATTTAATTGCTTTAACCGCAGCCCGATTAATTGCAAGTTTGAATATTTCTTTTCCATTCTTAACAACCTTTTTAAGAACTCTTTGTGCATTTTCATTATATCTAATCTTAGAATGTCTTCTGAGACCCATAAAGAAATCTACATCTTTAACAGTGATCCATTGGTCATCATTTACTTGAAAACAATCAATTACTAATGAATCAATTGGTTTAACCTTTTCAATTTTCTTTTTAGGATACGTTTTAATTTCATGAGAAGTATAAAATTCTTTTACAACAGAAGTCTTTTCTACCTGATCAATAGCATTTAATAACCAAAATAAAGTCATTTCATTCTGATCAGATATTTTTTCACGAATAAGCATATCCATTGTACTTCCAATAGAAACACCATGATTATCTTTCATAATGTCACATATCTTTTTTGTTTTATCTGTCTCAAAAGCTAATTTTGAACATTTGTCTAACAAATATTCATTTAATTGCTCTTTTGATCTTAACATTTTGTACCCCTCCTTATTATATAATCAAATTTATACTAACAGTATAATTTTATTTGCTTATATTGTCAATATTTGAAATAATTTTATTTATAAATAGAGGCTAAAACATTTACTGCATCTTTACGATCTTCTTCAAATACCTTTGCATATCTTCTTGTTGGTGCAGTTGTCTTATGATTTAATACTTTAGATACTAAATAAATATCTTTTGTTTCCTGATATAAATTCGTACCACATGTACTTCTTAGTTTATGCGGAGTTATTTTTTTATCTTTAATTGATTCTGTATATTTATCAATTATATTCTCAATACTTCTTACTGTCATACGTTCTCTTCTATTTGAAATAAATAAAGATTTTTCTTCTTTACCATTCAAAAGCTTTTCTCTTTCTTCTAACCATAATCTAATAAATATTATAGTCTTTTCATCTAAGTACGCTTTTGTATCAATATTTCCTTTTTCAGTTATACGTATAAATCCATCTCTTAAATTTATATCAGATAAATTTATTTCATTTAATGCAGTAACTCTTATACCAGATACAGCAGGAATTCTAAATAATAAATAATCTCTATATTTCCAATCTTTCTGTTTAGATACAGATGTTTTATTTCCAACGCCTCTCATAATATTATTTTCAACTTCTTTTATTTCTTCTGGAGTTAAGAAAACAATATCATTTTCCTGAACCTTTGGTCTTTTGATTTTATTTTTTACAAAAGGACTTATATCAATTACACTCTGATTTACTAAAAAATCAAAGAAAGAACTTAAAGAAGAATATATACATGCTTTAGTTGCAGCAGATAATTCTTTAAGTTCTCCATCTTCTTCAATATAATTAATATCTTCAATATAAGAATTTATATCTGTAGAAGTAATAAGATTAAAATCAATTTTAGTTTTCTTATCAATATCATTTCCATTATAATAGTTAAGAAATCTGATTACATTATATATATATCTTTTCTTAGTTGTATGAGAATTCTCACGTAATGAATAATAATAATCTTTTAAGATCTTTGGTTTATCTTCTAATTTTTGTTGAAGTGATAACTCCATTTCTCTTTTATGTTCTACTCTACCTTGCATAATTTTATTCTCCTTTCAATATAATTACCATTTTAATGTAAGTTCCTTAATTGATGGGACCTGTTTAGCATGTCTACGAATTGCCGATCCTCTCCAATTATAAATATAAGATTGATAACTTGTTTTTACTCTGTCTTCCAATTTAATATTAAGATTATTGATTTCCTTTATTGCCCATTCAGTTGCATAAAATTCTTCTTCACAACGTTTCATCCCAGGTTTATTTGTCTTAATATGTCCAATTTCATGAAGAAGATTAAATATTGATTCTGCATTTGCTTTTTCATACTGAATAATACTTACATAAATTGTTTTAGAATCAAGATAACAATAATTATACTTATCTTCCGTAAATATAAATATATATCCATCTTTTTCCATTGTATCCATATAAGTATTCATCATTTCAAATATTTTATTGTTTTTATTTTTCTTTTTGCTAATACTTATTTTATTTCTTAATATCTCTGACAATACATTTTCTCTTGATTTATTACTATAAAAATCATCATAAAATTTATTGAAATTCTTTATGAATTTATCAAATTCTTTTTTGTTCATATGATCACTCCTTTATATTGTGTACTCTTTTAAAGTCTTCCATATTCAAATAAATATCATTATCAATAAAGTATTGTCTATACTGTTCTACTGTAATGCCTCTTTCTTCCAATAGTTTTTGTTTTGGATTTTCATAACAAAATAAATTTGATTGAATACTTTTCATTACTATATATTCTTGTTTTATAATTTCTGGAGACTCAAAACAAACATGTAATTCTTCATATTTTGCATCAACAAATAAATTTATAACATTTGGTCTATAATTACCATATTTTATTTCCTTATTATTTGATGTTCTAATATAAGACAAATTCCTACATCCATTATAACTATAGCATTTATCATCTGGAATACTACCTTGATACCATAATCTTCCTTCTATAATTGCTTTCTCTCTTGATTTTTTATTTCTATCTAATGCATATTGTTTCCTTTGTTCTAAGTCAAATTTATACTGATTTTCAGGAGTCAGCCCTAATCTTTTAACATATTTATCTGTCTTTAAATCATATAACCAATAATAACCATCTTTAGGAAAAACTGCACAAGGATGATTATTTGATATCAATCTTTGTTTTCCTCTTGCATCAGAATATGTATCAGAACCAATATTAATAGCAACTTTTTTCAAATACAAATTTTCATCTGATTCTTTAGCAGATTCTACTATTGTTTTTGTTAACGTTCCAATTCCATGAAACAATCCAAATAAACCTGTATTATTATTACTCATATAATAATCTCCTTTCTTATCTTACAATTATAATACCACAAGTATAATAATCTGAAAACTATCATTCTCCTTTCTTCCAATATCCATATAAGCAGCATTCTCCTGAATCCCAAACATCATAATAAAATCCATCTTTTACTGTTACATAATGATTAGCAACAACACATACATAAGTCCCTTCTTTATGTTCTTTTGTGAATCTATCAACAGTAGGTCTTTTAGTTCCTTTCTTATTACTAATGCCTGTATAAGAATATCCTTTACATTTCATAATATGTTCAAACCCATATTTACAATTCATAGGAGATTGTATTTCTCTGGATAATTTATACATTTCATCATAAGATTCTAACCAAGAACAATTTTCAGCTTTAGAGAAAGCTCTTATGGCACAATCTCCATAATTATCTTTTAAATCCATTTCATTAGGTTGATAATATTTATAATTTCTACTTGCCATAATTTTATCTTCCTTTCAATTAAGAAACAATTCTTTTTTCTAAAGCAACTTTATATTTTGCATAAGCTGCAACTTCATCATAATTATTTCTCTTAAGAATATCTAATCTTTCATATTCAGATATCTTTCTAACAATCATAATATCAGAAGTAATGCACCAAGTTCTATTACCAGTTTCCCTAAAGAAATAATAACCATCTTCAGGAATATGATCAACAAAACATTTCTTAGGTAAATCCTTTACAATATCATCATAGCATTTAGTTGCATTATAAGCAACAAGACACCAAACCCTCCTTCCATTTTTAAATCTACTATGATAACAACCCACATCACTTCCATCATAACCTTTTAACCAAGGTGCATCAGGAATATCACCAATATGCCATCCTGGTCTATTAGCAAAACCATTAGTAGGAATATTTTCTGCATGGACCCATACACCTACTGGAGTTTCTTCTGATTTCCCTATAAATAAAGGAAATAATTTTCCATCCTTATTTTCTTCAAATAACTTATAACCATAACCAACCATCATAATATAATCTCCTTTTCTTTAATATAATTTTATTCCTAATGTTCTCTAAAAATAACGGACTCACCTTCTTTCAAATTCCAACAACCATCACAATTAAAATGGCACTCACTACAATTACCACCACAATAAACTGCACCATATTCAGGTGCTGTTGTTTTTCCATTTTCTTTAAGCACATGAGCTTCTGGAACATTATGATAATTATTACTTTCTAGTCCTATCCATCTACTCCATAAATCATGTACATTACTTGGAAATGAATATTCATCTAAAAATCTATTTAAATCATTATAATTTTTTGTAAAAAATAAGAAATCACATTTAGGATTCCTTTCTGCGATCTCTTTTATATGTAAAAAATCTTCATATGTACTATCACCACCAACATTAATTCTTAATTCTGTTGTATAGTTATATTTAATATCCAATTCAATATCATCCCAATATTTATCAATATTATATGTATGTATTGCAGAATTTAATGCTCTTGATTCCATGACTGCTTTTTGCCAACATACATTGTTTATATCATAACAATCTGCTAAACATGCTTTACAGTTTTGACAATCATGTCCTGGAATAAGCGAAACCGTTCTACAATTCTTTCCAGTTTTACTATTTCCATCCATTACTTTTACTCTTATATTTTCTCCATTTTGAAGGCGTATAAGATATTGATTTTTAATTTCAATCATCTTTTTAATTCTTTTAATAATTACTTCCATACTACATCTTGCTTTCATCATTAGTTCCTCCTAAACTTTTAAAACACATCATTTTTAATTTATATTTAACAGATGATAATTTTATTTCCGTTAATATTTAGATTCAAATTTGGTAACAATTTCGTGATCAGGTAAGTATTATAAACATAAAGAATACTCTTTAACCAAACGCTGCCAAACCATTTTATTTGGCTTGGCAGTAATAGTTAAATGTTGGTTATCTCGTTTATAAACCAAATGATCTCCGGTTTGATGGTCATATATAAAACCATTATCTTTTAAAATACTTTTTATTTCTCTTAGATTATAAGTTTTCATTTCTTTCTCCTTTCATATCCATGATCCTCAAAGAACCAATCAATATCATCAATTCCATAATAATCTGCAATTGTAATAAGAAATTTAACAGTTGGTTCCAGGATACCATCTTCATAAGATTTATAAACAGAACTACTATAATGTATTCGTTTACAAAGTCTTTCAATACCATATCTCTTTTGTTGTCTAAGATGATAAATATTATTAGCTACAATAGTTTTTATATTATCTTTCATTCTTAACCTCCTTAATAAAAACAATAATCGAAGTCATTATCATAATAATAATCATCATATTTAATTTTATTTTCCTTTAAAATGATATTATCATAATCAATACCAAGACTATTAAAATGATTAATTGTATAAAACATAGCAGTATCACAATCAGGCGCAGATAAAGTATAAGTATCAATAATAGAGTTATCTTTTATAATTACAAAAGTAAAATCATAAAGCATAATTTTTATTTCCTTTCTTTGTTTTGGCCTACCTTTTACAAAAGGTAGCAAGTTATAAACAGGTGGTGCAAATGTAAGAAAAATATTATTTTATTTTATGTTGTATTATATTATGTTATATTATCTTATATGTCTTTGCACCAGGCTCAAAAATCCTTATTTTAAGCCATTCTTCATTTTTATGCACCAGGTTTTGCACCAGTGCAGCACCATTTCATGCAACACTCATGCACCATTTCATGCACCGGTTCATGCACCATCTTTATGCACCATCATCATCCTTTCTTTTCCTTTTTAATACAGATCTAACAGAATTAATATTATAATCTAATTGATTTGCTATTTGTGAAGCTGTAAAACCAAAATCATATAATTCATAAATCTTTTCATAATCTAAAGTCCTTGATTTTCCATATAAACCACTATTACTTTTACCTAAATCAATGTTTTTATCAAATCTATCATGAGCAATATCTGAATAGTTTTTGATTAATTGAAATATACAGTTTATATTAGGATCATCAAATTTTGGTTCAGTTCCATAAAAACAATATTCAAATATATCATCATATAATTTTAATCTATCTAAATCTTGTATTTTCTTTATTGAATCAAACCAAGACCTATAAAAAGCAGTTGAATCTCTTAATGGTTCTTTTTCTTTCATATCATACAACTATTATCCTTTCTTAATCTTCTTATGTAAGAAAACAGTATTGCCTGATCGAGTAACTACTATTTCTGGATAATTCCTTTTAGCAATTACTCTATAAGTTTCTGCCATATTCACAGCAGATTTATAATGATTTTCATCATCAATCAATTCAACACAGATATCATCTCCTTTCATAAAATCTTCTAATACCCCTTTTACATCTGCCCTTAAATTGATTGTTGCTGATTTAATAATCATAATAACCCTCCTTATTCAATAGCTTTAATTGAATCACATTGTAATGTTGTATATACATATCTTTTCTTTTTTGTACATAACACAACCTGGCAAATATCATATTTAGTTCCATGATTCAGTGAACGAGTTTCTATATCTGAATATGCCTTTGGATATGTTTCATAATAAAATCCATCTTTATACCAAATTAAATCCCAAATACAATCCAATTTAGATATAGAAGAAATCGTAACTTTCTTTTTATCAAATTCAAACATATCTACTTCAATTGGGATTTTTACTTCCCTTAAATTATTAAACCTATCATGTGATGCAAATCTGATATATTCTTCTTTAGGATTAATTTGAATACAAATAAAATCTGAAACATCTTTATTCATTACAGATTTAAAATTTCTTTTTGCTTCAGTATAGTCTTTAAATTTAATCATATTGCCATCTCCTTAATTTTATTTTCAATTTCCCTTATTTCTGCACGTAACTTACGATCTAAATCATAATCATCTCTGGCCCAGTAATCTTTCATCTGAAGCATAAATTCTCTGTTCTGGAGTTCTTCTAATTTTTTCTTTAATTCTTCCATAATTATTTACTTCCTTTCTTTGTCAAGATTGATGCATTAAAACTTCTGCTTGTTTGTTGTTTAACATAATCCAAATACATTTTATTATGTTCTTTCTTAAATTTAGTTGTATCAAATACATTTTTAACTGTTACTTGAGATGAAATAATAAATTTATTAGTAGTAATTTCTGTTTCTCCTAATTCATCAAGTTCATCTTTTAATAGTTCTTTAATAGAATCAATTTCTGCCTTTAATTTATCAAATTCAGGCTTTAATTCTAAATATCTTTCTACTTTTTTATTAATTTCTCTTGTTGACATACACATAATTTTGTCCTCCATTAAAATTATTAATTTTAAAAATAATCTTCTCTGATTGTTTACTGTTGTTTTCGATAACTAACATTGTTTCAGTACTTTTATCGCTTCATCTTCTGTAAGGAAAACCACTTCACCAAATTTTGTATCTGCTTGACCCACATACATTCCGTGGAGCATTTTTCTACAATAAAATGGGTCTGGTACTTCATAACTGATTTGACCACAAAGTTCCCAATCATTGCTTCGTTTTGCAATACCAATAGCTTTCCATTTACCCATATAGATTCTTTCTTTGAAGCCTTTATCTATTACATAAGAAATATAATTATTCTCACGAATATTATTTAAAGTAGAAATAACAGACAGTAAATTGCAATCTAATAACATTTCGTATGAATTTAAAGCATTTGCTAATACCGATTTTTCGTCATCAATATTGGTTCTGCCAATCCCCATTTGCTGAATCATTTTTACCTTTTCAAATTCATTCATAATCACACCTCACTAATCAGCAATCTTTTTCGATTTTAAAATATTCATTAAATGATTTCTCAATCTCATTTAATCTGTTCTTAACTGCTTCTTTCTTAGCACAACCACTACCACAGTAAGAGTTATATCTATCTGAGATTGTTGCTCCCTTAGCAACTCCAAAGAATTTTTCAATCCAGCCTTTAAAATCTTCTTCAGACATATCTTTTTCAATTGATTTCCAAACAGCAGGAATGATTGATACTAAATGAGTTCTTGTAACAATCTTCTTGGCAATCTTTGGATTTTCAATCATATTATGAACACTTAAGATTCTTGAATAAATCTGATCAAATTGTTCTTCATCCTGTTCAGTTAATACAACTGATTCCATAATTGGTCTGATTACCTTTGTTTCAATACTTGGCCCCTCTTCATGAAGCATAATATAAGACTTAATAACAATATCTTCATTTGTATACTTACTCATTGCAGAAGCTGTAAGTGTATTTGTAAATAATTCATGAGAACCAATTCTCTTGATTGTTTCCATTGATTTTGCTTTTACTCTTGTAAGTTCAATAGCTGATAATGGTTTACCATTATTTAATCTAAAGAACATTTCAACAATCTCATCATCAGTAATTCCATCAAAGTAATAAATTGTAAACATATAGCTTTCTAAGATATCTTTAATATCTTCAGAAAGATCACTAAATTTTTTACCATTTAAATCAAGTAATTCAATACCATTTTCAGTTTCAATTTCAATCTCAGGTATATTTGTTAATTCAAATTCATTATTGAAAAATCCACTTAATGATAAACTTCTCTGCTTACCATCTAACATATCATAACCATTTTCAGATTTAGCAGCATAAAATGCTGGAATAGGATAACCAGTTAGAATCGAATGAATTAATAATGATTTTCTATTAACATCCCATATGAAACCTCTTTGAACTACATTATCAAATGTTATTGTTCCTTTTGAAATCATCTTTACTAACTGTTTTGTACTCCATGAAATATTTGCTCTCTTAATCATAATTTTATTCTCCTTTGTTTAAATTATTTCTTCTGTTTACCATTGTTTTATGCATATCATTCCATGCATTCATTAATCTTTCTTTTAAGATATTTAATATTATTCTCCTTTCTTCTCTATCAGTTTCATCTTTCCAACCAGAATTAAGCATTTCCACTAAATCAATTTTTTTAATAGCATCATCTAATAGATATATTCTTGGTTCCCAATAAGTAGCAATATTGTTTAAAAGATTCATATAATTTTTGTCTTCAGTAATACTTATACTCCAAATATTTTTATCAATAATTCCATTGATAGAAACATCTATAATAGCAATAGCACATAAAACCTCTTCAGAATTATGATAATACATTATTCCTGATTGATTTAAAATTGCTTTATGATATGTTTCATCATTACAACACATTTCAAATACATTTAGTGCCTGATCACTGGCACCAACTTTAGTTCCCCAAACTCCCATAGTCATTCATCCTCCGTTCCCATTAAATCTTCTGTATCTTGTATTCCCCTGTCTTTTGACATATTTTATTTCTCGCTTTCACTAATAATTTCCCATTCTGCATTAGGTTCTTGCCTCTGCATCTCAGCTAAACATTGCTCTGCTGTTGGATAATCAAGATCATGTCCTGCTATGTTTCCATTTTTGTCTGCTACTTGGTAAATTCTTTTTAAATCTGTTCGTTTTGACATATTATATCTCCATTAAATTGTGTTTTGATTACCTATTTCTTAATTACATATCCATTTTTAACTTTATCGTTGTTGTACCCTAATTCATCTTCAATATAGAAGATATCAGCACTAATGGTGTCTGTCGCATTTTTGCTATTCCATTCATCCATAACTCTATAAGCTTCATCTACATCTTCTGTAACAATTAGAGTTTCAATGGAATCTCCAATCTCTTTGTCTACAACATCAATTGCAATTTTTGTTACAAACTTTGTTAGTTTCACCAGCCTATCAATTTGTGCTTTCGCTTCTTCAATAGAATCAAAAGCAGTTACATCAGGAAGAAAATATTTTTCTCCATCAATTTCTTGATACACAAGATAATTTGTAATCTCACTTCGCTTATCTCCATAGATTATTTTCATTGTGTTCTCTGCAATTGTAAAATTTTTGTACTGTTCTTTCATATAAATACCTCCAGCAACTCATGCTTTCATTTTTGTCTACTACTTGATTAATTCTTCTTAAATCTGTTTGCTTTGATATTTTATTTTCTCCTTTCTTAAATTGCTTTCTTATCTTCTTCATAAATTGTATTTAATTTAGATATTAATAAGTTTCTACATACTGGGTTTTGCTGTTCATAGAACCAACATAATTCTGCTGTACTTGTTGAACTACGACCTAATGCTTTATAAAAATCTTTTTTAATTTGATCCCAAACAATGCCATATTCCTTATTTAATGCCTTATATGCTTCAGCTAATACATTAAACTTATTTGCATATTTCTTATTATTTCCTTCTAAAGCAAGTACTTTATTAGCTGCTTTATATGCTTCCTTTAAATAAGTTCCATAATCAGGAAATTCATCTTCATTAATAGAAGCTACAATTGGTTGTTGTACATTATAATTAATAAGATCTTTAACCATATCTCTTAATTCATCATTTTGTTTTGCATATGCATCCAACTGTTTAGCATACAACTCCATTTGTTTATTCACAAGTTCATTTGTTTTAATTTGCATTTCAACAAGATTTTCAAACATTTTATTCATATCACAATTAAATCCTGAAATATCAACTGTAATATGCTTTTCTTCTTTAATAGGTACCTCCTTAGTCTCAACAATTTGTTTTTCTTTAACTTCTACAACTGGTTCAATTGGAGTTTCTGAAATAGGCATATCAACTACAAGTTCTTTTTTTGCAGTTACTTTCTTTTCTTTCTTAGCTTTGACTTCTGTTCCGTTTTTAACAGAAACTTTATTTGTTGCATTCTTTCTTACATATTTTCTTTTTGTTCTTACAGAAACAGGTTCTTCAACAACCTGATAATCACGAATTTTTGTAGTAATAAGACTTAGTAATCTTTCTTTTGTATCACCATCTCTCATATTATCTGCCATTGTATTAATACCAACAATTGTAAATAAAGTTCCTTTAACTGTTGTTTTAAATCCAGTTGCTTTTTTATATTCCTCAGCAGATACTCTATAATAATCAATACCCTCTTTTAATACACCTTTTCTTTTGTAAATAAAATCTGATGCAAAATTTTCTCTCTGAGTTACTTCATTAATTTCCTTTACACTAAATACTGTTTTGTCCTTATAAGTTGTCATATTATAATTCTCCTTAAATTTAATTTTATTTATAATGTTATATAGTACAAATATTTATATCTAGTATCTTCTACTTCTCCTTCCCAATTAATATCTAACCACTTCTGTTCTACTATAAGTATTTCATTTTCTTCATAGCATTTTATAAATGTATGTGGTTTAACATTTGCTAGATATAAATGTGAATCATTACTAAACACTAAATGCATTTTTGATTTACATATACAAGTTCTTTTACCATAATGACCTGTTAATCTGTTTCTTCTTACAGCTTCAATTTCTGAATTGTCACAAGTTAGAGATATACCAATAAATAATGATTCTCCTTTAGTTATTCTTCTTATAAATTCTTGTTTAGATATTTCTTTCATATTATCATTCCTTTCTATCAGTGTCAAATTTAATTTTATTTTCGTATTCTTTTATCATCTCTTCCATTCTTTTTTTAGGAATACAATTATCTGTACAATATTGCCATCCAACAATTTGTTGTTGAATTGGTTCTTCTGAATTTGTATTACTAGCATAATTTTCAACTTCTAACATTACATTTTCACTTTGATATTCAAGCATACAAATCATTATTTCAGTATTTTTTCTATCACCTCTCCCTTTTAAATCATAAAATTCATATACATATCCTGTTTCAGGAGATACATAATATTCATCATTATTTTTATTTACTTTCCAATATTTAGATTGTTTCCATTCTAAATATTCATCCATAAATTCTTTATAATCTTCTCCATCTTTAGTATATTCTATTATTGTTGTTATTGGTTGATCTTCTATTACCTGATAAAAACAATCATTTTCAGTATCATAAAACCGCTGTTCTTCATAATACTCATAAAACATTTCAAATCTTTTATCCATAAACCAATTTTGATGTAACATTCATTATTCTCCTTTCTTATGCTTCAATTCTACATTCATGATCACTATATATAAATAATATTACATATTCATTACCATTATAATCTATATGTTTATCATATGTTTCTGTTCTTATATGTTCTCCATCTAATTCATAATCATAAACAGAAAATGTTATTTCTTTATCAGTTATTCCAGATACTTTATAAATCATTAAACCACCTGTAAACCAACTTGTATGATTATACTCATTACCAATCTCAAATTTCATATTATTTCTCCTCCTTTGAAACTTTTAATAAATGTCTATATAACTTATATGCATCTGCAACTGTTATATCTTCATTGTAATTTAAATAATAAAGTAATGTATTATTATCTTTATTAAATTTTCCTTTCTTATCAAATGGATGTGCATCAAGATAATTCTTATAAGCAATATTTTTTGCCCTATATAAATCTAATTCATCAACTGGTATTAAATATTCTTTTGAATCACCTCCAAAAAATTGTTTTCTCACTTCTTCTCTGTAATTATCTTCAAGTTCAATCAAGCATATCTGTTTAATTTTGTTTGCAAAATATTTTATAATAGAACTATTTGACATTCTTCTATATGGATTAAGTGTATTCCCACTCCATTTAGTTCTATATTCATCTGATATTATAAGTTCCATTGTCTTTTCATCAATACCATCTGCAAACATCCAATATCCTTGTACTCTTCCAGGAGTATTTTCCCCAAATCCCATCTGATAATTGACCAATTACAGAATTGATCATTTCACAATCTTTTTTATTTTTAGGTAAGTTTGTAGCAATTTTCCTAACTCTTGTTTCCATAGTTTTAATTCCTTTCTTTTAAAGTAATATATAATCTTCTAATATACTTTCTAATGTTCTTTTTCTAAATCTAAATAGTCTTCCTGTCCGGGAACCAAGAATATTCTTGACTCCATTATTCCATTTCATATATTGATGTGCTACATAATGACCATCTTTATAATGTCTCACTTCAATATATTTATGAGGGTTTCTTTTGTTTTGATAAGTTTTTACAAATGGCATAATTTTATTCTCCTTTCTAATCACATTCATACATTTCTTTTTCAAGATCATGTATCATATTGTCAATTCTTTCTGTATCTTCTTCATCATCCCATGATCCTTTTGCAAGATAGTTATAAGTAAAATTTGGTTCAGAACATAATACTCTTTCAATAGAATCTTCTTCCATTATTACAGTGATTTTACCATTCATATTACCACTCACCTTTTTACTACCCATTTTTCTAAGCATACATAATAAAGCACTTTCCAATGAGTAACAATAATTACCTGAGGCCCATTCCTTTGTTTCTGTATCATATTTAAAAGCAACATTCCATTCATCATGACCTCCTTTAATATAATGAATTAAAGTATAATCTCCACTTTCACACATTACTTCAATAGTATCTTTCCACATATTGTTTTCCTCCTTTAATTTAACGATTTATGACGGATCCAATCAGAAACTTCATCATAAGAATTTCCTGTTGTCATCACATCTCCATTCCAATCTTGCATTTCTTCGTATTCTTCTACCAAATCATCTAATTGAGATTTGTCATAACCATGTGCATTAAGATAATCTAAAACTAAATCTTTTAATTCTTCATCCATATTGTTTCTCTCCTTTAAATCAAATCAAAGATATAATCATCTTCAAGCCCTAACATATCCATCATTGCATCAAAATCACCATCTAAGAGCATTTCTCTTGTTTCATTCATTAAATCTTCTGCTTCTTTTTCTGTTAATCCATCACGTTCCATCAAAATTCTTTTTGTTTCATTTTTAACTTCTTTCATATTTTTAATTCCTTTCTTTTATAAATTACAATTTGTAAGTTCTATCAGTTTCTAAATTACCTTTTCCTTTATATCTAACGCCTCCTTTTACATATACAACCTTACCATTTTTGAGATGTCTATATGTATCTCTAAAAGGTATCTCATGATCAGGTTTTGTATAATTTCTTTTACCATCTTTCATATCAGGAACTTCTTTAATATAATATACAGTTCCAAATTGTTTAACATTATTACTCCTTTCTGTTTTAGATTTATTAGATACAGACAATGCTTTTTTATTATCTGATTTAACATACTTTCTAAAATGCATAGCAAATAACATAAGATATTTCCATTTTTTAATGTTCTTTTCTACTGTATTATCAAATTTTAGTACTATTTGCATCCTTGTACGATTTTCCTTACTAACTTCAGGAACAATCATTTCATTTTTAATTTCATTAGTTCTGATATAATATGTAAATGTGACCATTTTTATTTCTTGCATATAAATATATGCTTGTATTATATCTTTACCAATTGTTTTCCATTCAAATTTAATTAGTTCTTCTTGGAAATCAATTATCCCATTTGCAAAAGGTAACTTAAATTCAAATGATTCTAACCATTGTTCATTATTTTGATACCAATCAATTACAGATTGCATTTTATCATTTGATTCTACAATTATATGATTCATAATAATTCCTTTCTAATCTTCATCTACTTCATCATAATTTAAAATACTATAGTTACATTCTTCAAAATCATCAAAGATTTCTACAATATCACTAAACTTCATATCTACATGTAGCATTAAAAATGTTCCAACTGCTTGTTCAATTGAATCTGCCTCAAAATCTTCTGTATGAAGTTTCCCTTTTTCAAAATATGAAATATAATATGTATTTCCAAAATCACAAGATGAATTATAACCATATCCATACCAATCATTATATCTTGAATGTTTCTTTTCCATATATTCATATTTCACATCTAAGTCAGTCCGTTCTAAAGTATTTAATACTCTTTGAATATTTGTTTCCATTTCATCAAGGTTTACAGATTCATCCAGATGATGTTCATGATAATATCCACAACTAAAATTCACAGCTGCTGCATTTAATTCTGGGCCAACTTCACAAATATCTGTATAACTACCATAGTTAAGAGTCCAATCTTTTTCAGTTATAAAATCTGTAAATTCATCATTATCACATTCATAAAATACTGCATCATCACTTCCTCTTCTATCTAACTGAATTAGATAATTAAACTTTCCATTTAATTCTTTTGCTAATTCAGATTTACAAAACTTACCTGCACCTTTACATCCAATTTCTTCATCTTCTGTAAATAAGATTGCACAATTATATTTCTCTCTTACTTTAAGGATCATATATATACCACAACGGTCATCACCTCCTATCCCTTGTGGTGAAGATATGATATTACCATCATATATAAATTCTTTTGGTACTTCTTTATGAACTGTATCCATATGAGCTAATAACATAACCGGAAATGTTCCAGGTACATATAAATATCCATCTCCTTTAATTGAATTAGGAAAGAGATCAGATAAATAATTTTTCATTTCTTTCTGTGTTAATCTGCATAATGATTCAAAGTATGTATTCTCTTTCATAATTTTATTTTCCTTTCTATTTGTTTCAATTTTACGAATATCCATTATATTATTTAAATATGTCTTATTCTTCATCTTCATCATTTTCTTCCTCCTCTCCCATTTCTTCTCTTACTTGTTTTGCACAATCAGAACAATAATAATATTCATCAATTTCTTCCATATCATCATATACATATCTTCCGTCACATCTTTCACAAATACAAATGTAATCAATTGCACAATCAGGACAATACCAATCTCCATCTTCTGTTTCTTCCATATCTTCTTCTTTCCATATCTCATCACAATGTATACATTGATGAGTATATTCATCTCTACAACATTCACACCAATATTCAGTAATATTTCTTCCGATATGTCTAGCAATCATATGAACTTCTTCTGTACCATCTGCTGTTTGTTCTTCACATTTTTCACAATAATAGCAACAATCACAACAGTACCAATCTCCATCAATGAAATACATATCATCTTCATTATAAGAATATCCACATCTGCAACATACTTTTCCAATACAACAGGTTATACTATTATCAATATCAAATAAATTACCACATTCAATACATCTAGCTTGCGCACCCATAATTATTTTAGGTAATGCTTTTTCCTTTGGACGCATTTTTAATTTACTAATTGAACAATGTGATCCTGATTTATTAGATTCCCAATCTGGATAACATTGAGCATTTTTACCATGTATAACGACTTCTTTTACATCTTCTTTAGATTTTACCCACAAATTAGGTTTATCTAAACATTCTGCAATTACTTTCTGCATAACAGCTCTATATTCATCATAGATATGTTCTGCGCCAGTATCATTTGCCTGTGGATACATTCTGCTTTGTAAGAATACTTCATCATTATAACCAAACATTTGTCTAGTTATTTTCTTTTGGAAGAATAATTCTTCGCCTTCATAATCAGCATCAACAGTATAGAAAACAATACTATGACTATCTAACATATAACTGATTGTACCAGCACTATAACAACCTGGATTGTCATTAAATACATCAATATAATGACATGATTTCCATGAAGTTCCATTTGACATTAATAAATAATCAATTGGGTTTAATGAAATTGCTGTATGTCTGGTAATTTTAATTGGATTGATACCATCACACATCTTGGCATATTCATAATTATAATCATCTTCCCTTTCTGTTAAAGAATCAGGGATTAACCGCGAAGTATGTAACTTATCCCAGCCTTCTTCCTTACAAATCTTCCCAATTGCTTTGGAAGATTTCATATTGTTTCTTAAATGAAATTTAGGATTTAATTCATTCATTATTTTAATATTTTCATCCATACTTTCATTAAAGAATTGTTCTTTAATATCATTCATGATAAATTTAAGTATCTGAGATACTCTATCATATTCTTTCTTTTCTTCTTCTGTACTTGGATTATTAACAATAATTTTATTTTCTAATAAAATATTATTTAACCAATTACCAAAATCAGAAATAGCTCTACGATTAAATTCTCTTGTATAATCAGAAGAAAATCTAATCATAAGATTGTCTTCATCCCAGTTAGGATGTTTACTAAACAGGTTAAATAAATCCTGTTTCTGTTCATATGATTCATCAAGAATTCCTCCCACTTCATATGTATCATATGGATAATATCTTCTATTTAATTCTTCTGTAAATAAATCTAAAATTCTTTCTCTTGTTGACTCTTTAATTTCATAATTTTTCATCTGTGATTCCTCCATTGTTGTTTTTTCTACAGTTACATTAAATACATCATTACTCATAATTTTATTCTCCTTTAATTATAATTGATCTTGTTCATACAATTTTTCATATCTTGCTATGTCAATAAATAAATCTCTTTGAACACTATGAATCGTTTCCATTCTTGGAAAACCACCTGTAAGTCCATGCATATATACTTCTCTTAAGATTACTTTTAAATCTTCATATATTTTATATTCCTCCTTTGTAATTTCTCTTGAGATATGATATTTATCATCTTGTTCTAATTCTTCTAATGAATCATACCAGCCACAAGTTCCATTTGGAGAACCAAGATCCATTATGTGAACAATATGTATAAATTCATTTTGTTTATCTTTTTCTGTTGGATTTTTAATTACCTTAAACACACAATCTTCTGTATGTCCAATTTCAGGATATTTTCTATGTCCTTTAAAATATAAGTACTCTTTCATAATTTTATTCCTCCTCTTCAATTTCAATTGTAATTTTATATTTCTTTTGTGGCTTATCATTAGTTGCATTTAAAACTGTTTCTAATTGCTTTCTTTTGTTGTCAATCTCTTGTTGTCTTCGATCTGCAATAGCTTGATATAATCTAGGCATATTTTCTTTTGACTGAGATAATATTCTTCTTATTTCATTAATTCTTGCTGCAAGAACATCATTATTTTTATAGTTATCAAGGCTTTCATAATTATACTGAAGAATTAATTCTTTATTCTCGAATATAATATTATGACTATGCCAAAACTCACTATCTTCTGTTTCTGGCCAATCACATGTTACAACGAATTTATTACATGAACGTAATTTTTCAAATTTTAAATCATAATGTCTATCAAAATATTTTGTATGATAACTTGTCGTTAATTTTATTTCTCCTTTGAAATATGTACCTATTAAAGATATGATTTCATCTGGGAAATATTCTATAAAGAACTGTTCTGCCTCCTCCTTTACTTTATAATATTCCTTTTCAAGATTTTCTCTTGAATTGTCAATTTGATTCTGCATATCATCTAAGATAGCATCACCTGTCTGCATAAAACTTAATAATTCATTCTTATTCATTTTTCTAAATCTCCTTTCTTATGCTTTCTTAATTCCTTTTGTATCATATGGCTTATTAACTATCAACCATTGCATAAACTGTACTTCTGATACAGCTTGTGCAATTTCTCTTGCTGTTTTCATAATCCAAATGTTTAACTCTGGAGTTATAATTGATAAACCACCAGACTCTTCATCTTCTTTTTTAAGTTTCTCTAGTGTCCGTTCTAATTGTTTGTCAGTTATCTTTCTTGCCTGATCAAATCCAATTTGTAATAGGTATGTAGCAGCCATACCAAAATATTCAGTTCTGTTTTCTTTGTACAATTTGTTTAATGTTTCCATATTATTTACCTCCTAATAAATAACTATCAAATCTTCAAGAATGGTTTCTTCATTACACCATTCACATGGATATAATTCAAAATATCCATATTCAGTTATTTTTGATTCATCTAAATCTTCTCGTTCACACTCTTTATGAATCTGTTTGCCTTCATGTGAACAGATAGCTTCATAACAATGGGTACATACTATTAATCTATGTGGTTTTGATTTCTTTCCCTTATAATAAGGATTCTTACCAATTGCCATAATCTTTATATATGATTCATAGCTTGGTCTATTTTTATTGTTTTTTGTATATCCATACAATGTTTCAACATCTATTCCTGCTTTTTCAGCAAGATATTTGCCTTTCCAAGTAGAAAATACTTCTCTGATATTTTCTTTTAATGTTTCTGTGGCTGTACTCTTATATTCTTCTAAAAATTGCATAGCAACTTTGTAATCAGATTCTGTCATAATCACACCTCCTTTCTATTCGTACATATCAATACAGGAATCTAAAAATTCCTTTGTAAAAATAACCTTTGGATATGTGCAATAACCTTGTTTATATTCTCCAATTACTTTACAATGTCCATTTTCAATTAACCATTTATTGATTTCTGTCCCAGAATTTCCATCTAAATAACATTCATCTTCTTTCAAAGATGTGTCACATAGATTTTTAGTCACATCACTAAATGGTTTCCAAAAATCTAATTCACTATCATAATCTTCTGCAAGAATACATAAAGTTCCATCTTCATATAAGCATTTAACAAATCTTATTTTAAATTCTTCTCCATATTTGTTAATTGTTATTTCCATAGCTATTCCTCCATATAATTTTTCTTTGCATCTTCAATTGTTGTAAATGATGAACAAATACAACCATAAGATGAAGTCTTCATATCATTTACAAATATATTTGCAAGTTTTTTATTTATTTCAGTTCCTCCTTTCCAATATTTATTCCATTCACCTCCTGAGATTTCCCACCACCAGAAATCTTTCTCTCCATCTGTTTGAATAACAAAACAAATTGCATCTCCATTTACAATAATTGATTTTACTTCGTTCATAATTTTATTCTCCTTTTTCATTTAAATAATTTATTAAATCATCTGCATAGAGATCTTTACTCCATTCAAATGAATAATGTCTATCATCAAATAGTTCCTTTGAATCTTGATAATCAAATTCATTACCAAACATATCTAATAAGGATTTGTTATCTCCCTTACAGATGATTTTGAAATGGTTCTCTTCTACTGAGAATCCATTATAATATCCTATGAATCCAATTGTAGTATCTTCATATGCAACTAAGTCTGCACCATCTTTTAATGCAAGACTTTGAATTGCATCTTCAATAGTACAGATACCATAATGTTTCCCACCTCTTTTGATTAGGTAACAAGTATTATCTAACTTGAAACCTAATTCCTTTAGGATTTCATCTTGTTCCTTTACTAAACGTTCTGCATATGATTCATCTTCAGGATCCCTATTTGAATCAAATACAGATAAGTTTGTAATAATATTATATTTCATTTCTTTTCCTCCTTCTTCTTTTCCGACTTTGTAACTCTTCCATTACATGAGACAGTACGATTTGTGTTGCCACATGCATTAAAATATATACATCCTATACATGGATGCTTTACCATAATTCTATTTTTCATTTGATGTCTCCTTTAGAAATAACATATAAGAAGTTTTCATGTTCTCTTTTTCTTTTGTAATATTCATTCCAATAATTATCAATTCTTTTTATTGCATCTGTAAAATGTTTTTCTTTTGAACTGATTTCAATTCCTCTATATTTCATTTTTGTGCTCCTTTCTATATGGACAATCTTTGTTTTCTAAGTCGTGACAAATACCATGACATATATCATCTATGTCATCAAATCCAAGACCTAATTCTGTTGGGCCTATATCTTCATATGATTTACAACCGTAGCAGTCATCTGAAAAATATACAAGTGTTCCATTTTCACTTGCTTCCTTTAATTTTATTTTGTTATTGGCTACTTCTTCGTGCCAAGCAATTTCTTTTTCTGACATGAATGGACCTCCAAAACCTTCTGGATATCTTTCTGTTATGTCAGGTATGTAATTTCCATAGTAAATATCTCTCATAAACAACCCCTTTATGTTTCACGTGAAACATTTAATTATGTTTGTAATGTTACGACTGTTTGTTTTGTTTGTCAACCCACAATCGTAACATTTAATTTTATTTGTCTAAGTATGCCTTAAACATTTCTTTTGCCTTATTATCTGATTCAGCAAAGAAATCAGTCATATAATTTAAATCATTAAGAATCAGATACTTGTTTCCATATGGACTCCGTTCTCCCACTCTCTGAAGAGTTACAAATAATTCTCTTGCAATCTCTGTTGTTCCCATAGCTTATCTCCTTTCTATATTATATTTTTTCTGGATATGTGCTACTGAAAAACTCTTTTCCATTTATTTTAATAGCAAATCCATTCTTTTTCTGAATTACTATTAAATTTTTTTCAGTTGCTAAAATAATTTTGTTGTTTCCATTCGTAATAATATATGAATGCATTTTATTTGTCCTCCTTTATTATTAAATTGTTTCCATTCCGTTCTACATAGTATCCTGAAATGGTATTCAATTCCTTTTCAAGTTCGTCATAGATAGAAGTGTATATATCTTTCACTTCTACTATAATGTCATCAAATATTTCATCTGTTCCCATATCTGTGAACTTGACAGTTACAAGTGTATTTGCCTTGTATTCTGTATCATAATTCCAGATATTTCCATCATCAGTCATAATTTGATTCTGATTGATAATGATTCCGTTTGCGTTGTAAATTTGTGGCTTATGTAACATACCACTTAAAATCAATATTAGTGACAAATACATTTTTGTTTTACCTCCTTATTTACAAAAAGCTAATACTGTAGAATATGGTGTTCTACGCATTGGCTTAATTTCTTTTCTTGTTTCCTTTGAAGCATAAGCTGAGTATTTATACTCATACTTTACTCGTTTCCGTTCTATTGTTTTCATTTACCACTCCTTTGCCATTTCCTTTGTGATTGGCATTAGGTAATAGTTTCCATTGTATTTAAGTGCCTTGTTAAGCACATCCTTTGATGTTAGTGGATGTTTCTCTAACCACCAATCAAAGTGATTATAGTTATAAAAGATAGCACAATGAGTATCATTTAATTGTAGACAATGATAATCTTCACCAATACAGGTATTCATCACCCATATTGGCATTCTTAATACTAATGATTGTGGAAAGTCTGAAGTCTCAGCTATATCATGTTGCTGATACTCCATATAACCTCTGACTACTCTCTCAACAGTCTCTGAGATCTTAAGAGTACACCAATATATGCTATTACAATCATCATAGACATTGATAAATTCTGACAAATACTCTGTCATAAAGTCTGCAACATCATTTGATATAATAGTTGGACTACCATTTTTAATCTCGTCTACAGCTTTATATACAGCTATGCGAAGTTCTTCATTCGTGGCAAGGATAATCTCTGCCTCATCATCCTTCGTGTTCAAATTATCATTGTAGTGTACTTTATAGCCATCTTCGACTTCATAGACACCATCTGGATATCTAAATGCACATTTAGATGGTGTGCTATCAATAGTAGCATGTGGATGAAGTTTGATTGTTTCATCCCAATCTATTGGTTCAGGGCACCATGCATAAGCATCATAATCTAACATCTTTCTGAACTCTTCTGTGAAAACTTCAGTGTAGTCTTCATAGGTATTTGAGTCAAAACCATCTTCAAATGTCCAATTGAGATGGTTCTTCTCTGAACACTTCTTGAACTGTTCCATGAATTTATTTGGACAGTACATAGTCTCATGACCATGTTTGAATACTGTCTCTAAATGTTCTGCAAATATCATTAGAGTACCAATGTCACCAAGCCGGTGTTCTTCGTACTCTTCATAATATTCATCAAAGTCTGATGAACTACACTCAAACTGTTCAAATCTGAACAGATGGGTGTCAAACTCATCTGACCAATTTATGATATACTTACGGTCAGAGTCTTTGCTATACCCTACCATATGAATGGCATTTCCAGGCATTACATCTTCTCCTGGTAATGTCTCATATACAAAGTAGATAGGACTCTGCTCTGCTCTATCATAGGTGTTCTTTATAAGGTCTGATGCCTGATAACGTGGTTCAGATACTTGTTCAAAGATTGTGCCATCACAGTGTATGAATACATCTGTGAAACCTTTAGTTACGTCTGATGGATCCTTAAACCATCTAAAGAATGTGTTATTTAACATATCTTTGTCCTCCTAACTAAAAATTGAGCAGTTTTATGACTTACTCAGGTCGGTGAATATTAAGCTTCTAACTCTGCTAATTTAGCATTATAAAGCTCGTTCCACTTATTTTTAGATACTCTCTTTTTACCAAGCTCTTCCTTGACTGCCTCATATGCCAAGTGACAATTCCAAGCATGGGTTCTCTGTGCTTTTTTCTCAGCACCCCAAGCCTTTGCATCTTTCTCACTGATACCATTGGCTTTCTTCCAATTCTTCTTAGCTACCTCATGGGCATCTCCCCATGTATCATACTTCTTTGTATGACCTTCTACACAGTACCATGTCTCTCCATCTTTCTTATGAGTCTCTACAGCCTTATAGATACTCACCTTTTCCTCTGTGGTTGCTTGACTCTTCTTCCGTCCTTTAACACTCTTTGATGTACTTGTAGCTGATGCAATAGCATCATTTATGAGTTGCTGTAACTGACTCTCTGTTAATGTATATGTGGTTTCCTGTTTCTTACTTCTTCTCTGTGTACTCATAAAGGTACCTCCTATAATTTTATGCTTTATGTGACCTTTTTACGTCATCCTAGTCCACTTTTTGACAGTCTCGGACGTTTATGCTAACATATAAAGCCTAGAGCGTTGCTTCGGCTACTCTAGGCATGGTTTGGGATTACATCTGGTGATTATTCAATCTCGTCAAAGATCTCATGATAATCTTCCTCTAATACTTCTGTCAAAGTATCATTGGACCAGGTGTAATCATTCTCAATATGTAACTCTGGTGGACTCATACCCTTACTCCTTTCTATGGTGCTTGGTTAATAGTTACACAGAAGGGCACCACCTTAGTGATACCCTTTTAGTAACCATTAATACATTGCCATTTTATCCATTATCTGACTTATGCTGTTGTTAATCTCTTCAATCTTATCAATGCATTCTTTGGCCTCATTATACAGACCATATGAGATAAAGTTGTCAAGTTGTTCTTTGGCATTGTCTCTTTTCTCAAGATAAAAGTCGTAAATACTCTCTAATGCATTTAAATCATCTGTGACGATTTGGACTGTGAATCCATCTCTAATACATTCGTGGATTTGTTTCTCGTTCATCTGTCTCTCCATAATTTCATTCTCATTCCATAATAATACGTTCATACCTTTGTCCTCCTTATATTGACGTAATAATGCTCAGTGTGAATCTAACACTGACTAAGGGAGTCCACCTAAGTGAACCCCCTTCTGTCAAGGCTAGATATTAGATACCCATTGCAGCGTAAACTTTCTGTCTGTTTTCTTCTCTGGTGCAGATAACTTCACCATCTTTGACAGTTGCACAGACTTTGCCCTTGTAGAATACACCAAGTTTCTTAGCTGTTTTCTCGTATAATGCTCTGTCGAACTCGTCTGTCTTAGGCTGTGACTTCTTTGTGGACTTGGTTGTCTGCTTGGTCTGTTTTTTGGTAGTGGCCTTAGCATCAGCCTTTGGTTGACTCTTAGACGATGACTTCTTAAGCGAGTCCAACTCGGACTGCATAGCAGTCTGCTTAGTCTGAATATCATTGATACTGTTCTTCATCTCTGACATCATACCCATCATCTGTTCCATCTGTTTCATAATGCTGTTTAACTGTTTACTCATAATTATTTCCTCCTTAAAATGAGTTGTTTTTTGTTGCACCATCCCTTTATGACAGTTCCAGAAAAAGTGCAAATTTCAGAAAATAAACATTTTACGAAATTTCCTAGTGGTAGGGGTGCTTTAAACTCAGTTTTTAAGCAGTTTTTTGTGTTTGTCTATAGCTACTTCAACCACACCCAGAGGCCTCAAAACAGACACCCAAGTCCCTAAAAATCATCCAACCTGGAATACCGGCCAAATTATCGACATTATCGCAAATAAAATTAAATATTGACAGTAAACCGTTAGTATAATATAATAAAGAAGGGTTAAAAGAGGGGTGGATATATCTGGCCTAATCTGGCAATTATTCACAAATAAAATTAAATATAGGGAGTGATTATATGTCATATATAATATGTAATGAATTACAGCAGCAATATGTAGGCATGAAACCAGCGAAAGGATCAGGGCCTGAGTTATGGTATATAACGAATGACATAAATGAAGCGTATCAAGTCAGTAAGAGAAAGACAGCATATAACATATTAAATCATCAGTTATATTATAATCTTCCATACTTTGATACATATGAGTTAGCGATCAGGGACATAACAGACATCAGTGTAGAGAAGGAAACTAATATGGAAGTAAAATCAGAGACTGAGTTGAACATTGAAAATAAAACAGAGGTCAAGATAGAGAATAAGATTACATTTACAAATGAAGAGATTGAATCTTTCAATTATGAAACAGTAATCAATCAAATCACTACTCTCTCTCAGTTAATAAAGGAAAGAACGAAGTATTTAGCGGATGAAGTAAGTGAATGTGATAAGAGATTACAGGACATAGAACATGAAGCTGAGTTTAATATATATAATGTAGTAGATGGTTATAGAGTATATAAACAGATGCATGATGTTAGGATACAGAGAAGGAAAGCTAAAGATGAGTTACAGATATTAGGGATAATGAATGTAACAACAATGAATGACCAATCTATAAAGAATTTAGGGAAAGCAATCAAAGGATTAGACAGTAGGAAATACACACCAAGGAGTACAGCAGAAAATGAAGATAATACAAAAGATTAAGGGAATTGGGGAATATGTAAAAGGGGCATGTATATCAATTATCTTAAGTATGTATTATGGAATATTAGTACAAATAGTATATCAAAAATATGAAGATTAAAAGGGGTGGATTAAAATATGTTATTAAATGAAAAGAATGTAGTAATAAATAAGAACACAGGGGCCATAGGTATATTATCAGATGGATGTGTTTTTAATGAAGACTGGGTAACAATAGAGGAACATGTAAGAAATAAGCAAGAGGAAGTATGGAATTTAGCGCAAAGAATACGTTGTACTTATAAAGAAAGAAAAGATCGTATTGATTATGATAATTTAACAAATATATTTGGTACAAATCAATATGATAAAATATTTGGAGAAAACACTTACTCTTCTGCACTATCCAAAGTACAGGAATGGGAATCAAAAAAGAATGAAATTAAGACTGGAGACTTTATATATGTAAAAAGAATGGTATATGAATATTATTATTATGTTACAGATGTAATACCAATTAGTACAAATGGAGATATAGTATATTTTCATGTAATTGATCAGTATAAAAATACTGAAACAGTATCTGACATAAATAATTGTACAAAAATTGATCATCTTCCAATAGAGACAACGCCATTCAATACAATCATAGAAAAATTAAAAGAAATTGAAAAGCAAGGAGTAAAGAACAATGTATGAAATCAATAATAAATTCAATATAAATGAAGAAATCTGGACAGTATATGATGCACCATATATGATAGAGTGTCCATTTTGTAAAGGAAATAAAGAGGTAGAATTAACATATAGTAATTCACCAACAGGGATCAAAGTAAGATGTAGGAATTGTAATGGATGGGGTAAAGTCAATACTCCATATAAATTGAAGAGAACATGTAGATTTAAGATACATATGATCAAAGCGAGTATACAAAGAGATGGGACACAGAGTATTAAATATAAAGGTCACTGTCCTGATCCATATATAAGTTGTAACAATCGTTCAGAGAATATGTTATTTCATACAAAAGATGAAGCTGAAGCGTGTGCATTAAAGATAAATATGGAGAGAACAGGAAAAGGGGTATAACGAATATGGGAGTAGAAATCAGTTTAAGAGATGGATTAAGAAAGATATATCAAGATGGTGGGGTACTTAAATCTGATAAGTTAGGTGAGAATGAATATATAAAGTACTCTTCTATTTATGGAATATGTTATGAAGACAATTGCACAATCAGTCGTAGTCCACAGAGAGCGTATGAGATTTTAGTAGAGTTAGAGTGGTCATTTGGAGCTAAGTTTTACTGGGAGAGATTATAAGGAGTAAAATAAATGATTAAAAAGTTTTATTGTCCTACATGTCAAAAATTAAAACGTAGATATGAAGTCAAAATACAAGATGATACAAGAACATGGTGGTATGAGTGCAAATGGTGTCATGAACCAGTAGAATTCACAAATGATGTATTAGAAGAATATCTTAGCAAAAATAATAAAGAATCATATCAAGATGGATATGAAAATGGATATAATCTTGGATATGACAGAGGAAGTTCAGATGGAAGATTCTTCGGAGAGATACATATTATTGATAAATTTGTATCATGGGCCTATGTACAAGGGATTGATTTCTCATTTATGGGAAAGATTAAAGAAGATGGTACATCTGATGTTCCTGACAGATTAGAGAAAATAAAGCAAGACTTTTATAAAAGTCAATCAAAGGATTCATAATGGAATTTTATAAATTATTTCATAGGCGTACAAATTGAGAAGCATTATGGTTATGGCAGCGAAAGTTAATCTATCCTGAGTATTATGAGCAGAAACGAATTGAAAGTGAGAAAAGATTAGAGAGATTACTACTACCCTTTTCAATTATACAGAGAAGTATAGAGAATAATTATTATTTATAAGGAGTATAAGATGAATAAATGTGATGTATGTGAAGATAGCATAAATAAAAATGGTAAATTAGTATGTAAGCATCCAAGTGGTTATAGTGTTTTTGAATGTGAAAAGGCAATTAAAAATTTAAAGGCCATATTATTAAATACAACAAAAAACAATATAAACAATAAATGAGGAGTAATCAATGAAAATCAAAACATGGCGAGATCCATATGATTCAGGTTTCAGTCTCACAAGACCAACAGAGATTGAGATAAATCCTGGGTTAACAGTATTAGTAGGTTGTAATGGTGCTGGTAAGACTACTCTTCTACATAATATACAAGAAGAGATGAAATCTCAGAAAATCCCATGTCATAAATATGATAATTTACATGATGGGGGATATGGAGACATAATCAGTTCTGTATTAGGTGGATATAAAAGTGAATACATAACAGATAATATGGGATTAGCTGTAAATATGTGGACTGCATCTGAAGGTGAATGCATTAAATTAAACTTAGGAAGACAGAGTAGTTTATATAAAGAGTTTTTCACTTCAGGTTATTATAAGAATAGATCATATCAATTAAGTACAATATTTGATAAAACTGAAGAAGAAATTGTTACAAAGCAGCGAGTATTATTATTTGATGCAGTTGATAGTGGATTATCAGTAGATTCTATCATTGAGATTAAGAATTTATTTGAATTAATCTTAAAAGATGCTGAGAAATTAGGAATAGAATTATATCTTATCATATCAGCGAATGAATATGAATTATGTAGAGAGAGTCAATGTTTTAATGTAAATGCAGGTAAATATTTAACTTTTACCGATTATGAGGATTATAGAAATTTTATTATCAAAAGTCGAATAAAAAAAGAAAAGCGTATTGAGAAACAAGCACTCTTCTATCAGAAACGTAGAGAAAAACAGCAAAAAGAGTATGATACATTAAAAGCAAAGAATAATGCTAAGATTGAAAAAATTAGAGATCAATATAAAGATAAAGAGATCCCATACAGTCAGAATTGGAAGATTAGAGAACTTGAAAGAGAGATTGAAGATTTAGCAAGAGAATATGGGATAAAGGAAGGAGAAATACAATGACAAATAGGGAGTATTATAAGGAACAGATTTTAGATATTGCATGTAGTGGAAAAACGATTGCATTTATTAAAGAAACGAATGAATTAATAGCATGTGAAGACCATAGAGATTGTGATAATTGTGTATTTTATGAAAGATACATGGGAACAAATTGTACAAATAAAACACAAGAATGGGCCAATGCAGAATATGTAGAACCGCCTGTAGACTGGACTAAAGTTGCAGTAGATACAAAGATTTTGGTTAAAAATAGTCCAGAACATTCTTGGCAACGCAGATATTTTGCAAAATATGAAGGTGGACATGTATATACATGGGATTCTGGTAAAACATCATGGACATGTTATCATAACGATTCTTTTTCGCCATCAGATAGCCATATAACAGGTTGGAAATATGCAAAACTTTATAAAGAGGAATAAGCAATAAAATTAAATAATTAAATTACGGGGGTATAAAAATATGTTTGATGCAGAATCAGCAAGAAATATGGCATTAGATGCTATATATAATAAGTATAAAAACAAAATTGAAGAAATTGAAAAAGAAATATGTACTGCTGCTTGTAATGGGGAAATGTACGTATGTAAAATAAAATTTGACACAATTGAAGAAAAAAATAATATTGCATTATATTTAAAAGCAAAATGTGGATATACAATACTCACTCTTTCTTCTGAAAGTCTTTTTATGGCTTCAATATCATGGTATGGATATGAAGAACCAATTTATAAGGAGATTTAAATATGGCAGAACAATTAAAACGTAGATTTTTATTTGAAATGACAGAACCAAGTGACGAAGGATCTGATTCTGTATATAGATTTGAAGAAACGATTGATGATTATATTTATGGTGATATATCAGAGGTTGAATATATATTAGATGAATTTAAAAAATTTCTTTATTGCGTTGGATTTAATGAAAAACTAATATCCATGATACAGTTGGTAGAAAACGAGGTAAACAAATGAGTATATATGTAACAGGTGATATACATGGAAATCCAGTAAGATTTAGTTCTGAAAGTTTCTATGAACAAAAAGAATTTAAAGATCAGAATGAGAATTTTGTCATAATACTCGGCGATTTCGGCCTTGTATGGGACTATACAGGGGAATCCAAACGTGAAAAATATTGGTTAGATTGGTTAGAAGAAAAAAATTTCACTACTCTCTTCATTGATGGGAATCATGAATGTATGGACAGATTATATAATTATCCAGTATGTGAATGGCATGGTGGTAAGGTACATTATATAAGACATCATGTAATCCATTTAATGCGTGGTCAAGTATTTACAATTGAGGATAAGAAGTTTTTCACATTTGGTGGGGCTTCAAGTCATGATATCAAAGATGGGATACTTGATCCCGAAGAATTTAACTCTCCTGCTGACTTTAGAAGAACTGTACATCAATGGGATAGAGAATATAAGATGTTTCGTGTTAAAGGAACGAGTTGGTGGCCGCAAGAATTACCTACTCAAGAAGAAATGGATGAAGGAATTAAGAACTTAATTATGCATGATAATAAAGTTGACTTTATACTCTCCCACTCTCCTTCTACGAGTGAATTATATTTAATGGGTGGTAAGGGGTTATATGAACCTGATATGTTAACAAATTACTTAGAAGAAATCAAATCAACAGTTGAATATAAACGACACTTATTCGGTCATATGCATGTAAATAAGGCTATAAATGATAAAGATATTTGTTTATATGAACAGATTATTAGAATCAATTGAGGTGTGATATGAAAAAAATATATAAAAGTTTATATTATGTATCAACTGATAAAAAGCAATGGAGAAGATATTATACAAATGATGTAATGTTCCACTATTTAGATATTCCTGAAAATGAAATATTATATCAAGAATTTAAATATGAGGATATTAATTTTGAACACTTTGAAGAAAGAATAACATTATTTGGTAAAAGATATAAATATATAGATTCTTGGTATGTAGAAGATTATTTTTCAATAAAACCTGAAGAAACCTTGTATTTAAAGAAGTGCTATAAGGAAGTTGAAAATATTTTTTCCATTAAAGAATTAATGAATAATCTTAATGCTGATGATTTTATAGAATACTTAAAAGATAGGGGAATCAATTCATGTCCAATAACGAATATTTAGATAAGATTATAGAAGCATATAAAACTTTACAAGAAGCGGAAGTCAATAATATGTTATGTAGCCCATTATCACCTTGCAAGATACGGATTAATAACTATATAACAAAACAAGTGCCAGCAAGACATCATAAAAAGAAACGAATTCAGAAGAAATGGATAAAAAAATATGGTTATAAAACTGTACAGGATGATAAGAATATTTATTTTATCAATGATGAGTTCATAATGAGTGAAGCTGCATTTAAGAAATTAAAAAGGTGGTTAAAACCTAGAGAAGGAGGTATAGAAAATGAAAAGACAAATAAGAACAGGTGTATTTGAAACAAATAGTAGCTCAACACATGCAATCTGTATTTCAAAAGATACAGTAGATAAAACAAAATTACCAGACCATATTACATTTAGTCATGGAGACTTTGGTTGGGAGTTTGATGTTTTAAAGGATATGTATGATAGAGCTGCATATTTAAACGAGGCATTAAGATATGTTTATGATTCTAAAGAACAAATACAAGAGAAAAAAGACTATATTGCTTTAGTATTAAGTAGATATGGAATTTCAGTTGAATTTGAAGATGATAAATATGTTAAAAATAGTTGGTCAGATGAACCATATTATGATTCAGGATATATTGATCATGGAGGTGATACAGTTGAATTTGTTAGTGCTGTAATGAATGATGAAGATAAATTATTAATATATTTATTTGGTGATTCTTTTATTGTAACAGGTAATGATAATAGTGATGAATGGCACAATTATATGTATAAAGAATCAGAAGGTTGGAGTCATGAATTAAAAGATAAGTTTAATAATTATGAAGTATATGAAAAATGGAATTAAGGAGGATTTAATCAATGAAAAAACAGATTAGAAAAGGCGTATTTGAAACTAACTCATCTTCTACACATTCAATTACAATGTGTATGAAATCAGACTATGACAGATGGGAAAAAGATGAATTATTTTTATACAGAGGTTCTGGATGGGGATTCCCAGAAGACAATCGACCAGAAAAAAATAATTTTTATAATAAAGAACAGGTTATTGATTTTTTAAAAACAAATAATTATGTAGAGAAAGATTTTGATTGGTCTGATGATGAAAATGTAATGGAATTGATTAGAGAAGAAGCATTTTATGATTATGATTCTTTTTGGGACTATTATGCATCTGAGTTCGAAACTTATGAAGATTCTATAAAAACTCCTAGTGGAGAAGAAGTAATCGCTTTCGGTTATTATGGTTATGATGGTTAAATTAAAAATAAAATTAAGGAGTGTTTAAATGAAATTATTAGGTATATATAAAAATGGTAATGCTATTACCACTATATTTGATGATGGTACTAGAATCAGAGAAACAAATGATGATGAATTTAAATTTGATTTTGCAGACAATATGGATATAAAAATTTGTAATCGTTGTGATATGGGTTGTCTATATTGCCATGAGGGATCTACTCCTGATGGGAAATTTGGGGATATATTAAACGAAAAATTTATTGACTCATTACATCCATATCAGGAAGTAGCATTAGGGGGAGGTAATGTCCTCTCCCATCCTGACTTTGTGCAATTTTTGCACAAATTGAAAGAAAAGAAAGTAATAGTAAATATTACAGTTAATCAAGTTCATTTTGAAGAAAATATAACTTTATTAAAACAGTTAACAGATAAGAAGTTAATATATGGATTAGGAGTATCATTAGTATCTCCAACAGAAGAATTTATTGAAAAAATACAACAATTTCCAAATGCAGTTATTCATGTAATAAATGGTGTGTTTACAAAGAATCAATTTATGAGGCTTTCAAATAAGAACTTAAAGATATTGATTTTAGGTTATAAGAATTTAAGACGAGGCGAAGGATATTATGTTTGTCATACAAGTGATATTACTAAAAATCAACAGTATTTAAAGGATATCTTACCAAATATAACAAAATATTTTAGTGTGGTGTCTTTTGATTGCTTGGCAATTGAACAGCTTTTTGTAAGAAAATTATTTACTGATGATGAATGGGAAGAATTTTATCAAGGAGATGATGGAACCAGTACATATTATATAGATATGGTTGAACGTAAATTCGCAAAGTCTTCTACTGCTCCATTTGATAAAAGATATGATTTATTAGATTCAGTGGATGATATGTTTAAAAAAATAGTAAATGAACAGGAGTAAATAATAATGGAATGTAGATATCCAAACTTAGAATTACTTGAATATCAAGTAAAGAGTTTTTTAAATTCAGATGAAGAATCAAAGAAAAAATTAAATATTAAACAAATAACAAAAAAGAAAAGACTTGAATTTGATACCTATGTATTTCCGCAGACATGGGGAAGTACAGCATTAGGGTTTGACGTAAATGAAAAAGGTGAAACAATGTTTGGTGGTCAAGCCTTTACAAAAGCATATACTACTGTCATTTATGAACATGTTACAGATATATATTTTATATTCTTTGGTAGTAGGTTTTGTTATTTAGTAGAAAATGCAAATGAGAAGTTTTTATCAGATTTAAAAAATTGTGATCTTGCAAGCAGATCAGAAGCAATGAAATTATATTAGGAGAACTTATGATTTATAAAATAAGTGAAAAAAGTAGATATTTAAGAGTAAAGCTTATAAAACTACTATGTATTATAAAATCATGTCCCAATTGTAGTTATTCAGGCAAATCATTATGGTTTGTCCATGAATCCAGTGTAAATAAATGGTATATAGAGTGTCCTAAATGTCATTGGTGTGGAAAAGATAGGAAATTAATGTTAGGTGCTTTATATGAGTGGAATAAGGATTAAGGAGGATAAAATTATGTCAGTACATGACGATTTAGGCAAGAGAATGAAAGAATATTATGAACAAATACCCAAAACAAAGCTTATGAGAAGGTGCCCCGTAGCTATCAGAATAGATGGCAGAGCTTTTCATACATTTTGCAGAAATTTTGAAAAACCTTTTGATAAATTTTTAATGCAGAGTATGCAGGAAACAACTAAATATCTTTGTGAGAATATCCAGGGATGTGTATTAGGCTATACGCAGTCAGATGAGATTACACTTATTCTTGTGGACTATAAAGAGTTAGATACATCAGCTTGGTTTGATTACGAGGTGCAGAAGCTTTGCTCAATTTCTGCATCAATGGCAACTCTGGCTTTTAATAGATTTTTTGGAGATAATGTTACAGCATTTATTAGAGAGCATAAGTATCCTCATGTAGACTATGCAGAATATGAGGGGATAATGAATACATATATTGCAGCTGTTCAAAAAGGTGCAATGTTTGATGCACGTTGTTTCAATATACCAAAGGAAGAAGTCACAAATCTTATTTATTGGAGACAGTTAGATGCAACACGTAATTCAATTCAAATGGTAGGTCAGGCCAACTTTTCTCATAAAGAGTTACAAAATAAATCATGTAGTATGATTCAGGATATGTTACATGAACAAAAAGGTATTAACTGGAACGATTATCCTACTGAATGTAAACGTGGTACATGCTGTATTAAGCAAGATTATCAGAATTCAAATTCTTTGTCTGTAGATATGTTTAATGGCTGGATAATTGATAAAGAAATACCTATTTTTAAAGGTGAAGGTAGAGAATATATTGATAAACTTGTTTTTATAGGAGAATGAAATGACTTTAGAACAAATTAAAAAAGAAATACATAAACCTGAATATAAATTTTTAGTAGAAAATGAACATTTGGGTAATAATATTATACTTTTAGGATTAGGTGGTTCTCATGCGTATGGAACTGATATTGAAACATCTGATCTTGATATTCGTGGAATTGCATTAAATAGAAAAATGGATATTCTTACAAATGAAAACTTTGAACAGTTTGTAAATGAAGAAACTGATACTACTATTTATGGATTTAATAAAATAATTACTCTTCTATCAAATTTAAATCCAAATACGTGTGAACTTCTTGGTTTAAAACCTGAACATTATTTGTTTTTAAATCCAATTGGTCAGGAGTTATTAGATAATACTAATTTATTCTTATCACGAAAATGTATTAATACATTTGGAGGTTATTCTGCATCCCAGCTTTATCGCTTGAAACAGAAATCTTCTCATTCTATGCATCAGGCTGAATTAGAACAACATATTTATAAGCAAATAAATCATTTACATGAAGATTTTTCAAGTAGATATTCTGCAGTTCAGAATGATCAAATTCAACTTTATATTGATAAAGCTGTTCAAGAAGGATATGATACAGAAATTTTTATGGATGTGAATCTTAATCATTATCCATTAAGAGATTACTGTTCTCTTTGGTCAGAATTACAGAATATTGTAAAAAGTTATGGCAAAATTGGAATGCGAAACAGTAAAGCAATCGAGCATGGAAAGATATCAAAACATGCAATGCACTTAATAAGACTACAATATATGTTATTAGATATCCTGAGGGGAAATGGGATAATAACATACAGAGAAAAAGAACATGATTTATTAATGGATATTCGCAATGGTAAATATACCAAAGATGATAACCAAATGACAGATGATTTTTATGATATTTTATCTGAAGTTGAAAAGGAAGTCGAATATGCTAAAGAAAACTCTTCTCTTCCTGATAAACCAGATTATAAGAAAATAAATGAATTTGTAGCAAGTATAAATGAACGAGTTGTAAGAGGTGAAATATAATGGAACAGAATATTAGTGACTATTGGGATAAAAAAGATCAAAATGCTTATATGGCAAGAAAACATACAAAAGAAATGAAGGAAAAATATGCAAAGGAGATTCAGGAATGTATTGACTGTACTCTTTCTTATGCTTCTTGCTTTGTATATACAAACAAAGGAGAAGGTCAAATACCAAAAATAGATTTAGTTGATGCTGATTCTGTTACTGCTATTTATAATGAACGTGGAAAGAATGGAAAAATGTGTGTATTAAATTTTGCAAGTTTTAAAGAACCAGGAGGACAATTTATTAATGGTTCTATGGCCCAAGAAGAGGCCCTTTGCCATGAATCATTTTTATATAATGTCTTAAAAGAAAAGACAACATTTTATGAATGGAATAAAAAGAATCTTAACTATTCTCAATATAAAAATCATGCACTATACTCTCCTAATGTTATTTTTGAGAGAATTAATGGTGGAAAAGTAAAATGTGATGTACTTACATGTGCTGCGCCAAATATTACTCCTGCTAGAAAATATGGTTTTCCTGTTACAGAAGCACAGAATTCTATAAATTTGGGCAATCGTATTTCTTATATATTAGATGTTGCAGAAGATAATCATGTTGATACATTGATTCTTGGAGCTTATGGTTGTGGAGTCTTTGGTCAAGATCCAAAAGTAGTATGTGATTATTTTTTACATTTTTTAAATTCAAGTAAATATATGTTTAAAAATGTAATATTTGCAATACCAAAGACTAAGAATGGTAATTATGAAGCATTTAAAGAGGTAATGGAGGTATATGATGAGAAATCCAAATAGATTAGAAAATTTTTATGAAGATTTTAAGTTATTACATAAGCAGAATGTTCCTGACTGGAGATTTGGACAATTAGTTGTCAATTTCTTTAGTTGGATTATGAGTACAAAGAAACGAGATGTATTTTTCATTGAAGAAAACACAATGATTGAATATTTTAGAGAATATATGGAGAGTATTAAATAATGGTTGCTATGGCATGGTTTGTATTAGGATTAATTGTAGGTGGTTGTTTTGGATTTATGGGTTTTGCATTTATGACATCTGCTAGTAATGGTGATGTTGATAAAATAAAAGATTCAGAGGAATTAAATAAAAAGGAGGAATTGTTAAGCAATTAAATTGATTAACAATTGTGTGCAAATGTGTTTAAATATACTCAAGGAGGTATGTTATGAACACATCTAACATCGCAAATTATAAACCAAAAGATTTTGCTGAATTATTAGGTGTTTCCGTTAAAACTCTACAGCGTTGGGATAGAGAAGGAACTCTTAAAGCAAATAGAACTCCAACAGACAGGCGTTATTATACTTATGACCAATATCTTCAATACAAAGGTATTAATACTAAAAACGATAATCGTCAAGTTGTTATTTATGCCAGAGTATCTACAAGAAATCAAAAAGATGATTTACAAAACCAAGTAGCATTTTTAAGACAATTTTGTAATGCCAAAGGTATTATTGTGGACCAATGT
The DNA here is from genome assembly GCA_045627125.1 of Candidatus Absconditabacterales bacterium. Lineage (GTDB taxonomy): Bacteria > Patescibacteriota > Gracilibacteria > Absconditabacterales > Absconditicoccaceae > UBA3291. The sequence continues at coordinate 826 of JAZQNA010000062.1, read as the reverse complement.
ATTGAAGATTATGGAAGTGGTCTTAATTACAATCGAAAAAAATGGAATGATCTATTAGATAGTGTAATGGAGCAAAAAATAAAAACCATAATAGTAACCAATAAAGATAGATTTATTAGATTTGGTTATGACTGGTTTGAAAAGTTCTGTATGAAGTTTAACACAACTATAGTTGTAGTAAATAATGAAGAATTATCACCTCAGGAAGAACTTGTACAAGACATTGTTTCAATCTTACATGTATTCTCTTGTAGGTTGTATGGACTTCGTAAGTATAAAAAACAAATAGAAAGGGATGAGGAAATTGCTAAAGAGCTTCAAGACGGAAATAAATCCAACGGAAGAACAGAAACTCAAAATCAATAAGACTATTGGTACTTGCAGATATATCTATAACTTTTATCTTGCTCATAATAAAGAGCTTCACGAAAATGGAGAAAAATTTATGAGCGGAAAGAGTTTTAGCGTATGGCTTAATAACGAATATATTCCTAACAATTCTGATAAAGCATGGATTAAGAAAGCATATTCAAAAGCTGTTAAGAAGTCTATTGAAGATGGCTGTACTGCTTTTACAAGATTTTTCAAACATCAAAGTGGGTTTCCTAATTTTAAGAAAAAGGGAAAATCTGATGTAAAGATGTACTTAAGTCGGAGGCCAAGCGGTCTTAGGAAGACAACTGCTGGTAACAACTCCTTGGCCCACAGAACGACATGGCTACGATCCGACTTGTCTATTGAAGATGGCTGTACTGCTTTTACAAGATTTTTCAAACATCAAAGTGGGTTTCCTAATTTTAAGAAAAAGGGAAAATCTGATGTAAAG
>JAZQNA010000061.1:0-7384 GCA_045627125.1 Candidatus Absconditabacterales bacterium | reverse complement strand
ATACAGTAAATATGTTTCTTGCATTAAACCCTGTAGATTGTTTAATGTCTAATGGTGTTGAGTATGTGTGAAATGTAACTAGTTATTCTAATGCATTTAAACTGCCTTTTGCTGGTGACCGTAACCGTGACTACTCGTCGTCAGTTATCTTTCAGGGTATTAACGCCATCTACTGGTCGTCTACTGCCCATAGCACTAATAATAATGTCGCATACAGCCTGTACGCGGATTCTTCTATGCTTGATCCACAGGAATACTACGGCCGTACGCACGGTTTTGCCCTCCGTTGCTTTAGAGATTCTGGCTCCTCTACCTCTGACCTTTCAGCAGAAACAGAGATTATATTAACTATCGAAGAATGACAACTAAGTATCGGAACAGATGGGGAAGAATCAGTAACTTTATCAGGTGGTATGGCAGCCTCTTTAACAGAGAAAACAGTTACAAAGTCTCTAGAAAAACTATTTCGAGTAGAAGATCTTAAATGAAGTAGTAAATGATATAGAACAACAATCTCAGTAACAGATATGACATGATCTATAGAAAATGCAGTATATACAATTCCTGCAGCTAATATTTATCTAAAAGCTACAAACCTTGTAATAGAATCATGAACAGGTGAGGATGTAGTTTTAACTGAATCATTAAGTGATTTTCAGTCTTTGAAAGAACCAGTTACATTCATTCAGTGAGGAACATGAACAACAGCATGATTATTATGAAGATATGGAGCAAGACCAGAACTTCAAGTAATAGTGCCAGCTAATATGCCAGGTACAACATACAAATGAACTATTACATATACATTATATGAAAACGAATAGTAAAGATTATGATTAAAAAAAAGTCTTTCCAAACGGAAAGACTTTTTTAATTTCTGAAATTGTACTAATCAGTTTTTATGTAAATTGCTTGTTTGGAACTTATGTTATTCTGTTTTTTTTTAAACATATTTTTTATTATTTTTTACATACTTTTTATTATTAATAATTTATTTGTAAATATAAAAACATTTTATTTTTATAATAAATTTACATTCAGATTAAAGGATTGTGATCTCTAATGTAGTATTTTAATTCATTTACAGATGGAAATTTTTTTCAAGAAGTTATTTGTTTTGAGGAATAATATCAATTTTTTGTTGTAATGTAGTAAACTTTTCCATTTGGTGCAACATAACGGTCTTCATCATTAGATTTGTCTACATAACTAATAGTAATCCGTCCAGAATTTACAGGAGCTCATATTTTTTGAGGATTCTTAGAGTCAATATATCTTTTGAAATATTCCGAATTGATGAAATATTCAGGTGATTTTAGACTTTCAGAAGTAAATACTTTTAATATTGAATTATATTCAATCACATAAGGTTTTCAGCTCCTGGAAATGTATATCTCTTTTTCTATTATGTCTTCTTCATCATCTTCATCAATTTCTTCGTCTTCTTTCTCAATATTTACAGCAAATTGTATGTAAGCTTCATTATCATCAATATCTTTTACGTAGATCCTATAATATCATTCTTTTTTGAATTTTATTAGGTTTTTTAAAGTGATTTTTCATTCATCTGAAGATTTCATCTTATAGTATCAATCTTCCCGAGATGAAGAATAGTCGTTGAAATATGTTGAAGAAGTTAAATTTGAAATGTTGGTCCAAGATGTTGAAGATGAATTTTTGTATTTGGCAGAAAAAGTTAATTTTCATACATAATCTTCATCTTCTGTTTCAATTGTTAAATCTATATATTGGTTAGAAGCTGGAGATTTCCTGTTCGTAGATAATTGGATTGAGTAATCTTCATTATCTTTATTTTGTCAAACTTCAATTATTATATAATCTGATTCTCAGTAAGTATCTTCAGCATAAATTCTATAATATCATTCTTTTTTGAATTTTAAGAATTTTGAAATCGTTGCTTTTCAATCATCTGAACTTGTCATTTTGTAATATCCATCGGATCGAGCAGTCGAATAGTCACTGAAGTAAGTAGAAGACGTTCTAGATGATATTGTAGTTCGAGAGCCGTCTATGTCTTTTCTGTATTGTACTTTGTTGAATTTGATTTTACCAGTATAATCATTATCTGTATTTATTGTTAGTTTTATTCGTTCATTTATGTCTGGGGTTTTATTGTTAACAGAAATAGATAGGTCGTCATTTGATGCTGATCAGTGATTTTCTCAACTTCATTCTGTTTGTATGTTTGCTTCGAAATCTCATTCTGGTTTGCTATCTGCTAGTGAAAAGCATTCTCATAGGATTATAGTTCACATTAATATAGCTAATACTAATTTTTTTGTCATATAATTATGCAAGTAGATAAAACCTAAAAAATACTACTAATATTGTATTATTTTTCCATATGTTTAGTTTGATTTAAGATTGACAAATTATGTAAAAATTAAAGATAGTCCCATAATAAGTTTTTATTTGGAAAAATATCGGAGAATATGTCTTTAAATGCATTTATTTCTTCATTTGAACAGGTTCGTAAATTATGTTCATTTTTTTGTAAATTGGATAATATTGAGAAGTGGGATTGTTTCTTTAGTAATGTTGTATAATCTCATTCATTGAAAATGAGTGGAGCTAAAGCAATTGATGAGATTTTGTCTCAATCAATTTTTCAAATTATTTCTTTTAGAAAATCAGAATAAATAGTTTTAAAATTGTCTACTGGTAATAAAGGTAAAAATCTTAATCAAACACGAAAATTATATTTTAGTAATGTGTTAATGGCTTCTATTTTTTGATCTAAAGTTGCTGTTCATATTTCATATTCTGTAGCGATATCACGAGGTGATAAAGAAAATGCTATTTCTAGATTTTGTGTGGGTTGCTTATTTTGATTCTTTAATTTTTCAGCATATTGAATTAAACTATTGATGTTATTGGATTTTGTCCTCGTTTCCATCATTACATTTTCTGGTAGATTTTCACAGAATGGTAAAAATTTTGAGTGAAAGTGTGATATCTCTTCAGTTGCTAATAGATCTGCATAGTTGCTTGCGTAGAATGTAATTTGTCATTCGAATCATTTATCTCTAGTTTCTTTTATTTTATTTAGAATAGCTTGTTGCATATCTTCATAATTTAAGAAGAATACAGGAAAGCGATTTCTAAATGTTCATTGTAAGTAGCAATATTTGCAACGAAAAAAACAGTTTATGCTAGGTTTAAAGAAAAAAGATTTTCCAGGGAATCCGTAATTTTGAGGTGTTGGAAGTATTGCGATATTTTCTTGCTTTGCTAAGATTAAAAAAGGCTCGGTATTATAATTTCATACTTTGAGGTCAAATAGATTTTTATAATGTTGTAAAGGTATTTTTTCGCAATTTTTAAAATTTTCAAAAATTTGTTGTGTGAGTGGATGATTCGCTATTTTATTTTCGTAGTAAATAAGCATCAATTCTTGTTAATTTAAATTGTATTAAACATAAAGTTATGATGCTAGAATACAAGTTTTTCTTTTTGTTTCTTTGTTTTTTACTTGCTTTTGTGCTTTGAAACAATATTGTAAATCAGCTTTTTATATTATTATTTTTTATATCGAATGGCTTATCAAATTACAAATCTGCATGCTAGAGAAGTGCTTGATTCTAGAGGAAATCCTACAGTAGAGGCTGAACTTACTTTATCTGGAAATATAACAGCTCGTGCAATAGTTCCTTCAGGAGCTTCAACATGAATTCATGAAGCATTGGAACTTCGTGATGGAGATAAATCTCGTTATATGTGAAAAGGAACTTTGACAGCAGTAAATAATGTTAATACGACAATTAAAAATGCTATTGAAAATCAAAGTTTTGAGAATTGGAGAGAATTAGATAAAAAATTGTTAGAATTAGATTGAACTCCAAATAAATCAAAATTAGGAGCTAATGCCATTTTAGCTGTAAGTATGGCTTTTGTAGTTGCTTGTGCAAAGGCTGAGAATATGCCTATCTATAAATTCATTAATGAAGGAAAATGACACGTTCTTCCTTATCCAATGATGAATATTCTTAATTGATGAGCGCATGCTGATAATACAGTAGATATCCAAGAATTTATGATTGTTCCAACTGGTGCTGAAAACTTTAGAGAAGGACTTAGAATGTGAGCTGAAGTTTTCCATAATTTAAAAGCTATTTTAAAAGCAAGAGGATTGGCAACTTCTGTTGGAGATGAGTGAGGATTCGCTCCTAACCTATGAAGCAATGAAGAAGCTTTACAAGTAATTGTAGAAGCTATTGAAAAAGCTGGACATACAGGAAAGGTTAAATTAGCTCTTGATGTTGCCTCTTCAGAGTTCTTTGAAGATTGAAAGTATAATTTGGAAGGTGAGTGAAGAGTTTTAGATCAAGATGGTTTGGTAGCTCTTTATGCTGATCGATGTGCTAAATATCCAATCATTTCTATTGAAGATGGAATGGCTGAAGATGATTTTGAAGGATGGAAGAAATTAACAGATGCTCTTAGTGATAAAATTATGTTGGTTGGTGATGATTTGTTCGTTACAAATATTGAAAGACTTCAAATGGGAATCGATAAAGGTATTGCAAATAGCATCCTTATTAAATTAAATCAAATTTGATCAGTAAGTGAAACTATTGATGCTATTAATTTAGCAGCAGACCACGGAATGAGAGCTATTGTTTCTCATAGATCTGGAGAAACTGAAGATACATTTATCGCAGATTTGGCTGTAGCTATGAATACATGATTTATTAAAACAGGATCTGCAAGTAGAACAGATAGAATTTGTAAATATAATCAATTAATGAGAATTGAAGAAGCTCTTTGAAATGAAGCTAAATACGGAAAATAGTTTATGATGTAAGAAGAGGGAATAATGTCAGTACAAAAGTGATTTTGAATTTTTTCGTTATGTTTGATTGTTATCTTATCATGATGTGGAAGAGAGTCTGAGCTAAAAGAACAGACTTGAATAGCTAATCCTGCAGCGACTTATTGTTTAGAAAAAGGATGAGTTCTGCATACAGTTCATGATAAAGATTGAGATCATACTATGTGTGAGTTTGAAGATGGAACATCTTGTGAGGAATGGAAATATTTTCATTGAGAGTGTTTAATTGGAAAGAAAACTACGAATTGAACGCGAAAATTATCAACATTTAATGGAGAACCTGTTGATGGTAATTATGAATTAACAATTAATGTAGAGTGAAATTTTTATGCTAACTTGTGTAATAATATTTGAGGCCTGATTTCTTTTGATGAGTGATATATTAAAGTAGATGAAATGTATCAAGAAGAAATGGCTTGTGAAGGGGAATCTAATATCTTAGAGTCGGCTTTTAAAATAGGTTGAGCAAGTTATGAAATAGCTGAAAGTTGATCTGATTTATTGTTAATTGTTACTACAACAAATTGAGATGAATTTGTGTGGGGAAATTGGTAATTTGTTATAAAATATATCAAAATAGTGGAGGAGAAATCTTCTGCTATTTTTTTTTAATTTGAATTTTGTTTAGTATGTTTTTTGCGTGTACTTTAATTTTTAGAATTAAGATAAGAAGTTTAGTAAAGTTATTTATCATCTGATTCCTTATTGTATTAATTGTGTAATATGATGCTGTTAAAAAATACTCTAAAAATCTCTTGATTTTTAATAAAAGATATCTAATTAAGAGTTATATATAAATCTTTATTTAGTTCTTTATTCGATACTTTATGATTACAGATCAGTGTATATCAGTAACGGATCTTAAAAAAGATATGAATGCAACATTAAAGAACTTAAAAAAAGATAAGTTCATATTTGTTAATAATGCACCTGTTGCTGTGCTTATGGATGTTAAAAAGTATGAACAGATAATGAAAGAATCAAATGTTTTAAATTATGAAAGGAAATTAAAAGCTAGGAAGGCAATCAGAAAGTAGTTAACAAAGATTTTTTAGATTATTTTTATAATGTATCATGAAAGAATTTGTAACATTAGAAGATGTCCAAAATATCTATTGTATATCTCGAAGAATAGTAAGAGATATAATCAGACATAATAGAGTTCATTTCTATCAAGATAGAGATGTGTTGTATATCAATTATAAAGAATTTCATAGTGTATATACAACTAAATATAATCCATTATTAATAACTGAAGAAGATTGTAAAAAAGCCCAGAAACAAGATAAAAAAATCGAGCAACCTATTGTAGAAGGGAAAGAAAATAGAACATTCTTTAATATATTTACAACACCTATTGAATATGGTGCAAAAAATAGGAGAGTTGCTGTTTCATATGCTGGATAGAGCTGTTATATATTTAACAAAAAGTAATAAAATTATTAAGAATAAAGAGGCTTTTGCCTCTTTTTTTGAAAGATATAGAGAATTTTAAAATTTAATATTTTTCCATTTTATCTTAAAAGGATAAAAAATATTCAGGTTTTTTAAAAAATATCAAAAATTCTCTTAAAGGAATGCTAGTTAATAAGAGATAAAATTCTATTCTATAAAAAAGTCGACAAAAATTTGACATTTGTGGGGGGGGGATATAATAAGTTTACATAAATAATATTTTACTTGTTTTAAACCAAAAGAACATGAAACAAAGTATGAAAGCATTACTAGTAGCATGAGTGCTATGAGTAAGTGCAACAGCATGTATGACACATGCAGCAGACACATTTACATGAGTAACCTATGGTAATGGGACAATTACCATTACAGATGGAAGCAAATCCATAACGATGATGGATAAGAACCTCTGAGCAAGTGTAGTAGGAACATGAGAAGCTTCTTATGGAGACCACTATCAATGGTGATGAACAACAGGTTTTGCATGGACATTAAGTTCTGGAGATGCTATAGCTCAATGATTTGATCCAGATTGGACATCAGAATGATGGACAGTAGCAACAGATCCATGTCCAGATGGATACCATGTACCAACATCACAGGAATGGCAAGATACAGCTGATATGTTTTTTAAATTGAATCCTGTAGAATGATTAGCTTATTATACATGATTTGGGTATAATTGAGAAACAACTAGTTATTTAAATGCATTTAAGTTGCCTTTTGCTGGTAACCGTTACTACTCGTCGTCGTCAGTTTACAGTCAGGGTTTTAGCGCCGACTACTGGTCGTCTACTGCCTATAGCGCTAATAACGCATACTACCTGAACGCGAGTTCTTCTACGCTTAATCCGCAGAATTGAGACTACCGTGCGGCCGGGTTTTCCCTTCGTTGCTTTAGAGATTCTGGCTCCTCTACCTCTGACCTTTCAGCAACAACAGAGATTAACTTAACCATTTTAGAAGGAGCACTTAGATTAATCTCAAATGTTAGTGCTATTACATTTGATTCTATTACTGCTAGTTTATCTAATACAGGTATAACAGCAAATTTCGATGACTTTATTGAAGTTGAAG
>JAZQNA010000060.1:0-5998 GCA_045627125.1 Candidatus Absconditabacterales bacterium | reverse complement strand
CTTCAACTTCAATAAAGTCATCGAAATTTGCTGTTATACCTGTATTAGATAAACTAGCAGTAATAGAATCAAATGTAATAGCACTAACATTTGAGATTAATCTAAGTGCTCCTTCTAAAATGGTTAAGTTAATCTCTGTTGAAGTAGAGGTTGAGGTAGAGGAGCCAGAATCTCTAAAGCAGCGAAGGGAAAACCCGTCCGCACGGTTGCTTCAATTCCGCGGAATAAGCGTAGAAGAAGCCGCGTTCAGGTAGAATGCGCTATAAGAGGTATAGTTAGTAGACGCCCAGTAGTATGCGTGAGTACCCTGACGGTCAACTGATGATGACGAGTAGTTACGGCGACCAGCAAAAGGCAACTTAAATGCATTTAAATAACTAGTTACATCTCACGTGTACATTCGGTAGTCTTCATCAAATTCTAGTCAAATTTCAGGGTTTAATGCAAGAAACATATCAACTGTATCTTGCCATTCTTCTGATGTTGGTACATGATATCCAGCTGGACATGGTCCTTGTCACCAATCTTCAATATCTTCAGTTGTAGTAATCCATTCTTCATCATCTTTTACAAATCATGATGCTTGTGCTTGTTCAGGTGTCATTGAAATAGAATAACCTGTTGTTCACCACCATTGATAGTGGTATCCATAAGAAGCTGCTCATGTTCCTGCTTCACTTGCTCAGAGGTTTCTATCCATCATTGTGATAGATGTACCTTCATGAGTAATTGTGATTGTTCCATTACCATAGGTTACTCAATTAAAATCTGCATGTGTCATACATGCTGTTGCCCTTACTCATAGCACTCATGCTACTAGTAATGCTTTCATACTTTGTTTCATGTTCTTTTTGCTTAAAACAAGTAAATTATTATTTATGTAAACTTTTTATATACCCCCCCCACGAATGTCAAATTTTTGTCGACTTTTTTATAGAATAGAATATTATCTGTTATTAACTAGCATTCCTTTAAGAGAATTTTTGATATTTTTTTAAAAACCTGAATATTTTTTATCCTTTTAAGATAAAATGGAAAAATATTAAGTTTTAAAATTTTATATATCTTTCAAACATAATTTATCTATTTTCTACTAATTTACCGTTTTCTAAATGGATAATATGATCAGCAAAACGTAAAATAGTTGGATCATGTTCAATCATCAAAATCGTATCTCCCCTTTCTAGAAAAGATTTCAGTACACTAAGTAATTTTCAGATATCTTCTGGATGTAATCATACAGTTGGTTCATCTAGAAAATATACTGAATGTCATCTATAATCTTTTAGTAAATGCCTTACAAGTTTTAATCTCTGTGATTCTCATCCAGAAAGCATATGCGCTGATTGTCACATCTTGAGATATCAAAGTCAAATATCACACATCAATTGCAATTCACGAGTAATATTATCCATTTCATGGAAGAACTCTAATGCATCAGAGATATACATATCTAACACATCTGCAATAGTTTTTCCACGCCATTTTATTCATAAAATTTCAGGCTTATACCTCTTTCATCTACACAACTCACATGGAACATAAGTATCTGGAAGAAATTGTAATTCTATCTTCTTATATCAATATCAATTACATGCTGGACATGCTCATTTTTCTGAATTAAAACTGAAATAACTTGAATGGAATCATAGATACTTTGCGTCACTTGTGTTAGCGAATACATCACGAATTCTATCAAAAGTTCATACAAAAGTAGAAGGACAACTCCTTGGAGTTTTACCAATACTAGATTGATCTACATATATCGTATTCTTTATTTCTTCAAATCACTCAATTTTATCTACTGCCAAATCCTGGTAGAATTGCTGTAAGGCTATGTTTTCATAATGAGCATATTCATCGGCGCGCATGATTGGAGCAGCAAGTATCTCTTCTCGTGTATATCCTTTCTTTAACATTTGAAGACGGATATAAGATTGAACAAATTTTTCTTTATCATTTAGGAAACGATATAAAGTTGTATACATTAATGTTGTTTTTCATGCTCCAGATCATCATGTAATTACAGTAAAACTTCATAAGTTTACACTTGCATTAACATCTTTAAGATTATATTTAGAAGCTTTGTGTATTTTTACTCGTTTATTTGTTGGCTTATGATTAAATTCCATTTCGATTTGTTTCTTTCAGTTTAAGTATTGAGCTGTTAAACAATCAGTCTTTAAAAATTCTGAATATGGTCATGAGAACATCAGCTCACCTCAAAAGTCTCCTGCTCCTGGTCAGATTTCTACTATCCAATCTGATGCTTGTATAAATTCTTCATTATGCTCTACCACCATAATAGTATTTCACATATCCTTCAATTTACGAATTGCACGGATTGTCTTTTCAATTTCTTTTACATCCAATCAAATCGTTGGTTCATCTAGAACATATACAATTCAAGTAAGTTTATTTCATAACTGTTTAGCTAGACGTAAACGCTGTATTTCTCATCATGATAATGTATCTATTTGCCTATTTGTTGTTAAATATCATAATCACAAATCTTCAATAGTCTGAATTCTATCTAATAATGGATGCGTTATACGAGAAATAAGGATTTGAGGTTGATCTGTTGAATCAATATATAGCTGAAGAAGTTGACGCATTTCTTCCATTGGTATTTTTTGCAGATCCCATATATTAATTTTTTCTAATCAATCATCTTCTGGTTTTGTAAATGGGAGATTTTTATCTTGTAAGAAAAAATCTTTATAATGAGCCAATTTTTCTATTTCTTTCTTAACTTTTTTAGGGAATGTTAGGAATACATGTAAAGATTCTCTTTTTATTTTAGAACCAAAACATTCAGGGCATGGTTTCATATCAAGCATAGCTTGAAAATCTACAGTAAGAAGTCATTTTTCATACTGTTCTTTAATTACATCTTCCATTCATTTATAGATGAAACTTGATCGTTTTCATTTTACTGGAAGTCTACTTCAAATTGGAAGACGTAGTTCTTCATTATCTCAGTAAACTACAACATGTAAAAACCAATCTGGTTGTTCAGACCAAACTTTTTCTAGGTCTTGATTATATTTTTCACACAACTTACGCAATATAGCTTGTCATATATTTGAATCTCTCCATGGTAAAATCGCATCTTTTAATGGAGATCATGGTTCTATAATCTTTTCAAAATCTACTTGTAAGACTTCTCATAATCCATGACAACATTCACATGCTCATTCTCAGCGATTTGGAGAAAAATGTTGTGTTGTAAATTCTGGATATGTTATATTACAATTTGGACAAAACATTTTATCTGTGAATCGTTGAATTTCATCTTCGTGTTCAAGAGATTCTGAAGTTTCTTTTGAATCTGATTCAGATTTTGACTTAGATTTTTTACCTTTTGTAGTAATTTCTATATTAGAGAATCATGTATTTTCAACTGACTGAGTTGAAGCAGACTCTCCTGCTCATTTTTCCATAACATATACTCAGAATTTTTGAGCTTCTCATAAAATTTTAATGATATCTTCTTTTAATCTTGGTAATTTATCTTGTTCTACACTGATACGGTCATATATTCCATATATTGTTAACGGAAAATATTCATCTTTTACAACAGGATCTTCAAGATAAAAGTATTCAATAGGTACAGAAAACGCAGATTTTGCTTTTTGATTTTTTAATCATTTTAGTGTAAGATCTTGATCTTCTGATTCCTTAGTTAGGGATACTTTATTTTTTTGTTCAATTGGAGCAGATAATAACAAATATCTAGTAAATCATGATCATTTATCTATCTTTGCTCTATTATTTTTAACAAACTTTTGTAAATCAGCTTTTGTGGTTAATTTTCATGATTCTTTTAATAGATACAACTTCTTTCAAAGATATTTGGTCTGAATCTCTGATAATATTTGATCTACATTTTGTGGATGAATATGGCGTCCACAATTATAACAATAGGGCTCTCAAATCTTTGCAAATAGAAGCCTAGTATAATCATCGATTTCTGTTAATGTTCATACAGTAGAACGACTATTTCATCAACGTTTATTTTGTTCAATAGCAATGGCTGGTGATAGTCATGCACAGTAAGAGATGTCAGGTCTTTCTCAGAGATTAAAAAATTGACGCAAATAACTAGAAAGAGACTCAATATAACGATATTGTCATTCTTTATAGATTGTTTCAAAAGCTAATGAAGATTTTCAACTTCAAGACACTCATGTAAACGTAATAATCTGATTCTTAGGTAGTACCAAATCAATATTTTTAAGGTTATTTGTCTTTATTCATTCTAATATGATAACATCGGATTGTTTTGTGGGGTCTATGTAACTTGTAGCATTTGTAAATCCTTTAACAGTTGATTTTTTTGTTGCCATAATAATAGAATATTATTAAAACCTAAGTCCTAAATTTCAATTTTTAATGTTAGAGATTTTATAACTGATTGCAAGTTTACATTATTTTAGATAAAAAAACAAACGGAACTTATCGGTTCCGTCGTTAGTATCTATAATTCTCATTATTTATACAGAAACATCATTTTCATCAGCAGACTCTTCATCTGAAAGATCTGAATTTAAATAATACTTTTCATAATACGTTTTTACTTTCTTAAGCTGTTTCTTTAACTTTTCTTTACTAGCAAGCTCTGTAGGTTTAAAATCTAATTTTACACTAATAGGACGTTCATATCAGCTTTTCTTCAATCTTTTCAGAAAAGTCTGCAAATCCAATGTTCATTCTCATGGTATAAGATGAGATTTTCAATCTTTTGTTTTATCTGATAAATAGATTACAGACAAATAAGGAACATAATCATCAACTTTACGTGTAAATTCATTCTCAAATGAATCCATATCCATATTACTAATATCTAATCAAACATAAGCATCATACTTCTTAACGATATCAATAATATTGCTAAAGCGATACTCTGGAATAGGCAAAGCAAAAAGCTTACTATCTTTTGGATTCAAAATTGTAAAATTAATATCAGGATTACTTTCTTTATAAGATTTTAAATTATCAACAATAAAATCATATGCCTTAAAATCTGTAATTTTCGGAGCATTAATAGAAATTATATTTGCTCCTGTTGCTGCACACAGATCTAAAGCTTTTTCCATCTCCTTTTGATTTAATTTAGAAGAAGTCTGAATAACACATACAGGCATATTATGATCTAATGCTAATTTTTGAACATATTCCTCATCTCGTGCATCAAATCATTTCCAAATAGCTAAGTCTATTCCATCAAATCATGCAGCTTTAGCTATTGAAAAAATCAAATCTAATCCATAGTTTGGTAACGAATCGGTACTTAATAATAAAGGATTCTTTTTTGTTTGCATATATCTTTTTGAAAGAGTCTAAAATCTAACTTACTATAATTGTATCTACTTTTTATCTAAATGCAAATTTTTATCCAGATTTTTTAATTTCTTAATTTTCATTATATATTTTTTGCTTTTTTATGTATTAATAAGTATAATCAATTTATACTTTATACTACAGATAAAAAATGAAAACAAAAATCAGACTTATATGAGTTGCCACTATTCTATTCATATGAACTATTATTAACCAAGTATTTTCATATGATTATGAATATAAACATCTCAATATAACCGCAGATATTAAAATTGATGGAACTGTAAACGTAACCGAAAATTTTGATACATATTTTAATGTAAAAAAACATTGAATCATTCGTTCTATTCCATTGAATTATTCAGTTGATTGAAACCATTTCCATATTGATATAAGTAATATTAACGTAAATTGATATAATTTCTCAGCATCTACTAATAACTCACAAAAAGAAATAAAAATTTGAGATGCAGATGTAGAAGTCATATGAACCCAACGCTACCCTATCTCTTATTCTGCATATTGATTAATTAAAAACTTCTCATGAATGTGATATGCTGAACTTTATTGGAACTTAGTTGGTAATGACATTGATACTACTGTTGATAAAGTTAGAGCCGAACTAACTCTTCCTAAATCTTATACATGATTTACT
>JAZQNA010000059.1:0-2032 GCA_045627125.1 Candidatus Absconditabacterales bacterium | reverse complement strand
AAATGTTCTTTTATTATTTTTCATCTTATCCTTTTCACGTTTAAGCCATTTTTCCAAATAAGATTTCTCTTTATCGCATACAAACCTAACACATAAATTATAAGAAAATTCGGTTTGCACATCATTGAAATGGATTTTCTTCATTGTTTCACAAAAAATGTCATCCAAATATGATTCGCTGGTCACCTCAACAACATTACCTGAACTATCTACTCGAATAGTCACTAGAATGTGATATCTTTCACATTCTAAACTATATAAACGAATGCCAATAGAATCTTCAACAAACAAACTGATTAATGCATCCACCTTGCTCGAACGTCCATTATCTGGGTTTACAGGAAATAATTCACAAGAGATTCCTCTGTATTCAAAAGTCGGCATGTTCATATCTTTGGCATTGCAATTGATACAACAAAACACCAGGAATAATGCTATACATGTTTTTATTATACTATTCTTCGCTTGCATCAAAATTTTCAGTTGCTTCATTTACGCTTTTATTGATTTGTTTATTTAACTCTGTATTTGCGTCACCGCCTTGTTCATAGTAATGTAATGAATTTTTACCTTCAAAGATAAATAAAAGATGACCATATTTTTTCTATCCGTATTCTTACCTCTTTTTTTGAAACCATTTATATTTTATTCACCTCTTTTATTAACCAATATACTTTTTCCTCCAATATAATCCAACGAGTCTGTTTTCATATAAAGCAATTTTCTCGGAGAGTTAATTATTCTTATGTTTTTACAATTTGAAACATTTACAGAAAAATCATCAAATTGTGCATCAGTAAATTGAATTTCTTCTAAATAAGGATTGTTTTTTGCATCAAAATTTAACACGTTATTGGGCAATTTTATTGATCTGTCCTTCTTTTTAGGTGGATAAAACAATAATATATCTCCAAAATACAACACACCATCTTTAGTATGAAATAAATTTTGGGGATGTCTTATTTCTATGCTTTCCAAATTATTACATTTTGCCAAATCATCTTGTATACAATTTATATCTATATAATCCAATGTCTCAAATTCTAATTTTCTTATCTTGTCGTAAGGTGTTATTTTATATACGATAGAGTCTGAAATATGTAAAACACGACTACACTCATCTATTAATCCGTAGTTCTTGCGTTTCAGATATGAAGTAAATTTCTCTTTTGTATAATTATAATCCTTTTCTGTCAGTTTTATACTATTTTCCCTTACCAAATCCGCTAAAACATTAACACGAATTATATCTATCCATCGGTCAAAACATTCATCTTCATAACTTTCAAAATCTTTATACTCACTTGATGCTTTTAATAGCATTCTTACAAATCCGTTATTTTCTGCACCAGTTCCTGCCAATGGACTTGAAGTTATGCTCTTTTTTGCAACTTCTGCATCAACTATAAGGGCAATTGCTGCTGCATATTTCAACAACCTAAAATCACCTTTTCTTGTACTCTTTATTAGGTAGTCATTTAGTTCATCTGGCACTTCCATAAATTCAATAGCGCAATCGGGACATTCCGGCCAAAGCACCTCATAAGTGTTAATATATATTTTGCACCAAGATTCATATCTTGAATAATCATTATTGTTTGAAAACGCAAAATTGGACATCATACAACACAACATGATTACAATCGATTTAATTGTTTCCGTTTTCATCAGTTTCTACGAATTCATTACCATTGTTTAGCTCTTTAATCAAATTATTATCATGAATTATCTCTTGAGCCCGTTTAATTACCTCTGGAGTTAGTTCTTCTCCTAAATCTTCTACTTGAACATTCTATATGTCGAATTATCAATGATGCTTCTTTATTAATGCTAAAAATTCTTCTTTGCGATAGAACTTCACCATGATAAATTCTGGGAAGTTTGCAACGAAATAGTCGATATCCAGCCACTTCACCATAATTTCTATGATTTTGTCTAAATTAACCTTCAATTGTTCCATTTCGTTGCAAAACTCCTCTTCTGAAACTTCAAAGGATATTAAACTATCAACATACTTGTCTGTTCCGACTAA
>JAZQNA010000058.1:0-18893 GCA_045627125.1 Candidatus Absconditabacterales bacterium | reverse complement strand
GCTGATGCATATGCCATAGGGCAAATAAATCCTATTAATGCTAATCGTAGCATTAACTTCCTAAATCTTTTAGTTAATAAATTTTTCATGTTCTTTTGTTTAAAAGATAAAATATTATTTATGTAAACTTATTATATCCCCACCCCACAAATGTCAAATTTTTGTCGACTTTTTTATAGAATAGAATATTATCTGTTATTAACTAGCATTCCTTTAAGAGATTTTTTGATATTTTTAAAAAAAACCTGAATATTTTTTATCCTTTTAAGATAAAATGGAAAAATATTAAATTTTAAAATTCTCTATACATTCTAAAAAAAGAGAAAAGTTAAATTAATAGACAGTTTTCTCTCAAAATAACCACCCAAAAATGCTAATTTATAAAAAATGTGCTTCATAATATATGAAGCACATATTTTTTAATCTGAAATAAACTTCAACACACCACCAATAAGTACCAGCACTGTCCCACTAAATATTAATAATGTGACAAAGATGCTAGTTACAACTTGATTAGCATTTTGTTTCGGTGTAAAAGATTCATGAAGTAGCCAATCTTTTTTAAATACATTATACTCTAATGTAACATGTACTTTTCTTCCTTTATCTGCTACTATATTTGCCTCATTATTACCCGTTTCAAGCAGATTATCTATAAGACGGGTCCGACAAATATTAATAACAACATTTGTTGGAAATTGCTCCGGGAGATTATAGGAACGATTCCCATAAAACACTTTTTGCTTTCCTGTTAAAGGATTCTTTGATACTGCTACAAATGTTTTTTGATAAACATGTTGCTTACGGGCTTCACTGTAATCGTCTAACCAAATTTTTAACGCCACTCCTCCTATTATTAATAGGATGCCTACCCACATACCTATGTATGTAACTTTTGTATCTCTTTTTGTTACCATATAAAATTATTTTATTATTTTAATTGATAATAACTATTCTAATAGTTAAAATCAATCTTAACTAAGTAAGATTCTAAGATCAACCTAAATTAAATAAATCTTGAATAAAAATGTGAAAACTTTATAACGTCTTTCGTCAATTTCTAAGAAATGACTACAATTTGTAGTTTTTTCTTATGCTTTAACCGAAATCGTATATTAATATGAATAAAGATTTAACTCAATGAAAAATTACTAAAACGCTAGTATTCTTTGCCTTACCCATGCTCTTGGGAAACCTAATTCAACAAGTATATAATATTGCAGATACAATTATTGTTTGAAAATATTTATGAGACAACTGCTTGGCATCTGTTTGAGCAGCATTTCCTGTGTTTTTTCTTCTTATTTCTATTTTAATATGATTATCAACTGGAGCAAGTGTAATTATTTCTCATTTGTTTGGGGCAAAAAATATGTTAGGAGTGAAAAAATCCTCTTATACTGCATTAATTACAGCTGCAATTGTTTGATTCGTAATTAGTTTAATCTGATTTATTATAGCCTGACCTCTTTTAAACTTATTAAACACACCTGATACTTTAATTGAAGGATCTAAAACGTACTTACAAATAATATTTCTATGAACTACAATGTTGTTCGTATACGATATGGCAACATTTACATTTACAGCATTATGAGACTCTAAGACTCCCCTAATATTTAATATAATTTCTGCAGTTATAAACATTTGATTAGATCTGTTATTCATCATAAAATTTCAGTGGTGAATTGCATGAGCTGCAATAGCAACTATTATATCATGGTGAATTGCTATGGCATGATCGATATTTATTCTACTACGTAGATTAAAGAATATTCAAACTGAGAAACTTGATAAAGTATTTGATAATCACTTATTAAAAGAAATGGCATGAATCGCCGTTCCTGCAATGTTGAATCAATCTCTTGTTGCTATTTGATGACTAGCTGTGCAAGCGGTTATTAACAGTTTTTGAGATAATGTAATAGCTTGATTTACAGCATCATCTAAAATCGATACTTTAGCTATGCTTCCTATTATTAACTTATCTAATGCTTTAGCGACTTTTGTTGCCCAGAATTTATGAGCATGAAAATTAGACAGAGCCAAATCATGATTTAAATCAGCTTTAATCATATCTGTAAGTTTTGGTTTATTAATGGCTATAATCATCTGGATACGATGAATAGATATCATGCAACTATTCTTAAAAGAATGAGCAGATCCAGAAATATCAGAATTCTGAAAGAATTATATGATGGTTGTATCTTTTGGATATATATTAATGTGATTTTTATTTAATGCATGAGGTGTATTAAGGGCCGCATGAGCCATGAAACCATTTCTATTTAGTACGTTCATATCCACTGGTGCTAGAATACTTGCTGCATATTTATTAGCAAATGTATTATGAGAAAGTGTTATTTGGTGGAGCGTAATAATGTGACGATGAACTTGAGCGGCTATTGCAATGATAGCTTATCTTAAATGAAAATGGCAAAAAATAAACGTATTAGAAGAATAATTAATAAAAGAAGGAATGTTAACCAATATTCCTTCTTCCTTTTTTTTAAAATTATTCTAAATTAGTAAAGTATTAATTGCCTCAACTCATTTTCATCTTTATATGTACAATTTTGAGTAGAACAAGAATTTCATTTTGTAAGGTTTGTACAGAGTCTAACATCTTTTAAATCAGTTCATCCAGTAAGATATCAGTTTTCTAATCCACTCTTGTTTTCACAGACTACCCAGTTTGATCAACCTTCAGTTTCAGAATTTGCCATTAATGCAAATCATCAGTTGGTTATCCCATTTCTTTTCGCAACTAAATAGATATATTCTCAATCCTTTACAGAATCTGAGTTATTAAACTTTCATAGTCCATATGTTCTATTACTATTATCAGGATCGGTTAAAACAGAATTTAGTCCCCCATCCATTAAATTATTAGATATTTCTGATATCATTAATCATTTTGTTGCATCTGTAGTATTTTTATCATTATAATCTTTTCAAATATTAGCTTCAGTTCAAGGAAAGGCTCAATGATCTTGTTGTGAATAAATAATGGCAGTTTCAATTCTTGCTAAATCTTGTAAACGTTCAATATCTCTTTTACGTCATTGAGCATTATCATACATATTATCTAAATCATCCAGTATAGAAGTTTCAAATCACGACGGTATTTTCACTTTTACTTTAGATTTCTTTTTAGTTAATACATCATAAACATCCTGTACCCAAGAATCCATATAATCTTGATATACTTCAGCACGTGTACCATATGCGAATGATAATCAAAGTACTTTTATTGCAACTCACGTTGCTTCATCCTCACTTATTTCTTTTCATAGGCTTGTTTCGGCTAATGAAATCCGTGTATTCATATATTCAGATACAAATGCCCATGAATATTCTTTAAAAAGAGAAATCGTTCATATTGTATCTTTTAAGGCAAATTTATCATTTTGAATACCTGAATCTAAAATCTTATTAAGATCTGATATGTATTTATCGTCAATATCCTCTAATTCTTTTAATGCATCATTCATAGAATTTTTAAAATCATTAATATATTTTACTGTTTCATCATGATTTAATTTCTTTGTGTCTATATCTTCAATCTGATTGAGAAATTCCATAGTTTTTACCAGCTCTTCTGGTCTAGGAGTGCTTTTGTTATGTTCAATTTCTATTTTTATAAATCTTTCTATATCCTTTTCTCAAGATTCTTTAGCTAATTTATATAAAACTTCTAAAAATCATGTATATGTGTAAGTCTTGCCGTTTCCATCTATGAATTTTTTAGCTAAGCCTGGATAATCTTCTTCAAAGCTTGATTGAAAATCTAATTCTGACGATTTTTTTGATAAAAATTTTTCATCATAATAATTACAATCTGATACATAATAAACTCATGTTAATTCAATCATAATCTCCTGATTCTCATCTCGATAATAATGTTTCTGATTTATGAATGTTCAATCATCAGCTTTTTCCTGACAGAATATTCTAGGGCAGTTTGTTGAACGTAGCTTTAGCTCTTTCATAGCCTTTGAAAGCGGAGGATTATTATAGTCGCTTGGATAATAATATTGTTTGTTTGTGGTTGTTGGATATATAGAATATTTAATCTTTTCAATTTGAGAATTTCATATATTATTATTTGCACTTAATCTATACAACATTACCATAATTTGATATCTTTTAGCATATGTTGTTTCTGGATTATCTATTTTATTCATAATTCAATTTGCTTTAAGAGCTTTAAGATGCTCAGTATAATAAGCCCCCTTTGTAGTATTATATTTATCTCCTCGAACAATCCTTGAAATAATAGTTCAAAGTTCAGCTCTTGTTACATTATTAGATGGCTTAAAATTACGTCCATTAGTTCACATTATATTGTAAGTACAAGCTTTTTTAGCATAAATCACTAAATCTGGTGTGATTTTATTTTCATCTGGGAAAGAACATAATTTTCAGGAATAACTGTAACTTCATTTTACATTCTCAAGATAATTTACAATCATCTTTGCCATAGCCTGTCTTGTAATGTTACCATTCAAATTCGCTGATTCGATAGTTTTTTGTGTTGTTAATTTATTAGAATAAGCCCATTTATAAGCTGTTTGTTGTTCTTGGGTGTAAGCAGATGTTATGGAGATCGAAGATAACACTCCAACAACAATTAATAATAATATTTTTCTCATAAAAATAAATAAGGGAGTAAAAATCTTATACAATATTATATATATAAAATTTACAAATGTCAAATTTATAGGGAGATTTATTATTTTTGTGTTGCTTAAAATAAAAAAAGCCCCTAGATTCAAAGAAACTTTGAATTTCGGGGATTGTTGTCTTTTAGGAATATTATTCCCATCCTAGCATCTCATTAAGAGCTGTTTGAAGTACCTTCTTTTCTGTTCGAAGCTTAGATTTTGAGATTGTTCGTTCTTTTCCATGACGAGCTCTATCTCTACTATCAAGCGTTTGTTGAGCGATAGCAGCTCTGTTTCTAGCTGCTGAAGTAGATGTGTCTTTAGTCATAGCCCTTAGGGCCTTGTCAGCTCTCCTTGTACGAGTTAAACTCATTTTCTCTGCACTTACGTCCATATTAGTTTTAATTTAATTTTTGGTTTTTACCACAATATGATGGTATATCAGTTATATACAAATACCCAGAAAAGTCAAGTTATCATACCTCATTTAATTTTTTATCTGTAAATAAGGATATTCTACATAAAAACCATGTACTATCTTTGATAACTTATTTTCTAGATGAGCCTTTTCCCTATTTAAACTTAAGATTCAGTCATTTATAAATTTTTCTTTTTCATCTTGCGCTGCATAATATTGATAGTCTTCAGATACTCTTCGATGATCTAAATGACCTGCTTCTGTTGAGCTAGACTTATATTGTTGTGCAAGTTGTTTCTTTTTTCCTTCTATTTCTTTTTCTATATCTTTTTTCTTCTCTAAAAGATCTTTATATCCTGGTAAAGAACTTATTTTAAAATTCAGGCTTGATATATCATAGTCTCATTTTTTACTTAAAATTAGGAATTTACAAAATTGTTCATCTTCAACATCGAATGGAAATAACGTTTTTTGTAAATTTTTCCAATCTTCTATATTTTTCCACCATTTCCTTGAATGCTTATTTCCTGCACGTTCTTTAATAATTTTATGCAAAGATTTTCGTTCATAATTTTGACTCAGCATTTGTTTAACATTATCTAATGTGCAATCTTTTGTTTTAATTCGTTCTAATACCAAATCTAACAAGTTACAACGACTCTCTCATTTTCTAGAAAGAGATTCTGCCAATTCTAAAGAAAAGTTAATCTTATCCTGCGTTGTAATATCGTTTTCAGATAATTCATCACTATAATTCTTGTTAGCTTCATTGATTTCCATTATAATTATATCATAATTTAAAAGACATTAGTATTATAATTAAAAATTACAATAACGCAAAAAATCTGATACTAATTTGCTCTTTATTTTAGCATTTAAATCCATATCACAAAATTAGATTTATTTTATTCTTAATATTGAATGGAATCTCTTACTCTTAAATCTTATTTACAACAAGTTGAAGCTGGAAGTTTAAATCCTGCTGATGTAATAAAATCATATTTAAACAAAGCTACGAATGATAATGATAAATTACATGCTTTTATTAGGTTACACCCTGAATACGTAGAAGAAAGATTAGATGATCTTAAAGATTCTCCTTTGCATTGAGCTCCTATATGAATAAAAGACAACATCATGACCCAAGGTTATATTTCTTCTTGTGGGTCCAAGATGTTAGAAAATTATATATCACCATATTCTGCAACCTGTTTTAAAAAATTAGAGAATGAATGATGATTAATGATAGGTAAAACTAATATGGATGAGTTTGCTATGGGATCTTCTACCGAATATTCATATTTTTGAATAACTAAAAATCCTAATTGAATCGATCGTATTCCTTGAGGTTCTAGTGGATGAAGTGCAGCTGCAGTTGCTTGAGATTTATGTTTATGAGCTTTATGAACAGATACTTGATGATCTATTCGTCAACCAGCAGCATTATGTGGTATAGTTTGAATGAAACCAACATATGGAAGAGTTTCTAGATATGGAGTTCAGTCTATGGCTTCATCTTTTGATCAAGTTTGAGTTCTAACTAAGACTGTTGCTGATGCTAGGATATTACTTAATGCTATAAGTGGATACGATATGCACGACAGCCAATCTAATAAAAAAGCAGACATCAAGAATTTTGAATCTGTTGATTTAAAAGAAAATAGCATCAAGATTGCAGTTCCAAATGAAGCATTTACCGAAGCTTTAGATCTAAGAGTAAAAGAATTATTCTTAGCTAAAATTGAAGAATTAAGGTCACATTGATATCAAGTTGATTATGTCGATTTTCCAATATTAAAACATGTTTGAGCTATGTATTATCTTTTAATTTCTGGTGAAGTTACAAGTAATTTATGACGTTTCGATTGAATCCGTTATTGATTACAGGAAGATATGCAGTGAATATCAGATTTGCATGATTACTATACAAAAGTTAGAATGGAGTGATTCTGAAATGAGGTAAAAAAGAGAATTTTGCTTGGAAACTATGTAGTTACTAAGGAGAATTATGATAAATATTATCTTCGCTGATATAAAGCTAGAAAAGTTTTGCAATCAGAATTTACTAAGTTTTTCCAAACATATCATGCGATATTAACACCGACAACACCAACTCCTGCATGAAAAATTGGGGAAAAAACCAATAATTCTTTATTGATGTATCTTGAAGATTTATATACCGTACCAGCTAATTTAGCTGGATTACCTGCTATTTCTATTCCAATGTGAAAAGTAGAAGACTGTTGAGATCAACTACCTGTTGGAATTCAACTTATGGGATGAAAATGGCAAGAATGATTATTGTTATCTATTGCGG
This sequence comes from Candidatus Absconditabacterales bacterium, assembly GCA_045627125.1. Classification (GTDB taxonomy): domain Bacteria; phylum Patescibacteriota; class Gracilibacteria; order Absconditabacterales; family Absconditicoccaceae; genus UBA3291. The sequence goes on along the minus strand of JAZQNA010000058.1, from coordinate 11,491 downwards.
AAAAAATTGAAACGAAATAAAAAAGTAAGATAAATTTTTTTAGCTTTTAAACGATTCGAATGTACCAACTCTCCTACTCCCCTAATCTAAAATGAGAAGTTAAGATTTCATGATCAAAAAATGCAGCATTACCTATTGTAGCTGCGAATTATTTATTAGATTTCCCTGTTGAATTATTAAATAAGCCTAACATTTCAGATATTAGAAATATGGAAGCTTTGGCCATTACAGCCTTAAAAACTTCAAAAGATTATTTTGACTTAACAAATGACTTAGCAAAGAAATTTCGTGCTTCTATTTTATTGATTCCTCTTGGATTAATTAAATATTGAAAGGTTAAATTTGTTTGAAGTGGATGATGTAATATTTGAAAGAGGCCTTTAGACACTTTTGATAATGCATTAATGAAGGCTTGAATATCTATTACATATGATGAAAATTGTAAAATTTATGAAATTACTGACAAACCTAAGAGAAATATCATGCTTCAACAGTTTTCGGTAACTGCTGCAGAAGCTCTAATTACATATCTTGCATTTAATAAGGATATTGATTATGAAATTACTATTTATCAAGTAGCTACAGAACCTCACGTTAAAAACTTAATAGCATTCTTAAACAATGCTTGAGCTGATATTACAATGTGAGTTGATCACACTGTTCTTATCAAACCAGTTAAAAATATGAAGGTTCTTGATCCTACCTTTTCTATTGTTAGCGATTACATTGAAGCAGGAACTTATTTTGCAATTTGAGCTTGTGCTGAGCAATCAGAATTATTAATTTCTGATATGGATGTAGATGATTTATCTGCTATGTACAACATTGCAGAACAAATTTGAATTAATTTCCGTATCTTGGATAAGCATACTATAAAAGTAGATTCTTACAATAAAGAGAATTATAAAGCATTAAAAAGGTTAGAAATCAGGATCTTCCCATGATTTCCTAGCGACTTACAATCTATTTTTGGAACACTATTTACACAATGTAATTGAATTACAAAGATATTCGAAACTTTATATGAATGAAGATTTGGATATTTATCAGAACTTGAAAATTTTGGTGCTAAAATAGAGATTCTTAATCCTCATGAAGCTTTAATCTTAGGTAAAACTAAATTAAAATGATCTTATGTTTCTAGTACAGATTTAAGATGAGGAAGTGCAATGGTTTTGGCATGAATAATTGCAGAATGAACTACACACATTACTAATGAAGCAATTATAGAAAGATGATATGATAATATTATTGAAAAACTAAATAATATTGGAGTTGATATTAAGCAAATTCCTAATGAATAGATTTTAAAAAATAATTTAATTACATGATTAATGCATCATTCAAAAATCCTATTGTAATAATGGTTGCAATGGATATGGAAGCAGATTTTTTATTGGAAAAATTGAAAGTTAAAAAGATTGAGAAAATCTCAAAATATACTTTTTATGAATGATACATATCAGATTATCCTGTAGTACTTTGTTTATGTAAAGTCAATATTCGTAATGCTTCTGTAGCTACATATATTGCAATTGATAAATATCATCCCATTGCCATTATAAATCCATGAACAGCATGATGACATTGAAAAATAGTACGTCCGTGAGATATAATTATTGTTAAAGATTGTTTTAATTCCATTTCATGAAAGTCTCCAATAAAATCTGAATGAGAGTGAAGTAATTCTTTAGAGCGAGACCTTAGAAGTTTTAATGCTGATTCTTGAGATACTTTTCAATTATTAAATTGAGATTCTAATTTGATAAAAATTGCAGAAAAATTAAGTAATCCATATATATATGGTAAAATATATACAGGAACTATAGCTTCTGGAGATTTTTGGAATAGAGAATACGATAAAATAATGTTTCTTAATATACAATACAATAGTTTATGAGAAGATATGGAATGTATTGCGATATATAATATCGCTCATGATTTTAATGTTCCTGTTCTATGAATTAAAGCAATTTCAAACAATGAAATTTTATGAGAAAAATTTGATAAAAATATGGCAAAAATCTGACAAGAATTTACGTATAAATTTTTGTTAAAGTTGATTGAAAGCTTTGAACAAAAATAAAGTTTCACAATTAATTATTTGGATTTACTCCAATTCTAAATGGAAAATCTTCTGGAACTGTATATCATTTGATTTTTGAAAGACATTTCTGTACGTTTGTCTGTCGATTAATTGGACTAGAAGCGTATATTTTTCCATCTTCATTACCATATCTAGAAAGTTGATTAATTGTATGATAATCTCATAGGTATTGATTGTTTAATGTTGTTGCAATCAATCTAGCTCAAGCGTATGGTGTAGAATAAGCTATTCTATTTCATGAATCATCATTTCCAACGTTTCCAATGTTATTGTTTGTCGCTAAAAAATTTCAAAGAGTAGATTCTGCAAATCAGATACAAATTACCATATCTCTATCAATATTTGTACCATCTACTACTGTTTCCCAGAAATTCAAATCTTTGTAAACTCATACTCAGTAGCTATTCAAAAACTTTTGAGCTCTTTCATCTACATCTTTTCATTCAATTAATTTTAATTCACTAACATCGATTGGTCTAACTAATTGATCATTTAAATATTTAATTCTATATTCTTCAGGCAGCGCCATTTCCCAATTAGTAACAACACTCAAATCTAATAATGTTAATGGATCCACTGCTACTCAATCTTTATACACTCCAAAAGTTAGATTTTCTCATTCTGAAGCAAATCATGCTCACATAGTTCCAGGCTCTCATCCACTATATCCAATAAACTGACCACGCTGAACTGTATCTCATGCCTTTACAGAAATTTGGTTCATGTATTCATACAATGTTACATATCCATCACTATGAACAATTAATAACCATGAAATACTATCAATTGAATTAGAAACATAATAGACTACTCAATCTCTTGCTGCATAAATTGGAGTTCATTGTGTAGCCTTAATCTGAATAGCCTGATGCTTAAATCCATAATCCTTCTCAAAATTAGCATCATTGAAATAACGCAAAATCGTTTCAATTGGATAAATTGGCCAAGCAATTGGAGAAGAATTTCATTCACTACTATCTTTTGATGATGATAGAGCTTTAATCTTTGCTGGGATATCATCATTTTCTCTGTAATTTTTCTTCACAATATCATCTAAGAATGTCATAACCATTTTATTTACATCTTCTTTACTCTCAAAAACTGATCACATATTTGATGTTGTTTCTTCGTTTTTATATAGAGCTATAAAATTATGCAAATATTGCTTTTTCTGTTCTAGGGTTTCAATTTCTTTACGATATGTTTCTATATTCTCTTGGGCCGCAATTTTCAAGTCCCCCATTTTTAAAAGTAAATTTGTCTTTTTTGTCTCTTCTTTGTTACTCTTATCTATAATTTCTGAAAGCTGTGCTGTCATTGCTGATAGTAAATCATTTCATACAAAAGTTTCGCTGTAGTTATCTGAATTAACAAATAATCTTACATCATCGATTTTATCTCCATTCTGATCGTAAATCTTGAGTTGCATTTTGTAAAGTAATGTCATATATTCTGTAAGATATTCTTTAGCTTTTGCAGAAGATACCTTTGCATCTTCAAGTTGGGCTAAAATATCATTCATTTGTCTTTGATATATAATTAATTTCTTCAAAGCAGTTGAAACTTTAGAGCTAGCTGAATTAATACTAGAGATTACTCTTACGATTTCACTTCTTGCTTGTCTATAACTTGTTGTAAGCTCGGGGTTCTTTTCTTTTTCTGCAGCATCTAATTCAAAAAGCTCTTGCGTTATTGTTTCCAAGTCTGTTTGTAATGTAGCAACTTTTTGGATTGCTGCATTTATTGTTGCATTATCTCATGAAGTTAACTCAACTGCTGATTTTAAGTCAGACAAATCTACGCTTTCTGTTGCATAAGCAAATGGAAAGCTAGATAAAGAAATTACTCAAGATAAAATAGCTGTTCAGGTTAAAATTAAGATTTTTTTATTCAATTGCATAGATTTTATTTGGATAACTAAAGATAATTTAGTATATGCATTTTTGCTCAAAAGGCAAAAAATCCTGATTTTTAATCAATTTTTCTCTTCCCTTTTTATATTTTTGATATTTAATTATAAAAATCCCATACACATCTGTATGGGATAATCATTTAAGTTTTAGAATCTTGTCATGGATTACGATAAACAAATAGCTGATAAATACCATTATCGTAACACCTCCTATCAGACGTAAATAATCTGCAATAACTACATCGTGAAACAGTTTATCTATCCACAAATATATTCCACCGAGTAATGCTAGGATTCCACCATATACTCCAATTATCATAAAAACGATAAAAATAGGAGTTATGATTAAACTTTTCTTAATTTTTGTTTTCATATGTGTTATATTTTGAATTTTTATACATTGAATTTGAAGATCATAACATCTCAGTCCTGAACGATATAACTTTTTCATTCTAAGCGAAGTAATCATTTTTCTCTTGCTTTAGCTCGAGATCATGAAGCAACTAAATCTTTATATCACACTACTTCAGCTTTAATAAATCCACGTTCAAAATCTGAGTGAATGGCTCATGCAGCTTGAGGAGCTGTGGAACCTTGTGGAATAGTCCAGGCTTTTGTCTCTTTTTCTCATGTAGTAAAATAATACATAAGTCAAAGAGTATTAAAAGCAAGAGAGATCAAATCATCCAAAGTTGGTATCTTTGATGCTTGGACTTCTAACATTTCTGCCATAAATTCTAATTTCTCTTCTGTAGACATCTCCATCATCTCTTCTTCTATCTTAACACAAACTACAGCAACTGGTGCATGCAATTTTTCTGTATATTCTGCTTTAATTTCTTCTGCTTTTACTAAATCTTCTTGAGATACATTTAAGGCATAAATGAAAGGTTTTAATGTAAGGAAATTATATGATTTTAATGTTTTTAAATCATCTGCAGAGAACTGGTCACGAACCGTATGAGCTAATTTTCCATCCATCAAAGCTTTATAGATTACATCGAGAATTTCTGCTTGTTTAATCTCTTCCTTTGTCGCGTTGGATGATTTTACTTTCTTTTGTAATGTTGGCAATATTCTTTCGATATGTTCCAAATCTGCGAAGATAAGTTCGGTATTTATTATCTCAACATCTCTCATTGGATCTATACTTCCTTCTACATGAACAACATCAGGATCTTGAAAATAGCGTAGAACTTGTACAATAGCATCTGTTTCACGGATATTTGCCAAAAATTTATTTCAGAGTCATTCTCATTTTGAAGCTCACTTTACAAGTCAAGCAATATCTACGAATTCTGTAGCAGCATACACTTTTTTCTGACTATGAGACATCTCACTTAAAACATCAATTCTTGGATCTTTTACATCAACTATTCAAACATTTGGATCAATCGTACAAAATGGAAAATTCTCCGCAGGAGCTGCATAGGATTTAGTCAATGCATTAAATAATGTAGATTTTCACACATTAGGAAGTCAAACTATTCAGATTTTCATGTATGCAAAATATAATAATAAATCTGATATAACTTATAGAGATTTATAATATAAATTCAAGAATGGTATCAAAAAAGCAGGCCTAGGAATACCAGACCTGCAATACAATTAGACGTAAAATAACTTATTACTCATCACTATACCTAAGGTGGATGAGTCGACAGCACACTTACCTCGCACCATTCTAACGCATCATAACAAACACCACACCCCAAAGGACACCAGACCCAAAATGTTCCTTTTTGTCTGTAATGATACTCTTTATCTATGAGGACTAAGCATGCCGTTTGTTGTAACAAACAAATACCTATTTGGTATTGAGCCTGTACACTAGGCTCTGAGATTTGATCCTGCTTCAAATCTATCTTCACGTCAAATAAGGCAAATGTCGTTACAATTAACAACAATAATAGCATAATTTTTTTATTTTATTTATTAGTTTATATAGAATAACTTTTTCTATTACTTTGTCAATGGCTTTTACAGTAATTTAATTAAAATAATTTTATTTTTTTGACATAAAAGCCATATTTATATAATATATATATATTTTATATTACGTGTAATACATGGAAGTTTCTAAAAACGAACAGGATATAAAACAAGATATTTCAAATAATAAGTCTGATGAAATTGGTAGTATTTTATTATTACCCAAAAGAAGGGAAATACCAAGAAGAATACCTCGCCAGAGAGATATTGAATTAAACAGAGATGACAAAACTAAAAGTATTGTTAATTATAATGATATTGTTGATTATAATGAAACCATTAACTACTTAATAGATTATTGTCGTTTTGATACGATAGCAGCTAATTTTAATGAATACAGAAATATCAACAAAGAAGTAATGATTAAGCTATTAAAATGCTGATTTTTCTCTTTAATAAATGAGAAAATAGAAGAAAATAATGTCGATGAAGTAACTAAAAAGTCATTCAATGAGGCATTTGACAGTTTAAGAATAAAAGATTCTTCATATTTAGAGTTAATGAAAGAAAATTACAAAATATCTGCAGATGATATCCTAAAATCACAATTAAGACAGATATGAAAACCGATTATATTTAATCATCAACATGAATGAATCACAGAAGATTTAATAAGAAAATTTGTACTTTTTGATCAATTAAATTTTAATGATGAATGATTTGCTACTATTGTATTAGAGACAAATGAAGTTCATGATTGTAACTGTGTTAAATTAACTCCAGAATTATCCAAAAGAACTTATTGGGCTCATAGATGAAAAAGAAAATGAGTATCTCATATGATTGATGAACAAGATTATCCATATAATCATAAAACATCAACATTGGTGGTCATTCTTAAAGAGTCTTTGCGATACGACAGACCTTTTGATATAGAAGATACTGATGATGATAACATTACACCTTTATGATACAATAATACCCGTTCATGTTTTAAAGTTGTTACTGCTTTTCGGTGAGACTGATGATGACATAAAGAACCATGAGAGATGCAAAAATTTTGAAGAAATAATGGTTATTGAGTATCTGATTCAATCAATTATTGGATGAATCATGCTTTAATACCTGAAGCTAATGAAGATATTCATAAGATGGAAAAACCATATCGGGCTAAGCTTTATGATAAAATTTTAAGTAAATACAATTTAAATTTACAAAATTGAGATGAAATAAAAATAATATCTGAAGATGATGTTAACTTTGAGATTAATTGTGAAAAGGCTTTCGCTTATTACACATCGGATTATCATTTAAATATTGATAACAGCTCAGCATACAAATATTGTATATTTATCAAGAAAAATTGAAAATGGGGAGCTATTAAAGCTGATAACTGAGATAACACGCTCGGTGAATATATCGACTCCTATAAATTAGATTCCAAGATTCATTTAATACACAAATTCAAATATGATCAAATACTGTATTATGATCGTCGATTTAATATGATAGTAAAAGTCTGAGATAAATTGCGTATAATATCTTGTAAATGAGAAGAAGTAGATTTGGAATGAAATACTATAGTTGAAGAATGAATAAATAGTGATGAAATAGATTTGGAATGATTAAACAATAATTATATAGAACCTGATTATGTCACAGTTGTAGATTATGAAGATGAGAATTATAATAATGATAAACTTTACGAAGATTCTGATGTTATAGGTTATACTGAAAAAAAGCTATTCGAATTAGTTAATTGAGAAAAACATGAAATAGAAAACTTTTGAGGTATATGGCATAAATTTTAATTTATATTGGTATATTAATGGTGGAGAACCTGATAGAATATGATGAAAATAGAATAGATTTCTCATCCAAAGAAACCAATTCTAAATTAAATATATATTTTAATCAATCTATAGAGGCTCAAAGACGTTACACAAATGAAAGTTTTTTGTTTTTCAAGAACATTAAAAATTTAAGAACTTATAATATTTCACTTAAAACAATTCTAACTTGAAAGATTCCAGTTCGTCGGAGATCAAAAAATGCATTTTACTTCGAAGATAAATGAGATTGATATAACTTTTATATTAGATATTCGGTTAGTAGTGGATCTAACATATGAATAAATCATGAAAAATATGAAAACGAAAAATGACATTTAACTATTGAAGAACTACAATATTACATCAATTGATATAATAAAGCATATAACATTCTGCGTGATTTTAATAAAAAATTGGAGACTGAGTTACAAAAGATAGAAGCAGATAAAAAGATTGAGTCTTTATAAAAAATATTTTTTCTTCCCTATATTACAAACTTGAAATACTAACTAAAATTCATATAGACATATTATGTTTATTGCATATTATGCAAATGGAAAATTTAGAAAAAAGGCAATTTTGAAAGAAGAAAGAAAAGTTTCAATCAAAACGCGAAGAATTTAAGATTTCTCTTTGCGATATTTTGGGAGCAAAAAGTAAATATAAACTCGTAAATTTAAAGCATACTTGAAACAAGATTAGAATATCTAATTGAGATAATATAATGACGGATGTTGAATATGATTCTGGATGAAAGTGTTATATTCATGTTAATTTTTTTGGTAACCAAAAGGATTTTGAATGAGATAGTGTTGAAGAGGCTCGATCATTATATGATGAGCGGTGTAATAAGATTGGTGTAAAGTATAATGAATATAAAGCCCCTGACTGAACTGTATGAAGTTATAGTTTTTTTGTAAAAGAAGCTATAAACTGAGATTTTCATTGATGTAAAATAATAAGAATTAAGAATCAGAAATAACAAAAATTTTAAATCTAAAATTTAATATTTATGCTTTGATTACTTTATTATTGAAGACTTGAAAAGGAAAAGTGATTTGATCAATTAATTTTAGCGATAAATGAGTTGAACAATAAGAATGTAGATTTTGAAATATTTATTTTCTGACAATGAAGTTTGGAATCAGATTTGCTTGAAATAAAAGCCAACAATGTCCATTTTTTTGGACGAAAATCTTTAAGTGTAATTAAGCAATATCTAGCAAACATAGATTACTGTGTTATGCCTTCTGAATTCTTAGAAACTTTTTGATTATCTGCATTAAATGCTCTATCTCGATGATTACCTGTAATTTGATATAAGAAATGATGATTAGATCCATTTATATTTCAGGAATGTGATCTCTTTCTTGCTAAATGAGATAACACTGCTCAGAAATTAATCTCTATTATTGAGAAATTAGCTAAGAAAACTAATCCAGAAAGACTAGAAGATAAGTCAAAATTCGAAAAAAAGATACAATCAATTTTACCAGAATATACAGAAGATGCTTGGATTGATAGGTTTATAGAGCTAAGTTCGTGCAATCAAAAGGAAACTAAAAAAATTCTAATTGTGAGCGACTTCATCAATAAAGCCTGAGGAATTGAAACATATATTCATGATGTAAAAAGATTATTAGAAGCTCATTGATATAAAGTTATACTTCGATGAAATAATTTACCAGCATGATGGAGATGAAAATTGAAAAAAAAATTATGACTAATTACATCTCGTTTTAATTGGCGAGATGCTAGAAGATTCAAATGAATATTAAAATCAGAGAATCCTGATATTATTTGGTTCAACTCATTACTTCGTCGGTTATGACCAAATGTTGTTAAGGTTGCTTGAGAATGGAGGAAAATTAACAATACTGGAACAAAATTCTGGATGATGTACCATGATTTTTGATATTTCTATGCATTTCCTTCTAAATTATTTAATATTGAAAATTGTAAAACTCCTCTAACAAAGGAGAATTTTATGTTAGCGTGAAGATGAAAAAATATAATTGTAAAATGTGCTGTTATGTTTAAGTATTCGTGGTTACAACCACTTAAATATATACTTAAAAAGGAGATAGATATTCATTTAACTCCATCTGAGTGCATTACAAATATTATGCGTGACAGCTATCAAATAGCTAATAAGAAATGTAAGACCTTTTCTCATTTTATTCAAAAGTAGTACCTATTTCCATTATCATTTGTCGGATTGTGTTTTCAGAAAAGATTGGGGGGTTACCTTTCAAAAAGCCACACGCCTAAAAGCTTGTAAGAATTCTTCATAAGAAAAACTTAAAAAATTCTGTCCATCTCATGTTTTATTAAATGGGTTTAATACTTGTATACTCTTAATTTCTCAGTTAGCATTTTTAATAACTCAAGCTAACATATAAGCATGTCCACGGTATAATTTTTTTCATCAGACAACATATTCTTTTTTAACTTCCTTATATGACAAAGATGATAATGATATATACTTATTTCAAATAACAGGATTATAATTTTTTAAATTCTCCTTTATTAATTCTTTTTGTGCACTTGAGATACGTTTTAAAGCAACAATTCATCAAAAGACCTCATAATCTATATTTTCTTTTCATAAAAGAATCTTCATAGCATTATCTGATGTTCATCATGCAATTGCTTTAAATTCATTTTCGGCGACTGGAGAATATCTTTTACCTTTATCTGCTCTTGTTACATATTTTGTATATGCTATTTCTAATATTTTATATCAATCTCATCACTGAATCTTTGCTCTCGGGATCTCTGAGTCTTTAATAAATATATCATGTCATGATGTACTTCACAATGGAAGTCTTATACGATATCACATCTCTCAATTTCCTCGTTTTGCACGCCTAATTGATGTTTTAATTAATGTTTCGAAGTATTGAGCTCTAGATAACTGATTTATAGCACATACCAAGTAGCAATCAGGTCATGTTCTTTGTTGTACCTCTTCTAATCATGCAAACAACCTATCGTATTCGTAATTACTTAAACTTTGGTACTTCTCTTTATATTCTAATGAGGTATCTTTTAGTGCAATTGAATCATCAACATTTTCATTTCAACTTTTTCATCATGATATAACCCAATTATATACATTTTTTAAATTAAACTTTTCACTCTCTTGTAGACTTTTTATATCTTTTATTCTATTTACATAATTAATCATAAAATCTAAAGTTTTATATCATAATTTTCCATGAGGATTATGCATTCAAATTTCATGCTGAAAAAGTTTATATTCTTTTTTCTGTAAAAGACTTTTTAATGTTCATATTATAGCTATATCTTGAATCTCTGCATCATTTAACACTTCAGTGATGTCTTTTAATTTACTAGAAACAGAAGTCTCTGTCCACTGGATAGACTCTTTACTAGTACTCATATCATTCTTTTTAAAAATTCTTTCAAGCATGGTAACATAATGGAAATACAATTCAGTATATTTAAGTATATCCGAAGATATGGAAAAGGTCAAATTTTATAACCCTTTTTCTTATCTTGAAACATTTATACAAAAAGCTAATCTAAATTAGATTTTTCATATTTTCAAAAATATATATGACATTAAAAGATGAATTAAAAACTACACCTAGATATGCACAAATACTTGCAACAAACTGAATTTCTACTATGAAAGACCTTTTTAATTATTTTCCTAGATCTTATGAGGATAGATCTAAGATT
>JAZQNA010000057.1:0-24968 GCA_045627125.1 Candidatus Absconditabacterales bacterium | reverse complement strand
ACAGTAGATGCTAGCGATTTAGTTTCTGATCTTGCTTCTAATACAGGATTTTATACAATTCCAAAATCTAATCTTACATTTAATCCAAATTCATCAACATTCAAAAGAGAATGAAGTGATAACGCACAAGTAAAAGTATGAGAAACTCATACATTTGGATGAGGATGATTTACATATATCTATAGAGAAAATAATACACAAGCATGAATATTAGGAAAATATGGAACAAAACCATCATTAACTATTAATGTACCAGCAAATACACCTGCAGCTACATATAGTGGAACTATAACTTTCACTTTATTTGATGATTATAGTAGAAGTAGTCATTAATTGAATATATAATATTTGTATATGTAAGAAAACCTGGGTGTTATACTCAGGTTTTTTTGTATGTAGGAATTCATATTAGGTGTTTATCTTTGTATAGATATGATGAAAATTTTTTATCACTTGCATTTAGTTTCTAATTTAGTATAAAGACATTCCTCGCATCCTTTTTATAGGATGTTTATATATAGGTAGATGACGTACCAGACGTTACCAATTCGTGGTATCAGGCATACTTTCTTCAAAATAAGTTAATTGATATCGGTGAAACAACTTCTTTTGTCTGACATCTATCTCAACTCCCATGCTATATTAGTATGGGAGTTTTCTTTATTGAAAAAATATTTATATAAGCTATTATATGATTGTTTAATTATATATATAAATATAGGGACAATGAATTTTGAGTCTAGAATTAATTTATTAAATCAATTTCTTAGAGAATCAAAGAAAACAGTATTCTTTTGATGAGCAGGTGTATCTACTGAAAGTGGAGTGCCAGATTTTAGGAGTAAAAATTGATTATATAATCAGCATGATGTTAAATTTGATCATTATCAACCTGAATATTTATTAAGTCATTCTTGTTTATATGATGAACCAACAGTATTTTTTGAATATTATAGACAAAAGTTAGATTGCAGATGAATAAAACCTAACATTACTCATATTAGATTGGCACAAATGGAAGAAAACTGAAAGTTATCATCAGTTATTACACAGAATATTGATTGATTACATCAAAAGGCTTGAAGTAAAAATGTTATAGAAATACATTGAACTACACAACGTGTTTATTGTGATAAATGTAGGAAGCTATTTAATCCTGATATAATATTTACAGATTCGAGACCAATTCCATTATGTGATTGTTGATGAATGATTAGACCGGATGTTACACTATATTGAGAGCAATTACCGTGATTAGCTCGGAATTTAGCGGTACAAGAAATCTCTCAGGCAGATTTATTTATTATTGGTTGAACTTCTTTAGTCGTTTATCCTGCTAATACATTGTTACATTATTTTCATTGAAAACATTTAATTGTAATTAATAAATCTGAAACTGTTCAAGATAAATATGCAGATATAGTGTTCCACGAGAATCTGTGAAAAGTTTTTAATTATTTATAAGTGGATGGCTTGAATTTTTGTATTGGAACTGTAAATTAAAATCAACTATATTTGAAATATTGTAAAACTGTATGAAATACCAATTATTAAATGAATCTTATGATAAAACGCTGATTGAAAGGTTGCTGGATGTCAGAAATATTGCTTCAGATGCTGAAGCATTTTTTGAGCCAACTTTGGGCCATACATGGATAGATCCGTTTAAAATGCAATGAATGGAAAAAGCTGTTGATTATATTATGTCAGCGATGAAAAAAAATAAAAAAATTATGATATTCTGAGATTATGATGTAGATTGAGTGACTGCGAGTTATTGTTTGTATAAATTTATTCGTTATTTTCTGAAATATTCGCAGGTGAGTATTATGTATCCTGATAGACAAAAAGATTGATATTGATTGAGAAACTATCATTTAGATGAAATGAAGTCTAAATGAGTTGATTTGGTAATAACTGTAGATAATGGAATTACTTCAATAGAAGAAGCAAAATATGCAAAACAAATTTGAATAGATTTACTTATTACAGATCATCATCAACCATTAAACGAAATTCCAGAAGCTATAGCTGTTATAAATCAAAATTGTTCGCCAGATTATCCATTTAAATGATTGGCTGGAGTTTGAGTTGTATTTAAATTAATTGTAGCAATTCTTTCAAAATGTAATCTTACATGTGAAAGAAAAAATCAGATCTTTAATTTCTTTTTACCTATAGTTGCTATTTGAACGGTGGCTGATGTTGTTCCCCTTTTAGGAGAGAATCGTTTTATAGTAAAAAAGTGATTAGAATTAATGAATCGTCATCCAGATTCATTACCACCATGTCTACAATGATTTTTATCATATTTGAATATAAAATCTCCAATTGATACCTATCATATATGATTTGTAATTTGACCAAGAATAAATGCGTGATGAAGGATTCAATCTCCTTATGATAGTCTGAATGTATTTTTACATGAATGAGAAGAGCAAATAGAATTTTTGGAAAAAATGGATGCTATCAACCAAGAAAGGAAAAAAATTCAGGAGGAATGAGTAAAAATAGCAGAAAAGATGATTGATGTAGAATCTCCAATCCTGATAGCAGAGAGTTCAGATTTCCATGAATGAGTAATTGGAATTATTGCAGGAAGATTAACTGAAAAATACAATAAGCCATCAATTGTATTTAAATCTGACAACGAAAAATGAACAGCTTCTGCTAGTTTAAGAGGACCTGACTATTTTAGTGTAATTGATATGTTAAAAGCTCATGAAGATGTTTTGGAACGTTTTTGAGGCCATCAATGAGCAGGAGGTTTAACAGTAAGATTGGATAATCTTCAAAAGCTTTGTGAGAGACTTCAAACTTATTGCAAATGAAAAATAAAAGAATCTGATTTAGAAAAAGTTTTGTATGTAGATACTAAAATCAATCCTGAAGAATGGAATAATCAGAATTTTAGTTTTTTGGAAAGATTTGAACCTTTTGGAGAATGAAATGAAGAACCTTTATTTCTGTTTGAAAATGTAGAGATTCAAAGAGTAGAAAAAGTTTGAAAAAACTGAAGCAGTCATATGAAACTTTATGCAAATCGATGAAATCAGCTTTTACATTTGTTGTTCCGATGAAAGTGATGACAGGCTGATTTAATTCCTTCGGATATCTCAGTCATATGAAAAATTAAAAGAGACACATTTAATGGATGATATTTCGTTGATGGATGTGCAATCATTGATGATGGGAAAATAATGGATTTGTAGATTACTTTCTTATAATTACTTTTTTTTCATCTAGAGCTCACAAATCTATATTATGAACTTTATTAAAATTAGGGTAAAAGTCTCTTAAGGTATTATATTTTTGCATTTGATAATTTCGAGTTTCTGTAATATCTTCAGTCTCTGGAAAATTGAAATAAAGAGTTTTATCATCTGCAGTAAATATCGCAATTCTTCTAGATCAGGCTAAATATACGAAACGTTTCATAGTTGGAAAAGCTTCTTTAGCTAAAGGAATCATTGTTAGAAAATCATTTAAACTGAATTCAAAAAAGAATCAATCTAAGCTATTAGTTCATTCTAAATATTTTGGAGTTTCTATTACAAAAAGTTGTTCTGGATTTGGATTATCTTCTGTTGGAGTTCTAATTCATAGCAACATTCACTCTCTAAGTTCTACGAAAGTTTGTTCATTCCAGATGGCAAAGTCTTTATCATTTAATCTAACTAATAATAATGGTTCGTAATATTGTAATTGTACTCAGAGAGTTCATCAAATCTCTTCTGGTTGCTGGGAATCTTTTAAAGGGAATAATGTAGAATAAACTTGGAATCAAGTATTATTTCAACTTAAAGTCTCTGGTATTATAACTCAGATTTTAAATTCTTTAGTTCATTCAACATCGGAAATAGTATTTTCAGGTTCTAACTGTAATTCAATCTTTCAAACGAATGGAAATTTTTTTTGAATTTTGGTTAACAATTCATCTTTTTTTGAGGCTAATACAAAAAAATTCTGACCTTTAACTTCATCTGAAATCATATTAAATAATTCTATATCTTGATATGTAGCGAGAGTATCTTCAGAAATCTTAATCTTTGCAATATTTTGTTCTGGTTTAAAAAAAACAGTTTTTATTAAAATAATAATTCATAGAATTATCACAACGATAAAGCACATTCATCGAGAAATAATGTTTTTAATCTTTTGATTAATCTTAAATTCTGGAACTTGAACTCAAGATCTGGTTAACATTTTTTTGAGTGGGCTTTTACGTTTTTTGTTAGTAAATGGTTTTTGACTTACAATACCTCTAGACATATCGTCGATAATAGAAAACAAAAGTTAGGATAACTCAGAACAAAAGTCCTCATAAAACTTCGCTTGGGGTATGTCAGAGTCTTTCTTTTAATTTTGATTTTTTTTGTTGTGTCATTAAAAAATTCTCTTGTAAATCTCTTCTAATATCGTTCAAATATTCGGCATGTTTTCCTGTTTGATATCTTACATTCATTGCATCATAAGCAAATAACACAGAAAATGTAAGTGCTATTGCAAATGATACACTTCGAATTCCATCTGCTAGTAGGGCTAATATTGTGACGCTACTTGCAACTCCAGTATGGAATGATGGGAATCATCCAGAAATAAAGATGTGATCAAAACATGCTCTTTTTTCTCTAATAGAATCAATAATTATTTTTATAAATTGAATAATTGCTCAAACAATTGCTACAATAAAAATAGGAGGAACCTTTTCAGGGAATCCTGTAATAAAATCATTCCGTATTTGAACTATATAATCTCGCATAATTTATATTGGATATAAACTAAATCTTTTGATATTGATATGTGAATAAAATGCAATAAAAAATCTCACTTTCAAGTGAGATTCTTCTTTATGGTTAAATATCTTATCTTTTTTGAATGATTTCTGTTATAATGGAAATTGAATTGTCTGTTAATGGTTCAATGATATATCTATCATAAACGTGATCTGTCTTTTCATTTGTTACAACAACAGTGTATTCATCTTGTCCGAATGATCGAGTTCATTTTCATTCGTCTCGACTTCATTTTGTTTCGAAAGTTCCATCAGAATTGAAAATAAAACTTTTTCATGATGTTTGCTGCAAAGTATAATATGATTTTAGGTCATTTGTGTTTTTAAAATCTTCATCTTTTTCAAACCACCATGTTCTATCACAAAATTTACATTCAAAATCAGATTTTGGTTCAACTTTTACGTTGAAATGTTCTTCCGCAGAAGCTAAGAAATTAGTATCTTCCTGTTCATAATCTCAACTTTGTCGTTTATTGAAAGCTTCTTTAGAAAACATTTCTTTTGTAGAGCTTACATACAAATTTCCATCCATAGCTTGTTGGTATCTTATAACTTCGTATCAACTTCAGTTAGCTGAAAATTCAATTGTAGTTGGTATTCAAGCAAATCAGCATGAATTACTTAAATTTCATCTTTCATCAATATAGAATCATTGTCATTCAGTTGTAATATAATATTCTAGATTTCATTCTGAATTAATTCATGTTCATAATGTTGTATAAGAAACAAAAGTTATATCTCAGGTTCATCGAGATTCACAATTTTCATGTTCGTGAATTGTGTTTGATATAGTATGATTAATTCTCTCTTCATCCCAAGATATTTGATCTCTAGTATCAACATTACATCATGATAATGCGATTATTAAAGTACATAAAAAGCAGAGTATCGGCAACCTTTTCATTTTATATTTGTAAAATTAATAAAGTATTAATTTAAATTATTCGCTTAGTTCTTCAACTACATCTGAAAATGTATCTTCTACAGTAGTATCATCTTCTTCGTGTTCATGCACCTCAATTTCTTCAACATCTTCTCATTTATATTCAGGGATACATCTTCTACAAGGTTCTGTTAAATTTCTTTCAAAAGCATCTCTTACAGTTCATTCATATACGGTTTCACTATTTGAGAAAGCTGGACAATCTTTATCTACATGATACTTTTTACTATGTTCTGCCCAATAAACTGTTCATGATGGGCTAACTTGTAGAACCTCTTGTTCTGCTAATTCTAATTGTTCGCTTGATATAGGATCAAAATCATAACCAACTAATCATGCTATAGCTAAAGCTATAATAGCTACGGTACCAACAACTGTCTTTGATTTTTTATCTAGGTCTTTATCAGTAAAGACAAGAATAATTATAGGAAGGAATGCTAAAACAGAAAGAATTGTTCATAAATTGTTCCATAACCAGAATTTTGTTTTGTTTTTTTCAGAAGCTGGATCGATATGATTGGCTTTTTTCCATAATAAAGAACCAGTAATAACAAATAATAAATCCAAACCGATAGCAACTAATAGGAACACTGTAATATCCATATTACTAAACCAATTAATAACATCAGTTAATCTTAAGATTCCAATAGCTTCAAATGCTATAGCAATAATCCAACATAAAATAGCAAAAATTCTAAATTTTTTTCATCTACCTTTTGAATCTCACTTAGGCTCAACTTTGATAATTTTTCCATGGCTGTCTTTACCATAGACTTCATCACTTTTTGATTCTGTAGCAACATTAACATACTTTTTTTCTTTTGCCATTGTTAGGTAATTATTTGATAAAAGGTTTAATTGTCTTTCTTGAATCAATAGAAAAACAATATAGATGGTGAAATGATACAAATTTGTTATATATAGTCAACCTCTTATTATTTTGATGGAAAATATCTGTATTATTTAATTAATATTAAGCGTTGTAAGTAATCATCATGATCACAGAACGAATCAACTAGGAAATTTCATTCATCATCAACATTAATTAATAATCTTCGTCAGGTAACTCATATCTCTAATGTACGAGCATTTTTATGTCATCTTTTATGCTTCAAATCTCTCATTAAATCAAAGTCTTGGGTTTGTAATTGAGAAAGTAATGTAGTCCTGTAATTTTTATTTTTACAGAATTCTGATATCTGTTTCCTTAAATTTGATTCATTTGTTATAATTAAGTTCTGTTTATTTATTCGATTGATAAAATAATCGGTAGGGTTGCTGATATTGTCAGATTCTATATTTTTATCTCATTCATCGTCGTTTTTGAAAATCTCATTATTAATTTGAGGTTCGTTATCGTTTTCACAATTCTCTGAAATATCTCTTCATTCATTAATTGTATGATTTTCTTCGTTTCATTTCTTTTGAATATTTAGTTTAGAAAAAATGATATCTTCTATATCGTCTGGAATTTCTTTTATATTAAAAATCTTTTTGAATGCTTCTAGTGAAAGTTCATGTTCTTTGGTAATAACTTTTTTTAAATGTTTATATATCGATTTTCATTTCTTTTTGTCCTTTGTTAGTTTGCTAGTGATGATAGTTAGATATTCTTCTTGTTCGGGTGATAGAGTAGTCGATTCAATATTTTTAGTTTGTGTTTCTTTATCATATCATTCTTCTGTATCTTTTATATAACTTTCTTGGGATGATTTAGAATGTTGCTTATTTATTTTCTCTAAAAGTTCATTGGATTTTTTAGTATTGCTTTTGATAAATTCATTTTCGATGGCCAAAATATAATCTGCCAAAAAGTATCATTTTATTTTATTTGTAAAATATTTAATCATCTCTGGATAGTTCATAATTATATTTCATGTGTATGATGCAGCGAGAGTTGTAAGTGTGTTTTTATTCAATTCTTTTAGATGTTCTTCGGTTTTTTCTAGTATTTCATCACTAATACTTGAAGATTCTTTTATATATGTTTCTGTTTGGTTAATTGTGAATTGTTCAAGAAATTTTTTACTTTTTACACGATATTGTATTGAGTTTTGAGCAAGTGGATATTTTGTATAGAATAAATTTATATAGGCTTGTATGATATTTCAATCTGTATTTGCTGATAAAAATTCTTCATACTCTTCATCTGTTAATCAGGTAAGATAATCGTTAACTAATTCGTGATTAAGGTTTAAATCATTGATTTTTAAGGTTTTATATTTATCCATCTCTTTTGAGATATCTTTTTTTACCATTTCAGTGAATGTTTTAGCTAATATATCTTGGAATTCTACATCAACGGATTTTATGGCTCTTAGTCATTCAGTATAAAAAGTTTTAATAAAAGAATCGGAAAAAGGGTAAAAAGTTTCAGCGATATCATAAGTAATTGGCTCAAAATCTCATCAATCTCAAGTATTCATATATTCTAGTGCTCAATTTATATCTCATTGTCATAAAAATCTGAGTCATATTAATTGGCTTAAAATTTCTCATATATATCTTAATTCGTTATTGGGATCCATCCATAATTGATTTGTTCTTTCTCGTACATATGTATTGTATGCTTCGTCGTTTAAATTTTCTTTAATCTTATTCTCAATTTCATTTTGGATTTGAGTTATT
Source organism: Candidatus Absconditabacterales bacterium (assembly GCA_045627125.1). Classification (GTDB taxonomy): domain Bacteria; phylum Patescibacteriota; class Gracilibacteria; order Absconditabacterales; family Absconditicoccaceae; genus UBA3291. The sequence continues at coordinate 16,602 of JAZQNA010000057.1, read as the reverse complement.
TGCGGACATCTTTTTAAAAAAACTTTTGATAATGCATCATCAAACTTATGGTGTAGGAGTTCTATTTCTTGATTTTTTGATTTTTCTTTTTCATCTATATCTTTCTTCATTATTATCAAAATTTGATAAAAAATTTATCTTCTTTCTTCTCTAGATTTGGAATTTATCATCCATGGGTAATGAGCTTTTACGGCTTCTTTTAATTCTGATGGTTTAATAATTCAGAATTCTGTGATGATTCATGTTATATATTTTGCATGGACTTGATCAAATGCAAAATTGATAATTTCTAGTTCTTCTGGTTTGTCTGGTCGTACTTCTTTAGGGTCGCGAGATTCAATATGTACATCATCGTGAATGTCAGTTTTTAATAAGTTTCAGGCTACGTATACAGGAATCTTTGAATGAAATGCAGTAGAACATATTGCAAAGCTACCGATTTTATTAATTACACTTCAATTGGTTTTTAAGGCATCACATCCAATTACAACGCGATTAATATCTAATCACATTGGGTCTTCGTCATCGATAATAAATGGAGCAGCATCGTCTGTAACCATTGTCACCTTTACACCAGCATCCAAAAAATCTTGTGAAGTTTTACGTCATTGATATAATGGGCGAGTTTCTGTATTAAATACCATGAAATCTACTCAGTTTTGTTTGTTTGCTAATATTGTTTTAATAGCAGATCAACTGTGACAGTGTGTTAAAACAGCATCTCCATAACTAATAATTCCTACTCAATTTTGAATTGCTTGTTCTGCGGTTTCTGTAATCATATTAAAATATGTTTCACTAGCATCTATAGCAACTTTTACAAAAGATTTTAAATCTGCTTTTTCTTTTTCTGGTTCAATTTTTGAATATATATAGCTCATTCCATTGAATAACATTGGTTCTGTAGGACGGGCATCTTCGAGCATTTTCATTGATTTTATAAAGAAATCAAAGGCTTCTGTAAAGGATTTGAAAGACTGATTTTTCATTTCTTTTGCTAAAATCTCAAAAGCTGCTTTTGCAATGTTTGTTGCTCATTGAATTTTAATAGCTTTGATGTCTTCAACGACTTGTGTTACGTTTTTTAAATCTGCCATTCTTTTAATTTTTGTTAAAATAAAGATATTTTATTATATTCAACAATAATAAAAAAATCAAAAAAAACTTGATGAAATATAAAATGTTCATTTTTTAATTTATTGTATTAATATCAACATATTTTCACAAAATTCCTTTAACTCTCTCGGTATCATTAAATTTCGCTGTTGGGGTATCTTTAAGAGGGTAGTCTCGCCCTAGTTTTTCTCGTTTGGGTAGTGCTAGGGTGTGATATGGTAATAAATCTAATCTTTGAAAATGCTTTAATGATTTGATGAATTCTCACATTTTGTTTAGATCTTCTTCTTTATCTGTTAGTCAAGGAACTACTACATATCTAATTCGATAATTTTTGTTTTGAGAATCTATATAACGTATAAATTCTAGAGAAGTTTTGTTGTCTACTCATGTCAACTTCTTGTGCAGTTCTGGATTGATAGTCTTGATGTCTGGTAAAATATGATCTGTATATTTTAATGCTTCTTTTACTTCATCGTTTAATAAAAATCAGTTTGTATCCAAACAGGTATTATATCATTTTTCTTTTAGTTCTTTTAGGACAGGAATTAATTCTTTTACTTGTAATAAGCATTCTCCTCCAGAAAATGTAATTCATCACTTTTTCCCAAAATATTGCTTTTCTTTTTCAGCTAAAGTGATAATTTCCTCTGTTGAAATTTGTTTATTTAAATCAGATGAAATTGTATCTGGATTTTGACAATATAGACAGCGAAATGGACATCATTGCAAAAAAACTACCAATCTAATTCAAGGTCAATCTTGTGTTGAAAATGTTTCATATGAATGGTAGTTTAACATGTGTTTCTATTATTATATAAATATTATCATAATTGTCATGGAAGTACTTTTTTCTCTTTTGGAGAAAAATGTTTATCAAATTCTTCTAATTCAGATTCATTAATGTTATAACAGCTAGGGTCACTATAAATTCATCCGTTAAAGTGAAATTTACTTTCGTCTAGTATTTTTACCATAAAGAATGGAGCTTCGTCTTCAATAGGCATTCATTCATAATGAATATTGTATTTTGATGCAGATTCAAATCAAAATTTTTTATAATATTCTGGATCTCAAGTAATAAATACTGAAGAATATCAAAATTCTTTAGCTTTTTCTAATGAATAATTAATAAGTTGTTGCCCATATCATTGATGTTGATATTCTGGTAAAATTGATACAGGTCAAAATATGAGAACTTTTTCTATGGTTCAATTTATGTTCATATTTCATAGAGCATAAACTATATTTCATATTAATTTGTTATTGCTCTCTATAATAAAATCTAATTCTGGTATAAAATCAGAACTAGATCTTAGGTTGTGTATAACTAAATGCTCAAAGCATCATGGTCTATAAATGTTTCGAAAAGCTTCTCTTGTTAGATTCTCAACATTATCATAATCGCTTAATTCTTCAAGTCTGATTCTCATACTAATCTTTTAGTCTAAATTTACATTATGATATACATGGTCTACATCATCGTTTTCGTTTAATGCATCTAATAAATTATTAAATACATCTAGGTCGTGTCATTCTAGAGAAATTGTATTGTCTGCAAAGTAGTGTAAATCTGCTTCTGCAATATGATATCCCATTTCAGAAATTTGTTTTTTTACATTAAGGAAATCTGCTTTTGTAGTATATACTTCAGCGATTCCATCTTCTACGCTAACATCAGTAATAGCTAATTCCATCATGGCCATTTCTACTTCTTCAGCATCAAATGGATTGACTCTCTCTAATTGTCTTCATTTATCTTCATATTTTTCTGATAATCAGTCGATTACAATTAAGCCTTTTTCTTGAAATTGCCATGCAACAGCTCCCATTTCTGCCATAGCTCCTCCTCATTTTGTAAGAATAGTCTTAATATCTGAATTAGTTCTATTTGTATTAGAAGTAATGGTTTTGATTAAGAATGCTGATCCATTTGGTCCATATCATTCATAATTTATTTCTTTCATATCTTCTCATTCTAACTGTCCTGATCATTTTAATATAGCTCTATCAATTACATCTCTAGGTAGTCAGTTATATCTAGCTTTTTCCAAAACCATTTCTAGTGCAGGATTCATTTTTGGATCTGCTCCATTTTTTGCTGCCATTTGAATCTTTTTCCCGATGATTGAATAGATTCTTGATTTTGCAGCATCTCCACTTGCTTTACGTGCAGCGATACTATGTCGTCTTCCCATGGGAATTTTGTAAAAAATAAAAAATCTGATGGATAGTTTATGTTTTTGATACCTAATTACTAGTGAAAATTCAATAAAACGGAAAGGCTTGCATTTTTGTTTTCAAAACGTATAGTAGATTCAGTTTTTCTTTATTTATGTATTTGTTTTTGATGAAAACAGCTCTTATTATTGCTTTGGTTGTGTTTTGATGTGTATTTATGGCTTGTGTATTAATGATGTCTCCAAAAGGTGGTTTGTGATTATGAATTTGAGGAGCCTCAGCTTGATGAAATGAATATGGAAGTAAAAAATCAATTGAGTGAAAGCTTAAAATTGTTGCAATGATTGCTGCTATAATTTTTGTTTGAATTTGCTTGTTCTTGCCATTTGTTGGTTAGTTTTACATTTTTTATGTAAATATGTGGTATACTCCATACGAAACTAGTGTGTGGAAAAGAATTTGAAAATATTTATTAAGTATAGTTTTCGTTCTTTGGCTATTGGTCAGCTTTGTTTTGTGATATTTCTATTTGCTAGCAACAGGTTCTCAAGAAGATAAAAAAGGTTGAACTTTTGTTGAATGAATTTTTGATGAAGTTTCGTATTTACCGTATCTAAAGACTGATGATCAGAGTATGTTCTATCAGAAATTTTTGTTTAGGGCGTGTTTAAATTTGTATGAATTTGATGAAGAATGACATTATGCTCAAGATCTTTGTAAGGTTTATACGGAAGATAACCAGAATTATGTTTTGAAAATATCTGATGAAAATGCTGTTTGGTCGGATTGAACTCCTGTAACAATTGAGGATGTGTTCTTTACATATGATCAGATTCTTCGCCAAAATCGTTGGGAGGTTCCATCATTGAATGCTTGGAATTCAATTTCTGTATCATTGGAGGATGGTAAAGTAAATGTGACATTCCCAACTATGAATCCAGATAATCTCAATTTCTTTGTTAATGCAATTCTTCCTAAGCATATTGTGGAGTGAATGGATTTAAATACATATAGAAACTATTTCTCATTAGCTCCTGTAATGGATGGCTGTGCAAAAATTATGCCTCAAACTAAAGATGTGAATAGTTTGATTTTTGATGTGAATAATTGTGCTGAAACTAAATTCGCATATTATCAGGTTAAGAATTATTGAAGTTTTGAAAATTTCGAAGAATCATTGCAATGAATTAATCATAAGGCAATGGTTGATGCATATGAATATACGGATAGTTTAGAGTGATTTACATGACAAAATGTTTTGACTTCTAAATTGCTTTGAGTGTTTTTTAATACAGATTCTTGAAAGGCTAGTATAAGGCTTAGAAGGTCAATTGGATGATTAATTTATAGCAAATTTTTCACATGAAATTATGAGCAATATGTTAAAGAATATGATTGAGACTTTTTAAATTATTATGTATCTGCAGGAGAAAATGTTGTAGAATTGCTGAGTCGTTTGACTTTAGAGGATAATGAAGAATCAATTAATACTGATGATTTAAAAGATTCTTGAGCAAAGGAACTACCTGGTAGTATGTCGATTAATGGTGTGGATAGAAAGTTTGTATTTTTTATGCAGAAACCTGAGACATCTAAGAATTTGGAAATCAAGTTTAGTAATGAATTTTCAAATATAAAGGTAATGGCTTCAGCAGATAAAACTACTTGGAGTCCTAAAAATTACAATCCAAAGAATAAAAAAATTACTTATACATTAACAAATGGTCAAAATTTAAATGTTTGAGTGAATAATTTTACTGTTTCTTGAGTGATAAAAAATAAGACATATACTATTGCAAGTATAGATGTTTATGTTTTTGAAAATCTGTCTAATACTCAAACTGATGATAATCAGTGGAAATTGAGTGTGCTTTATTATAATGATCAGCCTTCTGTGTTTGCAGTTCAGCAGATGAGGGAAATATTTGCATCTGCTTGAATCTTGGATAATTTTATATTTGAGCCTGTATATAATGCAGAAGAGTTAGAGTGAAAACTGCTTATGTGAACCTATGATATGTATGTTTGAACTGTCGATCTTTGAAGTAGAAAAGATGTTTTGACTTTGTTTTGAACAGAGGATCCATTACTTAATCCTTCTAGGTATAGAAATCCGATTTTAACTTCTTTAATCAGTCAATATCGTAAGAATTTGGATTGAAATGTACAAAAAGAGATTAATGCTTTATTGGCTCAAGATATGCCATTAATATTTTTGGGTAATACTTATGAAAAAATTCAGTTACAAGAAGAAATTAAGAATTCGGTTTTTAAGTCTGATAGTGAAAATAATGAAAAAAATGATGTTCAGGCTTATAGGTGGAGGTATGATATTTATTCTAAATATTCAATTGTGCACAGTGTGCGTGTAAATAGGAAAAATGTATTTAATTTGGAGAATGTTAAAGACTTTATAATTTCAATGTTATTTCCAAAGGATTCTAAATTTACGCAATGAATTGTTGCAGTTCAGGCTGAAAAACCTAAATATGATTCTGATTGAAATAAACTTGGGGATAGATTTCAGTATGATTTTATAGATAATACAGTTAATTTAGATAAATAATTATGTGTGGGAGCTTACTTGATTTTGTTGAAGAGAATCTTAATGTAATTTTATTTTAGTTTGGAATTCTATTTTGATGTGAATGATGGATTTTTGAGAGGTTATATATTATGTTTTGATAATTGTGGTGATGCTTGTTTCTTTGAGTGCGCATGAATATGCTCATGCTCGAGCATCATATAAACAGTGAGATCCAACACCGGTTTTACAATGAAGATTAAGTTTAAATCCATTTAGACATATTGATATCATTTGATTTATATGTGTCTTTTTGATTGGCTTTTGATGGGCTAAGCCTGTAGTAGTAAACCCATTGTATTATAAAAATCCCAAAAAATGAGAAATTTTGACAGCATTTGCTGGGCCCGCTATGAATCTTGTTTTGGCATTCTTGTGAATGTTTATAATGATGGTTTATGCTAAAATTATGTGAATTTGAGTGCAGGATTTATTAATGATGGATTGAGATTTAGTAGTTTTGTTTTGGCAAATTTTGATTCATATGAATATTTGATTAGCAGTATTTAATATGATTCCATTGCCTCCATTAGATGGTTATCGCTTGGTAAAGGTTTTTCGAGAAAAATGAGCTCAATGGATGGAAAAGAATGTGCAATGGATTTCACTTGCATTTATAGTTTTGATTGTGAGTTGATCTCCAATAATTTCTGGATATATATCGACAGTTTCTGACATGATTTTTAGACTGTTTTTTACATTATTTAGTCTAATTTTCTATTAATATATTTTTTTTAATTTCTATCGAAGAATCAGTTTATTTCGGATTTTTCTATTCTTACAAAGAATGGTCTTCAATGTTGACATACAAACATTCCTGGGATTTTTTCAAATCCGTCACTTACAAGTTGTTCCATTTGTGGAATTGATAATTTGTTTCAGGCTTTTATTGAAGTTTTGCAGGCTTTTGTTGCATAAACTCAATCGATTAAATGATCAAATGAAATTTTGTCTAAATATAAAACATAGTTAAATAGTACTTGAAAATCGACAGGTTGTGTAATAAATATATGAGGAATTGCATATATAACAATTATGTTTTCTCCTAACATAGAAATATCAAATCAAAGTTGATTAAGTTCTTCGATTTTATTTGGTAGATTTGGCACATTAGTAATTTCATATTTTAGAGGCTGTAATAGTGGCTCTGAATTTAAATTCTCTTCTTTTTTCATTGTTTCAAAAGCAATTCTTTCAGCTAAGGCGTGTTGATCAATGTAGTATAAAGCGTCATTTGATTGTAATACGATATAGCTGTTCCAGAGTTGTCCAATTACTTGATATTCTCAAATCTCAGAGTTGAAGAATCTTTTAGATTCTACGGATGAGGTTAACCCATCTAGTCCGAATAATGATTGTACATTATTGTTAGATATAGTATTGTCGAATAACTGCATTTGTTCTCTGCTTGGAGAGTTTTCAAGTTGCGTAGTTTGAAAGTCTGATACAACTTTGTTTAAGACTGTTGATGTGTTGTCAGATATTCATCAGGATCCCTTTTGATTATAATGAAAATTAGATTTAAAATTTTGCTGATTTTCATTGATATAATGCTGCTTTTGAGATGTGATTTTATTTTGACTTAAAGTTTCAGAAATTACAGAAAAAACGATTTGAAAGATTTGTTGACTATCTGCGAATTTAACTTGTAATTTGCTAGGATGAACATTTACGTCTACTAGTTTTGGGCTAATATCTAATATTAAAATTGCAAAAGGATATTCTCAAGGTGTGATTTGTCTGGAATATGCATCCATTAAGGCTTTCTTTATGATTTTATCTTGGATTGGTCTTCAATTTACATAAATTTTTATATTTTCGGCTGATCCAAAACGAAGTCATGGATCTGAAACTACTCAATGAAAATTGATTAAATCTGATTTATATTCAAATGCTTTTAGGTTTTTCTTTCGATCTTGTTTGTATATGTCTGTAATTCTTCAAATTAGGTCTGTAGGTTTAAGATCAAAAATTATACGATCATTTTTTTTAAGGATTCGGTGTTTATCTGTATGTCGTAGTGCTACATTTACAAAATAACTATAACAGTAAAAATATTCAGTTTGAGATGATTTTAAGAACTTTTGTCTAACAGGAACATTAAAAAAAAGATCTTCTACGCTAACGATGGTTCAATGATCAAAATTTACAGGTGTGTGTTTAGAAATAATTTCTCACCCTTTTTTTTGCAATTTGGTTCATATTTGAGCGTATTGGGTTTTAGTAATCACTGTAATTTTGCTGACCTCTGCAATACTTGCGAGAGCTTCTCAGCGAAATCCGTAACTTGAAATTTGGTATAAATCTTCATCAGTTTGGATTTTGGAAGTGGCATATCTTTCTAGTAACAAATCCATATCTGATAATTCTATTCATGTTCAGTCATCTTGAACAGATAGGAAAGATTTTCCTCAGTCATTAATACATATTTCGATATTTTGCGCTTGAGCATCTATAGAATTTTCTACTAATTCTTTCAAAATACTAGATGGGCGCTCGACTATTTCTCAGGCTTTTAATCTATTAATTACATAATCGGGTAATTTATGTATTGCCATTAGGTATTTGAAAAATTTAAACTATCTTGTGAATATATTTTAAAGGTGGAAAAAATCAATCTGAAAATTTGTTAAAATAAGGCTTATTTTATTTCGTTTTTTTGATGTTTATATATGCATCATTTTTTTATAAAAAAGCAAATGAAAAGCTTATTTCTAATTGATTTTTCTTTGCATTTCTTAGTATAAATTGTACTATATTTTTGTGAATTTTTTGTCTTTTATAAAATCGATAAAAGTCATGCAACTGAAAGGTAAAAAAATCTGTATAGTAACGACAATTTTGGTATATTGTTCTACGTTTTTATTACAGAGTAATCTTGTATTTTTTCAGACTTGGGCAGAGAATTCCAATAAGCCTCGTGTAAATATTGTAACAGTTCTTGTTGATGATAAAATTTATTGAAATATTTCATCTGATGTTAAGTGGTATGCTTCTAATTATATTCAAGGAAATTTAAGTGAAACAAAGGCGTTAGTTATCCCTTTAGATTTGGATAATATTTCGGCATATGATATTTATCGTATGATGGAAAATATTTATTTTGATTGACTTGAAGATGTAAATTCATCACTTATAGGTTTGGTTATGATTTGAAATATTCCATTGCCTGTTGTCAGTCAAGATGGTTATGAGTTTCCAACTGTTTATCCATATGTAGATTTTGAAAATCAAAAGTATGTTTGGGATGAAACTTCTCAATACTTTGTGCCAAACTGAAATCCTTGATGACAGGCAGAAATTTGGCATTGATTAATCGATTATTGAACTAATCTTCAGGCTTATCATGATTACTTTGAAAAAATTAAAAAATATCAAGAAAGACCTGATGAATATATTTGAAGTGGTTTATGGTATGAAGATTTTATTGCTCAAGAGGAATGATTCTTAGATGAAAATTATCAATATTATAAAAATCATATTTTGTTTTCTGAAGATATTTGATATCAGAGGTTTAGTCCTTTGATGAGAAAAATGTTTGTTAATGATTCTATGGATAATGCTTTTGATATTTTAGCTGATATTCCGGGAGCTATTTCTACAGATGAAGCTCAAGTAAGTATGTCGGAATTAAAGTCTCATCAAAATAGTGATGGTAATTGATATACTGCTAAAACAGTTCAGCAGGAAATTCAAGATACATATTTAGCGGATTATAATGATTTGTTTTCGAGTATTAATCTGTCTACAATGAGAGAAAATGCATTAGCTGGATGAAGATGGATAAAACAGTATGAAGATATGGATTGACAACAGGTTCAGGTTGCAGATGTAGACAACTCTGCTTCTAAAATTCAACTTAAAGATACATTATATTTGTGAAATGAAAATTTGGAATGACTAATTGAGAACCGGAATGATTTGCTGGAAGAAATGGTAGATAAAAAAATTGAAGAAGAAAAATATGATATGGATATAGTTATTCCAGTTAGTCATGATAAGATTACTACTAAAAAAGTTTGGTTTAAAAAACATGATTTATTAGAACGTTGGGAGAACTATTATTTTTGAAAATATGCACTATATATCGATGATCCTAAAGAGTTAAGCATTTATAGATGAACGTATAGAAATTTAAATAATTTGAGCTGAGTAACATTTGATTCTTTAAAAAATTGATATAATCCAGCTGTAAGTAAGGAGGATAAAACTAATACAAAATTAAAATCAATTTGAGCTTCTTATGATATTTTTTCTACTCAAGTTGAATGAAATAGATGATATACGATGTTGAAGATGAATGAAGATCTGGATACATATGATGAAAAAAAACAGGCTGCGAAATGGTTTAAAAATTGATGGAGAAAATTTTGGTGAACGTTAGGAGTTAAATTATGAGGTGTAAAAGAAATGACATGGAATACAGAATGTGATGATAAGAAAAATGGTGAGTGTGAATCGTTGAGCGAATTTGCTCAAAGATGGTGGTGAGGTGCCTCAGCTATGAATTTGGAAACTGGTAGCCTTGAGGAGTGAAGGTATACTTTATCGTGATATGTGGCTACAAATTCATGGAGGCCTATTTATGATATGTGATGATTCCAAGCATTATTGATGTGAGAAGATGAGTGAGCTTCATGAACATGATGGGTTGATGGAAAGTGAACATGACCACAGACTGCTGCGTTAAGTTTTAAGTCATTTTTGAAGTATGCTAGTCCAACAAAGGTTAATTCTTGGGAAAAAATGTGAGCTTGATATATATATTATACTAATAAGAATTCTGATGAACATGAGCCACTTTCAGAAGAGAACTATTGGAATTTAAGAGATCTTAGTTCATCTTCTTTTGAAAAACAATCAGATAATGTGTTTCAAGTCAAACATGGGAAAGATACTTATGTTTATAAGTTATTAAGTTCTGTTATTAAACATGCTAGTACTTCAGTTGATGAAATTAATGGAATTGATTATGATAAATATTGAGAATCTGGAAATTTAGGTAGATATTTTGCTGATATTTCTAAATGATATTCTGATGTAGAAAATAATGTTAATGAAGTTTTGTTGAGTGGTAATCAGTATTCAACAAATATCTCGGGTTATAAGGAAGATTTAAAAACAAAAAAGGATCAATTACAGGAATTAATTAATGATACTTCTAATGATATTAAAAAAATAAAGGAACTAAATTTTGAAATAGCTTCTTTGGATAAGAGTAGTAACTCATTAAAGGAAGAGTATGCCTCTTGTGTTAATCAATGTGATGATGGTGCAGGATGTGAATGTGTAGATCCTTCTAATACAATTAGTTGAAATGATAGTACTGTTGCCAGTAAACAAAAAGAAATCCAAGATTTAAGTTGAGATGTAAATTCTAGAATAGATAAAATTAATAGTATTATTAAAGAGATTTCAACGATTACTGCTAATCTTAGACAAGATTTATTGGATATGTATTGAAATATAATAGCATTATCACCTGATAGTATTAATTTAGTATTAAATCATATAATTTATTCTGAATGATGAGATCCTGAGGAATATCAATGAAATCCTACTTCAGATTTGAAAAAAATACAAATGTTAGGTGAGTGGAAAAATGTAATAATGAATAGTAAAAGCAATATTGAAATTAATTATTGAAAAAATGTAGATTTATATAAACAAGCTATTAGGGATACAAACGATTATCAATGAGTGTGGAATGATATAGAAAAAATGTTAAACGAAATAAAGGATGAATGATGGGATGAAATAAAAGATGGTGATGTTAATAAATTAATATCAGAAATATTTAAATTTGATTGAGAAATGATAGAGGAAAATTGAGAGTGAGACACGACAGATAATGATTGAGAAGATAAAAAAATAACAATTGTGTTGAATGAACAGTCTTTATCAAATACAAAGGAAATTTTTTGAGATGAAGAAGATCCAGCTTTTGATGAATATTTTAAAAAGATAAACACGGTTTTTAATAATCTTGTTGAAAATGATGATAAATGAGATCAAGTTGTAGCGTTAGCAAAGTCTAATGTGAAATTTAATGCTCGACTTGTTGCTCAACAATATGGTTCATTATCTAATTTATCAAGTGCAGATATTATTACATTGTTTAGTAAATGGGCTAAATGAGATTGATATGATGAGATACAAGATCCTGAACAACTTGAATTAATTTCATCAGTAACTGAACATTTGTCTTGAATGAATATATTGACTCCTGATAGACCAATAGATTCTCCTCGTTATGTTTCTATGCAATCTGTTGCTGGTAATGAAATTAACCTTATTTATCCAGATCTTTTTAAGGTTGAAGCTTTTGATTTAGTGGACAGTAAAGATGAATATGATGTCCATAATATAAAACTTCTTGAAAGGACACCAGAGGATAGCCCTGATAAAGAAACTTTTAGAGAAAGTTTAGAGAGATATTTGAGTGGTAAAGTTGTGGAGTATAATACAATTTTGCAAAATGAAAGAAAAAATGCTAAAGCTTCAGATATTTATTTTCAGACGCTTACACAATTTGATATTCTAGCAACTCCTACTTTGGATTCTTCAATTCGTCCTTATGGAGAATTTACATATGAAGATTTCTATAATGCTTTGTGAGGTGAGACTTGATTAAATATTATTGCTGAAGTTTTGTATTACCAAAATTTGACTAATATAAGTAAATTAAGTTCAGATGAAGTTTCTTCTGATATTGAGAATATTGCTGAATGATTTAGTATTAACGAAAAAAGAAAATATGTATTAGAAAAATATTTAATGCATAAAACTGAAGAGGAAAAACAAGAGATGGAGAAAATAACATTTTTAACTCCGTCTTATAATATGACATGATATGAAGTAGCTTTTGTAAATTCTAATGGGGGGGATTATATAATTCCTGGTGAAAATTCTTCATTTGGAACTAAAATGGCTGAAGAAGATATTAATAAGGACTATAATAAAAGGGAAACTCCAGATTTACAGGAAACAGAATTAAATGATGAATGTAATATTCCAACAGATTGAAAGGTACCATTGTTTGTTTTAAATTGATTTGATGATTTAAGTCGACCTTGGGTTGAGGCTTTTAATTGTTGGTGGAGAAAAACGCAAGAAGAACCTTTTAAACTTAAGTTAAGCTTTGATAATTCTTTATGAAGTGCATATATTTGAAGTGGATTAAAGGACTTTGTGAAATGATATGGTAAAGAAATTATAGATGATTTATCGGGAACGTTTGTAACCTGGAAACAAGCAATGGAAGAGCATTTTAATGCTTGGGATACAATTTTGGAAAAACAAGAAGATCCATATTCTACACAAGCAATTAATCAATTGTATGTGGATGCAGAACAGAGAAATCAAAGAGATAGTATATCATCTAGCTTGAGTAGAAACATAAAATTGAATAATTCTAATGCACAGTTGAGTGAAATAAGTCCAAGTAGTGAATTGAAGATATCTAGTTTATCTAACTTAGGAACTGTTAAGGTAAGTATAACAAGTACTTGAGATAGCTGCTTGGCTGTCGATGGAAAATCTGTGTGTGGTAGCTCAAGCAGTAGAACGTTTAATACATCAAAAGAACCTTTAGTTTTGAATGTAACCACATTGGATCATAAGGCTTGAGTATCTGCTTTGGATTTAGAATTCTCTGTTTGATGATGAGTCTTAGAAAAAGTTGTTCAATATAATGTTAGTCCTGGATTTATAGAGAGAATTGAGTTGACGTGAGGTGATGTGAAAAGTGTAGCATGAATTGTTACTCCATTTGAGGCTATAGCCTTTGATGCATATTGAAATAAAGTCGATTGGTCCTTTGAAGATTTTGAATTTATTGTTGATAAAGGAAGATTCTTGAAAGATGGATCGTATAAGACAGGTTTTACAACTAAAGATTTTAATAATTTAAAATTTAAGTATCAGGCTCCTCTTGATTCTCAAGATAATGATGAGGCAATTATACAGGTATTAAAAAAGTGAACTCAAGAATGATGAGCAATTGTTACTTATCGTCAAACATTGATTCAATGAAAAGAGGAGGTAAGGTTAAATAATGCTGTTATCCTTAAATGAGATGAGACTTCTGTGAATCAAACTTTGAGATTAACTGCATCTGAAACCATTTATAATGCTGATTGAAGTGCTGTTGATGTATCTAAATTGCAAAAATTGGATATTGATATTAAAGATTCAAAATGAAAATTAATAGATATTGATAGTCAGGTTTTGGTTCATTCTCAAAATTGACTTGTAAAGATTTGATCTGTAGATACAAAAGATGGAAAAACTAGATTTATGGAAACAGTATTGAATTCTTTAATGACAGGGCATGTTACTGTTTATTATTATCCAACTAAGGTTGCTTGAGATGATGTAATTACTATTGAAATACCAGGTTTAGAACCTCGTACAATTAATTTATCAATCTTGCCCGCAGCTCCAGAAACTGTTGAAATGAGAATGGATAGAGAATTTTTGTATGTAGATTCTACAGCAGAAGTTGAGATTAAATTAATGGATCATCGATGAAATTTAGTAGATGGAAATTACATTTTTACTGTTAATGACTTTGAATGTGAAAAGGAATTAGTGCAATTCCTTCCAGGTATATTTAAGGCCTGTGAACCTCACGCTTATAGTATTAATAATGGTTATGGACGCTTTAATATATATTGATTAAAAGCATGAAAGACTATGTTGCTATGAGGAATAAATAGTCAAATCGTTGATTATCTTAATGTAAATGTAGATTGAATATTATTCCCTCAAAAAAAGTTGAATATAATGTATTTGAATTATTTTGGAAATGATTGGGGAAATCAGTGGTGATATCTGTCGGATAATAATAAATATATAGAAAGTTTGATGACTAATTCTGAGAAAATTATTACGACAACAACTCAATTAGTTTCTGAAGATAAAATAAAACAAGTTTTATGGAAGGTCTCTCCATGATTTAAAATCTCAAATTTAGATAATATATCTACGAAGTTGTCTATTAATAATTGAAAAATAGATATGCTCATTTGAGATATTACTGAAATGAAGTCTGAATTCTCTAATGTTCAATGGTTACAGGTTGCTTCTCAGAGTAATTTATCAGAAATACTACCAAAACTGTCTAATAATAATTATGCAATCTTTATTCCTGAGGGTGAAAATTATTCAATTAAGGATTGAATTCTCTACGATTGAACAGAAAAAGTTGTAAATGTATGATGATGAGAATTATCACTAATTTTATCAGATTATGATTTAGGTTGATATAATCTTTGGGATGTGTCGTATAATTGAGTAGCATATGGATATTTGTTATTATATTTTCCTAATTTTAATCCGAGAATATCTGATTTTGATAAACCAGGGGAACGCTATTTGATAGATTCATCATTTACGATGTGATCAACATCTAAATTGTCTAGTGTTTGAATTTTTGATGGACAGAGTGATTTTGAATTAGTTAGTTCATATAAATCAATTCAAGATTCTAAAACTGTTAGTGAAAAAATTTGATTTTTAGGAGATTTTAAAAATATTTCTTTGTTTGCTGAATGAGAAAATGTTTGAGAAGCTACAAGGAAATTTTGATCAGAATTTGTAATAAATTTGTGAGATCCTGTATTATCTAGAAAATCTTCAAATACAGTTGTTTATTGATCTAAATTTGATTCTGGAATATGAAAAGAAATATTTACTGATGCTGAAAATGATATTTTTGGTTCATATCCAATTGATTTTAACAAAGATTGAATACAAGATTTATTGGTTATTTATTTAGATTGAACAATTAAATTATCTAAAAATTATGGTTGAAATCCAAATCTTAGAGAGATGCATGAGCTGATGCGTATTGCTGTGTGAATAGATGGTGCTTACGTGGGAGATGTTGATTGAAATGGGTATGATGATATCCTTATCCGTACTAAAAATAATCAATTAAGGGCTTACCTAAATAATAAATGAATTTTTGATGTGGATGGAAAGATTGTTTGTTTAAATGCTGGAGTTGTTGCATGAGTTACATCTCAGCCAAGTAGCTTAGATAGTGTATTGCAGCTTTTTGTTGAAGATATGGATAGAGATTGAAAAGTTGATATTATTACTAATGATGATAAATGAAAAGTAAAAGTATTTTATGGATGATCTAATAAATGAGGTGGTAATTATTTAAGTACTGAGAAATATGCATGTGATACATGATGGTATGAAAGACAGGAATCTAGTACAGTTACTGTGGCTTCGTTTGGATTAAATGTTACATCAGATCGTGTTTATGATAATAGTATGATTCGTTGGGTTGGATTGACTAATCCTAAGGATCCGGAACCAATTAAAGAAGAAGATTTGGAAGAGTTCTGAGTTACAATTAATTTAAATGATTATACTGATGAAAATATTTGAAAATTAATTAAGTCAAATCAGTGAAATAAATGAGATAGTGATATGTCTGCTGCAGTAAAGGGGATTACAGATGAGTTTAATGTAGATAAAGCGAGTGTGAAGTTTACAGAGGATTATGCAAGGTATCATGATGTCACGTTGTATGAAAGTGATTTGATTTGATGAACTAGTCAGAATTATACTTTTATTCCTATTAGTTTTTTGGATGCGGCAGAGTATCAAGACCCTGTAACTGTATATAAGACTTATTCAACGTCTAAACAGTGAATCTTGGTAGATTGAGATAAAGTTACTGTTACGGTTGTAATTCAAGCTAA
>JAZQNA010000056.1:0-4951 GCA_045627125.1 Candidatus Absconditabacterales bacterium | reverse complement strand
GTAACGAAGATAACATCTCCAGAATTTAGAGAAGGGAGTTCTCTAATTTGCTGTGGAAGACGCAACCCATAACATTCTTCACGCTCTTCCTGCATACTATTTAGGCGAACGTAGTACAAACGCGTAGAGAAACACTCGATGATTAGGTAGGCTAGAATACCAGCCAACACAAAATAAGCAATCCAGTTCGGATTGAAAGAATCCTTTTTCTTCTTTTTCATTTTGTTAAAAAATTTGTGTTTTGTTATATTTATTATTTATTTAACTAACATAATTAGAAATAGATATATCCAATAATCTCTGCACGACTAGTAGATTCAACTCTTTGAGTAACTACAAATTTTCATGCATAGTTCATATCTTCAACTAACATTTTAGAAGAATCTCAATTATATGGATATTGTTTTACGATTCATACATGACCAGCAGAAGAACGTAACTTACTATATACAACAATTGAATTGCTACGAGGAGTCTTAGAAACAGTATATCCTGCTGCTTTAGCATTATCATACCATCTAATAGCATCTCCACCAAATGGTCTAGATTGTGTAGTTTCTGATGTATATGGGAATATAGAAGACACTTGAGTTGCTACATACCATGTACAATATCCACGATAGAATCCATTTGATATATTGGCATTATATGTTCGTTTCTTTAATATTTTACTTGAACTAGTCGAAGTTGTTACATTAGATACTGTTACATTTGTAGATGAAGACCCCGTTTTTTTAGTTGTAGTAGTTGTTGTAGTCTTTTTAACTACAGGAATAGTTAAATCTGGCTGAGCTTTATCGATAAATCCAGGAATAGCGTTAGCTTTTTCCTCAGATAGATTGATAAAGATTTCTTGTCCTTCATACAAAATTTCACTATCATCTGTAATATAGTTCATAGTCATCAAATCTTGCAAATCTAATCCATATTTATTTGCAAAGACTTTAATATTTTGCTTTTCTCTAACTTTATAAAGAATTCCATCTTCTTCATTAGTTACAATAATCTTTTGACCAGGTTTAATAGAAGAAATTCAGTTAATTTTTTTCAAATTAGAAACAGTCGTTCAGAATTCAGTAGCAATACTTTCTAAACTGTCTCAATCTTGAACTATATATTGTACTACAGCTAAATCTGTAGTTTCATCCATCGAAATACTCATGGCATCCAGATTAATAGCTACTCCCTTTGTTGAATCAGAAACAAACGCCGGATTCACATAGTCCAGGTCCGTAGAAGTAGTACATCTATCAGCTAAACAAATTAAGGCACAAAATATGAATAAGCAAGCAATAGTAAGAAAGATTCTACTTTTACTCACTTGATGAGTTCTAGTCATACAACAAAATAACATAAATGGCGGAGGGGGTGGGATTCGAACCCACGAACCGAATAATCGGTTAACAGTTTTCAAGACTGCCGCGTTCAACCGCTCTGCCACCCCTCCACAAGAGAATTCTCAATACTTTAACCAAGGAATTCACTGCGGCTGAACTTTATTGCAAGTACTAGTATATACATTTTGGATTGATTTTCAAGTCAGATATAATTATACTGATTTTTAGAGATAAATACTATATTTACATTTAATTATATTGATGCAGCATACTATAGAACAAATTAAAGCATTTTTCCCTTTAGAGACCTGAGAAGATAACGAAATCTTAAGAGCTAAATGTGATAAAGTTGACATTTTTGATGATGAAATTCAAGATCTTTGTATGATCTTACCTGAATTGATGTATGAATATGATGGATGTTGATTAGCAGCTCCTCAAATATGAAGGAATATTCGTATAATTTCTACGACCCAATGGAAAGAATATAAAAAATGAAATAAATCTGATAGAAAAATTATATGAGAAACTGTGATGGTAAACCCTGAAATATTAGAACATTCAGAAGAAACTAGAAAATGAGAAGAATGATGTCTATCTATACCATGAATGTGTGGAGATGTAGAAAGACGAATCCGAGTAGTAGTTCGTTATCAAGATAAGAAATGAAAGACTCATACACAAAAATATAGTTGATTTAGTGCTGTTGTTGTACAACATGAAATGGATCATTTAGATGGAATTTTGTTCTCTGATAAAACTATCTGAGGACTTCGTAAAGTTAAAGATAAATAAACTAGAGATAGATGTATTTCTAAAAAATGAGTGAGAAAAGCAACATTTTCGGTGACAAAAGCTTATATATTTTTAATCATTTTTTGCTTTTTGACAGTAAATAACTACATAAATTATGGTGACAATTTTCTGTTTATGGGTGACAATTCTATATATATATGAAATATTATTTCTACGGATATAATGTTATAATTCCGTTCATTTCATTGCGACTAAGTCTACATATATGTAGACTATAGTGAGACAAAAAAGCAAACAAAATTTTAATAAAAAATTTTCTAAATCAACTCCCAAGTGATTTATTATTTATAGAAATCTTAATGTAAAAAGTATGATTATCTTAACTTTTATATATTTATTAATGTTAGAATCTGTACATTCATAAATAATTTCAGCTAATTTTATTATCTATTTTACTTTAATTTCTCATCATCTAAGGTAAATCATTTAATGATGTAGTCCATTGTCTAAATTGGATTCAGTGTTTTGAATTTAATCTATATCATACAGATATAATCATATTTAAATTATAATAATTTGTAGCTTCTTGATGAAATTCGGAATTTCCGATTTTTCTCAATGTGTCGCTTTTCAAAAGCCCTCATTCTTCATAAATTACAAAGTAATAAATATAAATCTTGCAAATTTCAAGAAAATCATTAAATATAATGCTATATTTATATCATAATTTAATATCAAATATGATTACAGATCAATGTATCTCGGTTACTGATTTAAAGAGAGACACTAAGTCTATACTATCATCTCTTAAGATAGATGGTCCTAAAATCGTTTTTGTAAATAATAAACCTGTAGCTGTTTTAAAGGATATTTCTGCTAGTGATTTAGTTATTAGTGAAGAATTTAATTTTGAGTTTTGAGAAGAATGAATTGATCCAAAAGTTATTTTAGATCATTTCAATAAGTAATATGGTAGAAAAATTTATTAAATTTATAGAAAAATCTCCATTTAAGTCAGTTTTCTTGAAAATTTTGAAAGACATATTAGATAACAATTTATGAGATTATGATATCAAACCAATTGAATGAAGTAAAGATATGTTTAGGCTTAGAAAATGATCTGTAAGATTTATCTTTAAAAAGACACCAAACTGAAATAGAAT
This sequence comes from Candidatus Absconditabacterales bacterium, assembly GCA_045627125.1. Taxonomy (GTDB): domain Bacteria; phylum Patescibacteriota; class Gracilibacteria; order Absconditabacterales; family Absconditicoccaceae; genus UBA3291. Next base: position 1,695 of record JAZQNA010000056.1, on the reverse strand, counting down.
TGTAAACATCAATAATAGATGAGATGTTTATAAATGAATAGATAAGAAATAATAGCTTGATTAGATAAAGAACTAAAACATCGGCCAATCTCCAATCCATCCTCATGACAGAATATACTTTCAAAATAATAATTGAAATAAAGAACTTCCACCACAAATACTTTCCTTTCTAAAGGAGTGTAAAATAGGGTAATATTTTACTCCTTGTAAGGAGAGCTACCGTATGCTGAGAGTATTATCAAATCAATTTGAAAAAAATATAGCAGATAGTTAATTTTAATATGTTTATATGTTAACTAAATAAAAATATGCATATATATCGTCAAATTGGCAAGTAAGTATATTTGGAGTGGATTTTCTAGGTAACTCATTTACCAAATTTATTTTTTTTGATTTTGGAAAATAGAAATGTAAATAAATTATATTTATATTATAGATAATAATTATATGGTATTCAATGAAAGAAATATTTAGAGACACAAGATAAATATTATTTAGTAGACCACCGTTTTAAATATTCAAAACTAGGTATAAAAATATTAATTATTGAAGAGTGTTTGAGAATATTATTACAATTGAGTTATTAAGGCGTTGATATGAATTATATATTGGAACTCTTTACAATAAAGAAATAGATTTTGTAACAATTAAGCAACATGAAAAAATTTATTTTCAAGTATCAGACAATATTCAAGATGAAAAAACATTTCAAAGAGAAGTTAAACCACTTTTAAATATAAAAGATGCATATCCTAAAGTGCTATTGGCAAATACAGATCATGATAATTACACATATGAAGATGCCCAAGTTATCAATATTGCTAATTGGCTTTTAGATATATAGTTTTTAAATTTTCTATGTTTTAAAAAAGTCAGATTTTACTGACTTTTTTGTTTATATGACTGATAATAATTTTCAGCTGCAGCTTCTTGAGCTTTCTTCTTATTAACTCCTGTTCACTCTGCAACTTTTTGATCAGAAATGTACAATTCTGATAAATATACTAATACATTTCATTTTTCATCACATTCTTTTTCTGTTTCACGATATTCTGGAATTCTTTTTGTATCTTTCTGAACTATTTCTTGTACTAAAGTCTTATAAGATTTAACTGGATGAGTAGAAATAGTTTCCATAAAAGGATATAAATACTTTTCTATAAAAGTGAATACAACCTCTGGTCCAAAATCAATATATAGATATCATAATAATGCCTCAAAAGCATCTCAAAGAATTGTTTCTTTTTCACGTCAATTATTATGTTCTTCTCATTTACTAATAAAAAGATGATCATTCAAATGAATCTTTTTAGCTGCGGCAGCTAAAGTTTCTTCGCGAACTAAAGCAATCTTATATAATGTCATACCAGATTCTTCCATTTCTGGATGGTTAACAAATAGTAATTTTGCTACACTTGCACCTAAAATGGAATCTCATAGAAATTCTAATCTTTCATTATGTGATGTAATCACTTTAAAATCAGCCGCATAAGATTTATGCATAAAAGCTACCAAAAACAAATCAGAATTTTTTATTTGAGTTTCATCAATTCATAGAGTTTTTACATATTCACGCAATTGTGGTTCCTTCTTACGAACTTCTTCTGGCACCAATAACGACATTGATATTTCACTAAATCTAAAAATCTAACAATTAGAATAATGTTAGAAGTAAAAAATTCAAGAGAGGATTTT
>JAZQNA010000055.1:0-6152 GCA_045627125.1 Candidatus Absconditabacterales bacterium | reverse complement strand
AGCGCAACCCTCATCGTTAGTTAGTATGTCTAACGAGACTGCCTGGGTAACCAGGAGGAAGGAGAGGATGACGTCAGATCCTCATGCCCCTTACATCTAGGGCCTCATAGATAATACAATGGGTAGCAACAATGAGAAGCAAGATCGCGAGATGGAGCAAATCTTTTAAACCTACCCCTAGTTCGGATTGCAGTCTGGAACTCGACTGCATGAAGTTGGAATTGCTAGTAATGGCAGGTCAGCCATACTGCCGTGAATATGTCCCTGTTCCTTGCACTCACCGCCCGTCAAACCATGGGAGCTGAGGTTCTCTGAAGACTTACTATGTGGGTTAAGGAGAAAATCAGTGACTGGGGTTAAGTCGTAACAAGGCATCCCTACGGGAACGTGGGGATAGACTACCATTCTAATTATAAAAAACAACTTATAACCTATCATACATCTGGTTACTCAATTTCTTTCTAGTACTATTGAAAAGAAAGTCTGGCTTCGGTCAGATTTTTTTTATTTTTGATTCTCTACTATTGATTTCATTGTTACTATTTATTATAACTAAACTAGTTAAGTTTTTTACAATTTAATCCACTAAATAATGGAGAAAATCGCAAGCTTTAAAGTAAATCATTTAAATCTACTTCCAGGTTTATATGTATCTAGAAAAGATCATATATGATCAGAAACGTTGACAACATTCGACTTACGTATAACAAGACCTAATTATGAGCCAGTTCTTAATACTGCTGAAGTTCATACTATTGAACATCTCTGAGCTACATTTTTGCGTAATCATCAAGATATTAAGGATAAAGTAATTTATTTTGGTCCTATGTGATGTAGAACTTGATTTTATCTTGTTCTTGCTGGAGATTATGAAGCAAAAGATATAGTGAGTCTTATTAAAGAAACTTTTATTTTTTGTCGTGATTTCGAATGAGATGTGCCAGGTCAAGCTCCAACTGATTGTGGTAATTATTTGGATATGAATCTTCCTATGGCAAAATTGATAGCATGAAGATATGTTGAAGTCCTTGAACATATCACAGATAAACAACTTATTTACCAACCATAATTTAACTTGATAGTATTTTTAGAGTCTGGCTTTGGCCAGATTTTTTATTATCAATAAATTCTTTACCTTGCTTTTCAGACATAGAACTGTATTTTTTAACCAGCGTTTTTTTTTATTTGAATATAAATTTATTTTATGAAAATCGGGGATCTTCTACAAAGTTCTGAATATAAACAAAAATTTGTTTTGGAAAAATTTATCCAAGATACATTGCAAATTTCACGTGAAGAAATGTGGATGCAAATTGATCAAGAATTAACATCTTCAGAGTCAGACCTGATTTTAAGAAATTATCATTCATATGTTGTGGATAAAAAGCCAATGGAATATATTCTTTGACATGTAGATTTTTTCTGAATTCCATTTTCTGTTAATGAAAATACTCTTATTCCTCGCCCCGAAACAGAATATATGATAACAGCTGTTACAGAATATACAAAAGAAACTTTTTCAGCAGAAAGCCAATGAATTCTTCTAGATATTTGAACAGGTTGTTGAGTTCTTTGAATTTCTGTACTATTACAAAATCCTGATGCATATAATCAGATTTTTTTCTCAGATATCTCAACTTGAGCTCTATTTGTAGCAAAAGATAATTATAAAAATCTGATAGAAAAAAATTATTCTGTTGAATTCTTACAGTCAGATTTGGTTGCATTCATTAATGATTACGCATTACCAATAGACAGAAAAATTACACTAGTAGCAAATTTACCATACATTCCAAATGAAACTTTTGATACAAATTCTCCAGATAATGTTCAAAAACGAGAACCTAGGATGGCATTTGTAGGATGAGATGATTGACTAGACTATTATAGACAGATGTTTAACCAATTATTTTCCTTTCATGATAATTGAAAAATCTGAGATTTAATGATGTTTCTTGAAATGATGACACGACAAGTAGATATACTTAAATCAGAATTTTGAGATCGTTTAGATTTTTCTGAGGTCAAAACATTTCATTTCAACATTCGTATTGTCAAAGCTACTTGGAAAAATTAAAATACAATGATTTATGGTAAAAGTCAAACTAATTGAGAGATAAAGTCCTCAATTTTTTGCATTTTTTTGCAATAATAGATATACTTAATATGGAAACTTTATATTCCTATAAAAAACAAAAATGGTAGAAAATCAAGTTACACAAAATCCTCAATTTCAACAGCCAAATCAAGAGGCAAGTGTTTCTATGCAAATTCAACAATTATTGGTACAGCAACAACAATATCAGCAAAAATATAATCAGCTTGTTGCATATGTAAAACAAACTCCAAATTTACCAATAGAAGAAGTCAATCAAATTAAGGCTCAATTAGATCAGTTGAATGCTCTTTTTGTACAATGAAAACAACAATTACAATCATTGTGATATACTCAGATTCAAGTAAATAAACCAGTAGAAGTAAAATCTGGTTCAAAAAATAACTTTTCATTTAAAAAATTGGCTATTTGATGTGGAATTGTATTATTACTTATATTAGCAGGATTTTTTATTACATTAGTATCTTTGAAAAAGAATCCTGAAGCTTTAGCCTGAATTTGATTTTCTGCATCAACAGCCAAATCAGTGCTCCAGCTATTTGCCTGACTCTTGTTTTGAAGTATAATTATTTTGATGTTATGATTAGTGGTTTCTAATATTTATAAATTAGCTACAATAAAAAATCAGTCAAAATTAAAACATGTTTGATGATTGATGTGATGACTTTTTGGATTAGCAGTATTTTGAGTAGCAATGGCTCTAATCTTTGTAGAAATCGATAAAATTCAAACAGAAGTAAAGGTGATTAAATACGGTGTAGTACAACCATATCTTGTTTGAAAAATTGATGATAGAAATAATATATCAGAATTCTTTAAATTTCCTTATGATAAAGCTTGAGAAGCGGGAAGAGATTGGCCACTTATTGCTCCATCAGAGATGTCTTTTCATTTAATGGGATCCGAATTCATTAAATGGGATTTAGAGAAAATCTGATGAACTAAACCTTCATCTATTACGCTTTCTTGTGGAAATAAACAATGACAGGTTTTAGAATTGGATGGAAGTATTGATAATATTCAAAATGGAAGCATTATTCCATTTAAATGAACTTGTTTATACTGAGAAAAGTGAGTATATTCATATACATTAAACGTAAAATATAAGAATGATAAAAATGAAATCGTAACAAAATCTGAAGCAATTGGAGATCTAGACTTTAAATCTGAAATTACAATTAGTCAAAGTAAGAATAGAAAATTGCCAAGTAATGGAGAATTCATCTTATGAAAAGCTCCAGCTACAATTTCTATAGATACTACACAAGTATTCCGTGATTTTGGATTAGGATCTTATAATGTTATGCGAGATTTGGATAGAGATAATTATACTGATAGAGAAAATCAAGTATCTTTCGACTATAAATATCTGGTTCCACAAGTATATTATCCTGCTGTTAAATTTTCTGATTTATCAGATTTTATATATGTCTTCCCTGTTAGGGTTGAACAAAGTGATGTTCCAGTTTGTGATATAAAACTAGAAAATCTGCCATGAACAACAAAATACAGTATTTATACAGATTTTGTTGATAAAACTTCAGAATCTATGATAAAATCTTATAGCTATAATATAGTTAATAGCAGTACAAATGGTATTTATGATACATTAAGAGATAAATGACAAAACTTTACATATACTTTCCCTGAAAAATGAGCCTATAAAGTAGTTCTCAATTTTATTACAATTGATGATAAACAATGAAAATGTGAATCTGATGTAATTCAACTTCAAAAAGAAACTTTTAATGTACAATATACTTTATTATCAAAAGATTTATCCACATCTAAGTTTTCAGAAAAATGTAGTTCACAGGGTACAACATATGATAAATGTACAGCTATTTCATTAGATACAATTCCTCAAAGTTTCCAATTACAGTTAAATTCGATTACTCCTTCGTATGCTACCACGAAAAAAGTTGTATACTTAGATGATAAACCTCTGTTTAATGAAGATGATTCGTATAATTTTGATTTAACTGAAGAATGAACATTTACACTCAAAATTAAGGTTTCAGATTCTAGTAAATGAATAGATGAACAGGTTAAAACTATTACATTTACAGTAAAGAAACCTGATATAGTCGGAAATTTGACTATCACTTCTCCAGACTCATGAGAACCTGTTGATGAGTGATTTGAACCACTTACAGTTATATTGGATGCTTCGAAAACAGAAATTAATATTCCATGAGACGAAATTGTTTATTTTACACGGGATTTTGGTGATTGAGAAATTAAACAAAACCAACAGAACTGAGTTATGGCTCATACATATAATTATGATTATGCAAAAGAAAACTGAATCTTTAGACCAAAAGTTACAATTAAGACAAAACAGTGATATACAAAACAAATAGAAGCTCCTGTGATTTTGAATGTGAAAAAATGATTGGTAGATATTGAATTATCATCAACATCTCATCCAACAAGACAGGCTCCTATATGAAAGAATGTTTCATTCCAGGCAGAATTTGACTGATTACCAGAAACAATGACTTGGGATTTTTGAGATGGTAGTCTAGTAAAAACATGTCCAACTAGATCATGTGCAGAAGTTACACATACATTTAAAGAAAAATGAAATTATTCTGTTAGATTAACGCTAGAATTTGATGCAATCCAGAAAGTAGATAAAGTGATGGAGTTTAAAGTGTATGAATAAAACTGAATAAAATAAAAGACCTTTAGGTTTTACCTAGAGGCCTTGTTTTGTAGGATGGGGAAAGTTAATCCAGTTTTGTTACACTTATTCTTTACAACAAAAGAACATATTTTTCCCCCTACCAGTAGTCCAATTGATAATGCAACGATTCCGCCAAAAAGATTCATGCCAAATGTGAGCTTGTCCATTTTATTCGTTGTCAATAAGTAGACATCAATCGCCCCTAAAACAACCACCATAAGTTTTAATGTTTGAAGTATTGTTTTATTCCGCTCCTGTGACAGATTTCCCCATCCGTGTGGATGAGAGTTTTGGCTTTCAAAACCTAATTTCCGTGAGTATAATTTATACTTCTTTTTAAAAGTAATTATACACCCAAACAAGAAACCAATTACTAAATTTGCAATAAATACTACCATATATTTTTATGTTTTTATTAATTCAGGCTATAAGTATAAGGAAAGTGCTATTGGTAATCAAGGGAAAACTGAAAATGTAGCATAATTTCGTGGCCATGATATATAAATAATTGATTTTTTATGCTTATTAAAAGGATTATTTAGAAATCACTTTTTATACTTCAATTATTTTTGGCTTTTCACCTATTACATCTTACCAAAAAAAATATTACTTTCAAAACCATAAGAAGATACCTTTAATTTTTTGCAACCATTTTTGTAAAAAATGTATAAAATAATATAAAATGCTCTTGATTTTTGATGGGATTTTTTTATATATTCTAACACTGTTAAGCAGATGTGGGATAAAATGTTGTGCGGATATGATGTAGTTGGTGTAGCATAGCAGACTTCAGCTCTGCTTGTACGGGTTCAAGTCCCGTTATCCGCTGTCTTGATGTTTATTCATCTATTGAATGTAAGATGTTTAAGCGTATAATTCTATGACTATTGGTAATGTTTGTTGGAGGATTGTTTATATACTTTTCCGGACAAGTAACAGAGTTTATAGGAAGAAGCGCTTGGGCTGATGAGCATTTAGGTGGAACAAAAAATGCTGTTGTATTGTTCGGCGTTGTGGTATTTATATTGGGGTGATTAGTGTTATTTGGTATTGCTTGATTTACAAATCCAACAGATTCACTTTCAACAGCGGTTTAACAAAGATATGGGGAGATGGCAGAGCGGTCAATTGCATCAGACTGTAAATCTGACGCCTCACGGCTACATAGGTTCAAATCCTATTCTCCCCAGGTTAAAAATTACTCAATTATGGGCTCTTAGCTTAGTTGGTAGAGCGCCTGCTTTGCACGCAGGAGGTCAGGAGTTCGAATCTCCTAGAGTCCAGATTTTTTTGAGCTCTTGTAGTTCAATGGATAGAACAACAGCCTTCTAAGCTGTGGATCTGGGT
>JAZQNA010000054.1:0-24224 GCA_045627125.1 Candidatus Absconditabacterales bacterium | reverse complement strand
AGAAACTGAAGATTCTGAAGAAAATAAATGATGAGAGGTTTCTTCAAAAAAATCATTTCGAAGTAAAGCGAAAAAGTTTTTCAGTTAAATTTCTTAATTTTTTATTCTTAGTTATACTATCCATAGTTTTAAATCTGATTTTATTTCTATGGATAGTTTTTTTATTAATTTTATGAGTATTAAACTGTATTATTTATAATCAGCAGACAGTCTAATTCCAATCTATTTAATTGTTGAATTATGACATAAGATTATTTTTCGGATTTATTAAAATCCTAATGAAAAGGGACGCTGTCACAGCGTCCATCAGTTCAATAATATGTTTGATTAATCTTCAATGTAGAGGTTCCATGTTTCACAACGTCTCCTCTACAAATAATGTCAAGAACTACTCAGTAAAAACTGAGCTTGTATATGATATAAAATTTAATGTAAAAGTCAATGATATCTTTTTGAAAAAAGAGCTACTTATCACAAGAGGCTCTTTTCATGAACATGTTGGTACAACAAGTTCAATAAATTAAATATTTTAAAATGGATTTGGCTATCTCATTTATTTGTATTTTAATATCAATATATCATTTTATATAACTGTTATTTTCTAATAAAGAATCTAAATGATTAATTGAAATTAGCCGGGATTTGTGTATGATAACTATTAGTTAATTATGTAAAATAAAAGTAACACAAAACTAATAAAACATTAATATTATGAATTTTAACGTTCTTTTGATTATTGCATTATTGCTAGTCAGTTGTTTTTTGGTATTGATCTTTGCACCTCTTATTGGATTTGCTATAAAAAGCAATGATTATCGAAAAAGCTGTCCGTCACCTTGTTCTGTGTTCATTGAAAATCCGATATTTTCGAAAAGTGACACAAAGAAAAAACTTATCAGAGGTGTTTGTGGTTGCGTTGTTGGTCTTATTGTAATGATTTGGGATTTGGTCTTAATGGGTTGTTCTTCTGATCTTAGTATTGGACAACGATGGCTTATTTCAGTGTTGTTGATATGCTATTTGATTTATTTTAGCATTTCGTGCTTTGTAGACGGAAAGAAATATTGTGATTATGAGTTCATTGACAGATGCAAAGCCCTTAAAAATAAGTGCTTTTATAGTAGACTAGATGTCGTAACTTGTGAAAAATGTAAGATCTTCGAAGAAATTAAATCAAAGCGATAGAAAAAGACTCTCACTTGTTTCAAAGTGGGAGTCATTTTTATAATTCAGATTTTTTATATGTTTATTTCACTTATTTTCCGGATAAGAATTCCATAAGGAAAGGAACTGTTATGTCTTTATGAATAAATTATTCAGTGTATGTACTTAAATCTGCGAATTCTATGTTATTTGGAATCTCAATTTTTGCTCATTCTATTCATGCTTTACAATTAATATCAATTGCTCCATTCTGAGAATCTATATCATAAGTATATAATATTTCTTCAACTGTTTGTTCTTCTGCAATAACTACCCCATTTCATTCTCAATATAAATCTCATCGACTATAATTATTTCCGTCTAATATAAGACCATAAAGTTTTATGGTATCTTCATCTTCTTTGATTTCTAATTCTTGATAAGCATCCTTTCCATCAATATATATTATTGATTCAACATTTCATAATGTTTCATCTATTCCATTAATCGTACAGGTAATTTTTCATTCTTTTTCATATAACTCGATGATTGAATCTGAAGGTGTTTCAGTTGAGTTTTCGATTTTATTTTCATTAAGTCCTGTTCATTCTTCTGTGATTTTTGGTTCTACTACAGGTTCTATGATTGTTTCAGTATTCGAATTGCTACAACCTGCTAAAGTACATAAAGCTAGTAAAAAACTAGATAATATAGTTAGTTTTTTCATGATACATAAAATATGATTTAAAAATGCTGATTAGTTAATACTGAAATATAATATTATTTCAATGAATTTAACTAGTATGATTGTCGCTATTTGTCATTTATAAACATCTTAATAACATACTCTTCAAGAATTTGTAGGATGGTATTTTAACTTGTAAATAGATAACCGTTTGTGTATTATACTTGATGAGTATGCTAAATGTGAGAAAAATTTAAATAGGGTGTGATAAAGATCTTAGATATTCTACGATAGACCATTTTATTATATACATAATTTTATAATGACACATTATGTAGTAAAGATATGGAGGACATTGTATTCTGGAGAGATCTTGGAAGGATTAAGTTTTAGTGTAACTGTTTCAAGGTTGAGAGAAAGAATCTATATGTATATAAAATGTGTTGAGACACTTTATAGTTGAATGAAAACTGTAAGTATGAATAAATATAATGTAGAAATTGTAGATGTTAATTCTTTAAATTCTAAGTTTGATGCGTCATCATTACAATCAAAAATTCAATTTTTAGATGATTGAAATTCTAAAAAACTTTCAGAATGTTCTCAGTCATTACAAAGTTCAATAAAGACTATTTTTACTAAAAAATATGAAATACAAGGTCAAGGAAGTGCTATTGAAAAGGCAAAAAATAAAATAATTGAAAGTGTCTCAAAATCTAATTTTTGATGAGCCATAAAGTGAATATATAAATTGGTAAAAACTTTTTTTCTATGAAAGATAAATATTTGAAGATTAATAAATGTATGAAAAGATATAAATTATGAATGAGATGAAAATGATTATGATTATTTAGAAAATGCAATAAATAATATCTTTGAGCCTGAAAAAAGAACCGAATTAACTTATCTTTTATCTAAAATAAAAGATAATAAGATAAAAGATTCTTTAAAAGAACAGTGAAAAGATTCGGTAAGTCAGTTATATTTAATGCTTCAGAATTGTGAAGTGTGACAAGTTATGCTAACAAATGCATTAGGTAGAGACGGAGATTCTTCTACTTTTAAGTTAGTAACACAATTTGTATCTTGAGCAAGGTGGTGTCATGCGCTGATGATTTCTTGATTAGAAAAAGATAGTAATTGAGTGGTAACTGATTTAAAAATTATTCAATCAACGCTTAAATGATGAGTACATGAAGTTTCTTTTAAAAAATATTTAAGTGAAAATTATTCATGTTCCGACTTTATGCTTGCTGATTTGCCAGAAAATAAAAAAGATAAAGTTTTGCAAAATGCAAAAAACAGAATCTGACAAAAATATGATAGATTTTCTATAATTACAGATGCTGTATTCTGAATATACTGATCAGATTTTAATGTAAAAAAAGATTCAGCTTATTGTAGTGAATTAGTATTTGCTGCAATGGAAATGGCTGAATGTAAATTACCCCAACCTCATGTGGCGCCATCAGATTTATTATTAACTTGAGATATAACTCCTAAATATTGTTGTTATTGTGATGAATTATAATCTCTCATCATAATGATTTATCGTTTGGAGTCTATATAATGTTATTTTGACTTGTAAATAGATAACCGTTTGTGTATATTCTCTTTGGCATTTTTTTGCTTTAGTCATATTTTATGTTAGTTTTTACTAACAGATGGGGTCCGTTATTGTGAAATAATGTACCCTTTTTTCTTATTGAAATTTGGGTCTTGTTTGTATATATTATGCTTACCTTTATTTTTGCATTGAAAAATCAGGTAATTCTTGATTTATGGGGATGAGGCGTTGTGAAATGATTAATCCCCTTTTTATTTTTATGTATTTTCCTTGAAAATTCTATTTTGGATATCTCCTAATTATCTTTTAATAAAAGATAAAGACGTGTGCAATATATGCTACACGTCTTTTTTAGAAAGAATTGATAATGGTAATAACCAGTTCGGTTAGGCCAAAGCCTATGCTACCTAAAACAGTTATTCCAACAGTAAGCAAGCCGGCGAAGAATACTTTAATTATTAGTTCAACATCATGAACGTAAGTATCACTGTCTTGTTTTACACTCTGGTTGATTGAAATACAATCATTTTCGATAACATTTTCCTTCATGTTTTGACTATTTTTTTTGGTTGCGGGTGCTAATATATAAAAATAAGATGTTATTTCAATAACAAAACTTGTCATATCTCTGTTAATTAAAAACGTGAGCTTATATGCTCACGTCTTTGTTAAGAACTTAAATAATTGTCGAAGTAAATCGAAACTTTTAAAGAATACTATATAGACGCTATAAAGGATACCAAAGATAATGATTATCATTAATGCAAAAGGTATTATTGAAATGTAATCTGTAATACTTAGCGGACTTAATTCAATATCGTCATCATACTCTTCTCTAAATTCGTTACGGTTGTTTACTAATACTTCTTCTGTTTTCATAAGCTTTTTGTTTTGATTAAGTGCTTATAATATACATAAATGCTTGTTTAATTTCAATAAAAAAATTATAATCCTTGTGTCTAATAAGGATATTTTATATAGATGTAATTAAATATTAGATTTTTTTGAATAATAAAAACCCCTGAATATATCCAGGGGCTGTTAAATGTTAACGAACTCCGAATTTCTTCTCAAGAACGACTTTTTCTTTGAAGAGTCTGTTGTAGCTTTGACGTAAAATTTTGATTTTTGTCAATCTACTGTCAGGATCCTCAGGTCTTTCTATAAGACTATCTCTTAGAAATTCCACATTATGTGTGATTTTCGTTAGAGAGGATTTAACGCTACGTAGATCATTAAGATCCTTAGTAGCACTTCTTCTTGAAGCTTTCTTTTGTTTACCCATGGCTTTGTCTTATTTTTTGTTCGACTTATTTTTCATATTCTTTTTTATTATAAAGTCAAACCATTTGTTAATTAATTATGTAATGTTAAATCTTGTTATTGTTTGTAAATAAATAATATTTTTATATTAGATTCAATATTTTTCTTATTTTTTAGTATTGCTTGATATTATGAATCAATTTTTTATCTTATGTTTATATGTGATAATTTACTGTTTATATATTTTGTATATAAAAATAAGTTAATTTTATTAGATTATTATTTTATTTGATGAAAATCTTAGAAACTTTTGATACAAAGAGTGATGCTCAAGAGATGTCTGAAGCGATATTAAAGTATGGTGAGTGAAATGTTATATTGGTAAAAAGACATCGAATTAGATTGATGTTACCTTTGTTTTTGATAGTTTTAGCATTTTTAGTATGTAATTTACTTGTTTATATAATATATTATCAATTTTTTGATGAAAAGAATTTTGTATTCCGATTAATTGCATTTGTATATCTTTATACAACTATTTCTTGGTGTATCCATAGTTGTGTTTGAATATTTAAAAATATCGCTTGGCAAAATAGTCTAAAGAAAAAATATATAGAAAATATTAATAGTGTATTAAAGAAACAAAAAAGTTTTGAGAGGTTTTTAAGGCATACGTTTGTAACCTTTGGTATCCATACTTTACTTATGATATCTAATGCAATAATTCCTTTTATTGTGTTTGAAAATACAAAGATGTGAAGTGTGCTTGTTGCTATTGTGATTTTGTTCGTTGATTTTGTGTTTCTTTTTATTCTAAATAAAGTTGTTTATAAAATAATCGATTATGAAATGAATTTTGATATCTGTACATCAGATTCGTTTACAGAATATAAACAAGATTGATTTTTCCATACTAGTTCAACTAATATAGCAACATCGGCAATTAAAGTTGTTGAGGCTTCTAAAAAATGAATACTTTGAGCATTTCTTCAATATTGATTTTTGTCTATCCATACATATTGAGACGATGTATCATGATGAAAAGCTATAGAATTATCATATATTCCTCAGCCCCAAAAATTAGCAAAACGATTAAATAATATTGTTGAGCAGAAAAGCTGATTAGCAAATTGATAATTTGTTTTAATTGTGTTCTGTACTTTTATGATTACTTATGCTGCTTGAAGATTCTATTTCTCATGCGTGAGTATATAATTGATGATTTTTTTTAGTGAATTAATTAAATTATTATATTTTTTATATTCTTCAAATCGGTCTGATCTGTATTTTAAATTTATCTCTATTTGAAATGTAGGTATGTTGCATTCCTTTGCTATATATCTAGAAATACAATTTTCATAACTTGCTTTAAATGGGATATCGATTCCTATGTTTGCGAATCATTCTTCTTTAAATATTTGAATTATTTTTTCTAAAATATCTTCTCTTCAATGAATATTCTGTCAGCTATTAATTCCAATACAAATATCTTGATTCCAATTGCTGTTCATTCAATGAATATCAAACAAAAATTTTATATTATTGTTTTGTATTGTTCATTTTAAAAGGCTTTTGTATTCGCATTTCTTATCCCAATTTGCATCTTTATCATCATCACATGTTTTATAAATAGAAAATACATCTAAATCATTTGATATAGTCTCTACAATTTCTGTTGTTTTTAATTCTCTTCATCTTATTTCATTATTTCTAAAATGCTTGTATCAATGAGGAGCTGATAAAATTAAATTATTCTTTCAATTGTTTATTCTGATATTTCAATAATCCATTATATAATTCATTTGTATAAATAATTTATATTTTGAAATGTTGTATTTTTTATATGCTATACATAATTTTACTCTTTAGCTAATTAAAAGTCAAGTTTTACTATATTTTTTGTAAATGTCAACAACTCGTCTTATTTGTCTAATTTGATGGATAATGTTCTTCTTTGTTGACTTTTTTGTCTTAATGTGTATACTTACTATAGTAATAACAAAATATTAATCATAATATGGAAGAAAAAATGATAAATGAATCTGTTGATGTTTGCTCTTCGGAATTTAACTGTGACAACTGTCCAATGAAACAACTATGTATATAATACATTATAAACACAAAATTATGAAACAATTCATTACTAGGCCTCAAGAAGCAGATTGTGATGAAAATTGTAGAACTTGCCCTCTTTGGGCGTCCTGTGGAAATAATCTACACAGAGTAAAACCGTAACAACAGTACTTCAGTAGTATATCTACTATGTAGTCTTAGAGCTTGGATTTTTATCCAGGCTTTTTTATTTAGAAATGCAATATTCTTTATTATTTAATCAGATTTATTTCTTTAATATAAAATATTGTATTTTTTTTGATTTGTTTTTATGTTTAGGTTATAATTATATTGTGTATTTTATATTTAAACATTTTGCTATGGAACAAGAAAACCAATGACTAGAAAAGTTGAACTCTGTGATTCAAGACATTCATCAAGTTATTCATCCTCAAGTAGATCAAAATGATTATAATTTGTTTGATGAATTAAAAGATGAGGACTTTCAAAGTATTCAAAAATATTTTGGTAAGTGATTGTATGATGATAAATGATCGTATATTGAAATTAATTGAATAAGATATTATCACTCATTTAGCTTTAATCCTGATAAGTTTGAAAACAAGCGAGATAATTGAATTGCTCGTATGTATGTTATGGATCCTTCATGAAAGTCATATACGTTTCTCTTTGTTATACACTGAAAGATATCCTGAACTTGAGTAATATTTAATATAGATTGAACAAAAGAACAATATAAAAGGCAATCAAGTTAGGTTGTAGTTATTGTTATGTTGTTTCACTCCTTTGAAAACATTTATCTAAATAAAAAGACGTTAGGGAATCCTGAATGTCTTTTTCTATAGAGATTTTTTGATTGTTGTTAATCAAATTTATCAACTGCGTATATGAGATGATGATACTGTTTTTTGTTGTTATTATCGTTGTAGAAAGTGCGGTAAGACATCAACAAGGCCAGAAGGTAAACCTTAATTTCTTGTTTTAAAAAGAGTCGGTTATATAAATTGGCTCTTTTTTTATTTAGTTACTTATTATTGAATTAATTCTGCTCTTAAGAGAAATATTCTTATTATCAAGTAAATCTTATGTGTTTAATAATTGTAATTAATCGTATCTTACGCAATATAGAAAAATAGTACTTCCTAAGAAATACTATTTTCTTATAAGGTTCTACCACACACTTATATTATATACAAAATACATTATTTGTCAAGAAAATAGCCACAAAATTTTACTGCATATTTTTTATTAAACTAATAAGATATATTTAACTAAAATATGTTATTATAATACGGTTTATAGCTATATTATGATTCAGATATACGAAAATTATTATTCGTTAAGTTGAGATCATCTGTATAGTAGAATTGCAATATCCCCTCTTGTTACTCACCTTTCATAATTATTCTGGTTTCACATTAGAGTTCAATCGATTAATCATAATGAATAAGCTTCAATGAAATACCTATCAGCAAAATGTTTTCAGCTTTCATCTTTTTTTCATGAATACATTCTCATAAAAACAGTTATTGCTTGTGCATTTGTAAGGTTTGAGTATGGCTTAAATTTACCTTTACTTCAGCCTAATAGACCATATCTACATGCTGTAACAATATATGCTCTTAAATCTGCTGGTGCTTCATTTATATCTGAGAATTCACATGCAGAACTATCGTTTACAATAATGTCTTTATTGAATAATTTTGCATAATTTACAAAGAATTTTGAAGCTTCAGCTCTTGTTAGTGTTTTATTGTATTTATAACCTCCTATGTTTGTAGCTTTTGTAAAGTTGTTTTTAATTAGCCAATTAATAGCATCTTTCAATTCTCCTTGTGAAAGTGAAATATTGTCTAAATATTTTGCCGCATCTATTACATTCCCACTCAAACTGTTTTTTAAATTATTATATACGATATCTGGTTTTAATTTTCCATATTTATTAAATCATAGACCTACAATTCAAGCAACTATTGGAGCTGATAATGAAGTTCATTGAGTATGTGCATATGGTTCTCAGTCAGCATTGATTGATGTTGTATATATGTCTTCTCAGTACATATAAAAATCTACACAAGATCAATAATTTGACCAATTCGCTCTGGATCATTGTTTTGATAAAGCTCATACTCAAAATACCATTTTTGTATCTGTTTCATTACATACTGGAGATATTTTATTTATGGTCGTGTTTACTCAAGCTTCATGACTTAAAACATCTCAATTCCCTGCTGAAACAATAATTATAATTCCTTTTTCATAGGCTTTTTTAAATACTTTATCGTATATGTTTGAATATGTGAATTGTGTTCATCATAAACTTAAATTTATAATATTTGCTCATTTATCTATGGCATATTCTATTGCTTCAATTATTTTTGAATCTCATGCTTTAGTATTAGATCAAAATACGTTTAAATTCATAATTTTTACTTCTGGTACGACTCAAGCAATTCATGCATTATTATTCGTGCTTGATGCAATAACTCATGCTACATAAGTTCCATGAGATTCGGATGGCTTTGTATTATTAGTGCTGTTAACAAAGTCTCGTCAATTGAAATCATCTATATATCAATTTCTATCATCATCTATTCAGTTTCCAGGTATCTCTTCTTCATTGATCCATATTTTGTTTTTAAATTCAGGATGATTTATATTTATTCAATCATCAATGACTGCAATTAATACTTCATTTTTCTTTTTAGGTAATTTGTCCCACGCATCAAATATATTTATTCATTGTAAATAATATTGGTAATATCAATATGGGTCATTAGTCTTTCGTGTCTTTTTTAGTGTAGCATATTCCTTTGCTATTTTTACACTTTCTATTAAGTTATCGATTTGTTGGTTTAGATCAGCATCTAATGCTTTTTTCTTGGCTCTATTTAAATAATTTGTGGCTGATGTATAATCTTCTAGGTGATAAGAAATGAATCAGGCATTGTACAATACTGAAGCTTCTTCGTATATTGCTAATGATTTTTTACAATATGTAATAGCTGTCTTATATTCTTCTTTTCATGCATAAGCTGAACATAGATAAGCTGCATGATTTTGTATCCTATTGTTAATATCATTTAGGTCTCTTCAGTATTTTTTTGCTTTTTCTAGATATGTTATACATTGAACATAATCTTGCCTTTGTAATGCTTGATTATAATTCTCTATTATGTTGTTATAATTTTCTTCATTGATACAATTTCTGTACATATTGTTGTCAGCAAATATGCCATTTTTATATATATCACAAACAGAACTTCAGAAAACAGAATTCCCTATTGTAAGGCATCATATAAGTAAAATACCTGTAAAATATTTTTTCATAACAAAGAATTAAGAATTAAACTATACATATATTATAAATCTTATTTTATATTTGTCAAATATCGAAAAAGATTTTTATTTCAAAATAAGAAAATTTAATTCTATTCATATTCTATATGATAGACTATTAATATAAAGGAAAAGGGAGAAAGCTTCGGTTACAAGCATCTCCCCTATAAAAAGAAATCGATTATTTACCATTAAATCTGGCGGCAAACTCGGTTTTTAGCTCGTTTATATCGAGCGTTAGATCATCATCTGTTAGTAAGTACTTATACATGATATTGTACTTATCTTTACTTCTGGGATCTTTATTTTTCTCGAAAAGCTGTACAATTAGATACTGGGGCACCAACATATCATCTTTCTCAATGATATGACTTTTTAGAATCGATGCAGCACAGAGTGGACGAAGTCTGTCTGGATATATTTTAACCTTACCGTTTTGAAGGTGTTTTGTTATCCCGACGGTCTCTTCATCAACCATCTTTTCGATGTACAGGTTGTTCCAGACATAGCCTGTCTTTTTACAGATTTTAAATCTAAATCCAAATTTCACTTTCATATTTGTACACGTATTTTGTTTTTTTGTTTAATATACACAATAGTCTATCTAAATTCAATACTTTAATTATTAATTTGAGATTTTCATATTTTCTTTATCAGTAATTTTCAGATAAAAAAGGAGAATATTTAGGTACAAATATTCTCCTCCTTAGAGAGTTAACGATCGAATTCGATTGTCATTCCCATATTTTTAAGAAGATTATCAATAATTCTTTCATAAAATTAGAATGTGCTGAATTTTGACATAATGGGTCTTTTATGGGAGTTGCCATTTGTATCTACTCCTTCAATCATGAGACATTTATCGAAAGTCTCTAAGTCATAAGGTCTACGAAGAGCTTTTTGTGCACATGTTATGCAGTGTGCTAGTAGCTCTTCTTTGTTAACAACTACTTTCCCATATGAATTTTTGACCCCAGGAGTGGTGTCTTTGGATGAGAAAAACAAGTGATTGATAGATATGCTTGCTCATCTATGCAATTAGATTTGACACTTAATGTATAACCGACGTTGTAAACCATATATTTAAGTAATTATAGTAAATGAGATATTTTTCAAGTATATGATGATGAGTTCGTTTATAATGATATTGATATGGTTCAAACTTTAGAAATCTTTGATAGTAGGTGAAACTCTGAATGAAATAAAACATTACAAATTTGAGAAATATATGTAAATGATAATTTTCGACCAGTAAAGGTAACCTAAAAAATAATTTACTTGTTTTTTTAATTAGAATATAAAATAAAAAGAGTTGTCAGAATTACTGATAGCTCTTTTTAATTAACTGTAATTATTCTTCTTTTTTGTTCTGGTTTTTGTTGGGAATTTGTCTTATGCAGAATAGAAGAGTTGATAATATCATCCATACAAGTAGGTAATATATATTGCATTTCGACTCAACTATTACATCCTCAAAAGCCTTGTCTTGATTGTTTGGATTAAACATAATAAACAAGAAATAGCCTAGTGCGACAGGGATGCCACCATAAAGAAGAAAATCATCGATTATTGAATACTTTTTGTTTTGTTTTTTTGCAGTATTTCTTAAGAGTGTGAGAAAACCAACAACAATTAAGAATAAAATTGTTACTAAAATTTCCATATATAAATTTTGTTTGGTTTCTTTATAATTTTTGTGCCTTTGTTTATAATCAAAGAGTAGATAAAATTCAATTATATTTTTTGTTTTAATATTTTTTATTTGGTTAAAAATAATTCTGTTGAATTCCTTTCTGTATTTATTTATATTGTTTAATGTAAACAAAATTAGATTAAATATGAAGGTTTGTTTAGCTTTGAATTTTCATGTTACCGATCATGAAACATGTATTTCTAAGGTTGTTGCTGAATTCTCAGCTGATTCTTATCGTAAGATAAAGCTGGGGATATTGTTAAGTCCTATTAGGAAATACATTAAGGACGGTAAGTCTACTATTGAGCAAGAATCTCTCAAGAAGTTCGGATCCCCGTGTCAGGTAAAAACAGGATTGGTGGAAATCGGATTCTCTTATCGGATGATGACTAAGGAGTATGACTTTGTAAGTAATTGGCACAACATGTCTATTCTTACCTGGATAGCATCCCCTTTTACTATCAAATTCAACACTCTGCTCTGTAACTTTAAAAAGTTGCAAGAACGTCGTGACAATTATGCTCAAAAGTTGTATGGCGAAAATTTTAATATCGCTATTAAGATTTAAAATAATACCTTTCTAACGTATTATGTTAGGAAGGTTTATTTTTTAATTTTTTTATTTTAAGAAAAAGAAGAACGCCACACCAACGTTCTTCTTAATAAAGAGTACTCGGTCTTATTCGTCTCTGTACAGATAATACTTGTATTTTCTGTCAGGTTCTCTTACGAGAGACCAAGAGTGATTGTGGTTGTCCTTCAAGATGTATATTAAGTAACGGTTCTTCTCGTCAAAGAGGTTTGGAAACCTCTGGGTGATACTTACAGTATCTTTGCGAAACGATAGAATCGGTCCTTTATACGTCTCTTTGAGACCACTTAGTGGAGCTGGGATGGAGTCGCCCATACACCAAGTACTTTCAACAGGCATTTTACACATAATGTTGTAGAAATGTCTGTCAGTGCCGCACCAGATAGCCCATCCGATAAAAATCAAGAAAGCTAAGCAGCAAATGATTTTTACAACTAATTGTTTCATAATTAAACAATTTTTTTTTATTTTATGTCACTCACGTGACGTTTATTTTATATATATTTTCATAGTAAAGTCAATCTAACTTATGTGTAGATTATACTATCTTAGATATATTATTTTTTGTAAGAGAAAAGGAACCTAAAAGGTTCCTTAAGTCATTTGCGGCAGCACCATCCTGCATAAGCGAAGATTGCTGCAATAAGTGTCGTTACAATACAAGTTTCTCCTGTGAAAGTTGTTATTGGTAATCCAATGACAAATACTATCATAAGGAAGGTAAGTCCATAGGCTAATATTTTACTTTTCTTTTGTAGCCCAGGGAATGCAAATATCATATACATTATGTATACGATGATGCTGAAAACATAACAAATCCAGTCTAGTTTCATAGTCGCTGTTTTTTTATTTATTTATATTAATAATCTGATTATCTTTTTTGTTTATCTAATTATGTTATAAATAAATTGGTATCTTTTTTCAATTAGATTTATTTTTTTTAAAAGCTTTTTTATTAAAAGTTTTATTACCTTTTTATAATTAATGATTAATTTTTGCTATTGAAATCTGATAGTCTGTTATGTATATTAAACAAAGAGAAAATAAAATAGTAATCATATTAAAATAAAATTTATGGAAAAAGTTCGTTTTACCGTTGATTTAATCGAATTCACAATGGATGGATTCTTTAAGTCGATTGGTGCTTTGTACGGGATTGAACAAGCGGTTCAGACGGTTCCTCAAGTTGGAGATTTGATTCTACCAAGAGAAGTTCATCTTGAACATGGATTTAGAATTTTATTCAACGATCCTAAATCTAAAGCTCCATATAAGAATCAAGAGGATTTTATTGTTAAGTTTGTAAGTGAAGATTTCGATACTATTGTGTATGAGAGATTGGTGGAAGAGAATTGTGTGTCTATACAGGCGTTACAACCGATATGTCTACCTAAAGAACATACTAGTTTAACGAATGCTTCTGAGTATATGAAGTTACCTCCAGATTACTTTCGGGCTATTGAATTACTTGGAATTTACAAGTGGAACAAAAGGTTGAAGAAGTTTGTTGATCGTTATTAATTACTCTCTATCTAAAATAACTAGCGGATATTCTTCGCTAGTTTTTTTTGTTTATAGTAATATTTTTATTTAAGAACAAAAAAGATGCAGAAATAAATCTACATCCTAATCCCAAATGAGAATAGTTTATGTAAATGCCTATCAGGTGAAGCCATCTATTAAATAACCCCATATCCCATGATTTAGGCTATCCTAAATTAAGAGTACCATGGAATAACAAACTCTAGTAATTGGATCTTATGAAATGAATCATAAGAGAAGGATAAGAAGTGATAGATGAATGAACCAATTCAACCATTTAAATACCCTACAAACTGGAATCAAATACTCTAATCGAAATGTTTTTTGAACATTGACCTTATGAGTGATAAGTAAGACATAACTAATAATAATTTAATGAATGGTGAAATCATGATTATTACCGTTTTAAAACGAGATACTTAAGAACAAAATCTCATAAGAGATAATCAAATTGTCTTCTCATCAAAGAATCTCAATAGATGTTTAAACTATTAAGTAGAGGAATCTAACCCTTATAAGACAAAACCCTCAAGAGAAGAAGCAACTCTCCTACTGGCTACTTAAGAACGGTGAAGTAGATAAGTGATTACTCGATATAGTGAATTCTATAAAGAGAGAATAGAATATGATATAACATAAAGTCATAACATATAACAGCACAGGAAGATAAGTAATAACAAGTAGTACTTTTTACATAAACTTTATTAAAGATCTCATCAGTTTCACCATGAACATTTTGTGTCTCATTCATGATGACGATATTATTATACTCTAAATTTATTTATTTGTCAATTTTTTTAGGACTTTTTTATTCTTAGTTCTTAACTGATAAAATTTATACTATTTAGATTTTTTAAATCACTTTTTAAAATTTTTTATAAGTATTTGAAAAATTTATAATGTTGTGATATTAATATCTTCCATGTAAAAGCCTTGATTTCTTTATTGTGTTTTTATATAATTCTATTTAAATAGAAAAATAACAAAAGAATAGGAGGGAAGATTATGATGCAATTAGTAAAATTTGCTGCGGTTCCTATTTGGAAGCGTGATGTTGTAGATTCTCCAAAACATTATGTCACTATTGAAATAATTTCAAGTGATGCAATTATTTTGGAAAAAAAATCTAAAGGTTGGGTCTTTTTTTGCTTGGCTCCAATTATTATGAGAGAAAAGTCTTCGAAACATTGGTTACGAAAGATAGATATTCAAGTACTTTCGTATGCTGATGGGGGTGAATGGGTACAGGTGGTGCCAATACATGGGTGGCATAAAATTGTGCATATATCTAGTACACCCATTAATGTCTAAGAAATTTCTTATTATAAAAAGCGTAGATTTTGGGTTTACGCTTTTTTGCTGATTGAAATTTTTATGTTATTTTATATCTGATTTCTATCGTTGTTTGCTTCCATTTATTGAATTTTAGGGGTAATTATATATACTTATTATTATAAATAAAATTAAAGTTATGAATGATGTAGTTTCTAATTTAAGTGATTTTGTTGGCAAATTATTGTCAGTCTTCTCGCTTGTCTTCTCTGGAATGTATATTGCATTCCTTGTCTGGGCCCATTATCATGATTTATTTGTTCAGGCTTCTCAAGAAGCTACTATCGATAATCCTGGTAAGAAGGATGATTCTCAGGCTAGGAAAGAATCCAAAATGATATTATTATTCTTTTGGATGCTTTTACCTATGATTGCTTCATCTGGTATAAAAGAAATTTTTCCAGGTATCGCCGATTTCAATCTGTTTAAGTATTGTAGCTTGGTGTATACTTTAGGTATCTTTTTTTACTTCATTGTATTGATTTATATTACTAAAGTAAAAGACGAACTTAAAGAAAACAGGGAAAATAATAAAGACAAGAAATAAGTTGTTTAAAATTGTACGTGAATTATGTTTCAGGTTCACGTATTTTTTTAAAAAGAAAAAAGGAGCTATCTAACACAGACCGCTCCTCCCGATAATCTAACGTAAATATTTATGAATCAGTTTTGTTGTTATAATGTTTCTATGTTGTTTGTCAATGCTTTATATTGATTAAAATGATTGAATTATGGTACAGTATTTGTACATATAATATATTAAGCTTTATTTTTGTATGCATTATATTATGTTTAATAGAAAGTGATTAAAGCTGATTGCTTTTTTAGTTATTGGCTTGTTTGCTTGATTTTGAACTAGTTTTGCAGAAAATGAAGTTATTGTTAATGATGTAACTTATAACTGAACATATCCTCCTTATTGAATAGATATAACAATAACAACAAGCATCAAGATTAAATGAACGCCAAATTTAATATTAGAGTATGATAACCCAGGAGTTAAATATATGATTAGTGCAAGGATAGACAGCTGTTGAGATGTGGAATGCTTTGGTAAAATTAAATATGATAAGGAGCTACCAACATGAAAATACATAGGTAAAATAATCTTTAGTTATCAAAAATCAGATAGCTCTGAACGATATACTGCAACTGGTTCATATACGTTAGACATTGTTCAACCTGATTTTGAAGAAGATTGAGTCTCTGTAAATGATATTATTTTTAATGATATAATTGCATGATATAAACACAAAAAATCACAACCAGTGGTAATAAAAAACGATACAGAGAAAAGAGTTGTCATAACATCAATATCTGTAAAATCGGATATGTTAGGCATAGAAGATATGTTTAAATGAACCCTACAAGCTGAAGAAATTGGAATTTTAGAGTATAATGGCGTATTAAATGCATGAACATATACAGGAAAATTGGTAGTTTGATACTGAGAGAAATTCGGCCAAGAGATAGATCAGGCAACTGGCTTAATTACAATTAATGTAATCCCTATCAATAATATATCTGAACTTACCTCAACTAATATTGATTTTTGACAAATAGAATGGTGATATGAAGATATTGACGAAAAAGTAATTACAGTAATAAATCCTACAGATTCAGAGATAGTAATAAAATGAATAAGGTTAGATACATCAGATAATCCAAATATAAATGAAGTATTTGAAGTATTAGATTCTGAAAATTTTACAATATTAGGACCAAAAGAGGCAATTGATTTTGCAACAGTGACTATGAAAGAATGACTTCATCTTGGATTATATACAGGTAAAGTTGAAATAACATATCAAAAAGATGATAAAGAATATAGTATACGAAGTTATTTAACTGGAAATATCGTAGGGAAAGAAACAATTGATGAGTTAATTCTTACATGAAGTTTACCAAAAGACTGAACAAAATTTTGAGATTATCAATTTAATCCAATATTCAATAAGGATTATGTTACTTTAAAGGATTATGAACTATTTGCTTATGATGAAAATGTTTGAGATTGATGAGATTGGGTTAAAGTTGAAGATCCTGAACATGTATTCAACACTTCAGTAGAGTACTCATTAAGGATGTATATGGAAATAAGTGATTCTTATACTATTTGAGAGAATACAGATATAACATATTATTTTGATCGTTTTTCTTGGGAAGACTGATACGATTTTGATTCATGAATCCGATTCTATGATTGTCATTTTTGAAATGATCCTTTTGTAATTAATATTAGTTCTAATAATGAGGATTATTGAACCGTTAGTACAAGCCGCACAAAAGCTCGATACTGAGAATATATCACCTTAACAGCTACTCCTAAAGATTGATACAGATTTAAAGAATGGCAAACAGAAAACGATATAGAAATAAATGATAATTGATTCAATATGATTGATGAAGATGTTTTAATTCAAGCTATATTTGAAGCAATTCCTACTCCAACTCCTTCTTATAGTTGATGAGGTGGCTCAAGATGAAGAAGTGTATCTAAATCTGAATATAATAAAAAAGTAGATGAAGAAGTGGTAGAAAAGAATGAAGAAAATAAGGAAGAAAATAATACAAACAAATCTGAATTAGAATTAGCTTATGAATTTGCTTATAAGAATTGAATTACTACTATGGATACTATGGAAAAAGCAGAATTAGATCAACCTCTTACTAGAATAGCTATGGCTAAGATGTTGTCTCAATATGCTATGAATGTCTTAGGTAAAGTCCCTGTTAATAAGATGGCTCCTAAATTTGATGATGTAACTGATGAATTAAATGAAGAATACTATTGATGAAGTGAATTAGCTTATCAATTAAATATTATGTGATTAAATATCCCTGATAATAAGTTTAGACCATTTGATTTAGTTGCAAGAGCAGAGTTTATTACAGTTCTGTCTAGGATGCTTTACGGACTAGCTGATTGAACAAATGTTTATTATGAGCCCCATATGGATAAGTTAGCTTCTGAAGGGGTTGTTACAGATACTAATCCAGACATAGAGGAGATAAGATGATATGTTATGATTATGCTTATGAGAAGCGATAAGCCACATTAATTTTCAAAAAGGAGTTATCAGATTTGTTGATAGTTCTTGATGCGAATTCCTTGATTCTTTATTTTATTAATCAAATTCTATCATTAAAGTAAAAGCACCTAAGAAGAAACTCTTGGTGCTCTTTTGTGTGGAGTAATGCTTATTTAGTGGCTTGCTTTGATGATACTTTGGGGCATACCAAGCACATGTCGTCACCAATTATACTAATGGTGATTTTTAAACCATCATTTGTTGCAGCCTGTGATGTTTTGAAATATTTGCTGTAATTCGCTGATGATTCAGCCTCAACAATGTAACAGCCTTTGCAGGTGAATGTTGTTGTTACGCTGTTCATGCAACTATCGTTATTATAATCGTCTACAAATAAGACGAGAACGGATTTTGCATGCCTTTTTTCAGGTGCAACTTTTGTGTCGCTTTTATCTCCACAAATAAAAATTTTACGTTCCTGTTTCATGATATATAAATTTTTGATTTGTTTTATTTTTTTATCGGCTTAGTATATATTTTTCATTAATTTTGTCAAGATATGTTCTCTTTGTTTTAATCTATTAATATTATTTAAAATATTGTTCGAAATTACTAGTTGATATGATTTTTGTTAAGTGAATAGATATTGACTTTAATCATGCTATTATATATACATATGTATAATCAAAAACAAAATTCTTAAATTATGAAAAAAATATTAGTGATACTTATAGCTGTGTTAACTATAGTATTGTTGATTTCTTGTGCTTCTCAAAAAGCTGTGAAAAAAACAGAAACGGCAGATGAGCTTTATGCTCGCATGTCAGAGTTGAGAGATGAACAGACTCTGATTCTTAAGAGTTTTCCAAATGTTCTTGAGCCTATGTTGAGTCTCAGTCAAGGTGATATCTTCCAAGTTGGAGATACTGTGCTGCAATTAGTTTGGAGTTCTCAGGACAAAGTTAACAAACCTAATTATTATCCTTTCTATTTTCTAAGAGATAATTGCGGTAATTATTGGACATTCTTTAAGAGTTGGGGTGATGTATATCGTCTTTACAAGGAAAATTCAAAGTCTGCTAGGAGCTTTTTTAGAGAGGAACAAGAAAAACTGGATTCCAAGAAATCTGTGGGGAGTATGTAACTCCCCTTTCTTTTATTTATTTTTTTTGGAATATTATTTGAATAAAAATTGCTTGTATTCTATGTGTCTTTTTGTTATTATATGAACATAAATATATACATAAAAAAGCTATGTTAAACGAACTTGTAGGGTTAAAACCTTGCCCTAAATGTGGTTGTAATGATATTCGTTGGAATGGTCATTGGTGTGGATTATCTTTACGCTGTACTCAGTGTGGATTTAGTGCGTATCCTGATGATGCTTTTGCTTCAGAAGATGAATATCGTGATGCTTGGAATAAAGCAGAATGTAACGAAAAAGAATAAGTAATTCTTTATACAAAAAGGATCTGTAGAATCTTCAGGTCCTTTTTACTATTTTTAATGTTCTACGATTTTAAAATGTAGAAAGCAACTAAAAATATATTATTTAGAATGTTGTTAGTTTGCTTTTTAGAATGTTGTCCAGATTTCTTTGACTTTTTACTCTCCTTTTTTATATTCTCTTTATATATAAGTTTATTAATTATAAATAATTCATGAAAATTACATCTGCTGAATTTGTAAAAAGTGCAACCACAATCCCTCAATGTCCAGCTCCAGATTTACCAGAATTTGCATTTTTTTGACGTTCAAATGTTTGAAAATCTTCTTTAATTAATATGCTTACACAAAGAAATACTTTGGCTAAGTGCTCTAATACACCTTGAAAAACTAAATTGTTTAACTTTTTTAAAGTAAATAATGAATGGATGTTGGTTGATCTCCCTTGATATTGATATGCTAAAGTATGAAATCAAGAGAAGAAAAACTGGCTAGATTTTACACAAAACTTTTTGAAGACGAGGAAAACTTTAAAAATGACTTTTTTACTTATAGATTGAAGCATTCCTCCACAAAAAATAGATTTAGAAATGATATCATGTTTTATAGAAGAAAGAATTCCTTTTATGTTAATTTTTACAAAAATTGATAAATCAAATCAAAAAGATCGTAGTAAGAATCAAAAGCTTTTTCATCAAGAATTAGAAAAAATTATGAAAGACTCTCCTGTCGAGTTCTATGTCGACAATGTCCATTGAAGATGAAGAGATGATGTTCTTTCTTGCATTGAAAGTTATTTGTAATACATATTTTTTAATATTACAATAATATGTAAATTGTAATATAGTATTTTTGATTAATATATAAGCACATTTTTATCTATTTAGCTTGAAAAAACATAACAAGAAAGTAGTTTACGATTGTAGAATAAAAAATTACATATTCTGAGTTAACTGTTCGTGTTGGTGCATTCAGGTTTCTCCTGAGATAAATGGTGATTACTGGTTTCTAGAATCATCGTTTAGCATTAGGAAGTCTTACAAGAGATGGAATGATGCAAATTAGACCGCCTTTTTGGTATTCGTATGCAGAATTGAGTTCTATACAGTAGTTTGCATGGTTAAATTACTCTATACAACTCAATTATGATAAGAGTTGGGATCGGCGGTCTAGCAATAGTGTCGCTGGTCTGTCCTGTATTTCTTGCACAGACTTTTTTTGTACTTAAAAATTTAATTAATAAAAAGCTGATTCTCTTTTTTTTGAATCAGCCTTTTTTGATATGTAAAATGTGACTTTTACCTTTTTTAAGTTATTCAGCTTTATCTTCTCCTAATTGCTTTTTCATGAAAGCTGGAATTTCTCGATCTTCTTCTGAATGATCAGGAGCACGAAATGCGTCATTTGTTAAATTTTCAGTAGTTCATTGAACGCTAGATGATGAGAATCCGTTTTGAGAAGATGTGAATCCACCAATAGTTTCATTTACTCCCCTAGTAATGAAGCTCTCTGGTTGTCTTGATCTGATTGGATCTCCCCGTGTATTAGTTTTTACAGTCTTATGAGCAGGTCCCATAGCTTGTTCATTAAATCCAGTAGCGATAATTGTAACCTTTACTTCATCTTCAAATGAGTCATCAAAAGACATTCCCCAAATCATATTTGCTTCAGGATCAAGAATCTCTTGAACAACATTTGCAGCTTCTTGAACTTCGATTGGAGTTAAATCAGTTCCTCCACTAACGGCGAAGATAACTTTCTTAGCACCATCAAGATTAGTTTCAAGTAATGGATTTTCAATAGCTTTTCTTGCAGCATCAACTGCTCTCTTTTCTCCTGCTCCGTATCCAATTCCAAGTAATGCATTTCCAGAATTAAGCATAATTTCTTTAATATCTGCGAAGTCGATGTTAATATCTCATGGTTTAGTAATTAAGTCTGAAATTCATTGAATTCATAAGTAGAGAACTTTATCAATCATTTCAAAAGCTTGTTTGAAAGTTGTTTTCTTATCAGCGATGTTGAAGATTTTATCGTTAGGAATCACGATTAATGTATCAACATTTTCTTTCATCTTTAATAATCCATCTGTTGCGTTTAATTCTCTTTTCTTTCATTCAAAGCTAAATGGTTTAGTAACAATACCGATTGTTAAGATTCCCATTGATTTAGCGATTCCTGAGATTACAGGAGCTGCTCCTGTTCCAGTACCTCATCACATTCAAGCTGTGATAAATACCATATCAGCGTCTTTAAGAGCTTCTTTAATTTCAGTTTCAGATTCTTCTGCAGCTTTTCTTCCAATTTCTGGATTAGCTCCAGCTCAAAGTCCTTTAGTAATATTAATTCAGATGTTTACTTTAGTTTCTCCTAAGTTTGCTGCCAAGTCTTGAGCATCAGTATTTACAGCAACAAATTCTACTCCATCAAGTCCTTGTTGAATAATTCTATTTAAAGCTTTATTTCCTCCTCAACCAACTCAAACAACTTTAATTTTAGCACCTGGGGTGATTGGAGGTAATTGTATTTCTTGGATAGTCATTACTAGTTTATGAAAAGAATAAAAGTCATAATTGTGTATGCTGTTTTATTTTGTATTTGCTCTATATAATCAGAACATAATACATAGTGAAATAATTATCATTATTTTGTGTTTAGGGTTTTAAAATAGATCTTTAAAGAATTTTCAAATCTTTTGGAATGTCTTACCGAAATCGACTTTTCATCCACTGTGGTGAGAATCATCCATATATTTAAGAGATCGGTAGTAACATCATATAATGTTTACGAATTGAATATTGCTTGAGAGATCTCCAATATTTACTACTTGATCCTTAGCATAGAATGTTGCTAACTTAAATATATCTTTTGCTAATAAGTCTATGTATTGAATTTTAGATCCTCATCCTAGTAATAATATTCCACCAGGAAGTCTTCAGTCTTTTTCTAATTTAAACAAATGCTCATTAATCTTAGAGAATATTTGTTCATATCTTGCACTAATAATTTCAGTTAAGAAATGTTTATCTAATGGAAGATCCATTGGTGTTTCGCTATCAATTATACAACTTCCATTACTCTTCTTAATATCTTCTGCTTCTTTAATATCAACTTGCATTCAAATTGAGATGTCTTTTGTAACTTCTTCTCAACCAATTGGTAATGTTCCATATCATAGAGGGAATCAATCTTCGTAAACGACATATGAAGTTTGATTCTTACCAATATCTACTAATACTGTTCATAGATCTTTATGATCGTAATCAACAGCAACTTCACTAGCAGCTAAGATGTTTGGAATAATATCAGCAACTGTTAAACCAATTTTATCGAATGCATCTATGAGTCCATTGTAGAAGTTCTTTGGAATCATGAATACATCTGCCATTAATTCTAATTTCTTACATTTTAATCCGATTGGGTCTTTCTCTCTTTTAGTTTCATCAAGAATCCATGATACTGGGACAATTTTAATAGTTTCATAATTTGCTACATTAGCGATTTCTCCAACAATTCTAGATAGATGTTCTAAGTCTTCTAATTCAACTGCATCGCTCATAATTCTTTTTCCCTCTATAATTCTTTGAGTTATCATTTCAGGATGAGAGATTCCTACATATACTTTATCAATAAAGTCTCCTCCTAATTTTTTAATGAAATACTCTACGATTCTGTTTAATACGTTTGTGAAATCTTCAGCTTGTAAAATCTTTCCTTTTCTCATTCACATAACGGGTTCGATTTGTTTTGCAAGGATTATATCCTTATCGTTGTCTTTCCCAAATACAACAGCTTTGATAGTGTCGTTACCTATATCAAAGATTGCTCTGATATCGTTCATATGGCATTAAAGATAGTAGATAAAAATTCGGATTACATATATTTTGTTTCTGTAAATATCTGTCTACCAACTTTGTATAAATATGAACATAAAAAGCAATTTAGATTTTTAATTTTCCGCTATACTTTGGTTATCAATATAAAAGCACATTATTTTATCGACGCTAACTATTGGTTTTCATGCTAAATTTACTTGTTAGAAACTAGCATTAAAAAAGTCTCTCCAATTACGGAAAGACTTTATTTTTAATCATAATCTTTACTATTCGTTTTCATATAATGTATATGTAATAGTTCATTTGTATGTTGTACCTGGCATATTAGCTGGCACTATTACTTGAAGTTCTGGCCTTGCTCCATATTTTCATAATAATCATGCTGTTGTTCATGTTCATCTCTGAATGAATGTGACTGGTCCTTCCATGGATTGAAAATTACTTAATGATGAAGTTAATACCACATCTTCACCTGTTCATGATTTTATTTCAAGTCCTGTTGTCTTAATATAAATATTAGCTGCAGGAATTGTATATACTACATTTTCTACAGATCATGTCATATCTGTTACTGAGATTGTTGTTCTATATCATTTACTACTTCATTTAAGATCTTCTACTCGGAATAGCTTTTCTAGAGACTTTGTAACTGTTTTCTCTGTTAAAGAGGCTGCCATACCA
>JAZQNA010000053.1:0-4174 GCA_045627125.1 Candidatus Absconditabacterales bacterium | reverse complement strand
TCTTTCAAAAGGTAAGATTTGAGAATTAAATGCACAATTGCTTGGTATGATTATAGTGTCTAAAGTTTATAACTCTGCCATGGCTAGAGCAAATATCCCACAAAAGGATAGAAAGGACTTTTACCTATATGTCGATGAATTCCAGAACTTTGTATCATGAACATTTGCCGATATCTTATCAGAAGCCCGTAAGTATAGACTTGGTTTGATTATGGCACACCAGTATATCGCACAGCTTGATCCAGCTAAATGATTATGAGATTCAGGATGAGGAAAATCAGATGTAAAAGCTGCCGTATTTGGTAACGTTTGAACGATGATGTCATTTAAAGTCGGTGCCCCAGATGCCGAATTCTTGGAAAAAGAATATGCTCCAGTTTTATCAGGACAGGATATTGTATGAATTGCAAACTATAAATCTTATGTAAAGCTTAATATTGATAATGCCACAACGCGTGTATTTAGTATGAACTCAATCTATACAAATGATTATCAAAATAAGAAAATAGTTCCAATTTTACAAGAATATTCGGCAAAGAAATATTGAAGGAAAAGAGAATTTGTAGATGCTGAAACTAGAGCTAGACTTGGACTTGGAATAGATGAAAACGATTTGCCAGATGCTAATAATGAAATTAGTAATGCTGTAGCTGAATAAAATAGATAACTTGTATTAAATTTTAAAAGTGTCTAAAGTGCCGTCTTTGGGCACTTTTTAATAAATCTGATTTTTAATTAGTATACAATCTCTCATAAAGGACAAAAATAAAATTTTGTTCACAAAATCGAAAAAAATGAACAAAAAGTTGATTTTTGAAAAAAACAAATATGTTATGTTATTGTTTTACAACTATATGAATAAATAAAATGCAGCACCCTAATTTTAAAATTCAGGAATTGCCATTGAAAAATATCAATTATAAGTCTTTAAATAAATTAATAATTTTAGCTAATAGAGAATTAGCAAAATATGATTGATTAATACAAAGTTTCCAAATCCTGAAATTTTACTATGAACTTTGATGACATCTGAATCAGTTTCTTCTTCTCGCATTGAATGAACTCAAACTTCTTTTTCTGACGTAATTAGATATGAAGACTCACTAAAAGAAAATAACAAAAATTTTGCAGATATACAAGAAGTTGTTAATTATAAAAAAGCACTATTTAGATATATTCTTTTGTCTTATTTTTCATGCAAAATCATACAATCATCAAAACAAATAAGCATGGATTTGCTTCAACGATTTTACTGTTCAAACATCTTCTTCCTGTATAAGATTATTTTCAAATAATGCATAAGTTTTTTTTCTACTCTGTCAGTCTACACTATTTTCACTATACAAAAACCAATCTAAGAAATCCTTAGCATTATTATTTGGAAAGTTTTTAGCTAATAAGATAATTCAATCCTAATCTAATATGTCAGTTAAACGTAATTTACCATCAGGAGCCATCATTTTCAAACCGTGACAATTTGTCACGCTTTCATTTCATTCAGCTTTCAATCTTTGTTTTAATTTTCTTCGATATACTTGTGGATTCTTACTTCATTACAAGACTCAAACAATATCTATTACAGAAAACCACCATTTAGAATTAGTTTCATCCCAAATGGCTCTAACTTCTGTATCTTTATAAATTTTAATGAAACGATTATTTAACATTGTCTGTTTCTTAAGTAAGTGTGATTTTAATACATTGTTTCCTACTATTTTTCAAACAGAAACGGAATTATGTGTAAAAGTATATTATGTGGTGGATGGATATGTAAACAAATATAAAAATTTTTTACATGTAATGAGTGATATGTAAAAAAAATCGCAATTCTTTTACATATTACTGTTGATATATAAAAATTTTTCAATATATTTTATATATGTGTTTTTTATTGATATCATTTATAGCAAGATGGACTCTCTTTATACAATAGCAAAACAAAATTTAGAAACAGTAGATGTAATGCAACATCTTCTTTCTGCACATAAAGCATTAGCAGAACTAAAATGAGTATCTAAGATTCTTCCTAATGAAGATATTTTAATACAAACATTATCTTTACAGGAAGCTAAAGATAGTTCTGAAGTTGAAAATATTATTACGACACATGATGAGTTGTATCAGAGTAATATTGAAAAAAAAACTTTTTCAACAATAGGAGCAAAAGAAGTATATAATTATGTAGATGCTCTAATGGTGGCATATCATACTATTCAAAAAAGTCATTTAATCTTAAATAAAGACATAATTAAGGCCCAATCATTAATAGAACATAATGATGCATGATTTAGAAAAATACCATGAACAGAACTAAGAAACGAAAGAAGTTGAGAGACTGTATATATTCCTCCACAAAGTTATAATGAGATATTAGATTATATGTCTGATTTTGAAAAGTATTTGAATGATCCAGATACGTGACATGATTCATTAATTAACGTGGCGTTATTACATTATCAATTTGAAAGTATTCATCCATTTTATGATTGAAATGGAAGGGTTTGACGTATAATAAATATTTTATATATAGTAAAGGAATGATTATTAGATTCACCAATACTTTATCTAAGCAGATATATTAATCAGAATAAAACAGAATATTACAGATATCTTCAGAATATACGTAATAATTGAGATTGGATAGATTGGATTATATTTATTCTTACAGGAATAGAAAAAACCGCAAAGCAAACAATAGATATAATTAATTGAATAAAAGATATGATGTTATCACAAAAGCATATCATAAGAGAAAAATTACCAAAAATATATAGTCAAACATTGTTAAATAATGTTTTTAAACATCCTTATACAAAAATAGAGTTTATTGTTGAAGATTTATGATGTTCTCGTCCATCTGCAGTGAAATATTTAGATCAACTGATTGAAATTGGAATATTAAAGAAAGAAAAGATCAAAAAAGAAAATTTTTATATTAATGTTGAATTATTTGATTATTTAAAAAATATCCCAAAATTAGAAAAATAAAAGATAAAAACCGATTAATTCAAAAGATTGAATAATGATATATAAATAATTAAGGGGTGGGTTGTATTTTATAAAAATGTTAGGGAATATTGCCAAATATGTATAAGATAAATATATCGACATGGATTGGTAAAAATCACATATTTTTTACACTTTAAGATTTTTTTTATATTTGTGTAAAAATTTATACCTATATATATAATAACAATATCAAATTAATTTGATTATTAAATATATAAAAAGTCAAGCTGAACAAATAATCGAAAAATATAACTTATGCACTGATAAAACTTATAAAAAGTGGTCAAAATCTTTTAAAAAATGTCTTTTTTTGTCACAAAGTTCAAAATGGCTCGTAGTCTATTTCGTAAGGGTAGTCCTCTGTGTAAAAGTAGCGGGCCCAACCTGAGATTAAGCTATCTTTATGATAGTGCTTATTGTGTGCCATATTCCGATATTAATGTCGGTAGTTATGTCTACATTAGTCAAAATCTCTTGCATTTGTGTCTAATATTTTTACACTGAGGATTAGTTTACCGTGTGGAGACATGGAAACGTACCCTGTTTGGTAATTTATTTTGTGACTTTTTATTTTTATTCTACAAAACAACATGAACATTAAAAAGTTGTTTGCACTATTGGCTGGAGTGTCAATGGTTGCTACTACAGTTGTTCCTAGCGCTAATGTTTTCGGAGCTACATACAGCGAAGAATTACAAGGAGCTTACAACTGGGCACATGAAAATGGTATCACAACTATGGATACTATCGATAGAGCCAACATGTATGGAGCTATCACTAGAGCAGAAATGGCTAAAATGTTAGCTAACTATGCTAAATCTTTTACAGACCGTGAAGCTAACGCTTCTGCAGCTTGTAACTTTACTGATACTGCATCAGTTAAAGGTGACTTAGCTACAGCAATCGTTGAAGCTTGTCAATACGGAATCATGGGTCAAGGAATCTCAGCTTTCAGACCTTATGATACAATTTCTAGAGCTGAATTTGGTACAGCATTATCTAGACTTCTTTGGGGAACTACATACGAAGGAGGAACTCCTTACTATGCAAAACACTTAGAAGCTCTTAAAGCTGCTGGAATCATGAATCAAATCGCTAACGCTGAATCTACAAAAGAAGTTAGAGGATATGTAATGCTTATGCTTGAGAGAGCAAGTGATGGAGA
>JAZQNA010000052.1:0-5912 GCA_045627125.1 Candidatus Absconditabacterales bacterium | reverse complement strand
TGTTATCTGTGAAATATAAGTATTGATATGCGACAATTCCTTCAGATTTAAAGCTAATGGAAATAATGTTAGCAAGTTGATTTTATCAACAAAAATGAAATGAGTGAATTGCTAGATAAACGAAAAAGTTTCAGTTTGCCTAGTTAATTACAAGAATACTCACCTGGAGAAAATATACATACATGTTCACAACTATATTGGTAATCACATGCTAAAATGGACCAATATTTCTCGCACTTGGAAACACATGGATCAAAAAACACGAACTTATATATAGCTAAAATAATAGCTAATCAAGCTATAATAGAAATCAGAATTATCCATTTCTTCTTAGTCATAATAATATTATTTATCTAAATAAATATGATCATATCTCTTCAAATCTAAATAATACATTATCAAAACCACAATAAGGCTCTCTTTTAACTAATGAAACTTCACAAAAAAAGTTTCATTCTTCATCATAACAATCATATAAATCTTTTGTTATTCAATTATAAGTATATATCTGTTTAAAAGGAGGATTTGGGCTTCTACATCGGCTGCTAAAAACAAAGAAAGATATTACTAATAAAAGAATAATAAATATTATTAGTTTCCTATGTTGCATTATTATACATAGAATAAAAACAATTTAACGATATAAATATTTAATCAATTAACAACATAAAATGTGAATCTTATATATAAAAAAGCTACATTGTATAAATATACAAGAGATCCTTCTACAGGTATTTCTACCTATAATCAGGTTTGAACTACTTTTGCATGTAATATCCAGCCTATTAATCATAAAGATTGATTAGAATGAGGAATAATGCTAAAACAAAAGAAACTATATTGTAGCTGTACTAATATATCTGTATGAGATAAAGTAGTTGTAGATTGAATAACTTATATCATAGATTTCTTTCAGAAATGGGACTGAATTAAGAATAGATATAATAAAGCTTTTATTTCTGAAAGTGAAGGTAGCTAAGATATTTCCGAAGGAGGTATGGATGTTATAGTAGGATGCCAAAATAGATAAGAAACAAACACCCATACTAAAAATGTTATGATTAAGATTATAGAATTCCATAGAAGTATTTTTCATCAATATTTTCTTTTTCATTTATTTTTACGATATATGCATATCGTTACGATTATGCATATTATAACTCATAAAATAGGAATTCATCGACTAAGACCTGTTTGTAATGTGTCTGTTATGTTATAGCCTACATTAACCGGTTCTTCTGTTATTGTGAGTGCAGATAAATCAAGTGGATTCATAATTTATTAAAATAACCTAAATACTCATGGTATATATAACATGAGACATAGATAAAATTATAAATCTGAATAATAATATCAATAATATTATTCCTTTAGCATTAGCTAAAATATGACTTATAGTCCAAAATGCTGCTAAAGAAAACGCTCCTTATCTTACAGGAACATTAAGGAGAAGTATCTCTATTGATTTTGATAAAATTACTCAGTGAGTTGTAATTGTATGATCTCCTGTTGTTTATGCTAGAAGAAGAGAATATGAAAACTATCTACATCCTGAAAGAAAGTTCTATTTAAAGAGAGCTTATACGGAGAATAAGAAAGAGATATTGGATATAGTTAGAAAAGATATCTGATTGATTAGATTAAAATTATGCTAAACATTGATCTCTTACAAAATCACTTAATGAATTATATCACATTTTATGGGCTTTTTTCTCTATTAAGATTTTTTCAGATTCTTTGAGTCTAATATGTAAATGAGTATCTGCTTTTTGAGATACTTCGCTTTCTATCATATCAGGTAAATCAATTAATAATGCTGATAAATCTGATAAAAGATAATCTTGATTAAGATGAATGCTTGGACAAGTAATATGAATAATCTCTCCATCTTCAGGATCTACTTTATTTGTTCTTGTGATATTTAATTCATATTTCTTAGTTCATACAGGAATATAGATTGTTTGTTGCATGGCTAGTAATGATTAAGATAAATAGAAGTCTTTTATACCATCTTTATAAATTCACTTACATTCTCCATCATGAATAGGCATAATATATGTCATTCATGTCTTTGGATTTTTAATCTTTACATGGGATCACTTTCATCAAGAGAATATGAACCCATCACTTATTAGTAAACTTTTTATATCTTGATAGAATACTGTCCTAGGCGAATTAATAAAGTTTGTTTTAATCTTTTCCTTCTTAGTCATATATTATTATAGATTTATAATAAATTGTTAACACAAATATAATAAATGTGTATACAAAAATCAAGTTTAATTTTGTAAAATATTTTTATACATAAAATACTAATAATGACTACATATTCATTTAAAGAAATATGATATCGTATATATACTAAAATGTTAGAGATTAAAGATGTTAGAGTTTGAGTAGTATATAATCATGATATTAAAATAGAAAATGGAATAAGTTTACCTGCAATTATTATTACTCCAAATAATGGTTCTATCTGATTTTTAGATAGTTGTTTAAATGAACATAATCTAAATTTATAGATTTAATGAAAGTATGATTAAACGAATGGACA
The DNA here is from genome assembly GCA_045627125.1 of Candidatus Absconditabacterales bacterium. Lineage (GTDB taxonomy): Bacteria > Patescibacteriota > Gracilibacteria > Absconditabacterales > Absconditicoccaceae > UBA3291. Next base: position 3,358 of record JAZQNA010000052.1, on the reverse strand, counting down.
AAGAGTGATGCTTCAAATGAGATAGTTAAACAAACTATGTGATTTAGTGGTCAATATGATAATTCTACATGAGCTAGTATTGAAGTGTTATTGATTAATTCTAATGGTAGTGGATATTAGAAAAATAATATTAAATGAAGCAAAAGATAAGTGTGGATTAGAGTTTAAGAAATTAGATCCTATGGCTATTCCTGAAGGATTTATATTAGAAGAATTAGATTTAGACTGTATTCCAAATATTGAGTAGCTATTGACATTTACAATATTTTATTTATATATAAATATAAGAACATATTAAAAACATAAATATTATGCAAAAAATCAATAATAAAGTATCACCAAAAGCTGATGCAAACGAAAAACGAATCGTAGAAAAGAAGCCCCAGAAACTCAGTACTCAAGACAGACGTTTACAGCGAGAACAAAGAAAAAAAGAACAAACACGTAAAAAGAGAAGATATACTGTATTGCTAGCAGTTTTCTTTAGCTTGGAAGTAATACTAACATTGTTACCTTGGATTCAAATTAAAAATATGGATTTTGTTGGAATCTTAGGAACAATAAGTTGTATAGTGGCTTGTTGGTTAACTTTCCTTGGTACTTTCATCGGAGAATCCAATAATGATATCGAGGATAAAGGGGCAGATTTGCTGCTTTTAGCTCTTTTCGCTCTTCCGTTTTGTATCTTGTTTATTAGCATTGAAAAAAATAAAGAGTTGGGAGAAAGCTTAACTTTCTTGCTTTTACTAGGAAGTATCCTTTCTATGTTTCATGGAGCTTGTTTGGCTCATAAAAAGGATAATCTGAAATTAAAGGGGATAATCAAATGAGTTTAAGGATTTCCAGTATCTGGGAGTCCTTTTTTCTATTAAATATAATTTTTATTGTAGAAAAAAGATGTAACCCCAAAGTGATTAGAAAAGAGAAAAACAATCGTATATTGCATTAGATTCTTTCCTCGCTACAATAAACTCCATAACTTATATTTTGAAAAATCTCCTTCCAGATTATAATACAGTTAGTTTTTATATACTAACGGTATTTTTCCTATGCAAATAACTATTAACTGACAACCTAAACAAATTACTTTTGAAGAAGTTTATACTAGAGGAATTGATAAAGAATTTAATGCTATACTCTTCAAATGAGTTAAAGCTAATTCTGCTACTCAAGCTATAGATTTAGATTTAATGAATATCCAGGAAGGTAATGATTATCTAGTTAAAGCTATGACTAATCTAACTGATGAAGAGATAAGCAATTTATCTATTTCTGATTACAATAAGATATTAGATAAGATAACAGAAATCAAAACTCCCAGTAAATAATGATGAATTATTAAATCAATTCATCAAAACTTTAAGAACATGAAAATGATTAACTAAGGATCATAGAGATTATATACTTATAAAAGAATTGTATCACTGCTCTCCTACTGAACTTAATAAACAAGATGATAATATACTTAATCTACATTTTCAAATGTTACAAGAAGAAAAGAAACGGGAGTATATTCAACAAAAAAGGAATGAACAAAAATCAAAAATTAAAAAATATATTTAAATTAATAAAAATTCTTAATAAGTACAACGTATTGGTAAAGCTTCAGCATAATGATTAATTGTAGTAGTGGCACTATTATTGTCTACAAATAGACAAATTAAATTGTAGGTACTTTGTGGGAGATCTGGCCACAACAAACCAAAACCTGTATAAACTTTAGCATCTTCATAATAACGTCAACCCGCAAACGGAATTTTAAATGCTTCTGCAAAATCTTTAATATCGTTTCAATTTGAAGTAAACATATTTATAATGCTATTCCAATCTCAAATTGACATTATATGTGCTCATCAAGAACAAACTGATTTTCATATTCGTTCCCATATATTTATATCAGCTGTTGCTGTTTTTCGATATTCAGTATCAGTAATAAATCAATTATTTATAGCTTCTTCATTAGATAATTGATATGAATATCAAGTAGTTAATCATCGTTGATAATAATTTCAATATGATTCTATTGGAGCATTCTTTCACCATCATTCCGTAGTAGCTCAAACATTTTTTGAATCTATGGTTATAGTAGTAACACCGAAATACCCTTCTTCTGTATTCTTTCATGCTAAAGGATCTCCTGTAATTTTAATATATCAATCTCAATATATTACTCATGTAAATCCAGACTCCCATTCTGTAACTATATCTTCCACTTTATCTAAACTAATATCTTCTGTTTCAGTTTCTGTAACGATTTCTGTAACTATATCTTCAACCTCATCTAAACTAATGTCTTCTGTTTCATTATTGGTTATATTCTTATTAAAATAATATCATAAAATAATAACACCAAATATTCATATAGCCAAAAACAACCATTTTTTTATTTTCATTTCATAACTTATAAAGCTAAAATTACTAATGTGTAGTTGTTTATGTTTTTTAATAAAAATAGCAAGCATTTTATATTTTGAAAATCAGTTATCGTAGTTATAATACAATTATAAATTATTACTAACTACATTTAAATGGCAGATACAGAATATAAAATAAATCTGATATTAGAAGCTCAGAATAAAGCATCTACTGAGATACAAAAAGTGAGCTGACAAATAACAGGAATGCAAGATGCTCTAGCTAGAATATGAATTTCTGCTATAGCTATTTCTGCTGTTAAGAAAGCTTCTTCTGCCATTATTGAATTAGCATGAAATCTAGAACAAGCAGAAGTTGCTTTTTCTACTATGTTATGAAGTGAAGAAAAAGCTACTCAAATGCTTAATGAATTATCAGATTTTGCTAAGAAAACTCCTTTCGAATTAACAGGTATTAGAGAATCTGCTAAACAGTTATTAGCTATGTGAATTGATGCTGAAGATATGATGAGTACTTTAAAGAGTTTATGAGATGTTTCTGCATGATTAAGTGTATGATTAGATAGATTAGCTCTAAACTACTGACAAGTAGCTACTCAATGACATTTAACATGATTAGAACTTAAAGATTTTAGGAAAATGTGAGTACCTTTAGTAGCTGAGTTAGCTAAGAATTTATGAAAAACAGAAGCAGAAATAGAAAATATGGTTTCTAAATGACAGATATCATTTGAAGATGTTACTAATGCTTTTAGAACTATGACATCAGAATGAGGTAAGTTTGATAATCTGATGGATGCTCAAAGTAAGACTTTTCAATGAATGGTATCTAACTTAAAAGATAGTTTTGCTAGTATGTGAGAAAGCATATGATCTGTAATTCTTCCATTATTAGAAAGATTATTATCAGCTATATCTCCTATCATTCAAGATATATCAGATTGGATAGAAGAGAATCCTAAATTAGCATGAACTATAGCTGT
>JAZQNA010000051.1:0-6143 GCA_045627125.1 Candidatus Absconditabacterales bacterium | reverse complement strand
CTTGACTATTTTTCTATATAACAATTATATTTTATTACATAACAAAATACACCATGCGAGTATTTATTGGTATTGTTCTTTTCTTTTGAATTACTGGTATTAGAGTTGTTAATCAATATGAAAGAAAAGTTCTTTTTACTCTTGGAAAATATACAAAAATTTTAAAACCAGGTTTGAACTGGATTATTCCTTTATGAATTCAAAAAACAGAATCAGTTGATATCAGAGAAAAAGCTGTAGATGTCCCAAGTCAGGAAGCTATGACAAAGGATAATATCTCTTGTTCTATTAATGCAGTACTTTACTATAAAGTAAAGGAAGATGAAGTAGATAAAGCAGTAATTAATGTAAGATATTTAGATTATGCTATGACTCAATTTGCTCAAACAACAATGAGAAATATCGTTGGACAATTTGAATTAGATGAATTACTTGCAAAAAGAGAAGAAGCTAGCCGTGAAATTAAGGCAATCGTTGATGAAAAATCTGATGCTTGGGGAGTTGATGTTCAATCTGTTGAATTAAAAGATATTAATATTCCTACAGAATTACAAAGAACTATTTGAAAACAAGCAGAAGCTGAACGTGAGAAGAGAGCAAAGATTATTACTTCAGAATGAGAATTAGCATCAGCTCAAAACTTAGTAGAAGCTGCAACAATGCTTTCACAAACTCCAGGAGCTTTACACTTGAGAACTTTACAATCAATTAATGATATTTCTAGTGATCAGAGTAATACTACTATTTGGATGTTGCCTGTAGAGATTATGGATGCTATTAAATGATTCTGAGAAGCTTCTAAAGCTTATGCAAAGAAAGAACATAAATCTGAATAATATGATTAATAAATATAAAGCTGGCTTGTTACTGAGTCAGCTTTTTTTAATTAAAAAACAAAATGCGATAAGGAATCTTATCGCATCTGTTGTAAACATGGCATTATGTAATGTGATTTAGCAACGTATCTAAACGTTCTTCAGTCCAAAAACCTAGAACTTTTTTAATAATGTCATTTGTGTTCTTAATGAAATGGCTCGGACCTCCATCATCTCTATTTTTCATAAACTCAAATATGTCTGGATAGACCATCGAGTTAAAACTGTTGGGGTAGATGATGAGCTTTTTAAATTGTGTACCATCAAAAGTTAAAGGTGAGGGTTCATATCCCTCTTCCAGCGAGTTAAAGTTTTTTACGAATGATGCAATCTGTATTCTGGCACCCATAATTGACTTGTTCAGTGAGCCAGATTGATCAATTTTTATGAGAGACTTTTTGAATCTTTTTGATGATAGCGTGGATAGATGATTTACATATGTACCAAAGAATGTAGTAAAGTTCTCTGGTGTCATATGGATACAAGTGTATAGAGCTCTTAACTCTAAAAGTACTGCTTCGTGTTCTTTTGTGCTTTTCATATTATTAGTGTTTTATTTGTTATTTCATTTTTTTTGTGTATAACACATATAATATCGATTATTTAAATAAAGTCAAGTTGTTTTCATTCTTTGGCCTTTTGTAATACTATAAATATAGTTAGAGAAGCCTGATATTGTTTAAATTCTGAGTATGGGTTTGGAATTCGTGAGAGTGTAAATGCTATTAAGAATATACAAAATGTTTTACAAGTTTTTGAGCCCAATAAGGCATGGTACAATATGTTTCAACATTATCATAAAGAACAAATTTAGATAGATATAATTACCTTATTTTTCTGCTGTATATAGGTAAAAGATCTGTAGATTTTTGACATAAAATACTATATTAGATATAATATAGGTATAAGATTGTTTATTATTACGTCACATATAACATGAACAAAATTATGAAGACATTGCTACTAGCATGAGTGCTAGTATTAAGTGCAATAGCATGTATGGCACATGCAGAAGAATCAGGTTTTACATGAGTAACTTATGGTAACGGAACTATCACTATTACTGATGGAAGTAAGTCTATCACAATGATGGATAAGAACCTCTGAGCAACAGAAGTAGATTATGGAGCAAGCGCATCGACTGGTTCTTACGGAGATTACTATCAATGGCGATGAACTACTGGTTATGCTTATTCATTAACTTCTAGATCTGCTATAGATTTATGATTTATTACAGATGATAATGAATGGAGTGGTACTACAGCAAATATTACAGATTGGTGACAAGGACCGTGTCCTAGTGGATATTATGTACCAACGCCAAAAGAATGGCAAGAGGTGATAAATATATACACATGAGCATGAAATAGTATAAATCTATTCTATGAAGCATTCATGATTCCATTTGCTGGTTACCGTAGTTATGGTGGTGCTAATATGACTAATGTTAAGTCGGAGGCAGATCTCTGGTCGGCTTCCCCTTATGGTGATGAGGGTGGAGCAGGGGGGCTCTATATCTACAGCCATGATGTCTTCATGGATGGCTATTATCGCTCAGCTGCTCTCCCCATCCGCTGCTTTAAAGATTCATGAAAATCTGTTCTTGATATTGAAATCGATGTATTAGCATGACCTATCACAATTGGTATTGAAAATGAATGAACAGGTGTAGTACTATCATGACGTAATGCAGCACTTAGTCTCCAGACAGTAACTAAAACTTTACCAAGATTCCGATTGGAGGATCTAAAGTGAGCTAAAGCATGATATTATACAACTATATCTGTATCTGATATGACATGAGATGTAGAAGGTACAACATACACAATTTGATCTGATAATATCTCATTAAAACAAAGTGATTTTTGAATAATTACATGAGCAAATGATGCTAATGTAAAATGTGGATTAGGTAGTGAATTCTCTAGCTGACAAATAACATTCATTTATAGAGAATCATGAACTACAGGATGATTGCTATGAAAATATTGAGCAATGCCAACTATAGAACTTAAAATTCCAGCAAATACTCCAGCTGCAACATATAAATGAACAATTACATATACACTAATTGAAAATGCAGAACTGGATAGCTAGATAAATAAGAATAATGAATTTTTTTTGGTACTCACCTGGATGATATTAATCATTCGGGTGCTTTTTAATTAAAAACAGATAGATGGTTTTATCCTTCTTCTTTCATGGATCTTTGCTTATATATGGTGCTTTTATATTTGACTTTTGCATAATGAATGTGTATATATTGCATACAAATAAAATAATAAACTAATAAAATAATAACACTCGAGTACATGTGGGGTGGGCTGAGGCTTAGAGGTGTACAAATGTTATGTCAAAAATTGTAGAAATTTTAGAAGAGATGGGTGTGAGGAAAGATTCTTTTTCCCTGGATGAGCTAATACCTCCTCAAAGATATGGATTCGAAAAAGAATGTACGAATGCGTTTATACTTTCTCATGAGAAAACAGGCTATTCTAGCTTGATATGCGCATATGACAATGATATGATTTTTTCGTGTCTGTTAGTAGATGGTAATGGAAATAATTTAATTCATATACAAGATGGTAAATTTTATTTAAATTACCAATTGGTTGAATTATATTTCCAAAAAATTGAGGTGGATAAACAGCTTGCAGTAATTCCAGATTCTGTAGTTATCCCAGATGGATTCTCAGATGTGGAGATCTGGTGTGAAGAGGTTACAGGAGTGATATATCTTGTTTTTATTCCAGAAGATCCAGCTGCTATACCTGGTTTGGGGTTGCCTATGGGAGACGAAGAAGGAAATGTTGTTACCATAAGTGCCATCCGAAAAGAACTTGGAATCGAATCCTTCGAGTCGGAAGAGGTTTGTCCGACAATCTTTGGAAATGAAAATCTTCCTTCATGATTACAAAACAGCTCGTGTTTTTCAACCGAGCTGTTTTCCTTATTTTACCAATGTTTTTACAGGATAGATTTTTTTAATATCATCCATAAATGCTGAGCTATTTCTTCCTTGAGAACCTCCGAAGTATCATATAACATATCCATACTCGGTTTCATCTAATGTTGCTCGTTCTCAATATGTTTCCTTTAGGTATCTTCTCATAGCTTCTTTTTGTTCTTCAGAAACACTTTTAAATTTGAAAAACATTATTTCCAAAGGACGATACTCGGCAGTGTGTTCATACTTTTTGAGGATATTATATATTATATATTATAGGATAATCCTTAAATTCTTCTATTTTAAAAGGTGAAACAGAAATATAATAAATATCTTCAAATTTATCTACAAAGTCCTGGAGACTTTCTTTATCTTCCATTAAATTTCTAAACAAATCATAACCTTGTCTTTCACGAATATTATCGGAAGAAAATTTCTCAATATTATTTATTTTTAACTCATTAGTGTTTTCAGTTTTTTCCATAGTTATTTATTATTGAATTATTTATCTGAACTTTTGTCACTATTCCCATCATCTTCTGGTTTCATAATTGGGAACATTACAACATCTCTTAAATTGTCTTGCTCAGTAAGGATGGCTAATATTCTTTCAAGTCCCATTCCGAATCCAGATTGTGGAGGCATTCAGTATTCCATAGCAGTTACAAAATCTTTATCTCCAGCTGTAGCTTCTTCATCTCATTTTGCAGCAGCTTCAGCTTGTTTATCAAAATTAGATTGCTGAAATATAGGATCAACTAATTCTGAATAAGCCTTACAGATTTCCCATCCATTAACTAATAATTGGAATTGTTCAACGATTCAAGGATCTTTATCAGAAACTCTTGCTAGTGGCTGCATAATAACAGGGTAGTTATATATGAAAGCTGGACCAATTATTGTAGGTCTTAAAACTTTCTTATATAAGTAATCAATCAAAGTAGTAGTTCACATAGCATCCATTCATTCGAATTCGATTCATTTAGCTCTGATATCTGCACGTAATTTATCTGCATCATTTTCTCCATATTGAGTGATGTCTAGTCAGCTAGCTTCATTTACTCATTTTACGTAATCAATTCTTTGCCATGGTGTAGTAAAATCTACTTGTTTAATAACTCAGTCTTTATCTTTTACATTTAACTTCCTATCTATTCACATATTATCAAAAATGTAATCCATCATCTTTTCAGTAAATTTCATATTATCCTCATAATTCCAATATACGGCATAATGTTCTACTTGAGTAAATTCTTGTAGATGAGATGGATCAGATCATTCATTCCTAAAATCTTGTCCTATTTCAAATACTTTTTCAAATCTTCATACTGTTGCTTTCTTTAATGATGTTTCGAAAGCTATTCTTAAATAGAATTCTGTACCAAAATCATTGTGATGAGTGATAAATGGTTTAGCAGCTGCTCCAGAGGCTGCATTTCATAAGATTGAAGTCTGAATCTCTGTAAATCATTCTTTATGATAGAATTCTCTAAGAGTATGATAAAATTTAGATTTGAATAAGAATCTTTTATAACTTTCAGGATTCATAGTCATATCTAGATATCTTTTTCTGTATAATTCTTCTTGATCTGTTAATCCGTGGAACTTTTCAGGTAATGGACGTACAGCTTTTGAAAGAAATTTAAATTCAGATGCAAAAATAGTTAATTCTCATTTATGAGTCTTAAAAACTTCTCATCTAATTCAGATAAAATCTCCAACATCTACCATTTTCTCCATAAATTTATACGCAGTCATAGCCTCTTCTCATTCTCATAATGATTCAAGTAATTTTGGTTCATCTGCAGAATTAGAAATATCTATTTTACAGTTATCTCTATGGAACATTACTTGAATCTTTTCAGTAGAATCTATAATAGTTCAAAATGATAATTTTCCAAAACTACGATATAGTATTAATCTTCCGGCAGTAGCTACTTGCATTTCAGGATTCGGTATAATATCATTGATATCTTTAAATTCTCTATTTTCATATTCTTTAATAATATCTTCAATTAAGTCTTTTTTATCAAAATGTTGAGCGTAAGGAACAACTCATAAAGCTTTCATCTTTTCAATCTTTTGAATACGAACTTCTCTTTCAGATAATTGTTGCATAATTTTATACAAAATAAGCTAAAAATCTGACTTTAATATAAAGTTTAACCGATAAAAAGCAATAGCAAGCTAATACACTAATAATAGTATTAATTTTAAAATGTAAATATGTTATAAAAATGAAAATAATATAACATTTTGTAAAATATGATGATAAAAATAAATAAGAAATGTCAGTTATTAACTAATAGGTGACATATTTA
>JAZQNA010000050.1:0-2278 GCA_045627125.1 Candidatus Absconditabacterales bacterium | reverse complement strand
GAACCAAGATTTCATCCGATTCGTTCCATGTGACTATTCTCATCGATGATAGCGCGTTTCGTATTTAGATTAAATGTATTAGTGGATCGATTTTCTACTGAAGTGTAACGCATGGTTGCATTTTTTCATACGAAAATTTCTACGCATCATGCATGTAATGAACGTTTATCAAATTTTGGAGCAGAGCATCATTCTATATAAGAACAATTAGTATCATCTTCTAAAACTATTAATGTGTGTTCAAATTGTCATCATTCATATGTATTCATACGAAAATATGCTTGTAAAGGATCTGGAAGATGAATTCATTTTGGAATGTAAACAAATGTTCATCCACTCCAAACAGCTCCGTGAAGTGCAGCAAATTGATGATCTGTTGGTGGTACAAGTTTCATAAAATATTTTTGTACTAAATCTGGATGCTCACGTAGAGCAACAGAAATATCATCAAAAATTATTCAGCTTTTTTGTCGCTTTTCTTTGAGTTTATGATAAACTACTGATGAATCGAATTGTCATCAAACTCATGCTAAAAATTGTTGTTCTGCTTTAGGAATATTTAAGCGTTGAAATATGTTCTTGATATTTTGAGGGACTTGATCTCGAGAATCGGTAGAACCTGAAATATCTTTTTTAGGTTTTGCATAATATACGAGATTTCCGAAATTTACAGAAGAAATATCTGGTCAAAAATTAGGTTTTTTGATTTCTTTAAAAATTTTGAACGATTTGAGTCTATGCTTAAGCATCCATTCTGGTTCTTGTAAGTCAAATGAAATTTTTTTAATTGTTTCTTCATTAAGTCATTTCAAAAATATGTCATACAGAACTTGATCTGGTGCATCCAAAAATGATAAGTCTTTTTGTTTATTTGAAAAGTTCACGATATTTAAGAGATTGTTAAAAGTGACTAGAATATAGTGAAACTAATTATTAAATCAAATATCTTTTGTGTTTTTATGTTAAGGTTTTTTGATTGATGATAGAATGAAAGCGTTTCCTATTGTTTGGTATAATTTTGTTGTATTAAATTATATTGGTTTGTAAGAATGTTTGCTAAATATCTGAGGATGAAAATCCTTGGAAAGTTGTTGTTTATGTATGATACTCACAGTTATTGATATGATATATAAATTCTTTGGTAGTTGTTTATTTTTTGAATTTGAAAACACTTGGATGTATTATCCAAGTGTAATTTTTTTCCCCTTTATTGAATCTATTTTGCAAGACTATTTAAATGCTGTTTGTGAAATTTATGTTAGATGGTATTTCGAAAGCATATCATTGAATTCCTGGTCTACACTTATATTTACTTGAATCGTTATTAGGTTGCAGAGATTTTAATAAATCTGCTGTTATATCTTTTTCAACAATAATTCATTTTCAATCTCAATAGGAATCTCATCGTGCATAAGTTTTTCAATCTACTGATAAAAAGTACATAGAACTTGAAGTATTTCATTTAACCATATATTCGTTAATGTATGAAGAATTTCCATCAACATATAGTGTAGCATAAAGTGTCCAATCTGTATCAGAAGTGGTAGAAATATCGCATGTCATTTTTCATTCTTCTTTGTATATGTCCATCATTTCGTTGTATTGGTGAATTGGTTCAGATTGTTTAGATGAGCATCAAATAAGTAAAATTAGGTTTAATAATATAATTAGTAAGTATGCTTTTTTCATGAAAACGTGGAATTAGAAGATAAAATTGATTAATATCGCAAATTGCTTTCATTATTAATTATCATTCGATGCAGTGTCATAGGCACTCATTACAAGCGAAACACATACAATTTAATTCTCAATTACTACAATCTGATAGTCATCAAACGTCATCTTGAGTAGAGTCGTCACTTTTAACACCTTTATTTTCTAGTGCATTGTGTACTAAATAACCATCATAAACGAAGTATGTATGAGCATTTTCTACTGATAGGTTATATACAGTTCCATAATGTGGACGGCGTGTTATAGCATCGATTGTTGCTAAAGTTCAATCTTTTCTTACAATCATGTCTCAAGGCCTTATTAACTTTATAGATATCCATCTGAGAGTAGAACACTGTGAAGAATTAATCTTTCTAGATACATAGAATCGATGAATTTCTGTGGCACTAATAGTCTTCCCATCTACACTTAAATCATACACATCTTCATAATTGTTTTCATGTGTAATTACACCATCTACTGTATTAAATTCATAGTTATTGGTCTCTTCATTGTATGATCGTACTCTATCTCAAACTTCAATATCTTCGATATTTTTATATCA
>JAZQNA010000049.1:0-4377 GCA_045627125.1 Candidatus Absconditabacterales bacterium | reverse complement strand
AGTTGAAATCCCATAAATCCATCATAGCTTTGTCATTTTTGTTTAAGAAAAAGAGATATAAATCTCATCTTCATTGGGATTAAGATTCATATCTCTTACCTTTATCTCTTTATCGTAGAGGCGACATAAAGTCATTCAGGCCTTAGACAGAAGAATCTATCTATATGAAGATGCTATATAGAATGATGATTGGCTAAAATCATTCCCTACAGCACCTTGATCTAGAAAGAATCAAACTGTTGTATAGCCAATCAGTTTTAGATTCCAGGTCTTTTCCTTCATTTTTCTTGTGCCTTGTTTGTTGTGATTGAAACTTACGTTCAAACCTACACTTTGAATACTTCGCACATCGCAGGTTTTACTTCGCATAGGATTTTTAGAAAAATAAGAAAAAACTCTCATGAAATCTAATTTACATGAGAGTTTTCTAATATTTTAAGTCTTTAAATTTCAAGTTTAAGAGGGTACATTGTGCAAACTAATGTTATTTTTTACTTAAGAGCCTATATATCGCTCTTAATACCTGCACTAAGTCACGTAGCTGAATGTATTATAAAAAATAAAAAACACATTGCAAGTGTAAAGTTAAAAAATCTTTTTCAATGGTCGAGAGTGGTATATTCTGTAATCATATTGCACAAATCAGTAGAAAACTCCCCTTATATCCATATGTGTTAAGAAATATTAGTTATTACCTTATATTATCATTGCTGAATTTTAAGCAACGTTTTTTGCTTGGGATGGTAAATTGTTCAGCTCATAATTTTTTCATCGCTTAAAATTTTATAATTTTCCCTATTTTTACTATATTTTTTATCTTTCATGATTTTATATTCTTATATAATTTTTAGATCAGATTTTTTTATTTCCTTTATATTTTATCTATATAGAATATATTATATAAATTAATTCTTATTATATTTCTTTATTAATAAAAAAAGACTCCGAATTGGGGGAGTCTTTAAGTAAAAATCAGTAGTAATAAGGTTAGTATCAAAATCAGTAATTTGCTACTCCCCTTCAAAATCATTGTTGAAATCAATTCATTCAATTATTAATTTGTTGGAATCAATTATTAATTTGATTACCAATTCAATAAACAGAATTTCTAAACTTATCAAATAAGTTTGAATCCTTAATAATAACATTCTCAGGCATTGGCATCAAATTCTCTTCAAGAGAACGATTGCTGCCTTGTTGTAATAAATATTGAGTTTTTCTTAGGTCTTCATTAGTTGCACTTAAATACGTTTGAGTCGTACTTATGTGCTGATGACCTAGTAATTCTTTAATATAATAAATGTTTCATCATCTTCTTAATATGCTTGTAGCGAACGTATGACGCAACTTATGAGGCCAAACAGGATCCGTTATCCCTGCCCTTTCTCATGCATCTCTTACGATTGATTCTACAGTAACTCTAGATAATTTATGTCCTTTAGAGTTATTCGCATGAGAGCAGAAAAGGTATTCACTTTCTATATGTTGTCATTCTCTAAGAAATAAATATAGGTTTATAAGAGCTAAATGTTCGCTAAATAAGTATACTAAACGAAGAGTGTTGTTCTTTCAAATAACTTGTAATTCTTGTTTGATGTCTCAAACTTTAATATTACATAACTCAGAAACTCTTAATCCAGTAAATAGTAATACAGAAATTATTGCTTGATCTCTAGTCTTAGTAAGCTCATCCTTACTCATATCAGATTTAGTGAAATTAAGTAATCTTTGAGCTTCATTTTCAGTTAAAGCGTCAATCTTTTTCCTGCATTCTTTCATTAGTAGAATTTCTCTATAATTCATTACTTTTTCGTGATTACGTTCACAGAATTGTAAGAAATCTCTAATTACAGCTAAATACGAATTACATGTTCTGGCAGATTTTCATCTGATTTTTTCTCTTCATATAAAGTATTCAACATCGTTAATTGTGAGTTTTTCCGAGTCCTCTACTCCCCTTGCATTTAAACTTAATTCTTTAATCTCTGAATCAAATTTATGTAAGATACGATTATATGTAGTAACCGTAGATGCGGCATATTGTTTATTTATTTTTAGCCAATCGATAAATTTAGATATTAACATTGTGATGTATAACAACAAAATAAAATGATTCGGTTATTTAACAGGTCTAAACAGGGATAAGACAAGTTTCAGTTTATTAAATAACACAAGAATGAATACTTACATTTCAAGTTTATGGATCAATATTCAGGTAATACTACGGATAAAAACGACAATAATAAATAACGAACGGCCATTCATTCTATTTTGAGGTTTCAATCACAATGCAATGATAATTGTTTTTAAAATAAAATGCAAGTGATTTTTCAAAAATTTTCCAACGTCACAGTTTTCATAGTTCTTATCAAATAAAAACCAATGGTTTTTGATTGAATTTTAGAAAAAAAGTACCCAAATTTTTAAGTTTTTAGAGTTGAGATATAGACAACATTATTTTGAATATTATCAATTATAGACTTTGATTATTAAATCGATATTGTCAGAAAATAAACCATTGGTTATTAGTGTGTTTTCTCAAATTATAATACATATTTTTGACAAAAGAATATTGTAGCTTGTGTATTATTATAATTAAGTTAATAACTATTGATTTTAGCATATTATCGAATATAATATAGTTGAATTGATGAAGGTGTAGCATCAGTTCTAACCGGGCATTTTTATCTATTATTTTATTGTTAATGGATATTGTCTACATCGAAACTGAAAAATTGATACCCTATGAGAGAAATAACAAGATACATACTGATGATCAAGTAACCAAAATTGCAAACTCTATAAAAGAGTTTTGATTCGTACAGCCGGTAGTAATTGATAAATCGAATACTGTGATTATTTGACATTGAAGATTACTAGCAGCTAAACAGCTAAAAATGGAAAAACTTCCCTGTGTTCAAATTACTACTTTAAATGATGAACAGATTAAAAAGCTTAGAATCTTAGATAATAAGCTTAATGAGAGTGAATGGGATGATGATAAACTTAAAATTGAATTAGAAGATTTGTGAGATTTAAACATTTGAGATATAGAAATAGATGTTAAAGATGAATTCCCACGATTATATGAAGATGAGGAAGATGAAGAAATAGAAGTCGAAGAAGATATTCCTGAAAGTAAATGAGCTAAAATAGTTGAATATTGAGATTTATTCCAGCTTTGAGAACATAGACTCCTCTGCTGAGACAGTAGCAAGATTGAAGATGTTGATCTCGTAAAATGAGGTATAGATTTTGATATGGTATTCACAGATCCGCCATACAACATAGGATATTCGTGAGTAAAAGATAAACGTAAAATAGAAAACGATAAAATGAGTGAATCAGATTTCATTTCTTTTCTTAAAAATACTCTTCAATATTGTGATGTAAGTTATGTATGCTGTAGTTGGCAATATGCTCATTTATTTAAACAAGCTATGACTGAATTAGGAATGCCTCCTAAAGCTATGATTGTTTGGAATAAAGTTAATCCTGCTCAGAATTTAGATAGGTATTTTAAACAACATGAAATCATATTCTACTTCTGACCTTATTGAGGAGAAAAGACTCTAAGATGAGATATTCGAGAGTGTAAGAGACAGAAAAATACGATTCATCCTACGATGAAACCTATAGAGTTAATATCTATGGCACTTAAAGATAATCCTACTAAGAAAGTAGTATTTGATTGATTCTGATGAAGTGGTTCTACTCTTATAGCATGTGAACAGTTACATAAAAAGTGTCAGATGATAGAGTTAGATCCTAAGTATGTAGAAGCTATTATAAAAAGATATCATAATCTGAAACCTGATTGAGAGATTAAATGTTTGAATAGAAAATTAGATATTAATCAGATTTTTTAGATATCATCAATTATATCAGCAACCTGATAACTGAATACTAATTTCATTACAATAAAAGCAATTATTAATACAGCAACTACGATAGAAATTATAGTTCGAGCTCTATTCCATTTAAGCCATTTAGGTAGATTAATCTTACAGTACTTTTCAATAAGACGAAGTAACCACATAACAGCGATTAGGATTAAGAAAAAACATAGAATATCTGCAATGATAGTAGAAATGGAGAAAATCATATTAGTAAAATTATGTAATAAACAAAAATAAAGTATTAAAAATAACAAAATATGCAACAAAATTTTATCTCGTAAATTGAATAAACATTATGCCGAAGAAAAAACGAGATTATGCAGCACTTAAACTAGCATTTTTTAAGTCTGATATAGATGAAGTAAAGGCGTTTATAGAGTCAAAATGAGGTAGTTTAAGTTGATCTATGTACAAAAATACCCTATGACGAGCAAAAGAGAAACAAGAATTCAGACAACAGATTATGGAGAAAGCTATG
>JAZQNA010000048.1:0-53582 GCA_045627125.1 Candidatus Absconditabacterales bacterium | reverse complement strand
CAGAAAAAGTTGAATATTTTTGAGATTTAAGTTTACCTATTTTAGAAGAAGCTAAAAACATTTTTACAGAAGAAAAAATCAAATCTAAAAGAGATAAATATTACTTAGTAAATCATTCTCCACTCTGTAATAAAAACAATTCATTAAAAATGCTAAGAGAATTTGCAGATTCACACAAAAATTTGCAACCAATTTATGTGGCCTGTAATAAGCCAGAAGATGAAAAGTTCTTCTGAGAAATACAAGAATTTATACCGAACTGTGAATATTTTGACCGGACTCAAAATAGTATTGCTGAGACTCTAAAATTATTCTATTTTGCCGAGGCATGAATCTGAGCCAGACTCCATTTTTTATACATTCTCAAGGTTTTCAAAAAGACATTCATAAAATTACATGCTAGCCACAAAATTGATTCAAATCTTTCTGATTTAGACCAAGTTTAAACTATATCCCTTCTATTTTCTCAACCAATAAAGATTCCAGCAACTACCTTATCTTAAGGTAATTATTACTAACATATTTTTTAATAATAAACAAAAAAATCTAATATAATCTCACATCACAAAAACACAGATTCTCACAAGATTTTAAATAATATTACAAAAAATAATAAATAGTTTTTCCAAATTATACTTGATTTTCTCTTATCATTCAATATGATGCACTTACCCACATACAATGGCACCTTGACAGAGTGGTCTATTGTACGGGTCTGCAAAACCTTGGTTCGTCGGTTCGAATCCGACAGGTGCCTTAGTTTCTGTTAATGAACCAAGAGCTCATCCTTTATGGATAATCAATTCCGTACGAAAAAGCCTGAATCCAATTTCGGGTTTTTTATTTATTGATTTTGGCCACTATTTTAATAAAAGTAATATATGATTTACATACTAAATAAAATAATGCAAAAATTTCTTTCAATATTATTACTCATACCCCTTATTTTATTAGTAGGATGTACAAGTGAGACTCCTCAAAATATAAATATAGATTGATTAGCACCTGAGGAATGACTTACTGTCTCAAATACATTTAATAAACAAATCGAAGAAGCTAAAATCTTTTCAGATTCTTCTAATTTATTTTCAGTTACTACAGGTAATTTAAATGATAATGAATCTATCTTATCCAAGCTTTCATTAACTGGAACTTTTGATGAAACCTCATCGATTCAAGGAAATATATATTTTTCTAAAGAGACTAAAAAACTAACAAACAAAAATGAAAATTCTGAAATTTCATTCGATATAGACATCAAAGCAACTACATGAAACTTAGATCCACTTTCTACTCAATGAAGCTTATCTCTATTGTATCAAAATAAATGATTATATACTCTATTACACAACTTTTCAATTGATATGTGAGAATGAAACATCTCAGCAAAAATGTACTGACTTTTTTCCGACCTACTAGTTGATAGACGAATCGACTTAGAAGCTGGAGAATGATGAATAATTAATGTAGATGAAAACGCCCCTACATCTCTAGAATTAATTAATGAACTAAAATTAATCCTACAATCATCTAATAAAAACACAGAAGAGATGATTGAAACATCAAAAAATATAGAAGATTTACTCAAAGCTATCAGCTCTTATTCAAAATTATGATTTACTCCTTCATGATTAATTTTAACATCTACGCAAGAAACTTTCTCAGAATTTTCTGATTGAATAATTCAAAAAAGTTTCTCGGGAATGTTTCAGAATTCTGAAGTTAATTTTATACTTTCATACCTTGCATCACAAAAATGAATTGAAATATCTATATGAAACATCATATCAAATGAAAATAATATACCTTTAGATTACGAAACATATATATCTCTAAAACCAAAGAAATCTAGTTATGATGTTATAATTAAATCTCTTAAAGCTGGACAAAAAGTATCACACATAGAATGAAATTTAAAAATAGACAATGAATTAACATTCAGATGAACAATCTTATTTGAATCTCTAAATTTACTTCAATGACAAGATATTTCTGGAGATATAGAGTGCAAGTTCTCTAATTCAAAATCAAATGACATTAGTCTACCTCCACTTTCATGAAGCCTCTTAATGCTAAGTGATATCATAAAATCTATATAATTCGAAATTTTACATAGAATCGACAAAACAATGCCTAATTTTTCTACATCTAATCTTTCATCACAAAAAAAAAGCACATCTTATAAACAACAATGAAAAGGGTGAAAAGTATTTCTACTAATACTAGCAATTGTCGCTATATTTTTCCTTTCTATAGCTTTTACTTCTGGATTCAAATGAGCCTTTGACTTTATTAAAAAATCAACACTTTTCTCCATTTCAAAAACCATTTGAGATCCGATGAAAACCGATCAATATGATAGTGTAAATGTACTATTGCTATGATATGGATGAGAAAGCCATCAATGAGGTTTCTTAACTGACTCCATTATGGTTGCATCACGAAATCCAGATAAAAATAATGTAACACTTTTTTCGCTACCTCGCGATTTATACGTAAAAAGTCCTGCAAACAACACATATTGAAGAATTAATGCTATTTTCCAACAATACTATTCTAGGACACAATCAATCGAAGAATCTGCTTTTTGATTAGCTTGAAAGATCTGAGAAATATTGTGATTAGATATACCATATTATGCAACAATAGACTTCCAAGCTTTTAAAGAGATTGTAGATACATTATGATGAGTTGATATTTATGTTGATTCTTCGATATATGATCCAGAATATCCAGCAGATGATATGATTCACTACGACCCATTTTATATTGATGCTTGACGACAACACCTAGACGGAGCAACAGCATTAAAATACGCCAGATCTCGTCATTCCACTTCAGATTTTGCTCGTTCTTTACGTCAACAACAATTAATTATCGCAATCAAAGACAAAATGCTAGCCTCATGATTAAATATCTCCATCATGTGAGATGTTTACGAGCAATACAAAAACTACATTCAAACAAATATTTCTTTACAAGAAATGATTCGAGCTGTACAATTTTTACCAGAAATTAAATGATTTTCATCATTTGGATACACTTCCACATGCTGATACCAAGATGTTTCTAGAATGGTACCTTGATGCTTCCTTTATGTACCAGAAAGATCATTATTTAATGGGATGTCTGTGCTTTTACCCGATGGAGCTACTGCCAATGATGTAGCCCATTATAATGAAATGAAAACATTTGTGACATTTTTATTAACTCATCGTGATTTTTTAACAGAATGAGCTAGTGTAGAAGTAGTAAACGCCGCAGACAAATCCGTTTTAAATTCTCACGGATTATGAAAATGAACTATAGCCACACATCTATGAGCTAAAATGGCAAAATACTGACTTAACGTTACCAATACAGCAACTGCTGAAAGTCCATCAGAAACTAGTTATATTACAATAAATATGGTTTGAGATTTCACATGAACAATTGAAGCTATTCAAACTTTCTTACCTATTACCGATATCAGAATAGACACAGGAAGCGTTCAAGAAGATCAGGATTCTGAATGAAATATTGAGTATCGAACTAATAGAGCTTATATAACTGTAACATTATGAAATGATTACATTTTATGAAACGAAGCCTTCTCTGGACTAACTGAAAAGAAATTTTCATATACATTAGATATTGATCCTCTTCCATCTTTAACAATAACAGGTACTAATCAAGAATAAATAATCCACAACATAAACAAAAAAGCTGACTATTATTAATCAGCTTTTTTACTTACATCATAAAGAACTTTTTAAGACTGGAACTTTTCACAAACACTTCTAAACGCACAAGTCTCACATTTTTTACTACTGGTAGTTTTACGGAACATCATAGGATCAACTGGTTCATTTTTATAAGGATCTTGGTCAACTAACAACTGTTTCTGATCTTCTACATCATGCTGAATCTTTTCAATAATTCCATCTATATCTCCCTGCTTTAATATTCATCCATAAGAATTCATACTATTTAAATACACCTCATAAGCCTCTATTTTTATTCCATCTAATGAAGTTATTCATTTCTTTAAAAGCATCTTCAAAGCATAAAGTTTAAGCTGATCACTAACCTCATTATCCAACACTTCTTCTTTTCCAGATTTCCAATCTACAATTAAATAATCTGTATCTGAAAAAGTTACTCAAAGATCTGGTCAGGCCATAATTGAAACATCTCTCATTCATGGCAATCTAGAAACATCTACTTTCATAGAATCAAAATCAGGAGTCCTAGGATGTTCTAGATAAACAAATTTTGCAGAATAAAAATAATCCTGAACTTTCTGATTCCAAGGACTAGCTATAAAACGATCAAGATTTCAAAATACTTTTTCAACTGCTATTTCTAATTGATCATCAACATTTTCTCCATAAAAATGTTCTAATAATCAAAATTTTCAAAAGAAGTCTTCACGGTCATTATAATCTCTTTCTTTAGAAAATTCAAAATCAGCCTTCATCTCATCTCTCATCTTTTCTTTTAATTCAGAAATCTTTTCATCTGTTATTTCTCATTTTCTCAACGCATGTAAATAATCTGACAATAAGAAATGAGATTTTTCTCCAATCCACATCTCAATACTTTTTAATCATTTCAAAACTTGAGCTTCAGATCGTAGTTCTGGATTTTGATTTCTAAGTGCAAAAGTATAATAATTAAAGAAATACTTTCTTTCACAATGTTCCAATAATGCAATCCTAGTATTAGATCGAGAAAGCGTTTTTTTTGTCCTTTTTTGTTGTGGACGGAAATTTGTATACGACATAATATATTATGAATAATATAAATCTATATTTAGATTTTTCACAAATCTTAAAATAAAGAGTAAGATTTTACATAACAATTACAAGCAAAAACAATACTTCATTTTTATATTATAAAAAACGGATGATCCAATGAACATCCGCATTTTATTTTCTAACTATAAACTAGTCAACAAAGTGTGCAACATTAATGTTGTTACTGATAGCTTCTGTTTGAGCATTAGTAAGTGCAACCTTTGCGTCTACAAGTAAGAAAGACAATACAGCAACATATGCTACAACAGCGTAACATGCTACATCACGAACGATACGTTCTTTTCTTGACAAACTCTTGTCTGCTTCTGTTTTTGCCATTTTTGTTTAAGAATTAAGAAATAAATGTATTTATATTATAATAATTTTTTCTACTTTTGTCAAATTTTTGATAAGAATTTTTTATAACAATTCTCGACTTGTATTTTTCAACAAAAAACATAATTTTAAACCAACTTTTTATCTTTACAGACTATATTAATGAAGAATTTTGCTTAAATAAGTTATCTGAGAGTGTTGGAGCTGACTTCAATTTTGTACTTCACATTTATATTTTAAGCAATTTCTCATATGACAGATAAAAAAGAACTTCAAAAAGCTGAACCACTTCGCGTATTTCTAGTAGATTTAGTAGATAAGAATACTTCCAAAGAAGTTCTTTCAGATAGAATGAGAGAACTCGAGAATCTTGTCGAGACCTATGGATGAGTTGTAGTACTACAGAAATACCAAAAAAAAGATATTCCTGACGCAAAAACATATGTATGAAAATGAAAATTGGATGAAATCATCCAAGATATGTTACGTTTACAAGCAAATCTTTTGATAATAGGGAACACCCTTAAACCAGCCCAGATTTTTCAAATAAATGAAAAATTACGTTTAGTTTCTGAAGAACACAATTTAGACCCAAAATTAGAAGCACGGGACCGCGTTGATTTGATTTTAAAGATATTTGAAAAACACGCTACCAGCTGAGAATCTCGCTTACAAATTCAGTTAGCAGCCATAAAACACATGTGACCAAGGATATATAGGATGGGAATGGATCTATCCAAACAATGATGAGCTGCTTCATGAGGATGAGCTTGAGCAACACGTTGATTATGAGAAACCAATACAGAAAGAATGAAACGTCACCTTCAAGAACAAACATTAAAAATAGATAAAAAATTAGAAGAATACGCAAAAATGCGCAAATTACATCGTGATGCCCGTATAAAAAAATGAATGCCAACTGTGTGAATCGTATGATATACTAACGCATGAAAATCATCACTTTTGAATGGATTAACCAAAAAATGAGTATTAGCAGAGAATAAACTTTTTGCTACTTTAGGAACAAACGTATGAAACCTATACGTAATGTCTGACCCTATTACAGGAAGAGGAAAAGAAATTTTATTAAATGATACTATCGGATTTATACGTGATTTACCTCCAAAACTAATTAAATCTTTTTCATCTACACTAGAAGATAGTATTGAATCTGATTTATTATTACATGTAATTGATTCTAGCGACCCTTTCATTTCTGAAAGAATTAATGTAGTACATGATGTATTAAAAGACATCTGAGCAAATCAAAAGAAGATTTTGGTTTTTAATAAAATTGATTTAGTTGACGAAAGCAAAATTAAAGAATTAAAATCAATGTTCCCAGATAATGATAAAGTTTTTGTTTCTGTTAAAAATAATATAGGATTAGAAGAATTGAAAAAGGTAATTGCTCAAAATGTATAAAAATCATTGATAAAAAATTTATTTTTTTAATGTTTATAATTATAATAATTCAGCTTTATTTTAATTATTTTTATAAAATGTGAAAAAACGAACCAGAACAAGAATTACTAACAGTGAATACTCAAGAATGAGAATCATCAATCAATAAAGAATGAAAATACAAACAACATGTATTAGAAATACTAAATACGAATCTCAATGAAGAAATTTTAAAGATGTACGAATTAAGGACAAAAAGACACATAGAAAGAGTACAAATTTTTTATTGAAAATTAGTAGAATGAGGACTTATACCACAAGATGATATTCATGATGTAACATACCATGACGAAGACAAGCTACAACCAGGAAACATGAAGCGCCAAGCTCTTCGCTACACTAATGACGGCCATCCTGATGAAGAATGTATGAAAATTATCAATGATGTAATTCGTGAACATATAAAGACAAGCCCACATCACTGTGAATATCGATGAAATCCTGAAGATGATCACTTAACTATGTGAATTCACTGTGAATCTATGCCAGATGAATATATATACGAAATGATGGCTGATTGGGCAAGCACAGCTGAAGAACACGGCACTCTAATAATAGATTGGTATAAAAAATGTGTTGATGGTGGACGCGATTACTACAACGCTCACCAAAAAGAATTAATGCTAAAATGTATTGAATTTTTGCAAAAACAAATTGATCCTAATCGTAAATCAGCTACTGTCATTGGTACCGATCCAGCAAGTAAAATGTTAAAGTAATACTAATGATAAAGATTTTATCACAAACAAAACTGAATTTTATAGCATACTACCACAAATTATAAAAAAATAAAAAACGATTTTATAGTTTAGAAGTAATCGAATTCGAAATTGATAAAAAAAGTAAGAATTTCGACTTGATTTTACATTTGGATTTATTATATATATTTTCACTGTAAGATTATTTCTATCGAAAAATTTACTTATTTCCTTTCAATTACGGAATGCCAACAATTAATCAACTTATTAAACAAGGAAGAAGCAAAAAAAAGAGCAAGTCAAAAGCTCCAGTGCTTCAATATGGAGTTAATAGACTTCAAGGAGATAAAAAAGTAGCTTCTCCAGCTCCTTTCAAAAGAGGTGTTTGCTTAAAAGTTTCTGTTATGGGACCTAAAAAACCAAACTCAGCTCAAAGAAAATTTGCTAAAGTTAGATTATCTAACTCTTCAGAAGTTTTGGCTTATATTCCTGGAGAATCTCATTCATTACAAGAACACAGTGTTGTTCTAGTTCGTGGATGACGTGTAAAGGATCTTCCATGAGTAAAATATCATATTGTTAGATGAAAATATGATGCTAACCCAGTTGCTGATCGTAAAAAATCTCGTTCTCTGTATGGAGTAAAGAGACCTAAGAAATAAAAATCAGATTTTTCAAAAATTAAATACTTTATTTAGTGTTATCGTGTCATATTCATGAGTAAACCAACAAGTGCTATTATCCAAAAATCAAATGAAGAAAAATTTATCAATCATTTGATGAAAAATGGTAAAAAAAGTGTAGCTAAAAAAATTTATGCCGATGCTCTCAAAGAGATTAAAAAGGCTGGACATATGAATCCTGCAGTTGTAGTTCAAGCTGCTATAGAAAATGCATCTCCAAATGTAATGATTAAATCAAAGAGAATTTGAGGTGCTGTATATCAAGTTCCTGTAGAAGTAAAACCTGCAAAAAGATTTTTCTTCGCTACTAAATGGATTTTAGATGCTGCTCGTTCAAAGACTGGTAAACCAATGTCTCAAAAATTAGCTGAAGAATTGATTGCTGCTTACGGAAATCAATGAGCTGCAGTTAAGAAGAAGGAAGAAGCTCATAGAATGGCTGAAGCTAATAAGGCATTCGCTTATATGGCAAAATATGTTAACTAATTAATAATTAGTCTTCTAAAAAATAATTCACTTTATTTCTTATTTATGCTTAATATGGCAGGAGATACTAACGGAAGAAAAATAAAGCATTTCTTGAAAAGATTAACTTGGCACAGAAATAAATCTGGTTCAAGAAATGAAAAAGCAATCGAGCGATACATCTTGATTCTAAAAAAAGAAGAGAAATTCTGAGCAGATGATAAACGAGTTATTAGAACTAAAGAAAAAGCTGAACTTAGACTAAAGAAATTATGAATTTCTCATGCTAAAATAAAGGAAGTTCTCGAATCTAGAGGACTAAAAGATTTATCATCTAAAGTTGCTTAATTATGAGACTTAGAACTAATGCAAAAAGAAAGCTTAATAAAGCTTTGGTTAGAGTTGAAAAAACTGTAATTATGGATGTTCGTAAAAACCTTGAACAACAGAAAAAATGGAAAGCTAAGGTTGTTAATAGCAGATCTGCTAAATAAGTTTTATTATTGATGCTTTTGTTCCCATGAACTACGAAAGATTACAAAGCGTATATAGCAAAAATGGATATCCAATTATCCCTGTGAAAACTGGAATGTTCATTGAAGTACATGAAAAAGTTGGAGAAGGTTCAACTGAAAGAATTTGGAAATTTAAAGGTTTAGTTATTAAGACTAAAAAAGAAAATCATCCAGACGGAACTTTCACAATGAGATGAACATGTTCTGGAGTAACTGTAGAAAAAATTTATCCATTCTCTTTCAATAAATTTGAAAAGGTTCTTTTGCTTGACGAGTATAAAGTAAGAAAATCAAAGCTCTATTATATGAGAGATAAAATTGGAAAGGATGCTAGACTTAAGAGTATTATTTCTGCAGAAAATAGAGATTCTAATTTGTTAAACAAATCTAGAACATTCTCTGCTGCAAAGACTGAAGAAAAAGCTGCACCAGCTGCTGAAGAAGCTCCTGCTACAGAAACATCAGAATAATAAACTTTTTATCTATTGATTAGATTGTGTCAATGAAACTTGCTGTTAAAAAGCGTGATATCTTAGGAAAGAAGGTAAAGAATCTGAGAAATCAAGGATTAATTCCTGCTGTTATTTATGGAAAACACGTAAATGCAGAATCTGTTGCTTGTGTTAAGAATGACCTTCTAAAAATTTATAGAACTGCTGGATACTCTACTCCTATCGAATTAATTGGAGATGTTGATCAGTTAGCTCTTATAAACTCTTTACAATTGGATCCTGTAACTGATGAAATTATTGCAGCTGATTTCTTAGCTGTAAGTAAAACAGAAAAAGTCGCAGCAAAAATTCCTGTATCAATTTATGGAGAATCTCAACTCGAAAAACTTAATGAAGGTAAAATTATGTTGGTTAAGGATGAAATCGAAGTTGAAGCTTTGCCACAAGACTTACCAAGTAAGTTTGAAATTGATATTTCAGTATTGGCTACTGTAAATGATGTATTCTTTGTTAAAGATTTAAAAGTTTCTGACAAAGTTACAGTATTGGATGATCCTGAATTGCCAATTTTGACAGTTTCTGTTCTTGAAGACGAGTCTTCTGCCGCAGAATGAGCTGAAGCTCCAGCTGCTGAGTAATTCAGATTTCAAAATTCTTTTAGCTTATCTATTAAGAAAATATAATGGCAAGAGTGTGTTATTTTACCGGGAAAGGAACTAAATCCGGAAATTCTAGATCTCATTCAATGAGAGCTACAAAAAGATCTTTCAAACCAAATCTTATCAATAAATGGGTTAGATTGGAAGATGGTTCTTCTGTAAAGGTAAAAATCAATTCAAAATTATATAAAAAATTCAAAGGATTCCTCTAGAATTTTGATAGAAAATCATTATAAATAATCCGCTACAGAAAATATCATAATAAATAAACAAGAGTCATAAGGGGTAGTAGCTCAGTCGGTAGAGCAACAGCCTTTTAAGCTGGTGGTCCTGGGTTCGATCCCCAGCTACCCCAAATTAAGCTCTTGTTTTTTTATATCTCAGTTTTCAGCTGGGGAAAAGTAGGTTCGTAGTTGAGATTTTTTATTTTGATTTATCCATTTAAATCAATAATCTATAATAACATCTTTTATTAAGATTTTATCAATGCTTAGACACCACCCAGTTCTTGCAAAAGAAACATATGATAATCTCCCTCATCCATTAAAACATTCTTTTGATGGAACTTTTGGACATGGATGACATGTTGAATATTTTTTCACACATTTAACTGAAGATTATCCAGAAGAAGTTAGAAACTTAAATATAACTGCATGTGATGTAGATGAGACAATTCTCGCAAAATGAAAAGAATTCGTAAAAAAGCGGCAAAATCAAATAACATTTTTTCACCGTTCTTACGCAGACATATTAAATATAGCAACTGAAACATGAAAATTTGATTTTATGCTACTGGATTTATGAGTAAATCTAGAACATTTTAAAGATGGAAGCCGCTGATTTAGTATCAAATCCAATGCTCCATTAGATATGAGGTTTGACAGATCAAAATGAGAACCTGCATCAAAATTAATAAACCAATGAAACAAACAAGAAATTGAAGACATCTTAACAAAATACGGAGATTTTACTCCAAGGAATGCAGAATATGTATCTAAATGAATCATTGAAGCTAGAAAGAAAAAATACATCGAAACTACCTACGATTTAACAAACGTTTTACATGAATTATGATTCTGAGAAAAAAGAATCGCTGTTATTTTTCAGGCTATTAGAATACAAACCAACCATGAATTAAATCAACTTGAAACTTTTTTAAAAGATTTTAAAGACTGACTAAATATTTGATGAAGATGTGCAATCATGACATATCACAGTATTGAAGATAGAATGACAAAAATAGCATTTAAAGAATTAGAAGACTCTGGGAACTTTCATCTAGTAAACAAAAAAGTAATTCAACCAAATTACAAAGAAGTAGAAACAAATAAAGCTGCTAGAAGTGCTAAACTTAGAATTATAGAAAGAATTAAATAATACTTGATTTTCAAAAAGCAAATCTCTATATTCAAAACTGTTTAAAATATATAAATTAAGTAATGAAAAAATTACTTCTCACTAGTGAAGGTAAATTCCACCAACAATATCAAAGTCGGTTAAATAAGTATAGAATAAAAAAAGAATTCGTAACATTAATCGAAATCTGAATGCTCGTCACCGCTTGCTTATTTTGTACTATAATGTACTTAATTTTCACAAATAAATCTTCTACTCAAGGATATTTCTTAAGATCTGCCAGGACAGATTTGAACAACACTGAATTTAATTACGAAATTGTAAAAACAGAAATTTTAGATTTAGATACTCAAAATCGAACCAAACTAGAACAAAATAATAGTTCAATTCTATCTACAACAAATGTAGAAACCATAAAAATAAATTAAAAATCTGATTCAACATCAACATCTGTATTTGCAAGCTCTTGAAGAGCTTTTTTTTCTTCCTCTTCTGCATTTTCTAAGGCTTCTTCCCTATCACGTAGAAACTGTACAATATAATATAATAACATTAATTCTATTCACACATAAATGAAGACAAGAGATATCAAGAACTGCCTAGAATTTTCAAATCATTCTGAATGACATAATAAAATTATATTACATAACGATGCAATAAATGTAACAACCATCCAATAACGATAATCTGTATTACTAAACAATTTAATATTCACACGATCCACAAAAAACAAAGCAATTTGACAAGCAAATCCCCAAAGAATTAAGAATGGCAAAACTGTATCCACACTAGAGCCACTAATCAATAACACAGAATATAAAACAAAATTTACAATTAAAGCCAATGCAAATCTAGAGACATTAGTAGCGTAGTCAATTCTCTTTAAAGCAAATGTGTTCAACAAGAAAAATGTAATTCATAATCGATACCATAAATCTAATCAAATTTGTGATTTTGTAAAAATTCCTCGAAAATAAAAACATAATAAGAAAATTAAAAGTCATAAATTAAAGAATTCTAAAACACGCTGAAACCATACTGGAGCCCTATCCAACCATTCATATAGTGATATTTTTCGTGTAGGAATATTTATTTTTTTAAAGATTCTCTCACCTGCTAAGATTCTACGAACAGAAATAATTTTTGGTTCTTTAGATGGCATTTCTCGGTGTTGAACAACATATACTCATAAATATACCAATAATAAAATAATCAAACTTGCACTTATAATCCATCAAGCAGGATAAAAATATTTAATAATTGCCGATCAAATAGCAATCAATCAAAGAATTACAATTTCATATGTTCGTTTTTCATCCGTTGGATAGAATAATCCAATAATATACTGTAAAAACGCATATACTCAAAGCATTAAACATGTTAAAAGAGAAAATGCCTCACAAAACACAAAAAAACCTGAACTGAATAGAGCCGTTCACAATATAATAATATTTATTATTCGAGTTCAAATTTCAAAAATTAATTTTCCATCTTCATATTTAAACACATGAGATCATAACCAAAGAAAAATATTTAAGATTAATAATATTAAATATACTGATATCTCTTGAATTCATATAAAAAATAATATTCATGAAAGACCAACCATAGTCAAAAACCAAATCAAAATAAGACTCCATTTTTCTCGTAATATCTCTAAACGGACTCACTTAAAAATATTTTTTATTCCATGTGACAACATAAAAACAAACACTGCTAATGGTAACAATGCCAAATACCACATATCAATCATATAAAAAAATGTGGAGAAAAGCGCAAGCATAAAAAATGTAATCACCAAAACCATGCTATTTTTACAAAAAAATCAAAAACTAAACTCAATAAACTATAGCATAATTCCCCAGAAAATCAAACTAAAAATTCACCCTTACTGTTTGAGATATATCATACAATTCTTTCAACAAATCAGGATTTAAGATATCGTAATACTCAGCAATTTTCTCTTTATTTTTCTCTAGATAATCAACTTTTTTCTGCAAATCTGAAACACTTTTCTTTGATGATCAATATGTCATATGAGCTCTAGCTTGAACTTGATTAGTAGCTACACAAGCACGCAAATCTGCAATTTCATTAGCGATTTTTTGTGCCAATTCATAATCTCATTTTTTTACTGCAGCTGAAAATTCAGAATTCTTACTATCAGCTTGAGAGCTACACTCTTTAGCATCCTTAGTATAAGCATCAGCTTTCATTTTTTCGTCTTTTATTAAAGCTGAACTTATAGAAACAGTATTAGAAATCACATCAATATATTGTTCCAAAATTTGTAATCTTTCATCCTTCGTTTTAGCTTTCTCCAATTCTGAAACTAAATCATAATTACCCCAATAAGCCAAATTAGATTGCATAGATAACGTAGTATCTGAATTTAACCCAAAACTATGACGTTGATTTAATCCGATTTCTATCTGCGTTCAAAGCAAACTCCATACCAATGAACTTCAAGCCATAGAAAAACCTCATCCAAAAATAATAAATGAAGCTAATATACTTAAAGTCATTTTGAGTAACTTCATCAAGATGATATCATCATATAAATATATATGATGATATATATTTATTACAAAAAGTCAATATTAAAAGGGTGGAGTCTACCACTAAACCACACCCTACCGCGTTTTCCAACTAATCAAAAATTCTATGACTAGTCAAATAATCCAAATGCTCATTCGTATAATACTCTTGCTCAGATGTCCTACCTAAAATATCGCACACATCTTGAAGAGAATCTACTTTACAAATAGCATCATACTTCTTTGAAAAAACAAATTTCCATGCAGCACACAACTCTTTTCTACCACAAGGTTCGTCTTCCAAACTACACAGTTCTTGATGCATTTTTCCCGCAAAAGCCGAAAGATACCAAAGAACAAGTTGAATACCACTTTTCTCATCACAATTTAGTAATGATGTTTTCACTCCATACATAATAAGATTCGCCACAGAAATATGACAGACACTCGACTTCACAGCGAGATCCCGTATAACTCCTGCAACAGAATCTATTAGTGGAGGTTTACACTCTTTCTCCATCCGTTTAGTTATTTTTTTATTTTGCTGCAATATTACAGTATCACATACTATACATATTTGCCTACCACAGTCAACAGCAACTAAATCTGCACCTTTATCATATTACCGTTTGGATCAAGATATTCCAACTTATATGCTGTTAATTGCATCATAAGTCCCTGTTCTTCT
The DNA here is from genome assembly GCA_045627125.1 of Candidatus Absconditabacterales bacterium. Lineage (GTDB taxonomy): Bacteria > Patescibacteriota > Gracilibacteria > Absconditabacterales > Absconditicoccaceae > UBA3291. The sequence continues at coordinate 38,951 of JAZQNA010000048.1, read as the reverse complement.
TTACCATACAAATAATCTCATTCAATTGGTAGCCCATGATTTGATAAATGATAACGAATTTGATGTGTCCTTCATGTTAAAATTTGTAAATCCATATCTACTCTATTCCCATCAATTCTATTAAATTTTAGAATCTTTGTAATTCATAATTTAGGCGTACAATTCGGAACTTTTGCAACAACAGGCTCCTGAATATAATACGGCAAGCTATCTTCTATTCACTTCAAAAACTCTTTTCACTGCGGTAAAGTTATACAAGTTGCACGATAGAATTTCTGAAGTGGAGTCTTTTCTTTTTCTTCTAAAGTCAAAGACTCGGATTTATCTTGAAAAAGCGATTTAAAATGTTTGAGTCATTTTTCTGTCTTTGCAACTATCATCAATCAATCAGTATCTTTATCTAATCTATGAACTAATCACGCTCTAATAAAATTTCAATAACTAGGCAAATTTTTAAAATGATGATAAAGGAATCAAACCACAGACGGCTTATTCACATCTCGAATACTATTAGGATGAGATAATACTCATTTAGGTTTATTCAACACCAAGTAATCAGATTCCTCCACCAAAATAGGGATTTCAACAATTTCAGCCTCTTCTAATACAACTGGAGAAATATAACGCTCCAATTCATCAATTTGAATTTTATCTCAATTTCTCAACTTATACGACTTTTTAATAATCTTATCATTCACTTTAATTCAGCCTCTTTCTATAATATGATGAAAAAAATTTCTAGAATAAGAAAATTCTCAACTCAATCGTGAATCTATTCTCATTCATTCTCATTGATAAATAATTTCTTGCATCATAGAAAAACAGCTTTAAATGCTGAATTTGTTTTATTCTTTCCTCTATTTTTTTCAAGCTAAACTAAAAAATCTAAAAAAGTATCACAAAATTTGCTTTTTATTTTTTTTTCTTTATAATTTATTTAGGTTTATTTATTAATCCGTAAATTATGGAAGAAACACAAAATCAACAAAATGGACAAACTCCTGTAGCTCAAGATCCACAGGTAACACAGCCACTTCAAAGCGAACAGGAGACATCTGGTACTCCAGATTTATCTTCTACCGAAAACTATGCTCAGTTACCAGAAGAATCTCCATCTAATGAGAATAAAGAATCTCCTGTTATTGAAACACCAATCCAAACTCCAACTGAACAACCAGTTCAAGAATCTTTTGTTCAACAATGAGTAGATAAAGCAAAAGACTTCGTTGGAGATTGAGTAGATAAAGCTAAGGATTTCATTGGAAATGGGGTAGAGAAAGTAAAAGATACTGTTGGAACAGGAGTAGATAAAGCTAAAGATTTCGTTGGAAATTGAGTAGAAATGGCTAACAATCTTTGAAAAGCATGAATTGATAAAGTTCAACAAGCCGGTGAAGGATTAGTTCAATGAGGAAAAGAAGCTATTCATAACACAGTACAAACCACAACACAAGCTACTCAATGAGTAATGGAATGAACAAAAGCTGTAGCAGGATGAGCTGTACAAGCAACTGCTCAAGTTACACAAGGTGTAGTAAATTGAGCTGTTTGAGTTATCGATGGAGCTGTTTGAGTAACCACACAAGTAGCACAATGAGTAATTTCTGGAGCTACATGAATCTTAAATGGAGTTACATGAGCAGTTTTGCCACAAAAATCAGCAGAAAAAATTCAAAATTTCAATAATAAATTATCTCAATGAGCTGAAAATTTATGAAATCAAACAAGAGGAAAATTACAAGAAACCTGAGAAAAAACTAAATGATTCTTATCTGGATTATGGGAAAGTTTTAAAACTTGATTCTCTGCTAAAAATGCAAATGATATTATGCAACAAGCCAATGCACCACTAACAGCAGAAGAACAAGCACAAGCTCAAGAACAAGCCATGCAAATGCAACAAGCTGCTGCTCAGCAGACAACTTCTGTTCAACAACCAGCTGTACAACCAACAGCTCCTGTGGAACCACAAGTTACAACACCAATTCAACAACCAACAGCTCCTATTGAACCACAAGTTGCAGCACCAGCTCAACAACCAACAGCTCCTGTTGAACCACAAGTTGCAGCACCAGCTCAACAACCAATTCAACAAGAAGTTCAACCTGGAGAGACACAGCAACCTGTTAATATAAATCCCGAGACACCAATTGCTTAACATAACAATTAAATAGGATCAGCCTTTCAATACGAAAGGCTTTTTATTTAATATAATAATTGCAAAATATAGTCAGATTTATATATTCTTTATACAAAAAAAGGAAGATTGGCCGAGTGGTTTAAGGCGCACGTCTCGAACACGTGTATTCGTTCACACGAATCTAGGGTTCGAATCCCTAATCTTCCGTTTTTTATTTATAATATTTCTGCTCACGAAGACATTTCAGTTACCAATTCTGGCACTTCCAATGTAGAATTATCATTAACTGATTCACATTCCGCAGTCAAGATACCATCAAAATACCTCTGTTTATCTATATAATATGGTAAAGTATGATTCAATGTATTTTTAGGCTCATTCTGCAATTCTGAATAAACTTCCTGTAACTCTGACACAACTCCAGAATCTACACAAGGCTTTTCTTCAGACAAGGTAATCAGAGCCTCATAATAAGATTCTAAACTATATTTTTCTCTCAAAAAATCACCATTTTTACCAAACATTTCTTGAAACAAAATTTCAGTCTGTTGATATATTACTTTATATCAAGAAAAAAAACTTACTTTTTCAGCAGGATGTGTTTGAATATATCAAAAGCACATCCACAAAAGAGCCACTCAAATTACAAGCTCTATCAAATCATGAATCAATTTTTTCTTCATAGTTTTTTTTTCTGACACTTTTTCTTCTGACATATTTATTATTAATAATTTTCTAAAAAATCCGAATCCTACGCCAATCTAGAATTTATCACATCATTTACAACTGCTCCATCCAATTCACTTTTATGGTTGGCCATCAACTCTTTCATCAAAAATCACCTCTGAGTTTTTAAATCAGTAAGACCAAGTTTTGCCACAGTCTCATCTATCAAAGCTTCAGTCTGTTCTCTAGATAACATAGCCGGCAAATATGATTCCAAAATACTTTTTTTCTCAGTCTCTATAGCTATTTCATCAGTTTTACCTGCCTTTTCTAAAAACAGCAAAGTTTCATTCAATGATTTAATTTCTTTCTTAATTACTGCTATAACGTCATCATCTGTTACATCTACACGCAACTCTATTTTTTTATTCTTAATCTGAGCTAAAAGATAATTCAAAGCGGACTTCTTAGCTTCTTCATGAGCCTTCATAGCTTGTTTATAATCTTCTGTAATAGTTTCTAATAATGTCATAACAAAATAATACGAAATAAACTACGTTGTAAGTTATAGTTTTTAATAGGAAAAACAAGAGAAACACAATAAAGGTTATGCTTTTATTCCAACAACAAACTCACCTTTTAAAGCTAAATCTCATTTTTTAACCATTTCTATACATTCACACAAACCTCAAGTAAAATATTGTTCAAAGCATTTACTCAATTCACGTGCAATGAATATTTTTCAATTAAAATTAAGAGTTTCCAACTCTTCTAAAAGTTTCTCCATTCTATGAACTGATTCATAAAAAAATGTTGGAGTCTTAGACTCAATCATCTTCTTTAGCACTGTCTGTCTACCTTTTTTCTGTGGTAAAAACCCTATAAAAGTAAATTCCGTTGTATCAAATCCGGCAGCTACTACTGAAGGCACCAAAGCATTGGCTCATGGTAAAACAGAAAAAGGAATCTGATTTTCATTACATAATTGAACTAATGATTTTCAAGGATCTGACAATCAGGGAGTTCCAGCCTCAGAAATCATTACAGCATCATTATCTTTTAATATTTTACAATAAAAATCCAGTTTTCATTGTGTTGTAAAACTCGTTAACGCATAAAATTCTTTTCATTCTAAAGAAATATCATACATCGAAAGTAACTTCTTTGTAGTTCTTGTATCTTCACATATCATAATACTTATTTCTCTCAAGAGCCTTATTGCTCTCAAAGTAATATCCTCTTTATTTCATATTGGAGTTGGTACAAAATACAGCATAATAAAATTTATAACATAAATCTGACAAAAATATACGAAATTACCTACCATTTTTCAATCATTTTTTATATTTTGATTTGTTTATCAATAGAAAATATATACGCTAAAATAAATATTTATTTCATATCAATCATGCTATGAAAATTATCTGAATCACCTGACCTCAAGCTGCTGGTAAATGAGAAATCGTAAATTACCTAGTAGAAAAAAAAGGCTTTGCTTATTATTCTGTACGTGGATTTCTAACTAAAGAAATAGAAAAAAGATGATTACCTTTAGATAGGGATAGTATGCGCGAAGTAGCTAATGATTTACGTGCTAAACACGAACCATCATATATTGTGGACCAGCTTTTTATTGAAGCTAAACAGAATTGAAAAGATGCCATAATAGAATCAATTCGTGCAATATGAGAGGTAGAGTCTTTGAAAAAAAATTCTGATTTTATTTTCTTAGCTGTTAATGCGGATCAAAAACTCAGATACGAAAGAGCTTTAGCAAGGAAAAGTGAATCAGATTTTGTATCTTTTGAAAAATTTCAAGAACAAGAAGCTTTAGAAAATAACAATACAGACCCATCGAAACAAAACATTTTAGCTTGCATAAAACTAGCCGACTATATAGTCAATAATGATGGAGATTTAGAAAACTTACATAAACAGTTAAACACAATTATCGAAAGTCTTTAATTTAATTTTTCAAGACACAAACCAAATTCCTGCGGGTACATCATAAACATTTTTCTTTCTCTCAATAATTATCTACACATCAAACACACTCATTTTTCTCTCATGCATCATTTCCTCCCGAAAAAGACTCTCATAATGTAGAATCCAACACTTCTGACATATCATAATCAATCATCGATAATACCATAAAAGATAAAGATTCTTTCTACAAAAAAAGATAGATATAGCCATAAAAAAGTCAATAGACTTTACTATAAAGAGATACTTGATATTATACACTGAAAACTTATTACATATTATATTTATTAAAAATTAATACATATGCAAAACTTCTTTTTATTCGACTGATTTGCCTTTCTTTTCCGTGCATACTATGCTTTCCCCGAAATGAAAAATAATGAATGAAAAAATATAAACGCAGTCTACGGATTCTTGCGCATGTTGCTAAAACGTGTTTCTAAAAAACCAAATTATTTAGCTATTGCTCGAGACGCTCCACAAAAGACTTTTCGCCACGAATTAGCACCGGATTACAAAGCTAATAGAAAAAAAATGGAAGATGACTTTACATCTCAGATTCCTTTAATTCAAAATATAATATCAGATCTTTGAATTTATTCACAAATTTGTCCATGATTTGAAGCTGATGATATCCTAGCAAGTTTCACTTGGAAATACCAGAATTCTTCAGATTTATCCATGTATTTATATTCAGCAGATAAAGACTTAAAACAGCTACTTACAGACTGAGTTTTTATAGTAGATCCTGTTAAAGATTTACCCTACCAAAAAAAAGATTTTTTAGCAGAATTTTGATTTGAACCAAAATTTATAGTAGATTACTTAGCTCTACTATGAGATGCTGCCGATAATGTAAAATGAGTCACAGGAATATGAGAAAAAAAAGCTCTATCACTAATCCAACATTATTGAACTATTGAAAATATCTATGACCATTTAAATGAACTAGACAAATCTGAAGCTTACATCTTAGAATCACATAAAGACGATGCTTTTTTCTCAAAAAAAATGATCCAACTTGCAAATACAAATTTGAATTCGAATAATTTAGAAGACTTCAAATTCAATTTCAATTGAAACAAATATATAGATATTATTTGCAAAAAATACTGACTACAATCTTTAGAAAAAGTCTTATTAGAAATGAAAAAAGATTTTGAAAAACCTCAACAACTATGATTATTTTAATTTATCAACAAACAGTTTAGAAAGACTAGCTACATAAAAAGGATTTAAACATAAAAAGAAAACTCTCACATTCTGTGAGAGATTTTCTATATAGAACTGAATTAAATTCTAATACTTTTCATATCTTTTCATTACCAAATCACTTTGAATTTTATTAATTAACTCTTGTACAACTCAAACGATAATGATAACTCCAGATCCTGTAACAACTGTTGGCATTCATCCAAGAGCTGTTGCTATATTTTGTAAAGGAGTAATCCAATTAAAGATGTATGTATAACATGCAATAACCGCTAATCATAAACCTCCTCGTAAACACAAATGCATCAAAACTCAATTAATATATTTAGCTGTTGCTTTTCATGGTCTAATTCATGGAATATATCCTCCTTTCTTTTGAATATTATCAGAGATTCTATCAGGAGAGAATGTAATCATAGCATACAAGAATGTAAATGCTACAATAAAGATTACATAACAAAGAATAGCCAACCATCCTGGATTAGAAGCATATATATTCAAATGTAACTCTATCCAATTAGATATACTTGCAAGTTTCTCATTCATTGGCATAAAGTTATGCAATAATTGGAAACATAAATATGGGAAAGAAACAAATGCCATAGCAAAGATGATAGGCACCATTCCTACTGGATTCATTGGAATTGGAAGGATACTAGATTGCTGAACCTTACCACTTCTAGTATAAATCACAGGAATTTCTTTCGTAGACTTTAATATGAAGATTGAAAGCACAATAAGTACTAACACAATAGCCAACATAAACAATAGTACATAGAACCAATTAGTTCATGCTGTTAAACTATTATATCATTTTTGGAATATTCCTGAAACAATAGAAGCAAAAATCAAAAGTGAAATACCGTTTGAAATTCATTTTTCTGTAATCAATTCTCATAACCACATCAATAATACAGCTCCAACAGTTAACACAAATGATACCAAGCAAACAGTTCACAAATCAGTAGCTACAGCATTTCCACCAAGCATTGAATTCATCAAATAAGTCATTCAAATTCACTGTAAGAAAGCCATAGGCACAGTCAACAATCTTGTATATTGATTAATCTTATTCTGACCAACTTCTCATTGCTCTGTAAGTTCTTCAAGAGATGGAATAACAGAACTCAAAAGCTGAAGAATAATAGATGCAGTAATATAAGGTGAAACTCAGATAGCTATAACTGCAAAGTTTTCCAATGCTCATCACATAAGCATTACCAAATATCCAAATCCACCAGCAGCACCAGCATCCAATGTAGATCACATTAAAGATGAAATATCAACAAATGGAACTGGAATAAAAATTAATAATCTATAAATAGCCAAGATTCACAAAGTGAACCAAATCTTTTTCATAATTGATTTGTTGGAGAATATCTCCTTTGCTTTTCTCATAAATTTTTTCATCGGATTCTAGTGTGACAACATAAAGAAAAGGCTGAAAAACAAAGAAAGAAAGACTAAGAAATCTTTCCTCCAGCTTTTTCAATTTTTTCAACAGCAGATTTAGTAAATTTTTCAATTCCTGTAAAGTTTAAAGACTTTTTAAGTTCTCAATTTCCAAGAATCTTTACCAAATCTGATTCATTCTTGATATATCAAGCTTCCTTAAGAATTGCTTTCGTAACATCTCATGTAAAAGCTGTATCTTGTTCAAGAGTTGAAACATTGATAATTGTATAAGAATCCACCCATTTATCACATCTTTTAAATCACTTAGCCTTAGGCATTCTCATAACTACAGGAGTCTGTCCTCATTCAAAGAATGGTCTTACAGATCTTCCACTTCTCGCACTCTGACCTTTAAGTCATTTTCCAGAGTAATTTCACTTAGAAGCATTTCATCTTCCAAGTCTGCGAGCCTTATCCTTAAATCCTTTGCTTTTTTCTAATTGATGCAATTTCATAATCAATATCAATTAACATGGATAAAAAACTGAATTATTCTTCATCTTTTTTAGCTGTTTTCTTAGGAGCAGCTTTTTTTACAGTCTTTTTTTCTGCTTTTTCATCTCATTCAGCAACTTCTGATTTAGATTCTGCTTTTGGAGCCTTCTTAGCAGCGACTTTCTTCTCAGCTTTAGGAGCTTCTTCTTTAGTTTCAACTTCTTCAATTTCTTTTACAGCACGGAGAGATGAAAAATAATCTGCATGCTTATATGAAGCCAAAGCTAAAATAGTAGCCAAAGCATTATTTAACTTATTATTAGATCAAATCATCTTTGAAAGGATATTTGAATATCCAGCCAATTCAAGTACAGATCTAATAGATGATCCAGCTTTAAGTCAAGTACCCTCAGAAGCAGGAAGTAATCTTACCTTTGAAGATTTATACTTATAAGTTAATTCATAAGGAACAGTATCTCATTTAGTAACTGGAACTTGGAACAAAGCTTTATATGCTTCATTTGTAGCTTTTGAAACAGCTCCTGCAACATCATTACCCTTTGCAGATCCAAGACCAATTTTACCTTTTCTATTTCCTACAAGAATAGTAGCTCTAAAAGACATTCTTCTACCTCCAGTAGTAACCCTAGTAACTCTACGAACTTCTAACAAAAGTTCTTCAAATTCCTTCTTTGGTTTCTCTCTGTGGTTTCTCTCTTTTTGTGCTCTTTCTGGTTTCATACCCAATAATAATTTAGAGAATAAAGTTTAATATCTTACAATTGAATTCCTCCTTTTCTTAATCCTTCAGCAAAAGCCTTAACTCTTCCATGATAAAGATATCAATTTCTGTCGAAGGCAACTGAGGAAATATTCTTTGACTTAAGAACATCTGCAAAAGCTACACCAGCATTTTCAGCTCTTTCTGTCTTAGTTGCTCCAGCAGCTCATTTATCTGAGTATGTTGCAACAACTTTACCATCAGCAGCAATTACATCAGCTTTAACATACATCAAAGATCTTGAAACAATCACTCTATAATCAGGATTAGTTCCCTTAACTTGCGTATTCACTCTCTGTTTTCTTCTAAGATATTTTTCTTGCTTTTCAAGCAGTTTATTTTTCAAATACGTCATAGTAATGAACAAATATAAGATAAATTTGAATCAAACATAACTAAACACAAAGACTATTTCTTAGCTGATTTTCCAGCTTTAAGTTTAACAACTTCATCAATGTATCTAATTCACTTTCCTTTATAAGGTTCTGGCTTCTTAAGCATTCTCATTTCTGCAGCAACCTCACCAACTAATTCTTTGTTAAATCCTGAAATAATAAGAATTGTATTTCATTTTGGATCCTGTTCAGCTTTTACTTCAATTCATGCTGGGATAGGGAATTCTACTTTATGAGCATATCCAAGAGAGAAAATAACTTTCTGACCTGAAACTTGAGCTCAATAACCTACTCATATAATGAGTAACTTCTTTTCATATCCTTGAGAAACTCCAACACACATATTATTTACAAGAGTCCTAGACAACCCTCGAAGATTTTTATGTTCATCTGAGTCAACACTAAATTGAATTTCTGTTCATTCAACTTTTGCTGTAACTTCAGCTGGAATATCTCGTTCCAATGTTCATTTTGAACCTTTTACCTGAATATGTGATCCTGAAAGTTGAACTTCAACTCCTGCAGGAATTTGTACAGGCTTCTTTCCAATTTTTGACATTAGTATAACCTAACAATAAATAAAATGCTTAGATATTCTATCATATAATGTAAACAAAACAGTTTACTAATAGATTTCAGCAATAAGTTCTCCACCAAGTTTCTTTTGCTTAGCAATATGTGCTGGCATTAATCCCTGATTAGTAGAAATAATTCCAATTCCTTTTCCACCTGCTACCGAATGTAAATCTTTATATCATACATACCAAGGTCTAGAAGGTTTTGAATAGAATTTTACTTCTGGAATATCATTAACTGGATCACGAACAACATTTAATTCGATATTAATTAGCTGTTTTTTTCCATCTTCAACAACTTTAAAGTCCTTTATAAAGTGATATTCTTTTAATAATCCAAGAACTTCAACCTTGAATTTAGAGAAAACTACACCATCAACAGTTGTTTTTCTCGCCATATATGCATTTTTAATCCTAATCAATAGATCATGGATTGGAGCATTTACATAACTCATTATCTCATCATGTTCATAAAATAAAAAGAAACCTGAATAGAAATTTGATTACCAACTAGCTTTCTTAAGTCCCATAATCAAACCTTCTCTTGCATATCTTCTCAAGCAAACTCTACAGATTCCAAAATCTCTAACATAAGCTTTAGATCTTCAACACAATCTACATCTGTTATAATATCTAGTAGGATGTTTTAAAGATTTTCCTTCTGAAAATCTCTTATCATACATCTTAGCTTGCTTTGATTTTAATGCTGCTCTTGCCATACTGTAAATTCAGTAAAAATAAATAAATATTATTTAAAGATGAATCCTAAATCTTGAAGGAAAATCTGAGCTTTTTCAGGTGTTCCTGCTGTTGTAACTACTGTAATCTGTATTCACATAGGAATAGTTACAGCATCTAATGCTAATTCTGGAAATATAGCATAATTAGCGATTCCAAAATTCAAATTTCCCTGAGGATCGAAACTTTTCTTTGAAATCCCAGCAAAGTCTCTGATTCTTGGTAAAACCAATTTAGTAACCCTCTCCAAGAAATCTGTAGCTCTAGATTTACGAAGTGTAACTCTAAGCATTACAGGCATTCCTTCACGAAGTTTGAAGTTTGAAATGGCCTTTCTAGATTTACAGAGTTGAGGCTTTTGACCTGTAATAGTCTTCAAATTTTTCTCAAACTCATCAAAATCCTTATGTCATTTTCTTGTAACGATAGATCCAATTCCCATAGAAACAACAACCTTATCAACCTTTGGAGTTTCGTTGATGTTCTTTAGCTGGAGCTGATCTTTCATTTGCTCGAATAATTCTGCTTTTTTCATCACGAGAATACAAATTAGTTAAAATTTTAATCAATATCTTTTCATGTTTTCTTAGCAAATCTGATTCTTTTTCCTTTAGAATTAACCTTAATTCAGATTTTTGTTGCTGATTTTTGATCTGCTAAATAATACGCAACATTTGAAACATGAATAGGAAGAGTTTTTTCAACAAATCCTTGACCTTTTGTAGCTCTCTTCACAACATTTACATCCTTAAGATAGACAAAGTCTCCAGAAGTCTGAGCAATGCTTGAAACAGCTCCCTTATTTTTACCTGCTATAACGATAACAGGATCTCCTTTTCTGAGTTTTTTCATCCGAAATACTAATTGAAAGATAAATAATACCTAATAAAGAGAATACACTATAAAACTTCTTCTGCCATATTTGTAATGTTTCTCCATTCATCTCTAAGTTCTCTAGCCACAGGACCAAAAACTCTCTTTCCAATAGGATTCATATTTCCTTTTGCATCCTTAGTAAGAAGAACAACTGCATTATCACCAAATCTAACATATGTTCCATCTGGCCTAGCAATTTCCTTACGAACTCTTACAACCACAGCTGGAACAACTTGTCATTTTTTTACTGAAGCTGTTGGAGTAGCATCTTTAATAGCAACAACTACTCTATCTCCAATACTTGCTGTTTTTGCAGTAGATCATTTTACTATTCTGATAATTTTTGCCTTCTTTGCTTGTGTATTATCGGCAACAACTACCAATGATTCCTGTTTTAACATTATAATCAATACCAACAAAGTAAAAGTTTTCACAACTCAAGTTCTCTAAACAAAGAGAATTTAGAATTAATTTTTTTCAACAACAGCCCATCTCTTAAGTCTAGACATTGGTTTTACAGATCTAATTCTAACTGTATCTCCAACCTTTGAAATATTATTTTCATCATGTGCATAATATTTCTTCTTTACAACAAATCTCTTCTTATATAGAGGATGAACTTTTACACTTTTAACAAGAACTACGCGAGTCTTAAGCATTTTATCGCTAACTACCTCTCCAACGAGTTCCTTAATGTTTTTTTCTCCAATAATAGTCATTATTTTGCAAGCTTAGCGTGTAAAACTGTATTAACCCTAGCGATTTTTACCTTTAAATCACCAATTTGATGAGTCTCTTTTAAACCACGAATCTCATTTTTCATTTTGAGAGCAAAAAGATCCTCTCTATATTTTTTTCTAAGAGCTACAAGTTCCTTTGGAGATTTATCTTTTAGCTCATTCATAAATGACTGCTTACCTTTCATGATAGAACAATAATTGAGAAATAAATTTTAATCTGAACCAAACTACTATTTAACTTCACCTTTAGTTACAAATCTAGCTCAAATTGGAAGTTTTTTAGCTGCGCTAGTAGCTACTCTTTCTGCAAGTTCAGCATCCAATCACGTAAACTCAAATATAACTTTTCACTTCCTAATTGGTGTTCCGTATTCATCTACATCTGACTTTCCAGATCCCATTGGCATTTCCAAACCTTTTTTAGTAATAGGAGTATCAGGAAATACTCTAACCCAGAGTTGTCACATTTTTCTAGTATGTCTTACAATAACCTTTCTGGCTGCCTCAAGTTGTTTAGCAGTAACTACACCACTTGTTGTAGCCTTCAATCCATATTCTCCAAAAGCAATTGTATTTCATCTAGTAGCTGCCCCCTTAAGAGAAGGTCTAAATTGCTTTCTATGTTTCCATCTTTTTGGAGTCAATAACATTTTAACAAGATACAAAGAGGTAAAAAATCGAACTTATCTATTAATTAGTAACCAAAGACATCATATCTTTCTTAGATTTCTTCTTTGAAGTATATTGAGTACCTTTCTGAATTCGAACTTTTATTCCAAGTACTCCATATTTAGTCATAGCTTGAAGATAATGATAATCAATATCTGATCTGAAAGTCTGAAGAGAAACTCTTCATTCAATGAAGTGCTCACTTCTAGCAATATCAGCACCATTTAATCTTCATCCAATCTGAACTTTTACTCCATCAGCTCCTTTCTCCATAATCTTGGAAATAGTTTGCTTAATAACTTTACGATATGGCATTCTTCACTCAATTTGAGTCGCAATATATTCTGCCATAACTCTAGCTGAAAGTTCTGGAACTCTAACTTCTTTTACGTTTATTTTGAAATCTTTATTAAACTTATCTTTCAGTTGTTGTTCTACAGACTTAATTTTTTCTCAATTCTTTCCCATTAATGCTCCAACTTTTGAAGCAAAAAGGATAATCTCTCACTCTTTTTGTGTTTTTCTCACAATTACTTTAGAGATTCCAGCTCTTGGAAAAGCCTTATCAATAAAATTTCTAATCTGAATATCTTCTACAAAGAAATCAGAACCCATTCTTTTAGACTTGGCAAACCATTCTGAAGGCCAAGATTTCATAGTTCCAACTCTCATTCCAACTGGATTTACTTTTTGTCACATTAGGAAGAATTACTTAGTAGCTAAAACAACTTTTACATAACATCTATATTTTTCATAATGACTGATTCTAGATCTAGAAACGAATCTAACTCTCTTAATCTTTGGACCTCTTCCAACTTCGATTCTATCAATCACTAGTTGATCTACAGGAAGTCATTTAGCAGAAGCATTTGCTACAGCAGATTTAACTAATTTATACAATGTTCTAGCTCCTTTTTTAGGAAGAAATTCCAACATAGCTAAAGCTTCTGTTGCTTTTTTTCCTCTTACGAGATCAGCAACCAGATTCATTTTTTTATCTGAAAGCAACGCATATTTTAATGTTGCACTTACTTGATTATCCATAATTTAATACTCCTTAAAGAGGTAAATAATACAAACTGAAATATACAATACTAGAAAGGATGTCCTTTAAATGTTCTAGTTGGAACAAATTCTCCTAATCTATGTCCAAGCATATCTTCAGTAACATATACAGTCACAAATTGTTTTCCGTTATGAACTGCGAATGTAAACCCAACCATTTCAGGAACAATCTGACACGCCCTATCCCAAACTTTAATAATTTTTTTATCACCACTAGCGTTCATCTTATTTACCTTTTGAAGGATCTTTTCATTCACATAAAATCCTTTTTTGAGTGATCTTGCCATTTAATAGCGAATTAACACAGATAAAATTCTAAACTTAATGCTTTCAATTTATACAAGACAAATGAAAGTCTCTTTACCTTATATTTATAACTACTTTGTTCTACCTGATACGATAAACTTAGTTGACCATTTCTTCTGACTTCTTGTCTTCATTCACGCTGCAACTCTTTTTCCTGAGAATGATTTTTGTCATCTCTTTGATCCGATTGGAGAGTGAGCTTCTCATCATCCATGTGGATGGTCAACTGGGTTCATATTTTTTCAAAGAATATGAGGCTTCTTACCTTTCCATCTTTGTCTTCCAGCTTTTCCAATTACAACATTTTTATGTTGTTCATTTCCAAGTTGTCAAATAGTAGCCCAACAATTTTTATTAAACTTACGAACTTCACCACTTGGCATCTTAATAAATACTAAACCAGTTGCTTCATCACGTCAAGAAATCAAAGCAGATGAACCAGCTGTTTTAATAATTTTTCCAGTTGAGAAAGGAGTAACTTCCAAATTATATACTGTCATACCTTCTGGAATATCTTTCAATTGCTTTCTATTTCCAGCAGCAATTGGTGACTTTTCTCAAGTCATTACTTCATCTCCAACCTTGATTCATTTCCATGCAAGTACATATCTCTTCTCTCCATCTGCATAATTAAGTAATGCAATTCTAGGAGTTCTATAAGGATCATATTCAATACTAGCTACTTTTGCAGGGATATCAGCTTTATCATATCATTTAAAATCAACGATTCTATAAAGTCTTTTATGACCACCTCCCATAAATCTAGAAGTAGTTCTTCATTGATTATTTCTTCCTCCTGTACTTCCAATAAACTTTGTTAATGACTTTTCAGGCTCATTAGTAGTAATGTCTGAGAAATCATATCCAAGCATAAACCTTCTAGAAGGAGTATAGGGCTTATATTTTTTTAACGCCATCCTATCAAAATAATAATTAATAAAGGAAACTTTTACATATATCTAAACAAAGAATTATACACCAACTTCAATCTTCTCATTCTGTGAAAGAGTAACGATTGCTTTTTTATAGTCTGTGCGAACTACCTTCCTTTGAGATCTTCCTTTGTAAGGAACATGCACAATATTAATCTTTACAGGATTCACATGATACAAATAAGCAATAGCTAATTTAACATCATTCTTATTAGCATCTCTATGCACTTTAAATACATATTTATTCTCTTCTTGTTCCAAGTGAGTTTTTTCAGTCAATACTGGAGCAAGAATTATATCATGAGGAGCGAAACGTTTCAATGCTTTTGGAGAAGCATTTTTTACAGCTCTCTGCTGAAGTTTCTGTCTAAAAGTCATGTGTACGTAAGTATAAAACATAAATTGAATTCTAATTATTAATGTTCCTTAGAACAAACTACGCTTGATTAAGTTTATCCAAAGCTTTCTCTAAGAATACAACTTTATCAGCATGTAATACATCACGAGGATTAAGATAATCGACCTGAATATATTTTACCTTAGCAATATTTCTAAATGATCTTTCAATTCCTACATTCTTTGAATCAAGAACCAAAAGAACCTTCTGATTAGCTAATCACATTTTTTCAATAATAGCTACTGCCTCTTTTGTTTTAGGTTCCATTTCTGTAAGGGCCAATCCACATAAAGCAGATTCCTGAGCCTTCATTGTAATAATTCCATTCATAGCATTTTTCCTAGCTTTTTTAGTCATCATCTTCTCAAAGTTTCTAGCAGAAGTAGGACCAAAAGCAATTCCTCCATGTCTACGAAGTGGTGAATTCTTATCACCAGTTCTTCCATTTCCAGTTCCCTTTTGTCTGTAAAGTTTTTTACCAGACCCTGAAACTTCAGAACGATCCTTCGTATCAGCAATTGCTACACGAGCATTTGCCTGTTGAAGAAGCAAATATTCTTGAATCAATGTTTTATTAATTTTTTCATCAGAGAAGATATCTGAATTTAATTCAACCTTTGAAATAACCTTCCCTTCAGTATTATAAACATCAACTGAGTATCCCATTACTATCACTAAATAGGTAGATAAAATTATTCAATAATGAACTTTAACTTTCCATTTCTTGCACCAGGCAATGATCATTTAACAAGAAGCAATTGTTCATTATCTCTCTTCATTGAATCAATAATCTGAACATGTTTTAATGTAATAGATTCATCTCACATATGTCATGCATGAGGATGATTCTTCATTGTTCTTCTTGGTTTTCTATTTCCCATTGATCCAATATGCCTATGGAATTTCGAACCATGAGTTTCTGGACCTCACTGAAGATGAAATCTTTTCATTGCTCATTGATATCATTTTCCTTTAGTAGTTCATTTTACTTCAACAAGTTGAACACCGTCCATACTATCTAAATCAAGAACAGATCCAGCTTCATGAGCAGCAGCATAAGCATCATCTACATCAAATTCTACTTGCATATCATAAGCTAACTTCTGTCATTTTTCTTTATTAGTTTCAACTTCATCTACACCAATCACTGCAGCTTGATATCCATCTTTTTCAACAGTCTTATATCTCACAATTTTCTGTGGAAGAACAGCAACCATTGTAACTGGTACCATTTTACCATCAATCCACAATCTTGTCATTTCTTTTTTTGAAACAACAAGTCATCATTTATTATGCATGGTTTCACAAATCGAAATCAATTAAAAGTCTGATTTTTCTATCTTAAATTTACAATTAGAACATCTTTACATCAACTAAGATTCCTACAGGAATTGAAAGATTCTGCAAATATTCTACAGTCTTAGCTCACATTTCTGTTACATCAATAATTCTAGTATAAGAAATTCTTTCGAACTGCTCTCTAGAAGATTTAAATTTGAAGTTAGATCTCAAAACTGTATAGACCTTTCTTTTTTTTGGTAAAGGAATAGGTCCTTTAACCTGAGCACCTGATTTAATCAAAAGACTTATTACTTTTCCAACAGCAGATTCCAACATTCTCACATCATAACTCTTAAGTTTAATTCTGAGTTTTGGATTTTGATCTTTTTTTGCAGTCATCGTTTCTAAAACATTCAAATAATAAATAAAGAACAACTTTTCTAAAGAACTTCATCCTTATATTTGAGCCCTGCCCGTCTAAAGACAAGCAAGGACTCTTTAAGGAATATTTTTGAAATTAATTACTAAGCAATAACTTTTGTAACACTTCCAGCTCCAACAGTTCTACCTCCTTCACGGATGGCAAATCTTAATCCTTCTTCCATAGCTACTGGATAGATAAGCTCAACAGTAATTTCAGCATTATCTCCTGGCATAATCATTTCTACACCATTCTTTAATTCAATATTTCCAGTAACATCTGTAGTTCTTAAGAAGAACTGAGGTCTATATCAAGTCATAAATGGAGTATGTCTTCCTCCTTCTTCCTTCTTTAATACATAAACCTGAGCTTCAAACTTACTATAAGTCTTAACTGATCCAGGAACACAAAGAACCTGTCCTCTTTCGATAGCATCTTTGTCAATTCATCTCAAAAGCAATCCAACATTCATTCCTGATTCAGCTTGATCAAATTGTTTATGGAACATTTCAATTCCTGTAACAACTGTTTTAACAGGATCAGCTCCAAGTCCAAGAAGTTCAAGCTCATCATTCATCTTAACAATACCTCTTTCAATTCTACCTGTTGCTACAGTTCCTCTACCTTTGATAGAGAATACATCTTCAACTGGCATCAAGAAAGGTTTATCATTGTCTCTTTCAGGAACTGGAATATAACTATCCAAAGCTGCCATCAATTCCCAAATACATTTAGCAGCACCATCCTTATCTGTAGGATTTTCAGTAGCTTTTAAAGCAGATCCTCTAATAATTGGACAGTCTTTATCGAATCCATTTGAAGCCAATAAGTCTCTAATCTCTTCCTCAACAAGATCCAACATTTCAGGATCATCAACCATATCACATTTATTAAGGAATACTAAGATCTTTGGTACATTAACTTGTTTTGCTAATAGAACATGTTCTCTTGTCTGAGGCATTGGTCCGTCAGTTCCTGCTACAACAAGAATAGCTCCATCCATTTGAGCAGCTCCAACGATCATGTTCTTTACATAATCGGCGTGTCCTGGACAATCGATATGAGCATAATGTCTAGTTTCAGTTTCATATTCAACATGTCTAGTTGCAATAGTTATTCATCTTGCTTTTTCTTCTGGTGCATTATCGATTTGATCGTAAGCAGTAGCTTGAGCAAATCCTTGGGTTGCACAAACCGTTGTAATAGCTGCTGTCAATGTTGTCTTTCAGTGATCAACGTGACCAATTGTTCCAACATTAACGTGTGGTTTAGTTGCCATACTTGTTAAAATTAATAGCTAAAAAATTTAAGTACTTTAATATATACGAATCTCCTTTTTAATTGCAAGACCTTTTGACCTCATTTTGTAAAGCCAAAAAAAATCTGATTTCTTTGCCCCCCCTAGTCTCAAATGCTAAAGGATCACAGATAGAAATCTTGCCAGAGATAGCTAATTACCATTTGATAATCGTTTTACCTCCAAGCAACCAAAAGGAAACTTCATAAATTCGGGGATGCGGGACTCGAACTCGCGACCTCTTGGTCCCAAACCAAGCGCTCTAGCCATCTGAGCTAATCCCCGATGTTTTGTTTATTTTTACATGCAAGTACTCTTATAATAATCCTCTCACAAAAATCAAGCCATTTTTATTAAGGATTATTTTTACACCAAGAAGCCCTATCAAAATAAGAATATAGTTTCGTATCCTTAATAAAATACAAAAGATTTTTAAAACTATGAGCAGCAAAAACAGAAAACTACATAATAAAATCAGCATTTTTACTAATTATCCAAGCTTAATATAAATTGAGTTGCAAATACTACTAAATTATATACCTTATATACGAGGTATTATATTTTTACTTTCTATTCATTATAAAAAATGCCAGAAAAAAAGACAAAAGCTCCAACAAGTACAAAAGAAGCTGAAGCTAAATCAACTATAAAAGAAGAAATTAAAAAAGATGCAAAAGATTTAGAAAAGAAGGCTGAGAAATTTGAAAAAAAAGCCGATGAAACTGTGAATGAACTAGTCAATAAGGTTGAATTTGCTGATAAAATAACAAAAGCTTCACGAGTAGATGAGATTTTAAATTTATCTTTCATCAACAGCGCTAACAAACGAGTTAGAAAGAATCTTGAATTAATTTGTAAAATCCTATGACGAATAGCTCTAGTTATATGAGTTATTTATACAGTCATCTCTCTCGTAGCATTTATCATTGGATTCGTTGCCCTATTCAAAGGAGGATTATTAGCATTCCTAATAGCCCTATTAGCTTTAGTTTGCTCTGCAATAAGCGTATTATTATGACGATGACTGATCAAAATGAAAAAACGAGTACCAGCTGCTTTAATTATTTTGATTGCTCTAGACTTAATACTATTAATTCTATCTATTTTCAACCCTGGACAATTTGGATCATCTTTAGTAAAAGTCATCTTATACGTAATATTCACATTATTTGCATTAAAAAATAAAGATATGTTCAAAAATTAGTAAACAATTCAAAAAAATAATCAAAAGGCTGACCACAATCATTGGTCAGCTTTTTATAAATCTTTATTTTGAAGCATCCAATTACGGAAAAGCTTTTTTTAAATTATAATTAACTATGAAACGCTATCTATTCTATCATACAATGTATACGTAATAACTCATCTATATGTTGTTGCTGGTGTATTTGCTGGAACTTTTACTTCAATAGTTGGAACTGCTCCATATTTTCATAATAATCATCCTGTTGTTCCTGAGGCCCTATTAATAAATGTTATTTCTCCTCCAGAAAACATACTATCTAATCCACATTCTACATCATCATTTTCTGCTCAAGCAATCATATCAAAATTGTTTTGTTTCAATGAGATATTTCCTGATCCAATTGTATATGGGGGTACCTTCTACTTCTCATGTTAAATCTGATACTGATATTGTTGTATAATATCAAGCTTTCGCTCACTTTAGATCTTGTAATCGAAACATTGGTAATACCTTTTCTAATATTTGAGAACTAAGTGCAGCATTAATTCATGACAATACTATACCTGTTCATGTATTTTCTATACCAATTGTTACTGGTCATGCTGTTACATCGACTTCAATATCTAGAGATGATAAACGTCAAAATCGGGATTTTGAAAGCAGCAAACAGAGAAACTACTACCATTGCGGACATAGCTACCAACATAAACGCCATCAATACCCTCATCCAAGTACCATGCGCCATCCTTACCCAAAAAAGAAGAAGACCGCAAACGAACGTAATTACCCACACTGTAGATATAAGCACCATACTTGTAACCTGCAAATGGTATTTTAAACGCTCAGTAAGGAGATAGTATCAACTTGGGCATAGTGTCTGCGCTACATCAAATGTAAAATAATCTCCATAAGATGTTGCAGGTGCTTCATCTCAAGAACCAAATCAGACTGTAGTTACTCAAACATTTCTATCTTGCATAGTTATGGACTTTCCATCATGTGTAATAGTAATAGTTCAGCTTCCATAACTTACTCAATTAAAATCTGCATAAATCATGCATACTGTTGCACTTACTGCTAATACTCAAGACAAAAACAATACCTAAAAACCTTTTACCATATTTTCTCATTTAAAGAAATAAATTTTAGTGAAGTTATTAAACTCTATACCTCAACAAATATCAAATTTTTACAGACTATTTTATATTTCTCACTACAAAAAAGCGCCACCATCAGGCGACGCTCAATATTAATCTAACTTAAATACTAGTAAAGAAATGTATATAATGTAGTCTCATCTCCATTATTTACAGAAGCAGCTACGTATTGTAAAGTTGTTGGATTATTAATATACAATACAGAAACGATTGTTTCATCCTGTAATGTAATATCAGCCAATGTATAAATCATTCCATCTTCAATTGAAGAACTTACAATATCTCTATGAATCATTGTTGCATGAATAGGAATCAATAAACTATGATCTAAACCTTCTGGATATACATATTCTCCAGAATCAATCATCTCCATAGCATCTCAAACCAATCCATATGTTTCATATGTATAAGAAGTTGGGAATAATGCTATATCAATTTCATCTAAATCTGCAAGAGTTAATGAAGTTTTCATTTCTGCTTCACTAGGACATTCTCCACGATAATATGCCCATTCTTCACAAGATGTTCCATCAGGCAAATTACATACTCCATATTCTCCATTCTCGTCAGAAACCATTTCTAAAGTTCCTCCATTTTCTTCACAATAAACAGAAGCTGGATTAGCCATTCATGCTTCAACTTGAGTTTCACCTTCATCTCCATTATCTACAGCAACAGGCTCTGGATTCTTTTGACATGCAGCCAAACAAAGAACAGACATCAATCCAAGAGCTACCAACAAACTTTTTTTCATGATTGATATTAATAATAAAAATAAAAAAATGGTGCCAAGGGGCAGAATCGGACTGCCGACACAGAGATTTTCAGTCTCCTGCTCTACCACTGAGCTACCTTGGCATATGGTGGGCGTGGATGGACTCGAACCATCGACCTCACCCTTATCAGAGGTGCGCTCTAACCAGCTGAGCTACACACCCATATGCAAATTTATTCACTTGCAAGTATTCTTATAATAATCCTCACTATAAAATCAAGCCTTTTTAAAAAAAAGACGTTCTAACAAATTCTCTCTTGTTTTTAAACAGCTTTTTTATACACAGAAATAGGATAATTTTAATCAAATTCATAAAATAGATGGATATAGTTTGTTGTATCGTATGAATAATATTATGTATAATTGCCATCATTGGATCCATCATTCCCGGAATTCCATGACCACAATTAGCTTATGTATGAATCTTACTTTCTCAACTTTTGATGGATAAACCATTTTCACGATTGTTTATAATTATCCGATGAATTATTATGATTGTCCTAATCATAATCGACTACTATTTACCAATCTTAGGCACAAAAAAATTCTGATGATCAAAATATGGAAATCGATGATGTATAGTAGGAATGATTTTATGACTTTTTTTCTGACCGTTATGATTAATATGATGACCTTTCATTTGAGCTCTTATCGGAGAATATATACACAAAAAAGATTGGAACAAATGTTTTAAACCTGCTTTTTGAGCTTTTATTTGATTCCTATCAGGGACAATTTTAAAGCTCATTGCAAGTATAATATTATTAGTATACTTTTGTTGATGATCTTACAAATATTTCTCCCATAAAAATACAACTTTAAATCTTGATAATCAGACATATGAAATATCTCAATCAATGGAGTAAAATCTTACTTTCTTCCATCATATTCATTTGATTTTTAATATTATGAATAAACAATGTAACAGATTCATATTATTTTTGATTAAAATCTGCCGACAATACACCAGAAAATATCTCACAAATTGAAGAAACATTAAACATAAATCTGCCAATCGTTTCTTTTATATTTGATCCACGAGAAGATAGTGATGTTTTAAATTCAATAGATAAAATTGTTGAACAACTATGAACAGATAGGATTTATCATTTTACACTTTCACCTGATGAATATTCTGCAGAAGATGTAGTAATGTGAAAATTCGATGATGAATATCGCGCATTTTTTCAAAAAGTTAAAGAACACAACCTACACATTATTTTTCGTACAATGCATGAAATGAATTGATGACGATACCCACGATCTAGTAACCCTGAAAAATTTAAAGCTGCACGAATTCACATACGATGTTTAGCCAGAAGCTTATGATTAACTGAAGACAACATTGCTTTTGATTTCTCTGTAAACCATCGAGACATGCCAACAAATTGAGTTCCTTCTCAATCAGCAAAACTAATTGAATGTAATCAAAATAGATCAGACTGCCAACATTTCGAAGATTATTATCCAGGAGATGAATTTGTAGACGTCGTTTGATTCAGTTTCTATAATCGATGAAAAGCTAACAGTAATCGCTTATGGCTATCTCCAGAACAGATTTTATACGACAAAAATCGGAAAACTTACGAACGTTTACAAAAATTTTGAAAACCTATCATAATCGATGAAGTTGCTACAACCAGTGTTCGATATGACTGAAATTTTAATTTTGAGAAATCACAAAAAGAATATTTAGAGAATTCTGACCGTAAAGATTATCGATTAGGTCAATTACAACAATTTCTTATGTACCACCCAGAAATTATTGCAACAATATACTTTAATACAGATTATACACACTGATTACAATTTTTAGTTACATGAGAAGCTGATTGGTCAATCATCAACCTAGAAAATAATAAAATTTATAATGGATTTCGAGAATTAGATTTATTCTGAGAAAAAGAGTTAAATCATATTTTAAAAGATCTATTTAATCAAGAATTAATTTCCATAGATGGCTATGAAATTTATGTTTCACCTAGTTTTTCTAAAGAAATACAAACTATATCTCAACTCATAAATAAAAAATCTACTACAATCCAAGATAAGTTAAACTATGTACATCAATTACAAAAAGTTAATTTTAAATCCGATTCTATAGCAAAGGCATTAAAAACTTTGGGAAATTTATACAACAAAGAAATCATTACGTGAAATAACTTATAAAAATTCCTTTAATTTTATGGGAAAAATAATATAAGAAAGCATATGTTTTTAATTTTTACCAAAATATAATGAATAAGGATATTATCTTTTTTTGAATTCAATGATCTGGAAAATGAACTCAAGCCAACATCTTCTTGGATGAGCATAAAAATTTCAAATATTTAGAACCTGGAAATATATTTAGAGCACTAAGTTCAAACAAAAATCTGATTTCAAATTATGTTACTTCTCGTATTCAAGCAGGAAAATTAGTTGAAGATAAACTTGTTTTTGGAATTTTCGATTTATGCACAAGCTTACTCGAATGAGAAGAATTTCTTCTTTTAGATGGATTTCCTCGTAATCTCGCACAAAAAGATTATTTTATACAGCAATGGAATAAACTATGAAGAGATTTTATCGCTGTAAACTTCAATCTCTCTCGTGAAAAGGCTATAGAAAGGATCCAAAAAAGAGCTATCGACCAATGACGTGCAGATGATGCAAAAGCAGAAGTTATAGCTAAAAGATTAGATACATTTGAACAAGAAACATTACCTATTATTGAAGCATTTGAAAAAGATTGAAAATTAATCACTATTGATGCAGATCAAACTATTGAAACCATTTACAACGAATTACTATCAAAATTAAACTAATTTTATCTGTAATTCAAATATATGATTGAGCAATACTTAACTTTATTTGTCGTATCACGAATTATTACAATTACTATAGAAACCTGCGTACTATTTTTTATTACAAAGATCTTTCGAAAATCTCAAAAACTAAATAATCGAAGAATATTATTAACTGGAATCTTAGCCTCAACAATTACATTACCAGTACTTCGATTTGTTTTACCAAATCTTTTCCAAAACTATGATAATTTTGTAATTTTTGGAGAAATTTTTGTAACAATTGCTGAGATTTTCATAATCAAATTCTTATTAAATATTAGTCGAAGAAAAGCTATAATTGCTAGTATAATATGTAACGTAGTTTCATTTGTACTAGGTTTATTCATAATTTAATATATGAAAAGATTTATTTCATGAATATTTGTGTTAACGTTCTGATTTTTAAATCTTTTTTCTTTTGCAAATGATGTAAGAATCTGACTTAAGATCCAAGATTTTTCAGCAAACAAACATACAATAAAAATATACTATAAAATATTACCCGACAACAATCCACAAAAATTTGTATGAGTTAATCATCCATTTTTCAATCCATCATATGAACCAAATGATTTAGTAAAGTTACAATGATTATCACATATTTCTGCACAGTCTCATCAACAATTGAGAATAGAAGCATCACAAAATTTAGAAAATTTGGCTAATGCTTTTTATAACGAATTTAAAACAAACATAGTAATTGCAAGTGCATACAGAAGTTATATATACCAAAAGAGTTCCATCTCAGAAAGTTGTAAAAAAAGCTGACGATGTGCTAAAGAATGAGAATCTGAACACCAACTTGGATTAGCTGTAGACTTACGAGAAGCTACAAATGAAGAAAAATTTTTATCAAAATATCAAAAATATTATTACCGATTACATGATAACGCCCACCTATACTGATTTCATCAAAGTTATCAAAATGGTAAAGAGATAGACGGATATTATGCAGAACCTCGACATCGAAGATATTTATGAAAAGACTTAGCTACCAAATTGCACGAAGAAAATATAACCTTTACACAATATATAAATTAAAAATCCCTTGAGAATTTAATAATTATATTTATCTTCATCTTATAGAAGTATTTTATATTAGGAATTAACGTATGACATTAGCAATCAAAATACTTCAAACCCTCATCAAAATACGTTATAATATAAATATAAAAGGATTGGAAAACTTATCTGAAAAAACTCCAACCCTAATTTTTCCATCTCATGTAGCATTGATGGACCCGGTAATCATTTATGCATTTTTACGCACAAAATGAAAGATATGCCCAATAGTTTGAGAAGAATACTATAATAAACCTATATTAAAACAAATTTTTGAAAGAATTTGAGCCGTATCTGTTGTCGATTTAGAAAAAAATGAACAAGACAAATTAGAAACGAACCAATTAATGTCTAATATAATAGATAGTCTAAACGAATGAAAAAAAATTTTGCTATATCCGCAATGAGCTATGGCTCGCCAAGGATTTCAATCTATAATTGGTAAAAAAACAGCTTATTACTGCGTTCAACAAGCTACAGACAATACCAAGATTGTCACCATAAATATTAAATGATTATGGGGATCCCGCTCATCATGGTGACGAGACTGAGAGAAACCAAGTATCTCTGAATTTATCCGAAAATGAATTCGATTTACAATTGCGAACCTCTTCTTTTTTGTACCAAAAAGAAACGTAGAAATTATAATTAAAGATTCTACTCAAAAATTACAAAAAGCTGCCAAATTATGAATAAATTCATTCAATCAAGAACTTGAAAAAATTTATAACGCAAAATGAGAAGAAAAACTAGAATATTTATCATGACTCTCTTGGTTAAATACAACAAAGAATCACAAAGAACCTAAAAAAATTATCTGATCAATTTCTGAATTACACAAAACGAATTTTGATTCTTCTATTCAAATTCCAGACAACATATTAAAAGAAATTATACAAATAATCAAAAAAATAAAACCAGACATTAAATGAAAAATAACACCAAACACGAATCTTATTTTGGATTGTTTTTTTGATTCGCTTGATATGTCAGAAGTTAAAAGTTGTGTACAATCAAGATTTCCAAATTCATCAAATCCACCATTATTAGATTTAAAAACTATATGAGATGTTGCTGTTATGGCAATGGGTAAAAGTGCATCAAATGAAGAATTAAAGCCTTGCGAACGAAATTTTAAAAACGATAAAAAATTAATTTATTCACATTTTAAACCTATTATAAATTCTGAATCAACAATCTTGTCGGTTATGAAAGATTCGTTCAAAGATAATTTATCTGAAAGCTTATGTTATGATCAAATTTTTGGAGTTCAAACTAAAAAAGACTTTCTAATAAAAGCTTACTTAATTTCCAATTTACTAAAAAAAATTTCAGGAGAAAGAATCGCTATAATGCTACCATCATTAAGCGCTACAGCCTTATTAGTCACTGGATGCTACTTAGCAAATAAAATTCCTGTAATGCTCAACTGGACATTATCTAAAGAAGCTTTTTCACATTGCTTAAAATCACAAAAAATAGAAACAATTTTGACTTCAAAATCATTTTTCGATAAGATTCAAAGACCGCGAATAAAAAACTATAAAATGACATTTTTTGAAGAGATGCTAAAAAACATATCTTTATTCCAAAAGTTGCAAGCTGTTAGCCAAGCAAAGAAATTCAAAATTCCACAAGATATTTCACCTATTGCGGTTGTCCTATTTACATCATGAAGCGAGGCCTTACCAAAATCTGTAGAATTGACTCACCAAAATCTACTACAAGATTTATTCGGAGCTGCTGGTATAGTTTCAATAACTAGGAATGATATAGAAATATGATTTTTACCACCATTCCACTCATTTGGATTCACATTATGAATTGTGTTACCTCTAACATCTGGAATCAGAATAGTTTATACTCCAGATCCAAACGATTCAGCAAATATTACAAAAATCATAGGACATTCTAAAGCAACCTTTCTAGCATCTACACCAACATTTTTGAAAAAAATAGTACAATCTACTAAATGAAACCAACTTTCTTCTTTACGTATAGCCATAGTTTGAGCAGAAAAATGCCCAAAAGAATTATTTACGAAATTCAGTCAACTAGCACCAAAAAGTACAATCTTAGAATGATACGGAATTACTGAATGCAGTCCAATCATTACTGTAAACCCTCTAAAAACAAATGCAAAAATTAAAAAATGAACTACTGGAAAACCAATTTTAGGAGAAAAGGTAAAAATCATTAATCTAGATACTTGAACAGAACAACCAATAAACCAAGAATGAATGATTTGTGTAAAATGAATGAATATCTTTGAATGATATGTAGATAAAACTATAGATTCTCCATTTATAGAAATTAACTGAGAGCAATGGTATAAAACCTGAGATTTAGGATATATTGATAAAGATGGCTATCTTTCCATTTCTGGAAGACTAAAAAGATTCGTAAAAATCGCTTGAGAAATGATTTCTCTACCAGCTATTGAAACCGTATTATCTCGTAAATGGCAATCCTCAGATTGAACAGAAAGTATAGCAATTGAAGCTCTAGAAAATAAAAATGGAACCGTAGAGTTCACAATATTTACTACAAATAACATCTCATTAGACGAAATCAATTCATATATCCATGAAGAATGAATCTCTAATCTAGTACACATAGATCATATCATACAATTAGATGAAATTCCTATGCTATGAACAGGAAAAATTGATCATGTAAGTCTTAAAAAATTATTAAAATAATATCATGTATTTTTCAATTCAAGAAATAAATAGTAAATTGCATAACGAAGCTAAAGAATTTTTCATAAAAAATTGAAGGAGCGACTTATTATATAAAAAACAAGATTCTCTAATTTGAGCATATTTAATTACTCAATATATGCTAAATAATTGAAAAATCTGATTTTCTTTCCAAGATTGAATATATAAATATGAAAATCTATTCTTTTCTACATCACATAGCTGAAATTTAATAGCAATCGCCATTAAGGATGAAAAAATTGCCATAGATTTGGAAATTATTAACCCTAGAAACGATATCTTGTTAAACAATATTCCTACATTAAATAAAGAATTATGAACACGAGAGAATTTCTATATCCAACGATGTGCTAAAGAATGCATGATAAAATATTTATGATTAAAAGCTGAAGATATGAAAAGCATTACAATCAACTATATCTCAACCGATCAAGATATCAAAACACAAGATTATACCTTCAACATAAAAACAGAAATTTCTTACAGAAATGACACATTCTATACATACGAACTAATCAACAATAACTACATCATTGCAATACTATCATAATATAATTTTTCCCAAGAATTACTTTATGCACAGAGTTAAACTTAAAAATTACTCTCACTCAAAATGATCCTCTTTTTTATCATCAAACCCACAAGGCAACTTTTTAATAAGGAATAAATACACATTAATTCAGAAAAACAATAACGCCATAATAGCAAAGATTATTAATTTATTCAACCTATTAGTTCATTGAATCAGCATCAAAATCATCATCACGATAGACCAAATTCGCACAAAAGCACGCACTTCTCATCTCGTCCATCATAAACGTAACAGACGATGATGCATATGTTTATAATCTCACTGCATAGGAGACCTTTTTAAAATAAGAATTCTATACAATCAAACCCAAATCGCATCAAAAATAACTAATGAAAGAGCAACAATTAAAGTTCAAATTTTTGCTCATCATAAAACTGACAAATATGCTAATCAAAACGCTAAAAACATAGTTCAAATATCCCTAATTAATCATAACGGTTTAAATTCTACAACTGTATATACCAAAGAAATCATAGCCAAAACCAAAGAGAGTTGCTGTACTAAAACTAACGTATCATAATTACTAAATTCTGTATAAGATGGAAACACTACTCGTTGAATAAGTCCAAAAATGGTAAAAAATCAAATTGTTAAAATTCCATTTCATTGTGCATTGATTCAATCAATCCAATTAACTGCATTAGTTACAACAGACGACCAAATTGCAAATGCAACATAAAGTAACCACTGTGGGAATACAAATACCTGTCATCACAGTATAAACTCAAAATCATGAATTCCACTAATTCGAAGAGCTAAACATGCTGCAAGTATATGTACAATAAATCTAGCCCAAGCAGGAACCTTAAAATTAATCTTTCAAATATATTCTAGTTCTGTAATAAGTTCTACTACCATAATCAAAGTTCATCATGCCAAGAATCCAAGCATTAGCCTATTTGTCCACATTTCTGGAAAGAATAAACTAACCACTGCCAAAAAAATCATAAACACAACAATTCATTGCATTGTTGGAACTGGTTTTCTAGTTCATTTAAGATCTTTTCATGGTTTATCTAAAATATTCAATTTCTTGAATAAAGCTAATCATCCCCAAGCTAACAAACTAACAACAACCAAAATCAAAATATAAGTTAATCGTATTGGCATAAAATTTGGTTACAAAAAAATAAAGTTACCACATAATTTTTAAATATTAATGCCAGAAAAACAAGAATTAATTTTATTCAATATGGAAAAAATAACATTTATCTAAACTCAGCATCTCACAAAGTTTATTTACATCTTCCAAAGTCAAACTTTTATATTTCTGTAAAATATCATCTAAAGTTTCTACTTCATTATACAGCAAATAGTGATCTCCTACGAAATATGCCATTTCCATAGAAGTTTCTATTCACATTTGAAAATTTCATTGTAAATATCAAATTGCTCTATCAAATTCCGTCTGTGTAACTCCATTTTTTACTAAATTATCAATTTCTTCTTTAATTCTTTGTAGTCAAAATTCAAATCTGCTCTTATCCATTCCAGCCCTAATAATAAAGTTTCCAAAATCTACACCAGTGTCATGATAAGCAGAAATATAATAACATAACCCTTCTTTACTCCTAACATTTTGAAATAAACGAGAAGACATATTTCATCATAAAATTGAAGTTAATACATTAGCGGCATAAACGTTATCATCTTTTCAATCAAATCATTTAGCAGATATGATTAAATGATTTTGTTCAGTTCCTTTTTTATAAAATGAAATATGAGATTCTGGAATAGAATTAGGGAAAGCAGGTTTTATAACAGATTTTTTTTCTCACATTCAAGCGAAATATTTCTCAATCAATTTCTTATTCTCATCTTTATCTACTCATTTTCATGCCATAACGATTACCAAATTATCTTTGGTATAAAGTGAATTTTTATAATTTTGTAGATCATCGTGAGTAAACGACATTACAGTATCTTCAAATCCTATTATAGGACGTCCATAACTATTTTCTCAAAAATATCGCTGATTCCATTTATCTCAGACCAAACTCATAGGATTATCCTCGTACATTTTCATTTCCTGAATAATCACTCACTTTTCTTTATCTAATTCTGCAGAATCAAATTTAGCATTCATCATCATATCAGCTAAGATATCAATCGATTGACTTACAAAAATTGGAGCACACTTTACATAATATGAAACTATATAATTACTTGTAAACGCATTAAATAGTGCACCTATTGAATCAAATTTTTCCGATACTTCCATCTGAGTTTTATAACGTTCTCATCACTTAAAAAACATATGTTCTAAACAATGAGCAATTCCACTCTGTTCTTTAGTTTCATAAATACTTCAAGCTTTACATAAAATCTGAATAGTAACTGAATTTGTATCTTCCATAGGCACAAAAATACAATCAATTCATGCAATCTTCTCAATTGAATATTTCATCTCATAACTTAATAATTAAATTTAAGAAACACTAAATAATTAAATATATCATATATCAATCCACATAATATAATCTTATACTCAAAAATCAATGAATTTTATGTACTTCTAATATATTCAGATTTTGTTTACAAATCAGTTTCTTCAGTATTTAACTGATATTAACATCAAGAATATAAATTATTTACAAAATAAAAACTTTTTATTATAATAAAAACATATTTAATTTTATTACTTTCTTTTTGTTATGATAAAAACGATCAAAAAAAGAGAAATATATATAAATAGGATTAAACCATTTATCAACAAAGACATAATCAAAGTTATTATATAACAAAGAAGAGTTGGAAAGTCCTATATACTTTTACAATTAATTGAAGAATTAAAATCAGAATACAAAGTATCTGAAAAAAATATAATTTCAATCAATATGGAATTGAACGAATTTGATAACATTCGTAACTATAATGATTTATTAAGATATATTAAGGATAGATCAAATGGATGAAACAAAACATATGTATTTATAGACGAAATTCAGGATATCTCTGGATTTGAAAAAGCTTTAAGAGACTTACAAGCTTTATGAAATTATGATATTTATATTAGTTGAAGCAATGCAAAATTATTATCCAGTGAAATCGCAACATACTTAACATGAAGGTATATTCAATTTGAAATATACCCATTAACATATAAAGAATTCTTAGATTTCCACGAGCTTTCAATATCTAAAGATAGTTTTCTTTCATACATGAAAATCTGAGGACTACCATATTTATTACAATTATGAACTGATGAAGAAATTACTACAGAATATGTAAAAAGCATATTTAATACTATTATGTTTAAAGATGTAGTTGTAAGATATCAAATTAGAAATACATCATTCTTAGAATGATTTAATCAAATATCTATCAGATAATATATGAAATCTTACTACACCCAACAATATAACTAAATATCTAAAATCACAGAAAATAGAAATTTGAATTAATTCTGTAAACGAATACATAAAGCACCTCTGTAGTGTTTTTCTTATAAATAAAGTTCAAAGACAAGATATTATTGGTAAAAAGATATTTGAGATAAATGATAAATACTATTTTTCTGATATCTGAATTAGGAACATGTTAGTCTGATGATATAAACAACAAGATATAGGAAAAATATTAGAGAATATCGTATTTCTTCATTTCAAAACCTTATGATACCAAATTTATATATGAAAAAACAACGATAAAGAAGTTGATTTCATAGTAGAAAAGAACTGAGACAGGAAATACATTCAAATTGCATATTTATTAGACGAAAAGACACAAAAAAGAGAATTTGAAAACTTATTAGCAATACCTGATAATTATGAAAAAATAGTTCTTACCTTAGATGACTTTGCATAATGAAATCGAAATTGAATCAAATGTTATAATATAATTAGCTATTTAACAAATTAATTTAACTCTGAAAAAACAAGATCGGAAGGTTAGGGATTCGAACCCTAGTTACACAGAGTGCAAACACGTACTCCAAACGTGCGCCTTCGACCGCTCGGCCAACCTTCCAAACCAAACAAAAAAATAATAATTCTAATAATTATTGCAAGCTATCTTACTACCAATTCATTTTTATTCAAAATATCATCAAGCTTTCAAAATTATATTTTTTTGTAGATATCTCCTCTAGAATCAGCTTCCATACCATCTTTTTAAACACTATAGGAATCCACTTTATATCATACTTGAAAAGATTTACATTTTACATATATAATAAGGTATAGTTTTATGATTAATTATAAATTATGGATTTCTCTATATTACTTAATAAAAAAATTGCCATATTAGGATATTGAAAAGAATGAAAATCTACTCTGAATTTTCTTTTACGTCATGATGTAAATCCTAACGATATTACAGTTCTAGATTGAAAAGATGTTGCTAATCTTCCCGAATGAGTCAATTCAATCACTGGAGAAGGTTATTTAAAGGATCTATCAATTTTTGATTTAATTTTCAAATCTGCAGGTATCCCATACTACCCAGAAATTAAAGCCGTACAAAATAAAACATTTACTCAAGTCCAGTTTTTCTTTGATCATTATGAATGAAAAGTCATTGCTATTACAGCGTCCAAATGAAAAACAACCATGACTGCGATGACAAATCATTTACTTAAAACTGCTGGATACGATACAAAATTAGTTGGAAATATTGGAACAGCCGTTCTAGATGAAATCGATTTTGAAACAGAACACGATTTTGTAGTTATTGAGTTGTCTAGCTTTATGCTCGAGACTCTCAAAAAAAAGAATTTCTGCTCAATTTTATGAGCTATTTTCCCAGTACATCTAGATCGACATTGAAATATGGAAAATTATACAAAGGCAAAATTTAATATTATTAACGGTTGTGAACATACTATAGTAAACGATAAAACTTTTAACGACTATAACCTATGAAATAGATTTCCTAATAATCACTTAATTAAATACTGAAAGACTTCTGATTATTCTCGAAATGACACAAATTTTACGATAAATTGAAACGAATACTTACCACTTTCTGATGTTCAACTAATAGGAGAACATAATTACCAGAATATGACTGCAATAATAGCTCTTGCAAAATTATTAAATATTTCTGATGAAGTATTAGAAAAAGCTATACAAACTTTTGAAGCCGTTCGTCATAGATTACAATTAGTTTGAAATTTTAAAGGAATTGATTTTTACGATGATGCAATCGCGACAACTCCAGATTCAACAATGGCTGCTATGAATGCAATTTGAGATAGACTTGAAACAATTTTCCTCGGAGGAATAGAATGATTCCGATTTGATTTTCCTGCATTAGTCGAAAGGATTAAAAAAAGTCAGATTAAAAATATAGTATTTTTCCCAGATTCTTGAGAAAAAATAGCAGAAATGTTATGAGAAGAATGATATACAACATTACATACTCGTGATATGGAATCAGCTGTTAAATTTGCATATGAACATACAAGCTCGGGAAATGTTTGTTTACTTTCTACAGCTTCACCTTCATTTTCATGTCGAAAGAATTTCGAAGAAAAATGAGACTTATTTCAAGAATATGTTCTAAAATACTGAAAACAATAATATTTGATTTTTTGAAGCGAAATCGTATTTTCAAATCAGATTTATTATTAATTAAATTCATAAATGACTGAGCAAAATACCCCAAATATTCCTTACGATATGTATGAATCTCCTCAGGAAGTAATTATCATTTTACCATTATGAGCCGTAAGAAAAGAATCTCTCGAAGTCAAAATAGAAAATTATAGAATTCTAATTCGTTGAGAAAGAGTAGCTCCAAAATTAAAAGATTCATGTATTGCAATCCAAGAAGAATGCTATCGATGACCAATTGAACTAGAAATTGATATTCCTCCTCAAGTATATTTTGATAAAATCCATAGCAAATTAACGTTAGATAATACACTTGAAATCATAGTTCCAAAGGCATTAGTCCCAGAAAAAATTAAATTAGAAGTTGAATATGAAAACGAGAAATAGCATTTTCCCTTGCATATCTAAACAAAAATCGTAAATAATCTAGCAATTTATGTTTTATTTTTTATCACACACTCACATGAAAAAATTTAAATTATTTTCTATCTTAGGAATCGCTTTATTATCTTGTACTCTCCTTGCTGGATGTAATGACAATAACGGAGGACTTGAAGTAATCGAAATCGATAACAGCGACGTTATCGCTTACAACGATGCATTAGTAGATATTGCTTCTCAATGTTATGATGCAGAAGAAGCTATCTGGACTGCTTATGAAGCTGAAGATGGAGAAGCTATGCAATCAGCAGTAGATTCTACGATTTCTGCTTGCCAGAATACTATTGAACAATTACAAAGCGTTGAAGCTTGGGAAGAAGACAGTTCTTTAAAAGATGCCATCATTCCAGTAATCGAAAAAGAAATAGAATACTGTGATAATTTCCACGGATTAGTAGAATTCTTATGAGCAGATTTAGATAATCTTTCAGAAGAAGATGCAACTAGATATGAAGCTGTTGTAGCTCAATTCGATACTATTCTATCTGAAATCGATGAAGTAAATAACGACTTAGCTTCTGTTCAAGAAACTTTTGCAGCTAATCACGGATATGAATTAGAAGTTGAAGAAGAAGTTGTTGTTGAATAATTAAACATCTCAAAAATTAAAATCCCTAACCTTGTTAGGGATTTTTTATAATTATATATTATTTCACAAACTGATAAAGAATACCATTTCAAAAAACCATAAGGAACACTTCCACATAAATATTAATCTTATACTAAGAATAAAATATTTTTGATACATCATTTCATCAAGTACAACAAAAATTTATCACTTAATTTTTATATCACTTATCATATATCACACATCTTCAAAAAAGCAATATAAAAAATCGATGATAAAGCCGTTTTTTTTGACACGTTTTTTTTTTGGATTATAATTAATAAGATTAATATTTTACATTATATATTTCATTCATCACTATGAAAAAGGTATCTAAAACTGTCGCTTTATCAATTTGATTAGCCACATGTTGCGCTGTTTTATCAACAGTAAAAGCTCTCGAAATTGATACAAACATCGAAGCCAAACATGGAACAAATTTTCACACACTCTTTTTATCAACTGAAACAAATCCCGAAAAAGCCATCATAATTTCAACGGGAAATCTCTTATATATTTCTGATGGACTTATTGCATGACAATCAAATAATGGATCATGAATATGATCAAGTATTTGATGATGAAAATGAAATACTGTTAATGGAGCAAATGCATGAATTGCATGAGGAAGATCAAATATGGTTAATTGAGAAAACTGAATGATTTGATGATGAGAGTGAAACGTCGCAGAAAAAAATGCTACAATTATTGGTTGAAACAATAATAGCGCAGATGAAAAAGGTAATATCCTATGATGAGCATGATGATCAGCAAACAGTTATGGAACCGTTTTATGATGAGAAAACAATACAGCTGGAGAAAATAGTCTAGTACTTTGACAAGATTCAGAATGATGAAAATGATCCTTCGCTTGGGATGCCAGAGTTTACGACGACACAGCAGGGATAAACGCTGAAAATGGAGTTCTAATTTGAACTACAGAACCTCTAACATGAGTAGATTTAGTAGTTAACGGTTCTGTTAAACTAAATGAATGAAAAAGAACTGGAAGATGAACACAATGAGAAGTTAAGATTGTCGATTGATGTTTTTATCTTTTTGATGGAACAACTTGGAATGTTATCAATCAAGCTGACACATGAAACTGTCAATGATGGATAACTGTTTGAGACGGTGAATGAGGACGTGAGATTCCAGCTAAAACATGCGTTTTTGGAAAAACAGAACTAAAAGAATGAGATAAAGTTTGGGCATATTCTGCCGCTATGAATCCAAATTGTAATAGCATCAAAAAAGAAGTTGTTTGCAAACTATGATCATTAATCACAACTGATTGAACTAATGATTATAGCTATAAGTACTCATACTGTTATGACTGAATTTGAGAAGAAGCTACAATAATATGCGAAAACCAACCACAATGTGGTACACATAAGTGTAGTACATGAGATAGTCATTGAAATTTATGAGATACTTCATTTACTTGTACAACAGAATGTGGTACAAAAACTTGTAATTGTCCATCCTCAGAACTACGAGACACAACAACAAACACATGTAAGATACCTTCATGTATAGCACCAGACCCAAACCCATTATACGCAGACAAAAGTACTGCTACACCTTCTACATTTACAAATCGAACATATAATACAAATATTAGCCAACCATGTACATACAAATGCAAAACACCAGCAGTAGCTTGTGACTCTACTTATACACTAGATCATAACAATTACAAAACTGTCGAACCAAATTGATTAGAATTTGAAACTTGTCATATATATACAGATTTATGAAACTGAAGAGGTTGTAATGATACCCAGAAACATAAAGTCAAAACCTGCAAAACAGGATATAAATTAACAACTGACTGACATTGTGAATTAGTTACATGTCCTGCTAGTACTTGTACCCCAGAATATACATTTCTTGAAGCGTATGCTCCAAATGCCAAATATCTCACAGGATGTATCAACTATTCTACCGACTGATTATGTACTACAACTAAAAAATGGAAAATTGAAGAATGTAATCCAGGTAACTGTGGTTCTGGTGAATATAATCTTACTGAAAAAAATGATCCAAATGCTGCATCATATAGTGGATGTACAAAATACGAATTAGACAATACTTCTAACACTTGTAATCCAAAATCCATGCGAAAAGTTACAGCATGTAGATCTGGATACACTTTAGTAAATGGGCAATGTAAAAAAAATTGTACCTTGGATGGTGAAACAGTTGCATACTGAAAGTACATAACAGGATATTTAGCATCCAATCCAACATGTCCTACTACTTGTCAATGGCAAAAAAGGAAATGTACAGAAAATGGAGTTTTAGATGGTAACAGTTTATATGCTTACAGCCATTGTGATCCAAAACCTGTATCATGTGATGGATTCAACCTCGCATCATCTGGAGGAGTAAGTCATGCTAAAACATATAGCTCTTGTACAAAATATACGGTATCAGAAGACAAAGCATGTAATGCAGAAACTAAATGGAAAGTTACACAATGTGAAAATGGATATCATTTAAGGAATTGAGTATGTGAGCTAACATCTTGTTGATGAAGTCACCCAGACAATGCAATTACTAGTACAACCACTCCTAGTTCAACTACTCTCAATTGGACTTACAGTACAGACATTGGTCAAGCATGTACATATAAGTGTCCAGAACCAACTAGTGCATCTTGTAGTGGATATCCTTATTCTGAACAAAATATACCAAATGTAGAAACTTACAGTACTTGTTATCTTAGTGGTAGCTGTACACCAAAATACAAGCCAGCTACATGTAAAACAAGTAATTGTGTCGCTAGTGGTTTTATTCTCTCTGGTCAAACAGTATCTCACGCTACAGAATATGCTTCATGTACAGGATATTTTATGCCTAGCTGTACTGCATCCCCTTCATACAAAGTAACTGCCTGTGAAAACAATTGCACATCCGGTTATAATATAACAGAAAGAAATGATCCAAATGCTGAATATAGTGGTCCTTGTACTATTTACAGCCCACTTAATGGAAAAACTTGTAATCCTACATACAAATATAAATTCAATCGTTGTAAAACTGGATATGTATTAAAAGATTGACGATGTGAACTAGAACCAGCGATATGCTCTGCCGATACATGTCCTTCCAACTCTTCTGAATATCCTCACTATTCTACAGGAGTTTCAAATGCCAGGACATATGATTCATGTAGTACCTATTCTAAAGACGGAACATGTACAGAAACTAAAAAACGAAAAGTTACAGCTTGTAATCTAGGTAACTGTGACGATTCTTACACCTTAACTGGTGGTCAAACCCTATCAAACGCTAAATCTTATGTTTCATGTACAACATACGAACTAGACAGCACTTCTAACACATGTAATCCAAAGACAATGAAAAAAGCTATATGTGAATCTGGATTTGCATTATATAACGGATCATGCCAAAAATTATGTGGAAATCCTTGTGCATCTTTTGCCACAAAAAATGGGACTGACAATTATCCAGATTATACATGTTCTTATGGATGATCAACCGCACACTGTAGTTGTAGTACTGGTCTAGTTCGAAATGGCACAAAATGTGACGTTCCTAGCGATCCATGTGGAGACACTGTCAATGCTTGTGTTGAGGATGCAACATTCTTAGATTTAACTGATACAACAACCCAATATAAATGGCAATGTAC
>JAZQNA010000047.1:0-2670 GCA_045627125.1 Candidatus Absconditabacterales bacterium | reverse complement strand
AGATCCAATTATCGATGCTCTTAAACAATCTGAATATCTTATTGTTATATGTTCTCCGAGACTTAAAGATTCAGCATGGTGTAGAAAAGAAATTGAAACTTTTATTTCAATGCATGGAAGAGATAAGGTTCTTGCAGTGTTAATTGAGGGTGAGCCAGATGAGTCATTCCCTGAAGAAATATTAAAAGGAGAAGAGAGAACTAAATATGAAAATGGTATTCCACGTATTGTTTGTGAAAAGTGTGAACCATTAGCGGCTGATTTTCGTGGAGCAAATAAAAATGAAGTTAAGAAAAAAATGAAGAAAGAAGTCCTTAGATTAATGGCACCTATGTTTAATGTGGACTTTGATGATCTTCGTCAAAGACATAAAGAACGAAGAATGCGTAAAATAATAACCTGGTCTGTTTCTATTGCAACATTGACTATGTGCTTTTCAACATATTGTGTTTTTACTTCTTTAAAAATAAAAAAACAATATAATGAAATTCAAGCTCAATCTGAAACGATAAGTAAGCAGTCTTCGGAAGTTATGAAAAAATCTGCATTGATTTCTGACCAAAATGATGTTTTACTTAAATTCCAAACAAATACCTTAGCTAATAATGCTTTGGATTATCTGAACAAAGATGACAGAATTAATGCATTAAAATATTCAATATATGCTTGTAGTGAATATGAAAATCAAAAAATGCCATATTCATCTAAAGCGTATAATTCTTTAATTAATGCTACAAGATATTATAGCGGAGAATATGAAAAAAGAGCTATTACAAATGTTGAAATGCCTGCTAATGTTCATGATATTAAATTATCTGATGATTTGAATTATGTTATGGCAACGGATATTGTTGGAAATCTTATTGTTTATAAAACGGAAGATTTGTCAGAAGTATATAGAACTTTTTGCAATGGATTTCAAGGATATGTCTGTGATTTTTATGGTTTTGTTGATAGTGAGACGATTTATTATGTATCTCGAGATGAATCAGCCCAAATTTATTTTGTTTCTTTATTAACAGGAGATGTGATAAATGAAATTGTGCTTGATGATGATGAATATGCTTTAAATTATTCGAAAATTGTTGTTTCACCAGATAAGAAAACAATGGCGGTAGGTGGTTATCCTTACTATAAAAAAGCAGAAGATGGTTGTTATAGTAAAATTTATTTTTATGATCTTGATTCTTATGAGAAATTAAATGAAATTTATACAAGTTCTTATAATGATAATTTAGATAATATTATATTTATTGATAACTCAACTATTCTTATAAGTGAGTGTATGAAACATCACTTCGATGAAACAACAGATCATTCACTTGTTTTATATGATTTTAATATTGGGAAAGTAATATCTTCCTATAGTGATTATTATTATGAATTATTAGATTATGCATTGGGTGGAGAAAAATTATATTTTTCTGTATCAGTATGGGATTCTGTAATTTGTCTTGATTCTGAAATACATTGTTTGGATTTAAAAAAAGATCAATTAACTAAAATAGACAATATTGCTGGAAATACTATTGATAAACTGATTTATAATAATGGTTATATTTTGGCTGCAACTAAACTAGGTGCGTCGGTATATGATTGTATTGACAATAGTTTATATATTAATGCTAATACTGAAAGCATGATTGCTGGTACTAATTTTGATGATAATAATTTTTATCTATATGAAAAAGATGGAAGTATTGATTTTATTAATTTAACTAATAAAACTTTTATTTCATTTGATTCTGTGAATTGTGCTACTTTTAATAAAGTCTATAAAGTTAATGAATGTTTTATCGGTATTCCTGAAAATAGTAAAATAATTTCACTATATGGATATGAAAGTAATACCAATAAAACTGAATATCATGAACAAGTGATTGACATTGAAGATAATATTAGCTTGTATGATGATGAATATGATAATGTAGTTAAATCATTAAATATAATAAATACAGATTTAATACAATGTATATACAAATATGATGATTTGAATATTTTCCTTGTGGAGTATGTGGATTATAAATGTGAAGTTTATAATACTAATTCCTATGAGAAAATGCATGAATTTTACACTGATGGTAATTATTTTTATAAGTTTTATGGTAATGATGATTTTGGAAATTATTATTTTGGCGGCAAAGATGGCATTATTTTAGACAAAAATTGGGAAGTATTGGGATATATTCCTAATTTTGATTATTTGGATAATTCACAACAATTAGTTATTCAATTTTCTTATGATGAAGATAATAATAAAAAGTTTTATGCTACCCCTATACTATCAATGGAGCAATTGGTTGATTATGGCAAAGATATACTACAAAAATATGAGTATTAATTATGTGAAAGGGTTTTAGGATTATGGATTATAAGTTTGATGCATTTATTAGTTACAGACATTGTGATTTGGACAAGTTTGTTGCAGAAAACCTGCACAAACTTCTTGAAACGTATAAACCACCAAAGTCTGCGCTAAAAAAATCTACAAGAAAGGCAATTAAACGAGTTTTTAGAGATCAGGAAGAG
Organism: Candidatus Absconditabacterales bacterium; assembly: GCA_045627125.1. Taxonomy (GTDB): domain Bacteria; phylum Patescibacteriota; class Gracilibacteria; order Absconditabacterales; family Absconditicoccaceae; genus UBA3291. Next base: position 141 of record JAZQNA010000047.1, on the reverse strand, counting down.
CTTCCACTTACAAGTAATCTGGAAGATCCAATTATCGATGCTCTTAAACAATCTGAATATCTTATTGTTATATGTTCTCCGAGACTTAAAGATTCAGCATGGTGTAGAAAAGAAATTGAAACTTTTATTTCAATGCATGGA
>JAZQNA010000046.1:0-14481 GCA_045627125.1 Candidatus Absconditabacterales bacterium | reverse complement strand
TGACCTGTAAGAATTGTCAAAGTACCATAGAATAACTTCATCAACTCTCTGTCTAAGTCTTTGTAACCAGTTTCAATACCTTGCATATCTGATAAATCTAAATCTGTTACATCTGCAAAATCTACTACTGAACTTACCGGTGTATCTTTAGCATTTATAATTGCATCCAATACTGCATTCTTACCCAAGTAAAACAACATTTCATTAATATCTTTACATTGTATTTTATTTCCATTATATTCTACAACTTCAGGAATATTCATTATCTTAGTTCTCCAAGAACCAAGTCTAAAAATAACTTCGTTTGTTGCTTTTTGTCCTGCTTCATCATTATCAAAAGCTAATATTATGGATTCAAATTGTTCAAGAAAATCCCAATTTTCTTCTATCCATCCATAATTATTTGCACCTAATGGAACTGATACTGAATTTTTATAGCCACTTTCTATGGCAGCCAAACAGTCAGGCTCACCTTCTGCTATTAGCAAAGGCTGATTAGGATTAACTCTATTCATATTGAATAGCAACTGTGTTGTATCTGCGTCTTTCTGACACCAAGACTTTATTTCTCCTTTAGATTTATCAATTTTGTGTGTAGGTTTATATTTAACCATTGTTAGTACATCATTAGTATCATAATAATTAAATACTGCATTGCCTTTATTGTCTTGTCTTACATCACAATAATTAATTGTATCTTCAGAGATACATCTTTTACTGAAATATTCATATACTTTATCTAAATCAAAACATTGTTCTTCATGCGGGTATCTATATTGAGTTTTTGTTTTTATCCCTTTCTCTCCAAAAGCATAAGGTATTTCTGCGAGTTCAAATAATTTCTCGCACGCTTCAACAAATGTTAAACCGGTTAACATATAAGCATCTATGATGTCTAAGGTTCTTGAGCAACCGAAACATCTAAAATAATAACCTTTAGGATTCCATACAAATGATGGCGTATCTTCTTCATGAAAAGGACATAAAGCTTTTCTGTTTCTTGAGTCATACTTCTCTAAATGCAATAATTCTGCAATAATATCTGGAGTCTTTTCTCCTAATTTTTTCTTTGCTTTATCAATTTTTTCTTTATCAATAATCATTTGTTATGCCTCGATAATATATTTTTTTATTGATATTGATTCCATTCTCCGGTTTCTTCAGAATAATTAATTCTATATTCGCATATGTTTTTAACATCACATATATGGTCACAGAAGAATTGATTGCTTGTATCGGGATAATGATCAATATCGTTTTCAATGATTTTTAATGTATCTTCAGCCCATTTTATTGCTTCATCCAAATCTTCTTTATTCCAAGGAATTGTAATAATATTCCCAGTCTTAAACATATTCCATTGCAATTTATCAACATGACCATATTGTTCAATCACTGGAATAGAATAAAGCAATTCTTGTCTTTTGAATTCCATAAAATGTGGCATATCAGTTTTACTTATATTTCCGTTTTTTAATAGCTTAATTGTACTACTCTTATGATCAAGTATTACAATTTCATTTGTTTTTTTATCTCTATAAAGAACATCAATAAATCCAACAAATTTCTTTCCGGCTATTTCAAAATTAATCTCTTTCTCAACGCCTAATACTTCTATTTCATCTAAATCTATATTGATATTTTCAAAATATTCATGGATTTTATCATATGTACTTTGCTTAATATCAATATATTTATTGCATGGGGCATCATGTACAACATTTTCGTACCATTCATTTTCGAAATCGTTTACAGCAGAAAACATATCAATTTCTTTTTTATAATATTTTTCAAGAGTGTGATGTGCAGCTGTTCCAACTTCCGCAAAGAAATCACTTTCTACATCCTCACAATCAATATATCTTTTCTTCCATGCATGTGGACATTTGTAATAGCTATTAAGTTTCGAGAAAGACCAAGTTAAAAAATCTAATACTATATTTACATCTTCCATAAACTCACCTTATACAATAGGGGCAGATAAAATTCTCTGCCCCATTTGCTTTATTATTTTATACTACCAAGGGAGATCTTCGTTAGCCGAAGGTGTTAAGAAATCATCTTTCTCTGCCTTAGGAGCTGTATTTGTATCTCCTGAATTCTTTGTACCGGGAACAAATGAACACTTATCAACATTTACATCTGTCGTATATACTTTCTGTCCATCTTTATTAGTATAAGAACCGGTTCTGATTGAACCCTGAACTGCAATTACATCTCCCTTATGGAAATACTTTGAAATGAATTCTGCTGTAGCACCAGAATACATAATATTGATAAAGTCTGAATCGTAATTTCCTTCTTTGTTCTTGAAATCTCTCTGTACTGCGACTGTTGCTCTACCGTAAGATGAATTGTCTCCCTGTCTTACCTCAGGATCTGCTGTTAATCTTCCGACTAAAATAACATTATTAATTACACTCATTATTTATTCTCCTTATAGTTTTTTAATTCTACTAATAACTCTCTAGCAGCATCCAAGTCTTTAATTCCGTTAGGATTACCACTTGAAATGTACTTCTTAATTAAAGCCATAACTTCTTCATTCTTAGGAACGCCTAATTCCTTAGCTAATGTAATAATCTCTGTCTTTGTAGTTGCTAATTCATCAGTAGTTTCTTCTGCTACTGGTGTAGTTTCTACTTTTTCTTCAGCTGGTTCACTCTTAAATGGCTTTGGTGTGTATCCACTACCATTATTAGCCCACTTAATAATCTTCTCTCCATGAGCTTCTGTAAGTCTTACAGCTCCTTCGTTTTCAAAGATATGTGTATTATCTTTCTGAACTTCTGCACAGTTAGTTTTCTGATCGATTAAGAATGTGCATGTGAATTCATATTCAAATCCATCTCTCTGCTTAGCACCTACACCAAGCTTCTGAACTGACATCTTTCCAGTCTTTTCATCTTTAGCTGTTTCGTACTGATCCTTACCACGCATTGTTGCAATAACATGAATAGGACTTAATGCAATTGCATTAATAAATCTGTCGTGTCTCGGAGTAATCTTCATTATACCCGCATATTTCTATGCGGAATGGACTATATCTTCATCCATTACGATTGGTAAATGGATGATTCGCACTTCCATTGGCAACTCATCTTCCAATGTACTCCCCGAAGGGATAGTCTCTTGACTTTCATAATAATCTAAATTAATAGCTCTCCTATCAAATTTCCAACCTTTATATATATAATTAACATCTTTACATCCATCTGAAACTCTTCTTGAGTCTAAACCTGTATATTTTGTAAAGTCTTTTGCTTTATTAAAAATTAGCAATAAATTTAATTTTTGATTAAATGCTCTATATTCCCATTTAGGAATATGTTCTTGACTTGTTCCTAGTCTTCTATTTTCATCAAGTGTTATCCACCTACAATTTTCAGGACAATAATTTTTAGAAGAATCTATTCTGTCCAATGATAAGCCTTCTTCATATCCGTTTTTTAATGCCCACTCACAAAAAGTATTAAATCCTGTTTCTAAAGAATACCATTCTTCACAAACTCTTATTCCTTTTTTATAATAATATTTAGAATACGGTGCATTTTTTGCTTGACACCTCTTCCTCATATATCTCCACTCTTTATATATAGATTCTTTATCTTTAGGAATTACCTTGGTATCAACATATTTTCTGATATAAGTTTCATTATTTTTTATGTATGATTGATAAAGAATTCCATCTTTTTCAAAGTATTCTACACTCAATATATTTATTGCTATTAATTTTAGATTATTATGCTTAGCACTGGATTACCATACTTGCCCGAGTACAAGGTTAGGCTTCCCAGTTAGCACAGTTTTTAATTGTCATTTCCTACAATTACTAAGCGTAAACTGCACACCATTGAGTAATAATGTTCACGAATTTTTCAACGCATATTACTATGCGAGGGAGCAAGTATGTCTACCCCATGCCTGATATGTTCCACCGGCTTTCTGCTGCAATTCAAGACATCCACCTTTTCCTTCCCATTCTGCCGATGATGAATCGATGATTACAATGTCATATCCTTCATCAACCGCAAACTGAATAAAATCAACATATTTTTCTGGTTCATGAGGAGCTTCAATATCTACAATATCGTAATCGAATTCATCACTGTAGTACAACCCACGTTTACCCTCGGTATTTCCCATAAGGATTTTCGCTTTTTTACCAGTTTCTCTCTCAATTTCCTGAGCCATACCAGTAGCAAGTCTTAATGAACTATATGTTTTTCCACCACCTGACGGAGCCATTAACGCTACCTTAGTAAAAATTTTTTCTCTTACCGCTTTTCTAACCTGAAATGCCATTAGTTATTTCCTCCCTTTAACTCTTTAAATACTTCGCTCATATAACCATTAACCTTATGATAACCATTCTGTTTGATTACCTGATTTCTGATTATGTTTCTCATTAATCGTCTGTTATAGACTGGCGTTGGAGAATATTCTCCGTTTGTTTTGTTAATCATTTTTTATTCCTTTCTTTAATTTTTTGTTTTGTATATATAATATCTTAAATCATAATTGATATTATCTTCTTCAATAAATTCAATCGGAATTGTTTGCCCACATCTTTTGCATTTAAAAATTTTTGCTACTGTGTATCCGGATGTATCCCACTCGAAGTCGTCTGTATATGCAAAATCTTTTACTCCACAACTAGGACAATATCTCATTTCTACTTCTTTCCCATTATCCATACTTAATTACCATCTTATGCCCCTTTCATTTTTTTGTTAATGCAATGTTCACTTTTATTTTTTGTTTTAACTTAAGTATGACTGCTCTGAAAGAAAATAGAATTAAACAACTCATAACTTCAATTTTATAAAACTCCGAAGAGTAATCGTTAAATATTTTTTCTTCTGGTTTCTGTATAATGATTCGTATATGGAATTTAGATATACTGAATTGACTAATTGTTGAATTTGTCGAAATATTGTTTATCAGGGTTGTATAATGATATATTTTTGTGTATTTCCCTATCATCTTCAACTTTTAACATATATTAGAAAAATTTGATATATCTAATATTCAAAAGAATTTGAATTCCTATTATCAATTTCCATTTTGCAAATTCTATATCATAATTTTTTCAACAACGTGAACGGGGAGGTAACATTATCTACAAAATCATAAAATAAAATTTACATTTTATTTACGAAATTAATCATCATTTTATTCTATTTTCTTCCACAGCAGTCATACGACTGCTTATTATTACCAAATTTCAATGTCTTTAACAAACTTCTCAACACAATCTTCAAATGTATCAGTAAATGCAAATGCCGGTTCATAATCAACAGTAGCTGTAATATTGATTTCATCTACCTTTAATGAAACATCATCAGATTTTACCGAAATCTCATTAATCATATCTTTGATGCGAGACTTGTCAAAATCAATTGTAGTTGTTTCGATCATTTCATATTCATAACGAATAGGATCTCCGTTTACATTAAATGCATTTCCGTATGCTTTCAAAGTTTTTGTGCTAGGCTTATGTCTGCAAACAGAATTAAGATAGTTAGCGAATTCACGTCTGTCTTTGTTGAGACCAAGAGCTGAATCAATATCATATTCACAATTTTTCTTTGCTTCTGAAATTTTACCTGCAAGAATCTCCATTTCATTTAAAAGATATTTTCCAAATAAAATTACATTATCACAATCAAAATTGTAATCATTAATCTTTTCAACTGTAATTATTTCATCTTTTCCGGATTCAATTGCAGCAGAACGATTATGTGTCTGTGTTTTTGTTGTGTAATTATCAGGAGTAACCATATAATTTTCACAATCAAGTAAAAGTTTCTTCAAAAAATTTTGATATCTAAAGCTTTCTTTTAATGTCATTTCTTTTTCTCCTTTTATTGTTCAAATTTATTTTGTAACAGGACTAGCTGGATTCGAACCAGCGAATGCATGAATCAAAATCATGTTCCTTACCGCTTGGAGATAGCCCTTTGATTAAAGACAACCAATATTATTTATATTAAGAAAGGAGGTCACTATGATTTATCAAAACGCACAAATCGGAATTACTTGGTTGTCTTTAATTTTTTATTTTCTAAACACAGTATAGTTTAGCTTTTCGATATTGTCAACAATTATTTTTTAATTTTTTATTTAATAATTGTCGAACTCAATTATAATAGATGTATTATTGGTTTTATCGTAAAAAGAAACCGTTGTTCCAGAAGTATCTTCACAATAAATAAAATCAAGTTCTTCAATATTGTTAATAGATAATACATTTCTTCCATTTATATCATTAATATAAAAGTCTGAAAATAAATCCGTTTCCGTTTCGATAGAATCCACAACAATAGAACCAGCAATTGTAAAATTACTACCAACAATATCATAGAACAATGAATTATTTTTTTCTGCAACATTAAACAATTTTCTTAAAAAAATATCATACTCTTTGGTGTTTACCATATCATCTTTCTCCTTTAATTATTTATTTATTATTTTTAAAATTAACAAACACCATAAAGATGTTTGTTAATATGTTAATCAAAATACTGACTATACTTCTTCCAGAATATTGTTCTTTGAATATCATCATTAAAGTTAATATTAACTTCATTGAACATTGGACTTAAAACAAATTCTTCCGGAGTAATTTTTTCATATAAACATCTTTCTTTTATAAATGCAATTTTACCAGAGTTTCTTACCGAGATTAAGTTAATTTTAACATCATATTTATCATTAATATAATCAAAGATACTAACTAATCTTCTTGTGAATACCGGTTGAATACAACAGTTCCATGCCCTTTTTGTTCTTTTAATAATAAAAGGATCTTCTTCAGCAAGTTCCGTCACCTGCAATGTATCCTTTAACGGAGTATATTCTAGTTCTGCATTTGCCTTTAATGCATATTCTTTTAACTCTTTTGAAACATGAATTGCTCTATATTCCGGGGCAACTTCTTCATTATTAATATCTTTTATATGATTTGTATTTATTCTTAAAATATCATTGTTAAAATCTTCTATTTTAATTTGCCTTATCTCTGAACAATCTAATCCTCTTATACCCTCAAATAAACATAATAAGATAAAAGAATCTGACGCATTAGGAAGACTTTTAGCAAATTCCAATAAAGTAGCCCTTGATATTATTTGATATTCAGATTTAGCAGGTAATAAAGTATTAGCTGTTTTGATATCTATTTCAGAGAAATGATTTTGAAAATCAGAAATAATAAAATTGTTTAAACAATATTGTGCATAAGAAGATAATTGACTATTGATATTAGTTAATATTTCCAATGAATGCATATTCATAGCTTTATACATATCAATAATTTCATCCTTATTAAAATCACATAAGTCTTTATTAAGTTCTTCTTCGTACTTACAAGTTCTTTCAAATAATCTTTCCAAAAAGTAAGGAGATAATTTTGCGTTTTCTCTTTTGTATTCAATATATTCATGTTTAATATTTTCATTATACATATTATATTCTCTACTCATAAAAAACACCTCCATTCCATATAAAATAATTATTCAAATAAGTCTTTAAGAATCATTTCTTCTTTTTTACTAAACTTCCTGCTTTTAACAAACTTTTCGTTCTTAATTGAATCTTCACATCTGTCTACATATTCATTTAGTTTGAAAGAATCTTCGCAATATTTAATTCCCAACAATACTGAAATCATTCTGGCATACGAATATTTTTCATTCATATATTTATCATCGAACTCAATTAATGTATTTAATTTGCTTTGTATGTCTTTTGCAATATCATATTCTTCTTTATTAGAAGCATTTTTTCTGTTAAAGAAAATCTGATCAACTAAATCAGAGAATAATGAAAAATCAATTGTTCCACCGTTTCTGGTTATATTTCCTTTTAGATAACACAAGTTGCTACTATTTAACCTTTCTACTACTTTGTTACAAGATTTATTAACATTCATTGAATTGCTGGAAAGTTTAGTCATCTTTGTTTTCTGGTCTTCCTGAAAAATAAATTGCTTTACTTTCTCATCATCAAAGTTAATAATTCTTAATTCCATTGGATAATTGAAATCATTATTAAAATCATATTCTTGAGTCATTGCAATGTATCTATGATATCCATCTGAAATATCAAAGAAGTCTAAGCTATCAATTCTTAACCGGTGATTTTCTTCTTCGTATGTAAATTTACAATTAGCCTCATCTGAAATATTAAGAGTTATTGTATTAGGAATATATATGTTGTTGTGATATGCTTCCTTTATTTGAGAAACAGCGAGTTTATTTAGCTGTATTCTCCAGAACTCAGAATCTCCCTTAGTAATTCTCTTTAAAGCCCTTTGTGCATTAGCATTATATTTAATCATTGATGCCTTTCTAAGCTTAACAAAGAACTGTACATCTGTCTTACCTATCCACTGATCGTCTGAAATCTGCACGCAAGAAATATAAATAGGAAATTCAATTTTATTATTATCTTTTATAAATTTACTATACTCTTTAATTTCTACATTGCTGAAATAATCATCAAGCTTAATACAGTTATTAAATACCTGATTTATTCCATCACCTAAACAATACAATTCGTATTCAGGAGCTGCTTCAAATTGAGTTCTTCTTGATACATAATCCATTGTATATCCTTTTTGGAATTCGTATCTTTCTAACATATATGTTTGAAGCTGTGTGGTTTTGTCATTATATCTTTTCTTTAATAATAAATCACTCTTATTATCCAAAATGTGAATTAATTCTTTTTTACTTTGCATAACCATCACCTCCTAAATATTTTTTAATTTTTTCTTTATATTAAATGAAAACTTAAAAATTGTCAATACTAAATATCAATTATTTCCAAAAATCTATTATTTCTTTATTAGCAACTTTCCTTTTATATTCTTCTCTGTAATCAGTTAATTCTTTATAATATACTGGTTTTAATTCTTTATATTCCTTATAGGTTAAAAATTTTTCATACGGAGCACCTTCATCGAAGCATGTGTCGCTATAAAAAAATGTTTCTAAATTTAATATTTTTTCCTGCAATGATTTATATCTTCCAAAACAAGATTTGTATAATTTTTCCTTATTGTTATTAAAATAAACAAGCATTTCTAAATACTTAGTATAATTAAATTCTCCTTTCATCTTGTCTTTTAATAACGTTCCATCAGTAGGTCTAATCATTTCCATATCTTTAATTCTTACATACATATGAACTCTTTCGTAACACATTATGCAGTATAAATCTCCAGTCATCAAATCTTTGTATAACGGAACCCTTTTATGCAAATCAGGATAATACTGTTTTATACGATTTCCATATTCATCATATAAAAATGTAGTTCTATCTTTTGAAAGAATTGCATTATGCATACGAACCATTCTTAATTCATCAATAAAGTTTCTGTATTCCACATCTGAAGAAAAACTTCCTATTATTCTTTCATTATATTTGTTTTCTCTATATGTGCAAAGTTTTCTATTTCCGCCCCATCTTAAACTACCATCCATATCTTTGTATGTGCCATCGGAATCCCAATTTCCTTCTCCGGAATGCCATATTGTATTACCATATAATCTTACTGTATCATGTAAAAGCCCGTATCCAAATAAAAATCCTAACATATTATTTCCTCCTTATTTATACATTTCAGAAACAATTTCAATAGCATTTCTCTTGTCTTCGTCGAATATTTTAGTATATCTCTTTGTTGGTGATGTACTTTTATGTCCTAATGCATCTGCTACAAGATAAATATCTTTAGTAGATTGATATAAGTTGGTTCCAAAAGTGCTTCTCAACTTATGTGGAGTTATATGTTTATATGTTGCTTTATCTGTATATTTTGATATTACTCTTTCGATAGAACGTACAGACATTCGTTCTCTTCTATTAGATATAAACAATGCATCACAATGCTCTCCATCAAGAATGTCTTTCCGGTCATTTAACCATTTTAATATCATTTGTTTTGTTTCTTCATCAAAATATACTTTTTTAGAAATATTTCCTTTTTCAATTACTTTAATTGATTTATCTCTAATATTAATATCTGAAACATTGATTTCGCTTAATGCTGTTACTCTTAGACCATTTATAACAGGAATCCTAAACAACAAGTAATCTCTATATATCCAAACCTCTTGTGCTTTTCTTTGAGCTGGTGATCCTATCTGATTAGATAAAATTAATGAGCTTACTTTTTTAACTTCATCCGGAGACAAAAATACAATATCATTATCATTAATTTTAGGTCTTTCAATCTTATTTTTATCAAAAGGGCTTTTTTCAATCATATCATTATTTTTTAAATATGAAAAGAAAGAAAATAAAGAACAATAAATAGTAGCTTTGGAACTATTTTTTAACTCATTTAATTTTCCATTTTTATTATAATAATTTATATTGCTTATATATTCTTCTACTAAATATGAGTCAATATTATTCATATCTTCTAATTCTATGCTAATATTGTTTTCTTTTAGGTAATTTAAAAACCTAATTACATTAGTGAGATAGACATTTTTTGTTACATGGGTTTTACTATTCAAAGAATAATAATACTTATTAACATATAAAGGAAAAGATGATATTCTATTTTTTATTGAATTTTCGATTCTAAGTTTATTTTCAACTCTACCCTGCATATTAATCCCTCCATATTAATTTAAAAGTGTTTCTGGTATGCGTCTTTTTGCAACACTCTGCAATATAGTCTTTCCATTCCTTCTTTCTTTTATCGGTCAATTTTATACCATATTTGGGAGCATTGTTTATAGCCCATACAGTAGCTTTATACTCTTCTACCGGATTACAATAATATAAGTCATTATCGAAATCTCTATCTTCATCAGGAATATAATATTTTTCCGACACTAAACTTGGATCATATGTTTCCAAATGACCAATTTCATGAAGAACACAAAAAATTCCATCATTAGTGGGATTCTTGATTGTACTAGAATCAATATAAATCTCTCTGTCTTTCATACAGCAATAACAATGATCTGAATCTTCTGCAACAAAGATATCATATTTCTTATCGTATTTTAAAAGAATTTTGTTTAGTTTATTTTTTAATGTTTCTCTTTTCATTTCATAAAGCCCTCCGTATTTTACAACAAGCTATAATTAATCAATCTTTTTCAGTCTAATCACCTTTTTAATCATAATGTAATCTCCTTTCTTAATCCCACTCAAAAACATAATTATTTATACGATTTGTCATATTACAAACATCATCAATATATCTTTCCCAGCCTCTCTTATTATCTTCATTTATTATAACTCCATATTTTTTTGCAGCTTTTATCGCCCATGTTGTTGCATCGAATTCTGCATCTGGATTAAAGAAAAAAACTTCGTTTTCGACCGGAACTTCAATACAAAATTCTTTTGATATTTCTTCTTTTGTGATCAAATGTCCTATCTCATGCAAAAATGAAAATAGCCTATCATCATCTAATTTATCAATAAACGAAAGAGAAATATATATTTCATTGTATTCACATATGCAGCAACAATGTCTATCATGTTCATATTTGTCTATTTTTAACTTAAATATTTTACCATAATCTTGTAAAATATCATTAAATATAAAATCTATTCTATCCATTACTTATTTCTCCTTTAATTTTTTATTTATATTATATTATTATACGACATTTGTCAACAAAAATATTTCATCTCCTTCCAGAAAATTCATGATTAAACCAATTAACAAATTCAACAATACTCATTAGTTTAATGTCTTTCCCTTTCTGTTTATAATCTAACCAGTTATTGTTAATTTGTTCTCTCAACCAAGCAAGTGCTCCAATCTTATATCCACCACCGTCAACAACAAATATTACTTCTTTTTCAGGATACTTATAAATTCCATTAAGTAACATATAAGGATACTTTTCATCAACACTTCCGGGGGATGCTTGATATTTAGCTTCAACTCTTATCTTTCTTTCTTTATATATTATTAAAAACTCTGTTCTCCCACCCTCATTATATATAGTAATATAAGAAGCATTTTTAATAACATACTTATCGATAGAAGATAAATGTTCTTGAAGTTTTTTGTCTTTATTTAATTGACTTTCATTAAATATTTCAAATCCATTAGCTTTAAATATAGGAATCATCATTTCTTCAAAGACTTTTCCGTTTAGATTTGCTTGAGCACCTTGAGTTATCATAATTAATACTCCTTAATAATTTGTAATAATTACTTCTTTACCGGTTCTTGCATTACCTTTACAATTAATCATTCTCTTAACATCAATAACTTCAACATTATAATCTTTATAAAGTTCTTTTATAAATATACAATCGTTATTTGTTAACATACATTTAACACCCTTATTGGTCAATGTATTAAATACATCAGCCAATCTTTTATGATCATCTATTGTAAAACCACCTGCTTGATAAGTATCAAATGTGTCATAATATGGACTGTCAAAGAATACAAAATCATTTTCCTTTGCTCCAATTAAAACCTTTTCAAAATCCATATTAAATATTTCACATCTATTTAATATTCTTGATACTTCAAATAAATTATCATTATCATATAGTTTTATTTGCTTTTTGTGAGCAGATGGAACATTGAACATTCCACTTGAATTAACTCGGTAAAGACCATTGAAACCTGTTTTATTTAAGAAGATAAACAACGCAGCTGACTCCAAAGACAATCTGTTCTGCTGTATATATTGGTTAAAAGCATTTCTCTTTTCCAAATAAAAATCAGATTTTATTGACTCAGGAATGCCATTGTAAGCCTCTTGAAGCTCGTTTAAAGCCTCTATAAGACCGCTTCTGTTATCTTTTATGACTTCATATACATTTATCAACTGTGAGTTAAAATCGTTAATTATAGCACGTTCTGGGCTTAAGTCAAATAACAATGCTCCACCACCAAGAAAAGGTTCATAATAAGTATTAAATTCTTTTGGAAGTTTGCTTTTTATAATAGGAAGTAATTGTCTTTTGCCACCTGCCCATTTTACAACCGGATTAGCCATATCATTTTCCTCGCTTTCTTCATTATAATATAATTAAATATTTCATTCAATTATCTATTTCCTCATTATGTATAATATTAACTTCAAAGTGTGAACAATAAGTATCTAAATCTGAATCATCAATAGCGATGATTTCTCCAATGCTTTCTCCATCTTCGTAGCATCTATCATCAGTTAATAGTTCTATTTCGCAACTTGAAACTGCATCTCTTACAAGTTCCTTTGCTTCATATTCATCTTCAACTTCATCCTTAGGAACTAAAACTGTCTTTTCAAACTTCATCCATGTTTTTACTTCATAATATTCTCTTTCCATTTAATTTCCTCCTTAAAAATATTATTTTATTCGCACTTAACTATTGCAACTACATTGTGTAATTGTGTTATGTTTGGATATCCATTACTCTCAATTACGTCAGTTGAAGCGTCACCATATACAATTACATATTTATGTTTAGGCTCTATTGTGCCGAAAAATGTATCGAATGTATCAGGTTCATCCGAAGGAACTATATTTATATCTATATCATATACTTCTTTTGCATATTTAATAAAATCTTCTTTTTTACCATAAGCACAACATTTATCCTCACACCTATCGTCTTCTTCATCTGTTAATGGTCTGGAAAGATAATAGCAGTAACCACAATCATAAGAATCACAATTATATTTATTTTCCATTTTTTCTCCTTTCAAAAGTTAATTTTATTTTACACATCAATCTCTAAAACATTAGTTAAAGTAACTCTCCAATCAGAAACTTCAACATTAGAGTAATCATACTCTGATAATATTTTCCTTTTTGTTTCCGACAATCTACCAAGCGGTGTGCATATATCAACCCATTGTCTGTCATTCTGAAACTTATTAATCAATTCTGTTACTGTCATATACAATTCTCCTTTCAAATAAAAACATCATTTTATCTGCATTAAAAATCAATAATACATTCCATTTCTTCCACATCATCAGTTGATAATCTAAAACTTCCGTCAACATAGTCTCCGTTTGGAAGTTTGATATAATCTGATTCTTTATTAAATTTATCCATTGCTTCTTCTAATGTATCTGCTTCTACATCTACATAACCGCACATTTCCCAAGTAACTGCTAATCTCATAATTTATTTTCCTCCTATCCAACAAAACAACTATTTATTTTTCTTTTTTTACATCCCATACTATTTTAACTGTTTTATCTCCTTTTGATGAAGCGATATACAAATCATCAATAAACAATTTTAGTTCTTCTAAATCATCAAACTCAATTTCTTTTCCATTGCAAATGATACTTAACTTTTTCTTCCACCATTTATTATTAATATCATAATCTCTGTATCTCATTTTTATCTCCCTATAAATTACCTTCAACGTATGGAAATGTGCCACCAATTTCTTTTAGAAACTGGATAACTGTTTCCCTCACATCTGCAACTCCATCAAAGATCATATCTCGGTCAACAGGCGTTGTTGAATAATTT
>JAZQNA010000045.1:0-16674 GCA_045627125.1 Candidatus Absconditabacterales bacterium | reverse complement strand
ATTATTCTTTTGATTCTTTCTGAGTATACAAAGAATCTGATAGAAATAATAAATAAGTTAATAGAAGATATCCACCAAAAACTAATAAGATATATACCAAAAAATTAGCATGTTGAATTGCTAAATTATATCCCCAGTGGATTAACACTCCGACAAGTAAAGCAACTACTATCCTAACAATTTTTTGTGTTAAACTCAAATTTTTAAACTGCACCTGCTGATAAAATTTATATAATACTAATGCTATAACTCCAGTAGCTATAAAGTGTAATAATGACGTGAAAATACCTCTACCAAAGACTAATGCAAACATTCCAGTCATATCACTTGCAAAAATTTCCTTTCATATGTAAAAAATATTCTCAACAATACTAAATCCCAAAGCAATGAATATAGAGAAGAAAAGTAAGTCTGATGAATAAAAATCAGTTTTATTAGCTTTATTTTCTGTAGCTCAAATCTTTAAGAATTCTTCAGCATATGCTAATACAAAATAATACAATATACTTGCAGAGATTCAAACTTTTATTCCGAATAGTCATACAACAGCGAAAAGCACAGTTCGTACCGCAAACAAAAATCGAATCTGCTTTGTTTTCCAGTTTCAATTGATAAATATCAAGAAAAGAAAAATTAAAGCACAATATAATAAAAAGCATCACCACCAACTGAGGGAAATTGCCCCATCTTCGATACTATTTAAATTTGGAAAAATAGCATCTAGTAAAAAACTGAACGCTAATAAAGATCACGCCAACAAAAAACTAGTTCAAAATAATCTTCGAGATAACTTTTTTTGCTGTTTAGCGAAAATATGTTGGATTAACCATATCCAAAAGTAACCTAACAAAATACATGTAAATATTGCTCCAAATATTTTCATTTTCTACAACATGATAAATGTTTATCATTTAGTATAACGTATGTTTTTCGACTTTCTTTTCAAGAGAGGACATTTTTCATGAATAATACACATATAAAAATATAATATTAAAATAGTCAAGAATTTTATGTCCATTTTTCCATATTCACATAATAAAAAAGTAAAAAACTCTCCAAAATTTTGCATAAAAAAATTTTTCGAATATAATTAACTTGTAGATTTTATCTTCGATTCTACTCGAAAATATCAATGACTACGCAGATTTTGAATGTTATTTATGATACAGATTATACAAGCGTTGTAGCTTGAGGAGGTTTTGTTAATCATGAATTTACAATTCAGACCAAGAAACCCTCATTTTTTGATTCTTTATTTTGATGATGAAATAAAAAAGCTGATTCAGCAAATCAAGTTCAAGATGCTAATGCTACACAAGCATCATCTACACCTGAATCCAACCAATCAAAAGATAATCAAAAAGCTCCAGGATTCTTTGATTTACTTTTTGGATCAATGGACACTCCTAAAAAACCTCAAGAGGCATCTCAAACACAAGCGTCAACAAATACCGCAACATCTGCTACAACAAACACTACAAATACAGTTTCAGATCCCGCCTCTTCTACAACTGCACAAAATACAGCTGATTCACTAACTCAAAACCACGAAATTGCTGCTGATTCAAATACAAATTCTGAATCTAAACCAGAAAAGAAAAGTCGGTTGGATTCTGTAATTGATAATCTTTTCTGAACTGATGAATGATCGAAAGGAAAACAGTCAAAGGATTCTTCAAAATCATCAGATTCTAACGGAAAATGAGAGGAATCAAAGACTAAGACAGACAACCTTTCAGAAGAAGCAATAAAAGCTCAAGAATTACGTGATCAGATTAAAAAGGTCTTAGAAATCCCTGATGAAGAGTATAAAGACAGTATGATTACTTCTGATATGAGAAGATTTATTAAGCAAGTGGACGATGAATATTGCTCTAACATCGCTGACTTTAAATCTCATATTGCTCCATCATATTGGGAATATAAAAGCAATTTGATGAATATTAGTGGAATATTATGAAAAACATATTATACGCAGAGATATCCTACATATTTGGATGCTCTACGAACTAGAGATTTAATGAGTTTACATTCAAAACGGGATTTGTCTTTCTTCATCTATCCAGAAGATGATTCTGCTATGCAAACAATGCTTAAAAGAAAATCTACTCAGTTAAAAGCAGAATTAAATGAAGCAATACAAAAATGAATTACTACAGACAAGGAAGTAGAACAGCAATTTAGAGATGTAGAACTTATCAGAGAAAAACTTTCTACAAGAGAAGAAAGATATTTTGAACTTTCTAACTATTTCACGATTTATAATACCGATGAAAATGCACTCAGAGAAGATGGAAAAAAATATGAACAAAAAGTCAGTGGTTATTGAATTGCTGTAAAAAATGCTACTCAGAGAATGGATGAAGGAATGACTTCAACTCTTCCACTTTGCCTTGATGATTTATGAATTACAAGGAGTGCTGTTACATCATCATTGGCATGAAGTTTTCCATTTATTTCAAATGATTTGGTACAAAATACATGAATCTTTTATGGATTAAACCTTCATACATGATGATTAGTAATCCTTGATAGATTCAGCTCTAGGTTACCAAATATGAATAGTGTAATCTTAGCCACATCATGAGCCTGAAAATCTTTCACAGTAAAACTTGAAATCTTGAGATATCTTTTGAATGGAATAGATATTATCGTTATTGATCCTGAAAACGAATATAAGGATCTTTGTGAAGCCGTATGATGAACTTACATTAATATCGCTACAAATTCTCAGCAATATATCAATCCTTTCGATCTTCCTCCAAAGATTGAAGATGTAGAATATTGAAAATGAGATCTTCTTCGTAGTCAAATTATGACTCTTATTTGATTGATTCAAATCTTAATTGGAACTATGTCTGCTGCTGAAGAGGCAATTTTGGATAAAGCATTACAGAATACATATGCTTTACGCGGTTTCTCTCTTGACGATGATGATTATGAATGAAAACAGCCTCCATTAATGGAAGACTTGATGAATGTGTTGAACGGAATGGAATGATGAGAAGACTTATCATTACGTTTAAGTAAGTATGTAACATGAACTTTTGGAAAAATATTTAATAACCAAACAAACGTCGATATTAATAATCGTGTAACAGTATTCAGTATCCGTGATCTAGAAGATGCTTTAAAAACTCCAGCAATGTATAACGCTTTAAATTTCATCTGGACTAAGATTAGATCTATGAAACGCCAGAGATTACTTGTTTGTGATGAAGCGCGAATTATGCTTCAGAACGATGTTTCTGCTAACTTCTTATTTAGTATGACAAAAAGAGCCAGAAAATACTGATTATGAATTACAACAATCTCTCAGGATATTGAAGATTTTGTAAGAAGTCCTTATGGAAAACCTATTGTTTCCAACTCATCAATCCAAATCTTATTGAAACAATCTACTACATCCATCAAATCACTTAATCAGCTATTAGGATTATCTGAGGCTGAACAACAAAAATTGATTTCGTGTGGAGTATGAGAATGATTAATTTTTGCAGGAAATCAACATATAGCTATCAAAATTATGGCTTCTCCTACAGAAAAAGATTTGCTTATTACTGACGTTAGAAAAAATTCAGCATAATATAATTTATTTTACATATAAATATGGAACCAAAAGAAAATATCATTTCATCTCAAGCTAAACTTTCCGCAGTAGCTGGAATGATGTTTTTTGCTCCATTTGTAAAACGTAATTTAAAATCTGAAAACCTATTCACAGACGAAGAAAAGAATTTTATTATGTCTTATGTTCAGATTTGATTTGTAAACCTAATATTTTTAGCAATCGTTATCGTTGCTTGATGAATTGCTTGGAAATGGGATATAGAAACTTGTTCTCAAATAGCACAAATTGCTAGTTGGGCAATATCTATCATTATAGCTTTTTCTCTTTTTGCCTGTGCATGAAATATTCCTATGTGGCAGAAAGAAGAATCTATTATGCAAAATATTCAAAATAAATGAACATTAATTAAGTCATATTTACCTATTGTAAATTTTTCACTTCGATTTCGTCAAAATGAATATAAAATGCCATATCGACGACTCAAGGAATCTATTTTAGTATGGACTACATTTATTATTTGGACATTATTACTTTGAAATGCTGCATGAATCTGAATTCTAATTTTAATAGCTGTTAGATTTGTTCTATTATTGATAAATATTGATATTATCCCTTTAAGTATGAAGAAAGCTGTAAATAGTTGATTTGTATGTAATCCTACAGAAGTTTTTGCATATATTTCTGCACGTTTAATAGCAAAATTAAAGAAATCTGATTTAGCTATGACTTTAGAATCCGAAAAACAAAAATATGCTCAATGACAAACATTTTGAGCTAATATAATTATTCAATATGTTTTAATGATTGGAATCTTATTCCTGCTTTATCGTTGAATCTCTTTTTCTTCAGATTATATTGTATTATTTATAGCTTTAGGATTAGAGATAATCAAAATTGTCTCATTTTATCATTATAAAAAAACATTACCAAGAATTCCTGTTTTAAACGAATTTGTTGGATTGTTTATCCATTAGAAATTAGACTTTTATTATTGTTATAGTTATTAAATGAAAAAATGTATTAAAACATTATTTGCCTGCTTAATATTGACCGTATGTATGTCGATGAGCTTTTTAGTAACAAATCATGCATTTGCCAAACCTGCTGATAAAGCAACAGAAGATCCTATATTTCAAACAAGGAAAGAGGATCCACTCACAACATCGACTCCAACCACAACTCCAAGTCCAACACCTGCAAATCCAGAAGTTTGAAATCCATGAGTTTGAAATCCATGAGGAGGAAATCAGTGAGGATGAAGTACGGAATGATGATCTTCAGAAGGGGGATCAGCAAGTAGTAAATGAATAAATTTTGTACTAGAGAGAATAGCAACAGGATGACCTATTGGTATTAATTTAACAGTAGATTCCCCAGAATGAAAATGAGCAGAATCTGTAAATAACTGGATAGTTTCCATGATTTGACATCTAATCAATATATTCGTAATTATTGGGATAGTTATTGCTTTCATTGGATGATATAAAATTATGACATCTAGTAAAGAAGATACATATAAAGAATGATTAAAATTCGTAATTTTTTGAGTTGTATGAATCATTATTATGGTATCTGCTAAATGGATAGCAAATGTATTAGTTTGAGATTGATGAATTATGCCTACCGATATGGAACCTGGTATGAAAGGAATTAGCTTAGCAAATAATATCTATACACAATTAGCTTACCCATTGATTAAAATTATTTTATATCTTGTAATGGGAATATTGTTCTTTGTAATGGCTGGAAAAGTGATTACATATATTATGTCTACAGATGATGTGGCAAAAAAGAAGGCTGGAGGAATTATATTACGAACAGTAATCTGAATTTTAATCATTATGTGATCAAAACAGATTGTAGAATCTGTAATATGAACCCAAAAACAAGTAATTGATGATGCTATAAAAGCAACACAAATCCAAGAAATAGGTTATGAGACACTTGAATTCTGACCAATTCCTATCGTTGCTGAAGTCATTAACCGAGTTATGTGATTAGCAATGTTTGCAGTATTGATTCTATTAATTATTCAAACTTATAGAATGGTATTTAAACCTGCAGATCCTGAAAACTGAAAGCGTCTCAAAAAAACATTGTTATATGTAATTATTTGAGTTTTAGTAATTTGAGCATCTTATATTATTTCAAATGTACTAGTTATAAAATAATAAATAGGTATTTCTACTTTCTATACATTGTTGGACTGAGGGATTTCAGTCCAACTTTTTATTTGATTTTTTTAATCAATCTCATATAATTCATTAATGTAAAGTATTTGAATTTTTATCATATAATAATATGGAAATGGCAGAAGCTACACAAAATGGAAAAATTACAGTAATCATTAAAGATCCTCAAGGAAATGAAGCGTGACAATTTATTGCAGAAGATTGAAAGAATATCGCAGAACAAGCTATTGCCAAATGAGTTATGCTTCCACTAAGCTGTGGAGCTGGGGTTTGTGGAGTTTGCTTATGCAAAGTTGAAGCTGGATGAGAAATCCTAAAAGCAGATGCTTTTAATACACCTTTGATGCCTCTCCAGAATGATGAAAATGGAAATCCTCTTGAAGTACTAACTTGTATAGCAGGGTTTAAGCCAGAAGCTTTCACTGATGGACAAGATCATACTGTTATTTTACAAAGAACTTATTAATAAAAAATACAAAAAGCAATCACAAATTGTCACAAAACAAAATCTGATTCGTTATTATGGTAGTAAATGCTAAAATATATAGCTGAAGTGAATACAGACTAAAAATTTTATTGCTTTTGAATTATTGAATTAATATATGGTTATAGACTTTATTCTAGCATTCAAAGAACTTCTAATTCAACAAGATGAAGAAGCGTTTAATAAATTTTATCTGGAAACAGTTGATATATTTTTTCGTTACTTAAAATCAAATTATTTCATTGATGATCAAGATAGCCAAGACATTATAGCTGATTTTTATGTAAAATGCTGGAATGGATTTCCAACTTTTGATATAAATCAGAATTTTTCTGGTTGGGTTCGATCGATTTTCAAAAATACACTCAAAGACTTTTGGAAAAAGAGAAATGATACAGCTTTCAGCGAGATAGATCCAGATAATGAAATTCCATTTGAAGATACTATAGAAGACGATTCAGATTTCTCTGAAATATTAAATTCTGAATATACATTTGAACAAATTAAACAAGCCTTATTTGAACTAGATGAAATTAGTAAGGATGTAATTTCTCTAAGATTTATTGAAGATAAAAGTTATGAAGAAATTGCTAAAATCTTATGAATTTCTCAAGATTCTGTCAGACAGAAATGTTCTAGAGCTTTAAAAGCTTTAAAAGTAAAACTAGATAATTTATAAACTAAAATCTGAGTATGCAGTTATGTTTTGCGCCGATGGATGGAATAACTACATGTGCTACTAGGCTGATTACTCAGCAAATTTTTCAAAAATATAGGAATTTAAACGATGAATTGACTCTCCGAACAGAATTTATGAATGTAGATGGTTTTTTGATTAATCCAAATCAGGTAATCAAACATATTCTAACTACTCCATGACAAAAACCAATTGCTCAGATTTATGGATGAAATGAAAAGACCTTACTTGAAGCTGCTGAGAAAATTCAACATGAATATAGTCAGATTTTTGGCTGAATAGAGCTTAATACATGATGCCCTAGCAATACTGTAATGAAAGTTGGGTGATGAAGTGATATGCTCAGAGATAAAGAAAAAACTCTAAAAATTATTCAAAGATTATCTGAAATTTCAGGTAATCTTCCATTTTCACTTAAAAGTAGAGCATGATTAAATGAGTCTGACAAAGATGAACAAATGGAATTCTTAATAGAGGCTAGTAAATACTGTGATAAGATTTCTATTCATGGTAGAACATTAAAACAACTTTATTCTGGTGATGCAGATTGGAATTTTATTTCAAAGCTTAAGGAAAGAATTTGAAGTACTAAATGTAAAGTTATCGGAAATTGATGAATAATTTCTTATTCTGATGCTAAAGAAAAAATTCAGAGTTATGGCTTAGATGGTATAATGATTGGTCAGGCTGCAATTTGAAATCCATGGATTTTTACCGATTATGAACCAACAATAAATGAAAAGCGTGACATAATTTTGCAACATTTGAGATACTCTATAGCTTGTGACTGGTGGTTTGATGAAAGGATTGCTTCTAAAGCATGAAATATTACGATGGAAGATTTAGAAATTTCAACAGAACGACTTGAAAAGAAGTGTACTGAAATAGATAACACCCCTGAAATCTCTTCACATGCTATTATAGAATTCAGAAAGTTCTTATTTCAATATGTAAAGTGAATTCCAGGATCTAAAGAGCGAAAACAACAAACTTTGATATGTAAAACATATTCAGAAATCAAGAATCAAATATTTAATCTATTTAAATAAAAAGCTGACCAATTAGGTCAGCTTTATATATCATATGAATTTATTATTCAGATTTTCTAAAGAAGATTGTATATGCTCCATATACTACGATTGCAGCAATAATTATCATGAAGATATTCTCAGCTGGTCCTGTTGCAGGAGGAACAATTTCAGGAGTATCTGGAGTCTGAATAGCTGCATCTACCTTATATCTAACTTCCTTACCACAACCATTAGCTAATAGAAAGTTAAACTCACCATTCCATTGCATTTTATATGCATATTTTTCAGCAGACATTTTCACATCAGCTAATTTTTGATAAGATTCATCAACAGGGTTAAATACAGCAATTTCAACATTTGAGTTTGGATCCCCTACAGATGTCCATCGTAAAGTAATAACGTTAGAATCTATAGTATGTGTCACATTTGCTAAATCCATTCCTACACAATCAGCTGCCCCATGTTCGTCAACCAACTCTCCACTAAAATCAAGAGGATTGTCTACAGGATCTTCTTCAACTGGAGCAACAAGAAGCTCTAGAGCATCACATCCTTCATTAAATTGAATTTGTCATTCACCTAAAACGAAACAGAATTCATTAGAAGGTGTTCCAAAATCATCATAATCATCTAATGGAGAAATAAATCCATAATAAATTTTTGATGGATTAAATCCTTGCTCTTCAGAAAAAGAAAATGATACATTTTGAGAACCAGTTTGTTCAAATCTCATCGATACAATCTGTGATGGATCAACAGTGCTGTCTCCATCTCTCAATTGAGATACACGATAAGGACTAACAAACAACTGATAATTTGGGATTGGGGCCAAACTCCAGTCTTCAATAGTTGGAGACTCAAGTGTTATTGATGCTCAATCTACAGAAGATGAAGATAATAAAGTAGTATCATTATATCACCAACTAGAATCATACTCTTGTAAAATTCTTTGATAATCTGTTATTGTAGGTTCTCATAAGAATAATTCATCCAAATTTAACGCACCAGATACACCTACGAAAAGGGATGCAATCATCGCCAAACCTGCCAAAGAAAGGAATGATTTTTTCATGATATAAATCAAAAGCAAATAAAAAATTCATATATAACTGAATTCGTTATACAATTATATCAAAAAAATGCAAACAGAAATATTAATCGTTTGTTAAAAATAGATATACTTTTGTTAACAAAATGTTAAAAAATATTTACTTATTTGGATTTATAAAGATTTTTATTAATAAAAATATCCGTTCCCTTTTGTGCCATTGAATATACCAATCAAGCTTTTATTCAAGGGACTCTAACACATCCATGAGATGCTGGTTTTCAACTAACCTTACCTTGATGAATAAAGAATCCTCAATTATCAAACATTAATCCGTAAGACATTGGAGAATTATCATATTTTTTTGAACGTTTATAAGGCTGCTTTGAGAGTACTTCAAATTGTCATGTCTTTGTTTCATGTCCTGGTAATCATACAGAAACATATGTTGTTAAGAATAAAGTTCCATTTCTATAAACAGCTAAAGCTGACTTTCATGATTCTAATTTTTTAACAACAATATCATATATAAATTTAGGTTGTTCTTCTCAATAACTTCAATCAGCATCATAGTTTACGATATATTTATTATTCGTTAAATATTTATTATTCAACCATCACCTTTGTTTCTCTATGTTTGATAAAAATAGTGAATCAGGATCAGCCATTTTTTCAAATCATGGTTCCAATAACTGTTCTTTTAAGGATTCTGGGAAGGCTCACTGTAATAAAGGATCTCTCAAAGTAAATCTGAGAGTATCATTGATATGATAAGCTGTACTGCTTGTTATTTCTGTTCATTCTGGATGCTCAATATGTTGAGGATGTTCTTCTAAGTGTTCTTTAACATTGTTTATTCAAATTAATGATCAAACTGTTTTAGATATTCCAGAAACTGTTAATGGGTGAGAATTTCATTTATATTTTTTATACAGTTGGTTTATTGGTAATTCTAGTACAGAACTATCTTGGTCTGGCAAAGATTCTAGTACTTTTGTATGAGTAAAAGAATCTTCATCATCAGTATCTAAGCATACAAAAATCTGTTTTTGAACTACTGGTGTATATAAACATTCCACAGAATCTTTTTTTACATTTATATCTTCTGCAACCACTTCAGGTTGTGAATCTTTTAATCAACATCAAAGAAAAGAAGCTCAAATTGCAGTTCATAGCATGACTTTTTTAAATGACATATTTAGAATTGAATAATATAAAATATTCTATCTCTTTAATATGGCATGTATTAGTATAATGATTACAAACAATATGTCAATATTATTTTAAATACCGATAATAATATATGAATCTAAAAATTTTTAAAATAGCTTTTTAATTTGATTTTTTATTTCATAAATTTATAAGGACAAAATGAAGGTTTTATTTCCGATCCCGAATATGCGTAGATTTTCCCTGTTGATAAGTAGTATATTATTAGCTTTTGTTTGATTTACATATGCTGCGAATCCATCAATAATTAATTATTCTTATTCTCTAGAAGGAAATGATGTAGAAATATTCCGAACAGATAATTCGAATGGATGATATATTGATATCAATGTTCAAAATCCAGCAACTAATGATTGGTTGCATTTCGGTACTGTGGACATTAGTGAATGATATTTCCGTTATACAAAGCAACGAGATTGAGATCAATCTATATGGATGATTCCTGGTGATGGATGAGATGAAGTTAAATTTGTAGTAAAGGCTGATGGTCAAATATCTGAAAATGAAAATTTAGACACAGCACCAGCATCTGAAGATGCTGTAAGAACAGTGATACCTGTTGCGCCAAAAACATGACCAAGTGAGCATTTAATAGGAATTATAATTGCAACATTAGTAATATTTGGATGATATATTTACATTAAAAAAAGAGCTGACATTTAGTCAGCTTTTTTGTTATCTTAATTGAAATTTGTTTTTTAGTTTATTTTTGAATACATTTGCTCAATTTCATCTTTCATTTGAGTTAGTACATTGTTTAGTTGGGTCTTTTGTCCAGAGGACAATCTGTCATAATTTGCGAAGACTTCTTCAGCACTTTGAAACTTCTTTTCTGTTTCTGGGCTATTCAATCTTTCTTTTGCTCATTGTGCAGCTTCTTCATCACTTATTTCTGATACATCAATTTCTTTATTATCATCAACATTATCCTTTGAGTTCTCTGACGCATTTTTTCCTTCTATTAAAGCAGGCACAGTATTCTTCAATTTTTCTTCAACAGCTCCCATCATATTTTTGAAAGAATCGGCAATTGGAGTTCCCGGATTATCTTTTATATAATTAGAGATTTGTTCAACTTTTTGGTATAATCCCTCAGATTCGTTCAAGATTTCTGAAATATCTTTAGATAAACCTTCTGATACATCATATTTAGAATCATCGTTCTTTTCTTCTTCTGTACTTTGTGGATTAGCAGCTTCTACTTTTGTATAATCAGCTCTAATATCAGAAGTTTCATTGTCTCTAATAACATTCTCACTCTTATTCTCATCATAATCCGCATGTGCAATTGTTTCCATCATGATAATAATATTAATAAATAAAATTAATTCTTAATTATTACGTGAAATCCATTTTGATCTTGTTGTAAGCAATATAACCAGCTTTCTTTTCAGATTTCTATTGGATATTCATTGTCTCAGTTTGGAATACTATAAACATTTTGTCCATCCTTATCCTCAACATGTAAGATTAATAATTTTGTCCTTCTCTGAGAATCATATCGAAAGTTAATAGGAATCAGACAATCTCAATTTGGAGTAATAGTTGGTTCAATATCGTTTCAAATTACTTCAAATCAGAAATGTTTTTCGTTTCTTGTTCCTGGTTCAAAGTCGATTAATCATCAATCTTGTAAATCTTGTTTAATTAAATCAATATTGTGTTGGGTTAATTTTTTTTCGCTCTTTTTTTTAGTAAGATTCTTTGAAAAGGATTTTAAATCAGATAATCAACTATTTTCATCGTTAATTAATGCAGATAGTTCAGATTCCAATCACTGAACAATTTGATCTGGAGATGTCTTTATTCCTTGCACCTCCCTGTTTTGTTTCTTGTGTGTCATTTTTTATGAGGTTTAAGAATTAAAGATTATTAAGCATTGAATCTAGTTGAGCAAGATTTTCTGCGTCTTGTTTAGCTTGCTCTTCCTTTTGCCTATCGAAATTTTTAGCAGTTTCTATTGTTTCCAGCATATTGTACTTATCTATGGTGTTATTTATCTCATTTAAAGCTTTATCAAAAACAATTACGAGTCTATTAAGGATGGGCTCTTCTAATTGATTATTTTCAACCATCGCTTTAATTCACCATCACATCTCCCAATCTGGGAAGAGTTTTAGTGCTCTTAAGATGTATTCCTTTTGAGTCATCATAAATAAAATAACTAAAATTCCATAAATAATTATATTCTGAAACGTAAAAAAAGTCAAAAAAAATCTGACTTTTTGTTTTATTTTATATAAAAAGAAAAAAAGGCTTTTCGAACCCTTTTAATAATAATCATTAACTGTATTATATACACAAGTTTACCATCAAAATCCTAAATGGGGCGGGCTATGGGATTCGAACCCATGACCCTCTGGACCACAATCAGATGCTCTAACCAGCTGAGCTAAGCCCGCCATACCAAGATTTGCAAGAGAGATAGTATAGATTTCCTAAATAAATTCAAGATAGAATTGAAAATTTTAAATCGGCTTACTCTTGAAATAAAATAGAAAATTAGTATATATTAAGTTAACCACCACAAAATTTTATCTGATGAATTAATTTATTATGAAAAAGTGAATTCACGCTCCTTATTATAACGATGTAGAAGTTACATGTATCTGTGGAGCAACTTTCAAAATAAACGCAACAGTTCCTGGACCAATCAAAGTTGAAACTTGCAGCCAATGTCATCCAGCTTTCAATCACAATAAAGAAGTAAAGAAAGTTATTAAAGGAAGAATGGAAAAATTCTTGGAAAAACAAGAAGCTATCAAAGCTGCACAAGCAAGAAAAGCTGCTTAATGTTTTCTGGTATTCCTTCCTTATTTCTGGAAATATTAGGTTTAGGAAGGTATGCCTTGACTACGGAAGAACCGTTTTTTATCAAGGCAAAATATAGTCCATGCTTAGAAAATATTTACTGTGAAGATATGTAGATTTAACTGATGTAGAAGACATTTTAGGTCATAGCCCATTTGTTTATCTCAGGTGAGTTTTGGTTTATAGTGTTCTTCTTTTTCTTGTTTATGTTGGATTTTCTATTTGGCATCAATATTCAACTGAAATTTATGTACAACGAAT
The DNA here is from genome assembly GCA_045627125.1 of Candidatus Absconditabacterales bacterium. Lineage (GTDB taxonomy): Bacteria > Patescibacteriota > Gracilibacteria > Absconditabacterales > Absconditicoccaceae > UBA3291. The sequence goes on along the minus strand of JAZQNA010000045.1, from coordinate 3,349 downwards.
CGCTGGAATAATCTGACTTTTTTTGTTTTGCCGTTGGTTACTTGGTTTCTTAAATCTTTACTTAGATTGTATTTTGGTTAGTAAAGATTCTTTGACTGTATTTTTACGAGATGGAATCTTGGAATATAGAACAGAAATAATAGACTGGTCGAAGATTCTAGTAATTTCTCACCGTCAGAATTCACTTCGAGATAGAGTTTGTGGAAAATGAGATATTTTAATCCAAATGTGAAATGATATAGATTTCCCATTTAGTGATATTGCTCATCCAAAGAAGTCAGCTTCTAAACTTATGCTCAATAAGAAGAATCATGATGAAAAAATGAAGAAAAAAATTGAAGAAGATTTAGAGGGAGATCAAAGACAATTTGATATATTAGTCGATGCTTTATGAGAAGTAATTAGGGATTACATGGATAGTAAAAATAATGAAGAACGCTTTAATGACTAAAAACATAATAGGATGAAAGATGAACAAATAAAAATCTGATGAATAACATGGATTCATTTAGTAGATCCAGACAGAAAACAAATCGATAAGCTTGTGGATAAATACAATTTGCACGAAATTATCGAACAGGATTTTTTGGATTTTACTACTCAGGATAAAATCGATGTTTATGATGGTTGTCTTTTTTTAGTCCTTCGTTTTCCAAAGTACAATACTAAGACTAAAAAACACTTTGCTAATCAAATGCATGCGATTTTGTGAAAAGATTTCATCATTACTGTAACTTCATATGTAACAAGTAATGTAGAAAAAATTCAGAATCAATATCGTCAAGAAATTAAAGAGGCAGAAGATGATGAGAAATTCAAGTTATCGCCATACTATATATTGTATAAAATAATAGATGCAATGTATGATAAAGTTTTGACCTGAATGACAAAATTTTCTCAGGATTTGATACAAATCGAAGATAAAGCGATGGATTCTTCATCTATTACACAAGAGACACTTTCAGAATTATTAATCAAAAAGAGAAGTGCTGTTTTAATGAAACATATCATTACTCCTCATACAGAAATCCTCAGTGAACTTCAAACAGCTACTATGAACTTTTATGAATGAGATTTGGATGTGTACTTCGAAGATCTACAATATAAAACAGATAAAATTTTATCTTTAGTGTCTATTGCATACGAAAATACTGAATCTCTTTTTGATGTTTCAGATACATTAACAACATTAAGAACGAACAAAGTCATTTCTGTACTAACAGTGTTTACAGTTTTATTATGAATTCTTACACGAATTAGCGGACTATATGGAATGAATGTAACATTGCCTGGACAAGAATTTGCGTGAATGTTTTGGCGGTTGTTGTGAGGAATGTTATGAATTACTGCATTAACTGTAATATACTTTAAATTGAAAAGACGACTCTAAAAAATTCAATAAATTAAAGAATAGAAAAAACTGACCTCGAACGAGAGTCAGCTTTTTCATATTTTAGTTCTTATAGATGCTTAATGCTGTTGTGAAATCTTCTGCTCCAGGAGCCATAGTGGCTCTAGAGAAGATAGATGGAGAATATTCAATCAACACACTAGCACCATTCATAATATAATTCTTTCTAGTAGTCATTATTGTGCGAGGATCTGAGTCAAACCATTCATTTAAATTAGATCTACTATTACTCATTAAATTATCTAATCATGCTCAGATAACAACTCACTTAATATGTAGGTTTCCTAACGAACATCGTTGATCATTATCTAATGTATTTTTCTTTACTCAGCTTCTAAGTAATCATTTTTCTGTATAATAAATTCATTTTACTACTTGAGTTTCGTTACAATCACCCTCAAATGTGATTGTTCCATCTTTTGTTAGAAGCATCATATTATGCTCAAGACTTCCGTGAATAGTTGTATTACCATGTGTTTGTACAATTGTAAATGGAGTAGTGATTCAATCTTTTCCACCATTAATTTTTACATTACCACTCATGAAATAAATATTCTTTCATGGAACCTTCTTAATTTCAACCCCATTTCAGAATTTATTAGTATCTACTTTTACTGCTAATTTCTGGTATTTATTTGTGAAGTTAGTCATGGCTGTTTTTACGGCATCATTAGGTGCATATGTCGTTGCTTCTGCCATAATTGAACTTATGTAAGCAGGAGCGTATACCATCTTCTTTCCGTTTGCATCTTCTATAAATGTTATATATTTACTTAGATTATCAGTAGTTGCATTGATAGTTCCACTTGGAGTTTTCTGAACTGTATATGAATTAGTGAGCACAAAGTTGTTTGCACAAACTTCTGTATATGGCTTAGCCTGAGCCCAATTACTACCATCACAATAAAGATATTCAGTCTTTTCAAGTTTTATTTGATATTCACCAAAGGTGTCTAAATCTTTGTCAAAATTTCTTGTAACTGAGTATAAACCAATATTCTGTGTCTTTTTAGATCAGGCTACCTTTCAAAAGTTTGGTATGTATGAAATATTTGTGTTAAATGTATTTTTAGTATATTTTGTAAAACTCATCGAATCATATGTTGGATAGAATTTATTTCATTTTAGATAAGTTTCTGCATGACCAATCCATGATCTTATAAGTCATGATTTGAGAGCTTCAGGCTCATTATCTGTCAAACAAGGTCATACGATACCATAGACCTTTGTTCATGTTCCATCATAAATTCCAAAAGTACAAACTAATGAATTTAAGGCAACAAATTCTTCTTGATCTTTACTACAAGCACCCTGATAATTCTTGTAAGTCTCTACTGCATCACTATATCTTTTTCATTCAATAGTAGTATATCCCGTATCTAAATAAGCAAATCCTGATCTTAGCTTCTCAATATTCCAGAAGAATGGAAGAACTTCTCACTGTTCAATAGATACATTTTGTGTATTAGTGTTAAAACACATTACATCTGGAGAAGGAGCTTTTTCGTCACCTCAATGACAATGGGAACCACATCCTCACTTATTGTGTACTAAATAGTCATTTGCATAATAAGTATGATCACCATCAACTCTGAAGTTATAAAGTTGAGTATCAGCAGGAGCACAAGATGCTGCTAAAGCCACAACTTCTTCATATCCGTTTTCTGTAACTAGGATATCTCATACTTCAAGTAATGTAACTTCTTCATCAACTACTTGCATAGAGGCTTCTGGATTCATAGATTTCCATCCTTCTGTGGTCATAAATGGATGAGATTCAGATACGAAAGCTTTAGATCCATTAATACTCCATAGAGTTTGCTGATTTAGTAATGGTCTAAATAATTCTTGAACAGTATTTACTCATTCATTACCTAAAAGTTGATCTCAAACTTCTATTTCTTCTATGGCTTTATATGTTCCATCAGCCATCTTTAC
>JAZQNA010000044.1:0-20361 GCA_045627125.1 Candidatus Absconditabacterales bacterium | reverse complement strand
ATTGAGATTTATATGAAAATAATAAGCTTGATTTTGATTATGCATTTCAACAATTAGAAGAACTAAATATGAAATTCCCTATTACAGGAGATTTATTTGAAGAAGAATATAAATCTATTCATATAAAGTAATTATTAATATTGTAGCATAGTACTTTCATTTTTCGTATTATTTAACTAAATATTTACTTGCTTTGTTTAGATGATTTGACCAGGCTATTGGTATTGAAGAATTTAATGATGAATGTAGATAAGAAATTATAATTTATTAGCAATATCTGTCAATTCACACTTGAAAAAGCGATTGATTTTCTTACATTAAATCACAGAAAACTTTTTTATTTTTTTGAAAATCGTGTATGGCTGACGAAAAACAGCAAAAGAAATCTGAACCAAAGGTAATTAAAGCTTGAGAACTTGGTTGATTTTGATGATGAGGATTCCTTTCAGGAATGTGATTTTGAGAAACGGCACCAGTTGAAAAAAAACAGGCTGAACCTAAAAAGGAAAAAGTAGATTTAGATACTTATTTTTGAACAGCTGAACCTGAGCAACCAGTTGCTACAGCTAGTGATATTTTTAATTTTGCTTCTCATGCATCAGGAAAGAAAAAATCCTATGATCAGCCAGCCAAGAAACATACAGATCATAAAGATTCTGAATCATATAAGAGGAAACCAAAATGAAATATTCAGATTGAACATACAGAATATGTCGCAAAAGAAAAACCAACTGAATCAGGATCTGATTTCTTTGAATCTATTCGTCGTCAGAATGCTGAAAAAGCTCAGCAACAATGAAAAGCAACAAACAACGTTTCAGTAAATAAGCCATCTAAAAAATCTGATAAAAAACATCATACACCAGTAGAGAAACCTGCAAATGAAAGGGCAGTATCTGTTATTGAGGCATCTAAGGAACGCCATGAAGCCACAACTTCAGCTAACTTAGTTAAGAAATCAGAGCTCTTTATGGATGATAAAATCACAGTAAAAGAGTTCTCAGAAAAAATGTGAGTTTCTCTAGTAGAAATTATGAAAAAATTAATGGAGAATAAAATTATGACAAGTATTACATCTTCATTAGATTTTGATACTGCTAGTCTTATTTGAGCAGAATTCTGAGTAGAAGTAAAGAAAAATGAAGCTCAGCTAGATATGGAAAGCTTTATGAGTTGAGATCTTCAAAAGATTCTAGATCTCGATAAAGAATCTCCAGTATTATTAGAAAGGGCTCCTGTAGTAACAGTTATGGGACATGTAGATCACTGAAAGACATCATTATTAGATTATTTGCGTAAAACATCTATGGCTTCTGGTGAGGCTGGATGAATTACTCAGTCAATTTGAGCCTCAGTCGTAGATTATAACGGAAAGAAAATTACATTCATCGATACTCCAGGACATGAATTGTTTACATCTCTTAGAGCAAGATGAGCAAAATTAACTAATATTGCTGTAATCGTAATTGCAGCAGATGATAGTGTTATGCCTCAGACGATTGAATCAATACACCACGCAAAAGCTGCTTGAGTACCTATTATAGTAGCTATCACAAAAATAGATAAACCAGGACATAAACGTGATCAGATTTTATCAGATATAGCTGCTCAATGACTTACTCCTGAAGAATGGTGATGAGATACTCCAGTAATTTGAGTTTCTTCTAAGACATGAGAAGGAATTGATAAGCTTCTAGAGAATATTCTTCTTCAAGCAGAAATGTTAGAATTAAAATATAATCCAAATCGTTCTGCAGTATGAGTTGTTCTTGATTCATATAAAGATGCTAAACAAGGAGTAGTTGCTAGTATTATTGTATTAACTTGAACATTACAAGTAGGAAATATTATTATGGCCTACAATACATATGGAAAAATTAAGAGAATGCAGAACTGGAAATGAGCATCAATTCAAAAAGCTGTATGATGAGAACCAGTCCAAATTCTTTGATTTACAGAATTGCCAGAAGCATGAAGAGTCGTTGAAATTGTTAATAATGAGAAAGAAGCTCAACATAAAGTATCAATTATTCAAGAACAAGAAGCTAATAATAAAAATGAATGAGCTGTTCAAGAATTCCTTGCTCAACTTAAAGCATGATGAAATAACGATAAAATATCAGAACTTAGGCTTATTCTTAAAGCAGAATGAGCATCAAGTTTGGAAGCTTTACAACAAGCAGTTCAAGGACTAGAGTTACCAAAGAACGTTACAATAAAAGTTATTCATAGCGATGTTGGACAATTCACAGAATCTGATGTATCGCTTGGTCAGGTTTCAAAAGCTCTTCTAATTTGATTCAATGTATCAATTAATGCAATTCTTAAGAAAAAGGCAGAACAGCAAAAAGTTGAGATTAAAGCATTTGATATTATATATGAATTAACAGATTACTTATTAAATCTTCTTCAATGAATGGTTGAGGTTGAAAAAGAAGAAGTTACAGTTGGTAAACTTGAAGTGCTTGGAATATTCTTTACTGAAAGTAAGGAAATGACTATTGGTTGAATGGTGATAGAATGAAAGGTTAAAAATAAATTAAAATTCCGTGTACATCGTTGAGATGATATTATATGCGGATGAGAAATTCTATCATTACAAAGAAATAAGGATCAGGTTAAAGAGGTTCAAGAATGAGAAGACTGTGGAATGAAGGTAAAGACATGAAAGAAAATTGTTGAAAAAGATATCCTTGAGTTCTATGAGTTGCAGGATAAGGTTGAGAAGAAAGAAGAAGAGTCAAAATAGATTTCTTGAATTTATAACCTAATTATTTAATCTATTTACTAGTTAATTTTATCTTATATCATATTATTAAATGAAACATTCATTAAAGAAAGGATCAGCTTCAAACTATGAAGTAGAAATTATATTCAATACAGATGATCAATCAAAAGAAAGACAACATGTGTTATTAAGTTTCCAAAAAGATATGGAAAAACCTGGATATAGAAAAGGACATGTACCTCTAGATATGGTAGAAAAATCGGTTGATCCAAAATATTTTGAAATGGCTATCACAGAACATATTATTAACCATGTTCTCACTGATGTATTGCAAAATAATTCTGATATCAGATTTATTGGAGAACCTTACTGATATAAACAAGATAAAAAGGATGATGACACTATTGTAACAATCATGCTTGATGTTTATCCAGAAGTTGAAGTTAAAAAAGATACATGGACTAAAGAAACTATTAAACCAATTTCTACAAAAGTTGAAGATAAAGAAGTTGAAGATGCGTTATTAAATTTAAGAAAGAATTATGCTGATTATCAAGATACAGATGTGCTTGAAAAATGAACAGTTTCTAAGATTGCTCTGAATTTCGTAAATAAAAAAGATGAAACTCTAGAAAAAGGAACAAGCTATATCGGAGATCCTGAATTTAACGAAGATCCATTCTGGGAGAAGACTTTCTGTGGTCATAAAAAATGAGAAGTTATTGATATTAAATATGATGAAAAGAAATTGCCAATCGTTCTTCAAGTAAAAGATAAGGAAAATAAACCAGAAACTCTTAAAGTTACTATTTCTGATGTTAAGAAACAAATTCTTCCTGACTTCACAGAAGAAACTATTGAAAAATTATTCGGAAAACAAAGTGAAGTGAAGAATGAAGCAGAATTAAGAACATATATTAGAGATCAAATTGCTGTTCAAAAAGAACAAAATGAATTAATTAAAGCTGTCGAAGATTATGTAAGTGCTATCAGAAAGGATTATATGTGAGTAACTATCCCTAAGACAATGATTGATGAAGAATTTAAATCAAGAGTTCATTCTCTAGAACATCGTTTTGGATCAAAAGAAAAGGTAGAAGAATATATGAAATCTATGACAGAAGAACAAGCAAAAGATTTCGTTGAGTCTATTCAAAAAGCTTCAGCAGAAAGCTTGGAAAAATTCTTTATCTTAAATAAGATTGCTGAATTACTTCAAATTGAGATAGATTGGGAACAATGAGCACAAAACTTATGAGTAGAGAGAAAAATGTATGAATATTTCAATCCTTCAGATAAAAAAGAAGAAAAAACTGAGAAAAAAACTACAAAGAAAGATTGTGCTAAAAAAGATTGTAAATGTAAAGACAAGAAAGAAGACAAATAATATATCAGATTTTCTTTCTATCTATAAATATACAATATGCGAAAGTTTATAAAAGATTTCTTTACATATCCATTCCAAAAGGACAGGACAAATAATAAGATTAATAAAATGATGACATCTTTGTTTAAAGATTTTCCTGCTCTTTTTTGGACTAAACCGAATTTTAAAAGAATCTTTATCGCTCCATTATTAGTGTTGTATTACATCTTTTCAGAAGGTAAGAAAGAGGATAAATCTGAGTAATATTATTGTACATACTCAGGCCATCATATTTTAAGTATCTCTTTTATCTTATCTCTTCATCATAATATCTCATCGCAAGTTATTAATAATTTTATCATATCTTGAAGATTTATTCCTAAAGTATCACATACATTTTGAAATAATAAATTATTCCTAACATCATTTTTAGATCGGTGTATATTTCGAGTTTGTTTTATTTGTAAATGGCATCTATACCAAATAGTAATGATTTGTTGTAAAATATAAAAATCTTTATCTGAGTACCCAAATTTAATTAGCATTTTATGCATTGCATCGCCAGAATGAGCGTATCGATTGGATCATGTTTTAGAATATATTATAATATAAGATATAATTAGTTTTAATAAATTTTTTGGATAATTAATAGATAGAGCAATATTATCAATAAAATTAAATTTTTCCATTAATAGTTCTTTAGTTTTATCTGACATATTATCTTTAAAAAATTTTTGTACATTCCAATCTCATACCATAGTTAATATTTGGATGATATTATCATAATCCCATTTACTGTTATTTAATATATTAGAATCAACTTCATATTCTGAAGGTAGACAAAATGCTCGTTTATTTTTGGAGTAAATACTAGAAATTCAATCTTCATCAGAAATAATCCTTTCGGGAATTAATCTCTGTTTTTTCCAATGACTTCTTTCTTCTATTTCTTCTTTCATAAAAGAAATTAAGTTCATAGTCATTGGATGTAGATTATATTCTCATTTTTTTCTATGTAATCATGAATTATATATATATTCTGTAGGAATATATATAACATTTTTCAATTGGTCCTCAGTATATGCATTTTCCATTTCATCTCTTTTTTTCTCTGATACAAAAATAAATACATCATCTAATGCTATTTTTGAATAATTACATCCATATTCGTTTTGAAATTTTGAAATTACAGAATATCAATAAGTATCATGATGATAGTCGTTTTCATTTGTTACTTGCATATTAGGGTTCATAGGAATTCAATATCATTTAGAACCAAAATTAGCCATTGTATTAGCTATAAAAACAAAGTCATCGTTAGTTTTACGATCTTCTTGCCCATATCCATTTTGCTTTAATCATCTAGAAAAGTATATGTCTTTATGCTGATTCTGAGTTTGTGTTACCTTGTTTCATCTTTTTCTTAATATATTGGTAGAAAGTAATCCTCATTCTTTTATGATTTTTTGTAATGTTTGATAATCAGTTGTATGGGTAAATACATCATTTACAAAATTATAGTCGATCCCATCATTATCTATATTAATAGATTCCATTCATAATAATTGCATAGCTTCATGAATGTTGTTATCTATTTTTGATTTTGAAAAACATGTAGGTATATCACAAGCTTTTTTCTTATCCTCTCAATTAAAAAAGAAATTTATATATTGGGTAATCTGTGATTCTAATGATTGTTTCTCTTTCTTAATATAATTACATAAAAGATTAAATACTTCTTTATTCCCTGGTAAATATTCTATATATGGCTTTATGTCTTGCTTTACAGTAGAAATAACAGATTTAATTCTTTTTATATAATTTTTTTCAGTAGAAAAATTTTCATTTATCTTAGACAAATATATATTAAATTGCTCTTGATTTGTAAAAATAGACATTTTATTGTTAAATTCATTTTTTTCTTGTATTCTGTCTTTTAGAATTCTTATTTTATCTTCACATTCATGTATATCACTTAAAGTCTTTTCTTTTGATAAAGAATTTTTAGATATTTCATCATGTAGTCAGTTTTTTTTCTTTTTATTAAACACATTTTCAAAAAATCATATATTTCTTAATTTTCTTTGTGTATCTTCTATTGATTCTTCAAGTTTGTTAATATGCTTCTTAAGTTCATTAATCTTCTTATATAATTCTTGTTTTTCATCTTCATAACTTTTAATTTCTTTAGATATTTGGTTATTGCCAGAGAATGTCTTTGGTCAAAATTCATTTTCCAGAAATTGTTCAGTTTTTGTAAAAATTAGTTTATCATTTTCAGAAAGAGTTCTAATACTTCAGATTTCTTCTTTTACCGCTTTAGATAGCTCGTTTAACTTTTCATCATTAATCTTTACTTTTTCTTGTAGCTCATCTGGATATGTATCTATTGACCCATAAAAATGTCATTGATGCAAATATCTTTTATACTCATTCCAAAAATCACTAATTAAATCTTCACTAATTCACTTAGAAATTAAATATTTTCTCAATCAATCAAAATCATTCAAATCAACTTTATTCTTATCTAACAAAAATAGCTCAGAAATTAAATCAGAATATTTTTTATCATTCCGTTTATATGACAAAAATGTATTCTTTTGTTGTTCCAGATCTCGAGTAGATTTTTCTCTCTTTTGCATATTATAATATGAATGATATAAATAAACATATATAATTATATTTAAAAATCAAAAATTGTCAAATTTTTGTATGCCCTATTTTTATAGGCTATAAAAAGTTTTTATTGCTTTTATTGTTAATCATGATATACTCATCATATTTAATTGTTACATAAAATTAATGAGACTAGTTATCCAACAAGTTCAATCTGCAACTTTAGATATAGAAGATAAAAATATTCATAGAAAAATATGAAGATGAATTATTATATATTTATGAATTCATGTAGATGATTTAGAGAATTATCAAGAAAAGATAGCTAGAATTATGAAAAAACTACCAGTTTTAAAATGTTTAACTGGTGAAGATTGAAATATAAATACATCATTACAAGATATAGATTGAGAAGTATTATTAGTTTCTAACTTCACATTGTTCTGAAGAAGTACAAAGTGAACAAAATTAGATTTTGTTTATTCCGCTCCTTATCAGAAAGCCAAAGAAATATATGACTATTTTATACAAGAAGCAAAAGCATCTGGTCGAAAAATTCAGACAGGGGAATTTTGAGCAGATATGATTGTATCTAGTGTAAACCTAGGCCCATTAAATTATGTGTTTGATTATTAATTATATAATTGAATAGTGTCAACAATAAAAATATCAGGATTGTTAGGATATATGTAAACAGTAATATTATCTCATATCTGAATATAATTTTAAAAGCAACCACACAAGCAATTTTATTTAAAAAAATAAATAAATTAAAAAAAAGAAAACAAAACATTCATTCAGGGTATTTTGTATAGACTATTGATTAACAAAAATGCGAAGTTAGAAACAACTACGCATTTTTTTAAACAGAGAATTGCTTAACAGATATACCCGTAAGCAGACAGCTCAATTTTTTCATCACAGAACTGCTCAACAAGATTCGATATCTCCGTAGAAAGAGTTTCTTTATACCAACGAAGAATAATCTCATACGGAGTTAAATAATTGTAGATTTCCCATGCTCCTCCACGTTTTCCTTCTGTCTTGTATTTTTCCCATTCAGGGATAGTGGCAGTCCATAGACCAAATATATCCCCAAGGAATACATCTTCAGCCGCCATGATACCAATGTCTTTACAACGAAATGTCATGTTTGGACCGAGATGACGATTCTGGAAACCAATATTCCAAGCTTCCTTGTGAATTGCTAGTACTTCTAGCAAGGTCTTAGCTCCTGAAATGTGGGCAGGTTCAGAAGCATTATTTTGATTGTAAGTCACTTTGCCAATTCTGGCCAAAAGATTTGGAGCATCCTTTATGAGACCATTTAACTTCATGGATCTCTTTAGATACTCTTCGACTTCGCGCTGATGGAACAAATGGTTCCATAAGTTATTCCTTTTCATAATTTTTTTGTTTAGGAATTTATTAATATTTTTTTTTAATCTCTCTTGTATTTATCCTCGATAAGGATGTGTATATTAATACATAAAAAACAATAAAAGTCAAGCAAATGATACATAGATTGTGTTACATAGATTTTATTGAATCTTGCATTTCTTTAATATTTTTTAACAGTCATTTGATATGTATTCATTAGCTGAATCACGTTTTTTTCTGGAAAATCTTCGAAAAATCAAACAATTATAGTCCAAAAAATATAACTCATGATTGTTTTTTTTATTGACATTAAATTACTTAATTTCACCAACTAATTTAAACTCCCCAGAATCAATAATTTTTGCCTGAATAAACTCTCATTCTTTCGCTGTTTTATCTCAAATATTTCACCAAATTTGTTTCATATTATCTGTATGTCAAAACCATTCAGTTCCTTTAATTTCATCAACTAGAACCGTTCTTATTTGTCACAATTCTGCCTTATTATTCTCTTGAGATATAGATTTTAATAATTCATTCATTCTTTCCCAACGTTCATGTTTAACTTTAGCAGGAATATCATTTTTTAAATTTTTAGCGGCATACGTTCATGGGCGAGGAGAGTATATACCCATATAAATCATATCAAATCTTCCAGCTCTTACCAAATCTAAACTTTTTTCAAAATCTTCTTCAGATTCTCAAGAGAATCAAATAATAATATCAGTGGTAATAGATATCTTTCTCTTTAATTTTTGAATTTTTTCTACAAACTTAAAACAATCTTCAGCACTATATCCACGAAACATCCTTTTTAAGACGGGATCAGATCATGATTGAAAAGGAATATGGATATGTGGACAAAGCTTTTCCTCAGATTCATGTAACGCTAATAATTCATCAGAATAATATGTTGGATATGGAGAAGTATATCTCAACCATTTTAATCAATCCAATTTTAATACTTCTTTTAAAATAGTTAAAAAATCTGGATGCTTATTAACTATTTGTCATAATAATACTATTTCTTCTGCTCAATTATCTAAATGATATTTAACTTCGTTTACGACTTGTTCTACAGGAAAATTCCTTTCTAATCATCTAGCATATGGTACTATACAATACGAACAAAATTGATTACATCATGTAGAAATAGGCACATAGGCAGTTTTATTGTGTTTAGCCATATTTGCATTTTCGGAAGGAATTATTTTTTCATATTCATTAACTAATTCAGATTCATAATTCAGATTTTTATAACCTATTTTTTCTAACATTAATGGCAAGAATCCTAAGTCATCAATTCTAAAACATAATTCTAAATTAGGATACGTCTTCTGTAATCAAAAGAATAAAGGGTTAAAAGCATGATTTATAAAAACCATATTATCTAAATTTTCTCTTCTATGATCAATTAGCTCTTTCATTTCCTCATTAGTTAATCACATTACAGATACATTATCTCATTTAGTAATTCATAAAAAATTTCCACGCTTAAATTGCTCTGGAGTATTTTTCTTAAGAATATTTCTGAAATTATGCTGTAACATACATCCTGTAATCCATATCTTTTTATTACTTGGGATATCTTTCATACTTCATGTTATTTTATCTTCAGATTTCTGGCGTACAGAGCATGTATCATATATTAAAATATCAGCATCTTCATCATTATCTACATAAGAAAATCAACAATTCTGTAAAACTGTTTTAATTCTTACAGAATCAGCGTAATTCATCTGACATCATAATGTAATAATATGGAATCTTTTCATTAAGAAACGTTAATTATAATAAACAAAGCTATGTATAAACAATGACCTATATTTTTCAAGAAAACTAAACAAAAAGCAGATGGATATACCATCTGCTAAATGTAATAGTATAACAGAACTCACTCATTGAAGTACCTGGCGCGCTCATCCGCGCCATAGATGAGGTGAGACAATCTGTCCCGAAGCTCTTTAGAGAGCTTCTCGTTGTTCAACAGTAGAGCGAACTTTTCACCGTCTTCCTTTGTAAAGCCCTTCAAGCTCATCTTCTTCTTTTCGATGGCCTTGCAAAGCCGTTCCATGTATCGGTTACAAGCGGCGACAGTTCCACCATGGTCCATACTGAATAGTTGCTCTACTTCCTTTTTTTGCTCCGGAGATAAATCATCGGATGCATAGAGAGCCATTGTTGCTGCAAAAGTACTCTCACTTTTTAGTAAATTTCTCATAATTAACTCTTTTAAATTATTATTTTTTATTTTCTATAAATCATTTACAATGAATACTATATATATTTAATTACAAATGTCAAGATAAAAATAAAAATGTGTACATCAATATACTGACCTACACATTATAAATAGTTTAGAAGTTCACATAACGAACTCCAACAGGGACATCCAACAGCTCACATCCTAAGTTGACCAATTCGATAGCCAGTGCTTTTGTTGCACACTCGACAACAATATGGGCATCGCCTATAGCATTCTCTTTATGATAAGTGTAAGAGCTTCCGACATTGGAAGACAGCTCTCTAACAAGAGGCATATCGATTTCTTTCGATAACCTAATAGGAATTGGACGAAAACTTTTTTCAGTCTGATCGAACGACCAAACACTAATTTTTTTAAGTGCTTCTTCTTTTTTCATATACTTATGTTTTAGGTAACGAAAAATATAATAATCATTTAATGATAAAAGTAAATATTAACTTTATAATACATAAGCACTACATTCAGTTCATAAGCAAACCTGCAACTCAAATCATAGCTCAATTGTCTGTAGAATATAGGTTCTTAGCAGGATGTACAAAATTAACAGTTAGGCCATTTTTATCTGCATAATCAGAATTATTCCATTCAGAAACTAATTCTTCTACATAGGCGGCTAATCTTTTATTTGCAGAAACTCATCAAGCAATAGCAACTGTTTTAGCTGAGTGAAGTTTTGCAGCTTTCATCAAACGTTTTCATAAGGTCTCAACGGTAGCTTCTTGAAATTCATAAGCTATATCACAAACATCTTGTTCTGTAAGTCCTCTTCATTCTTTTTCATAAGCAGCAAGCAGATGAGAAACCTGAGACTTCATTCATGAGAAGCTAAATTCAAAGAATTTATCATCCTTAACGGGTAAGAATATTCTCTTAAAATGTAAATCTTCATTTCAATTAGACTGTAAAGCCTTCTCTGAAATCCAAGGTCATCCAGGATATGGGCCTCAAAGCATCTTAGAAACCTTATCAAAAGCTTCTCAAGCGGCATCATCCAAAGTATATCCAATTTTACTAACATAGAAAGGTCCAACATTTTCAGTGTTTAATCATTCAATATCACTTACAATATTATCGGATTTTTGAACTACGTATAAATCATTATGTCCTCATGAAGCCGTCAAAATTACTAATGGACACTGAATATCTTCTATCTTTTTCTCTAATAGAATGGAAAAAATATGACCATGAATATGATTAACTTCAACCAAAGGTTTATTATAGAATTCGGCTAATAAATGAGCCGTAGCACGTCATACTACCAAAGATCATGGTAACCCAGGTTTAGTAGTAACTGAAATAAAATCTACTTTTTGAATTTCATCCAATCAGATTTCATTAATTAATGCTACTATCTTTTCACTATGTAAACGAGATGCAATTTCAGGTAAAACTCATCCATAAGGAATGTGTTGCTGTATTTGAGAATACATAACTATCTTTTCTATTTGAAAACTTCCATTGTTATTATTTACAATGGCTAAAGATGTATCATCACAACTAGTTTCAATAGCTAAAGTTTTCATAAATTATTTATTAAAAAGATGAAAAATCTGATTTAAAATATAGTCGTTCATAGTTAAAAAGCAACCGATTTAAAACATATCGTACAGTTAATATAAAATTCTATTGTTTATCATTAGGAGAGTTTTATAATATATGAAAGTTTTAGATAAAATAGAATTTAACGTGTTAGCATTATTATTAACAGCAGGAATATTACATTTTGTATTCAATATTGGTTGATCATTTTTGAACACTGTTTTAAAATTAATTAAAATATTTCTTATAATATCATTAATTTTGTTAATAATTAAATGATTATGGCGAATAATCTTAATTATCCCTTTTGTAATCTTATGAATCTGCCTTTTCCCTACTATGAGAAATTTGTATAACAATATTAAAACTGAACTAAATAAAGTTAAATGAAAAGCAATGGATAAGAAAAACAGTAATTACAAGCCAGATGATACAGACTTTACAGAAAAAGTAGATGTGATTGAATAAATTAATCAACTATTTCACCAAATTGATAATTAATCACTTTTGATAAATCTGATAAAGATACCTCTACTTGATATCAGACTTTTCATCAACTAAAAATTATTGATTCATAATTTTGAGCAGAACTATCAATAATAACTTTAAGATTTTTTTTCATTCAAATAGGGGAACATCATCAATGAACATATCATGTTAATGGTAACAATTCTTTTTGAGGGATCATTTCAACATTCTTTTCATTAACTACACTTGCGCATTTCTTTAAGTTTAATTCTTTAGAAACCGGAATCATAAAAACATAATATTGCTGAGATTTAGATACAGTTACCAATGTCTTAAAAACCATATTTTCATCTTCATTCATAACTTTAGCAATATCTAATCAATTAGAAGCGTTTTTATCTCAATAAAAATATTCTTTATAAGATATTTTCTTTTGTTGTAATACTCTCATAACGTTTGTCTTTTCCATAATACTTCTACAAATACTAAATTATTATTTATTTCAACTTAATTATAGTCATCTTTTTGTTTACAATTATATATAAAATCGTTCTAACGAATCAATAAGTTATTATTTAATATAAATATTGAAATAAAGGATATGTAAATCTGAGTAAAAAATAGCTCCCACTTTGAAACAAGTGAGAGCTTTTTTCTAGCATGTAATATTACTACCAGGGGATAAGCCTTTTAGGAGACATTCATATGTAAGTCCTTTACAAGTCTCCAAGAATTCAGAAGTAAACATATTCCGTCCTTTTATAAAGGCCATAATGTGTGAAGCCACTAGTATTAATACAACGATTACAACACCTGCAGAAGTCCATGGTTCAGGAGTATTACCAGTTATACATAAGATAACAAAGAAATACAAAGAAGACACTACGACAACAAAGTTTCCCAATAAAACTCCTACAATACCCCAGAAAATGTTTTTTGCATTCTCTTTCTTTGAGAATTGAGGTTCAGAGAACACAGGGCAATCCGTTGAGAATTTCTTCATAAGACTTCTACGTTCTGTAGCTGCCCCCAAGAATAAGGAACCAAAAGATGTCATTGCTAAACCAATTATTAGCACAATGGCATAAACTATAAATACTACCTCCATAATTTAAAATATTATATTTTTATTAATTATTTTAAGTTTTATTAATTGATATATTATATATAGAAATCCTATTTATTTTCAAATATAATAAGAAAAAACAAAATAAGTCAAATTAGATTTAACTATTCTCAACGATATTCTTCACAATCAATACTATTATCATTAAACCATTTAGAAACTATATGTCTATGACAAAATTTATCAGGAGTCTCAAAAGAAGTACAGCATCTTTACAATTAGAAATAACTTTAATATCTTCTAACACTTCATTTGCATTTAATACTGATAATACTTGTTCTTCATAATTCTGAATATAAAAATCATTAGCTTTAGGATCTATTTGCTGAACTTTTTCATACCATTGTTTTCAAAATCATCTTTTAGGAGCTAATTTTGGATATCTATCTCAATTAAACAAATCAGAATTATCTTTACCTGTATTCTGGTATATTAGGTATGTTATCAAAATAAGAAGTATATAGTTTCATCTATCTATAAGATATAAACCATAACAACTTATTTAAATATGAAAGAATATCAAATCTTGATAATATATTATATTCAAAGAAATTAGAACATAAATTGTAATTTTCCTATTGTATTTTTACTATTAATAAAATATATATCTCATATGACCTCAATAATATTATCAATAAAACCACAATTCGTAGATAAGATTCTCAAATGAGAAAAGAAATTTGAATTAAGAAAATCTATTCCTAATAAGAATTTTGATAATGTTATAATTTATGCTTCAGCTCCTATAAGTAAAATAGTAGGAGAGTTTACAGTAAAACAAATAATAAAATCTGATTTAAAATCTCTATGGAATAGAACTAAAGATTATTCCTGTATAAACAAAGATTTCTTTGATAAATATTTCGAATGAAAAGAAATATGATATGCTATAGAGATAAAAGAGATTAAACAATATAAACAACCATTACCAATAACAAAATATATGAAGCATCCTCCTCAAAATTTTGCTTATATTAAATAACCTAATGAAAATCCGAATACTAGATGATATCTATTGAGAAAAGATATATAAGGAAATAATTGAGTTTCTACCTGATTTTGAATATCCTGTAAAAGAAAACGTTAAATCTCCAATTCCTTATTTATCAAATATTAAAAATTGAGATATTATATTATTAGATAACTTCTTTCCTTGAGAAACTCGAGAAGAACCATTATGAGATGATTTTCTATGGCAATATTTAAAACTATGATATGAATGTAAAATTATTTGAATTTCTGATTATTGAATACATCTTACAAAAAAATTTGAACAACGATGCATAGCTTATAATCAAGGTCATGTAATTTGATTTGTATCTAGTAAAGATTGAAAAGAAATAGCTGAAATGATAGCAGAATTACTTCTTTGATTAAATAAACTACATATTATAGAACCAAAATATTCACTCATCAAAAAAAATAAGTACTCAGAAGAAAATCTGAGTACTTAAATAAACATTAATTATTACAGCTCAATAAACTTCTCCGGATATTTAGCCATATCACTACGATACAACTTACGGATTTTCAGCAAATCTGCTTCATAATCATCAGTGGGCCAGATAGTATCGAAAGCTCCGATTTCTTTTTTACTGAAATCAATATAAGTAGGAATTATCGGCACACCAGCCCGACAAGCGATCTCCCAGAAGCCTCTCTTCCAACGTTTTACTGGCTTCCTTGTGGCTTCTGGTGTGATAGCAATAGAAAATTGCTCATTTCTAGCAAATTCACGTACTGCAGCTCCGACCATATCATTATTACAATTACCACGGTCAACACTTATAGCCCCCAATTTACGGAGTATAACGCCTAAAGGCCAGCGAAAGAATTCTTTTTTTATGAACACTTTACCATTGGAACAGCAACTCCATAAGTAGGTGGCACCCATTATGAAATCTAGCGCTGAAGTATGTGGAGCTACCACAAATACACAACGCTCCATTTCTGGACGACTACCAGGTGCGGGCAAGATCAAACGCCACCCCAAACACTTAACCAAAGCAATCCAAATCCTTTTAATTAACATAATTTATCTCCTTTTTATTCTTTTATTATTATTTATATTTTCATTTACTATATGCTATATATAATATATAAATATATAAATAAGTCAAGTACTAATAATAGTTAATATTTAAATAAAAATTAAGATATTGAAAATTAAAATAAATTACAATTCATCTCTCCATAACTTCAATCTATAAATAATAAAAGAAAAACTGACTCCTGTTATACAAGAATCAGCCTTAACTTATTTTTCGATTTCCATTGTTTTGTTACGGAATGTTACATAGAAACCAGTAGTACCCAAAGTCTCACTATCAGTACCAGTAATAGAAGTAAGTTCTAGTTCTGGATGTAAACTAATAAAAGTTGCAATAGCTGATCCAAAATCTTTTTCATAGAAATAATATACATTATTCCCATAAATTTGTACTGTCGAAAGATCTAGACTGTAATTACTATCCCTGGCATCCTTAAAACCTGTAGCATCTACTAGTTCTCCGCGAAAGACTGCATAATACCCTAGAGTAATAGAGCTCCTATCGTAGTCACATATAGTAACAAGTTCTAGTTCTGGATGTAGTGCTATAAATGCTGCAAGAACAATCCCTAACTGCTTGTAGATAGTTGAATTATGGAAATTAAATACATTATTTCCATAATAATCTATGGATGAGTTATCCAATGTGTAACCGATATTCCCATTTTCATCTACGGTAGTTGTTACTGGTGATGATGAAGGAGAGTTGCATGCACTAATAAGTGCAATGATGAATAATAATATAAACTTTTTCATATATTTTGTTATTTTTTTTGTTGTATTTTCAACACCAACTATATTTTTTTATATAAAAAAGTCAATAACAAAATCACAGACAAATCCTACACAACTTAAATCCATCTATTAATAAAAAATGCTGACTCCTGTTATACAGGGATCAGCTCAAGACATTATTGCATATTCTTATTTTCAAGAATAACCACATAGCATTTGTTGCCAAATTCATCATACGTACCATCAAATTCCAAGGATACTACATGATAGGAATGCCCACCAAGAAGTGTACATAAGGTATTGAAAAGATTGTTTGTTGAAAAATGGCATATCGCAGAACTTCCGTTTCTGCCGAAGAAATTAATAATTCCCATGGCTGTTTAGTTTTTTTCGTATATTTATACTATACTTATTCGCCACAAAAAGTCAATCACTCTTAATAATTTAATCTAATTATTTGAAAAGACATAATACGATATTGTAATATATGTTTATCGAAATTTGACTTTCATTATTATATTATATATAATCATTGCATAAGACATTATCTTATTATATTTAATTATTTTTTAACAAAAATGGACAAAAAAGAAAAAAAGGATAAGAATATCGAAACCAAGAATAAGAAATGGGATTGGAATAAAACATGGGAAGTTGTATGATCAGTAGCTGCTGTTTTTGCACTATATGTATGGGTTTCTAGAGGTATCATTTGAATTAATCATAGTTCAAAGACACCAATACAAGAATATAGTACCCAAGAAATGCTTCAACAATACATGCCTGATGAACTCTTAGAAGAAAGTAAGCAATATAATATTCCTGTATCAATGTTAGAAAATGATAAAGATATCGTTATTCTTATTTTAAATAGTAAATCTATCTGAGACAAAGCAGACAAACAAGAGTGGTTTAATATGTATTATATGATGGATCAAAAACAAATTGATACTCTAAGAGATATCTTAACTAGAGAAAAAGCAAAATTTGATGAAATTGATAAAAAGAATCTAAATATCCTTGAAGACTGAAGAGAAGCTTTTAAAGATGCTCTTAGAAGCGACCCATCTTTTGAACCTGAAAAAGATGAAGAATCCTTAGATCCAATATATGATTTATATATTAAGAAAGTGTTAGAGGTGGTAGATTCTGAAGGAGTAGCACCCGATGAAGAAAAGACTAAACAAATCTTTGAAGAAATCCGAGAAGAACTTTGATTAAATCAATCTGAAGGAATGGAAAATCAAATTGAATAGAAGTAGCTATGTATAACATGCAAAGAACTAAAATATATATTTAGTTAATACAAATTTCATTATATGTTCAATTATATGTTGAAATAAGAGTCTAAATTAATATATTGACTCTTGCTGGTTCCTCAGCGTTAATGATATATAAATGCTCGGTTATTTAACCAAAGCGGCCCCTCCAGAATTTGCTGGAGGGTTTTCTTTTAAGAGAAATTTTCTATATTCAAAATTCGAACGATAAATAAAAGTTTATTTTTTAACGCATCAGTTTATAAGTGTAAAAATTTTTTCTATAAAAAAGTCGACAAAAACTTGACATTTGTGGGGGGGGATATAATAAGTTTACATAAATAATATTTTATCTTTTAAACAAAAGAACATGAAACAAAGTATGAAAGCATTACTAGTAGCATGAGTGCTATGAGTAAGTGCAACAGCATGTATGACACATGCAGAATTTAATTGAGTAACCTATGACACAGCCGCAGGGACAATTACCATTACTCATGATGGTACATCTATCACAATGAAGGATAAGAATGTATGAGCAACAGAAGTAGATTATGGAGAAAGTGCATCAACAGCCTCATATGGAAACTATTACCAATGGTGATGAACAACGGGATTTGAATATAGTCAATCTGCATCAGATGCTATTAATAAATCATGATTCGTAACAAATAATAATACTTGGAATACTACAACTGCAAGTATTGAAGATTGGTGAAAATGACCATGTCCAAGTGGATATCATGTACCAACTTCAGAAGAATGGAAAGATGTAGTAGCTATGTATACTGGAGCAGGTAATGATAAAAGTACATTCGCTGATGCATTTAAATTGCCTTTTGCTGGTTACCGCGATTCCAACAATGCCGAGATGTCCGATACTGGAGATGACGCCGAACTCTGGTCGGCTTCCCCTACTGATAATAATAACGCAGACTACCTTAACGTTCCCCTCTTCAGTGTCTTCGTGAGCTTAAATGCCCGCGCGACCGCTCTCCCCGTACGCTGTTTCGCAAATTCCTCCTCTCCTTCATCCTCTGACCTTTCAGCAGAAACAGAGATTATATTAACTATCGAAGAGTGACAACTAAGTATCGGAACAGATGGGGAAGAATCAGTAACTTTATCAGGTGGTATGGCAGCCTCTTTAACAGAGAAAATAGTTACAAAGTCTCTAGAAAAGCTATTCCGAGTAGAAGATCTTAAATGAAGTAGTAAATGATATAGAACAACCATTTCAGTAACAGATATGACATGATCTGTAGAAAATGCAGTATATACAATTCCTGCAGCTAATATTTATCTAAAAGCTACAAACCTTGTAAAAGAATCATGAACAGGTGAGGATGTAGTATTAACTTCATCATTAAGTGATTTTCAATCCATGGAAGAACCAGTCACATTCATTCAGAGAGGAACATGAACAACAGCATGATTATTATGAAAATATGGAGCAACGCCAGAACTTAAGGTAGTAGTGCCAGCAAATATGCCAGGTACAACATACAAATGAACTATTACATATACATTATATGAAAACGAATAGTAAAGATTATGATTAAAAATAAAGTCTTTCCGTAATTGGAGAGACTTTTTTTAATAATATGCGCCAAAGAATTTAGGATTTAATAATATTATTCATAATAAATTTGCAATTCTTAAATATATAATATATAATAATATACATAAAAAATATTTATCATAACATAAAATTTTATCTGACGCACTAAAAATGTTTAATGAAAAAGAAAAAATAGAAGAAGAACTAAATGTATTACAAGAGAACTTAAATCCTACACAAAAAGATATTATAGAATACTTAGAAATCGCAGAAAGTAAAATGATATTTGATGAAGAGGATTGCTTAGACAATTTTGATAGTATTATATGGCAACTATCTTTAGTCCTTTCAGATGAATATTTTCTTTCAAGACAAGAATGAAATCTAGATTTCTGAAAGATGCTAGAAGAAGTATCAAAAGGAAATATCAAATCTCATGAACTTCGAATGTTTTTTAAGGAAAGAGAAAAGCATAAAGATGTCCTTTTAGAATTAATTTGATACTTAAGCACATTAGGATTCAAATCTGATTCAGATTTCTATGCAGATACTATGCAACAAATTCGTCAATTCAGATACCTAAATAAACTGTTAATAGCATCAAATACACAAACTACTTCGAATTAATAAAAAGTCTCCCCTCGAAAAACGAAGGGAGACCGAAATTTCGTTAGAACAATCTGGTAGAGAAGTGCTTCATTAGAGCAAAAAGCCATGCAATGACAGTTAAGACTAATGAGACCTTCATAACTACCGTCAGGTTTTCGTTACACCATTCCACGTTCCACCACCAGGGGATAACTAGGAGATAAAACTGTGAGCCTAAGAAGGCTATGATGTTTCCTCCGACAGGCACTTTGTCCATAAAATCCTTGAACTGATTCCTGATGATGCAGAATAACACAATCGCAGCAACTAAGCAAGCGATACTGAACCAAATCTGTAAAAACATAGCTTAAGTTTATAATTATTTGTTATACATTATGTTTGATTGGTTTTAGTATAGATATTATATTAAAAATGTCAATAGATTTTATTTAAATTATAATCATGGACTTTATAAGTCAAAAAAATAAAAAAATCTGCTCATAAAGGGCAGATTTTTTCATAAAACCCTAAATTAAATTATTTAACAAGAGCTTTGAATTCAGAACCAGCTTTGAAAGCTACAACGTTCATAGCAGGAATCTTAATCTTTTTAGAAGGATCTTGAGGATTAACTCCAGTTCTAGCAGCTCTCTTAGATTTCTTGAAAGTTCCGAAACCT
>JAZQNA010000043.1:0-9301 GCA_045627125.1 Candidatus Absconditabacterales bacterium | reverse complement strand
TATTCCATGGTACTCTTAATTTAGGATAGCCTAAATCATGGGATATGGGGTTATTTAATAGATGGCTTCACCTGATAGGCATTTACATAAACTATTCTCATTTGGGATTAGGATGTAGATTTATTTCTGCATCTTTTTTTTTATTTTTTAAAAATCACATAATTAAATTCATGAAATAAAAAGAACAAAAAATCTCTTGAAAAAACACATCATAACAGTAATTTTACTAGCGCTTGTTTTAAAGAACTCAATAATGAGTATTTTTATTTTATTACACCTTAAGGTTATGGGACTTTTTGGAAACAAATCCAATGCTAAAAAGTACGTATATCTTTTTAGTGAAGGAAACGCTAACATGAGAGAACTACTTTGAGGTAAGGGTGCTAATCTAGCAGAAATGACAAACATCGGTTTGCCAGTTCCTCAAGGATTCACTATTACTACAGAAGCATGTACTCAATACTATGAAGATGGTAGAGAAATTAATGATTCAATTAAAGCTGAAGTTACTGAATATATAGCTAAGCTTGAAAAGATCACTGGTAAAAAATTCGGAGATAAAGAAAATCCTCTTTTAGTATCTGTTCGTTCTGGAGCTAGAGCATCAATGCCTGGAATGATGGATACAATTTTGAACCTTTGATTAAACGAAGATGTTGTAGAAGTATTAGCTACAAAATCTAACAATCCTAGATGGGCTTGGGATTGTTATAGAAGATTCATCCAAATGTACTCAGATGTTGTTATGGAAGTTGGTAAGAAATACTTCGAACAACTTATCGATAAGATGAAGGAAGAAAAAGGAGTTAAATTGGATGTTGAACTTACTGCTGATGACTTAAAAGAATTAGCAAAACAATTTAAAGCTGAATATAAAGATAAGATTGGTTCAGACTTCCCAACAGATCCAATTGATCAATTATGGGGAGCTATTAAAGCTGTATTCAGAAGCTGGGATAATCCTAGAGCTAATGTTTACAGAAGAGATAATGACATTCCATATTCTTGGGGAACAGCCGTTAATGTTCAATCAATGGCATTTGGAAATATGGGAGATGATTGTGGAACAGGAGTTGCTTTCACAAGAGATCCTGCTACATGAGAGAAAGGTCTTTTCGGAGAATTCTTAACTAATGCTCAATGAGAAGATGTAGTTGCATGAGTTCGTACTCCAATGCATATTACAGAAATGGAACAAAAATTCCCTGAAGCATTCAAACAATTCGTTGATGTTTGTGAGAAACTTGAAAAGCATTATAGAGATATGCAAGATATGGAATTTACTGTAGAACACGGTAAATTGTACATGCTTCAGACTCGTAATGGAAAGAGAACTGCTCAAGCTTCAATTAAAATCGCGTGTGATTTAGTTGATGAAGGAATGAGATCAGAAAAAGAAGCTGTTGCAATGATAGATCCTCGTAATCTTGATACATTACTTCACCCAACATTCGACACTAAAGTTATTAAAGAATCTGAACCTGTAGCTAAAGCATTAGGAGCTTCTCCAGGTGCAGCTTGTGGAAAAATCGTTTTCACTGCAGAAGATGCTGAAGAACGAGCTTCAAGAAAAGAAAAAGTTATCTTAGTTAGGCTTGAAACTTCTCCTGAAGATATCGTTGGAATGAAAGCTGCTCAATGAATCTTAACAGGACGTGGAGGAAGAACTTCTCACGCTGCTGTAGTTGCTAGATGAATGGGTAAATGTTGTGTATCTGGATGTACAGAAATGGTTATGGATGAAGAACACAAAACATTCAAATTAGGAGGAAAAGAATACCACGAAGGAGATATTATCTCAATCGATGGAACAACTGGAAACATCTACGATGGACAAATTCCTACAGTTGAAGCTACAATCTCTGGAGATTTCGGAAGAATTATGGCTTGGGCTGATAAATATAGAACATTAAAAGTAAGAACAAATGCAGATACTCCTACAGATGCAGCTAAAGCTAAAGAATTAGGAGCCGAAGGTATCGGACTTTGTCGTACAGAACACATGTTCTTCGAAGCTGACAGAATCGCAGCTATCAGAGAAATGATTTGTTCTGATACTGTTGAAGAAAGAGAAGCTGCGCTTGCAAAACTTGAACCAATGCAACAAGGAGACTTTGAGAAGTTATATAAAGCTATGGATGGATATAATGTAACTATCCGTTTCTTGGATCCTCCTCTACATGAATTTGTTCCAACAGAAGAAAAAGATATTGAAGAATTAGCTAAATCTCAAGGAAAATCAGTTGATGAAATTAAAGCTATTATATCTTCACTTCACGAATTC
Source organism: Candidatus Absconditabacterales bacterium (assembly GCA_045627125.1). Lineage (GTDB taxonomy): Bacteria > Patescibacteriota > Gracilibacteria > Absconditabacterales > Absconditicoccaceae > UBA3291. The sequence continues at coordinate 7,017 of JAZQNA010000043.1, read as the reverse complement.
AACCCAATGATGGGACACAGAGGATGTCGTCTTGCTGTTACATATCCTGAAATCGCTAAGATGCAAACAAGAGCAGTTATTAAGGCCGCTATTGCTGTATCAAAAGAAACAGGACATGCTGTTGAACCAGAAATCATGATTCCATTAGTTGGAGAAGTTAAAGAATTAAAATATGTTAAAGATGTAGTATGTGCTACAGCTGATGAAGTTATTAAAGAAGCTGGAGTTGAAATGAAATACCATGTAGGTACAATGATCGAGATTCCAAGAGCTGCTTTAACAGCTGATGAAATAGCTAAAGAAGCTGAATTCTTCTCATTCGGAACAAATGATCTTACTCAAATGACATTTGGTTTCTCAAGAGATGATGCTGGTAAATTCTTAGGAGCTTATTATGATAAGAAAATCTACGAGAATGATCCATTCCAAAAACTTGATCAAACTGGAGTTGGAAAATTAGTTAAGATGGCTGCAGAATTAGGTAAAAAGACTCGTCCTGATATCCACTTAGGAATTTGTGGAGAACACGGAGGAGATCCAGTAACTATCGAATTCTGTCATAAAGTTGGATTAGATTATGTTTCTTGTTCACCATATAGAGTTCCAGTTGCTAGATTGGCTGCTGCTCAAGCTGCAATTAACAATGAAAAATAGTTAATTATATAAATAAAAGACTGATTCCTTATAAAAAAGGAGTCAGTTTTTTAAAATTTTTTAAAAATTAGAATAAAAAACTAAAACAGAAGTTAAAACATATTATACAATATCTCATAAATAAAGCAATATAAATTTGTCATAAATTTTACAAGAAGTAAAAGTTTTTTTTGATTTTAAGAAACCATCTGAATATACTATTAATAGATCCTTTAAATTAGAAGAATTACGAATACATGATGTGAGCAATGAAAAAGAAATTAATATTATTTACAACTGGATTACTAATAGTATCAAATATTTTAGATATATTTAATTTTGTTGTTTCTGAAGATGTTTCAATAGACACAATAACAGAAATAAGTACTAATGATACAACAAGTAACGATAATGAAAGTTATAAGGAATATAGTTGATATGAAGAAGTAAGCAATGATAACAATAATTGAAATAATGATATTAATATAACAGAATCTATTGACAACGATACAGATGAGAAACAAGGAAAAGAAATAGAATGAATAACTGCAGTAGATATAGCCGCAGAATTGATAGAAAATAATACAGAACACAACAATAACGAGAGAGCTGAAATTAATAGTAAAAATAACGAAGTAGAAGAAATAAAAGATAAAATTGACGAAAGTAATGAAAATAAAAGTAATAAAATAGAATGAGAATTTAAAGAAGATACAGTTATTAATATAGAAGAAAATTTAGAAGAGAATTTAGAAGAGAATACACATAACTCATGAGAAAAAAGTTTAATAGATATTATAGTAGACATACTAAAAGGCGAAACAGATAATGATAAAGCAGGAGAGTATGATGAAAAAAAATGAGAAATAGAAAAAACATCATATATATTTTGAGAAGATAACAAAAAAGACGCAGAATCAATAAACGATGAAATATTTAAGAACAATACCGAAGATTTTACATGAGATATTTTAAAAAACTCAATATTAACAGAATCTATAACATGAGATATAATTGAAACAGGTTTTCTATTAAATAATTCTATAGAATTAGACTGAGTGACAGTTGCAGTTGAAGATTATGATAATACATTTAACGAACAAGTAAGTTTTTTCGTGGAAGAATTAGATATTTCAGCAGAAGATATTGCATGAATTGAAAATAATGTAGAAATTTTTGCATTAGATATAAAATTTTTAAATAATTCTTGATATGAAGTATTGCCATCACAACCAGTACACATAAAATTTAGTTATCCAGAAGGATCAGATATTTTAAATGCAATCGAAGATCAAAATACCAGTGTATCAATATATCATACAAATGATGAATTAGAAGATATAGAATTAATAGCAAACGTATATATAAGTGATGAAGAAATTATAGGACAAGAAGATGATATACAATCAGTTATTGTACAAGATTGAGAAATTGTAATTAGTGTTCAAGAATTTTCACCATATCTATTTACAATAAGCGATAATAACACAGAAGATGATTCATTAATACTTTATTATAACTTTAATGATGATAATGTATTTTGAAATATGGTTATTGATTCATCAAATCAAAATAATACCTGAGATGCAAATAATTGAGTTAGTTTTAGTTCAGGTTCAGCGGAATTTAATTGAGAATGATTTATTCAACTTAGTAATGATTATGGTCAATTAATTAATGGAACCAACGGATGATCTATATCTCTTTGGATCAATTTAGAAAACATGAATAATCAAATAATTATCTGAAGCCCATCATGACCAGCTTTATGAATATACAGTGGTTCATATTTAATTTGATTTTCATCTTCAAGATGAGAATCAAAACCACTTTGAATAATTTCATGATTGAATATCTGAAAACGAAATCATATAGTTGTGGTTTTTTCCGGAAATAATATCGATTATTATATTAATGATAATCATTTGGAAAACGCTTCTCCAGCAAACTATTGGCAACGGACCTGAAGTGATGCATTTATATGATCAAGAGGTAATTCTGCTTGAAACTGATTAAATTATTTTAGTTGATATTTAGATGAAATACGCATATATAATCGTGCAATTTCTGATAATGAAATTTCTGAATTGTATAATTTATGATTTACCGAATGAGATCCAAAAAATATCAATATAACATACGATGCAAACTGATGAACATTTTGAGACACATGAGTATTAATAGTACCAATATCATATAATCCTATTGTAACTAAATATTCTCATACAAGTAATATAGATGATGAAGGTATTTTAAAACATAATAATTGATACTGAAATAATATAGATACGCAAGAAACAATAACAATAACAGGAGCAAAAGAACTAACAATAGATATTACATATGAAACGGAGAGTACTACTTATGATTATATACAGTTATTAGATAAAAATGGAAATATTTTATCTATTGATAAGAATTGAAAAACAATATGAAAATTATGAGGTACATCAAAGACAACTCAACAATTTGTAATATCGTGAGATACAGTCACATTCAAATTTCATACTGATTCTAGCGTAAGCAATTATTACGGATATTATGCTACTGTAAGTGGAAATCAAAGACCAAGACCAATAAAAGATGGTTTTGAGTTTCAATGATGGTATTATGATACATGATATGAGAACGCATTCCATTATGAAGATGAAATAGATCATCCTATTACACTATATGCCAAACGAGAAATAAAAAAATACTATATATATTATGGTTCTTCTGAAAGCAATTTACGTGACTCTAACAACGCAGTACCAGAAAGTAATACTATAGAATACACAATATTAGATGATATAACTCTATATACAAATTATAAATCTGGTTATACATTCAATTGATGGAGAGTTAATTCTGCCGAATCAGAATGATCATGGTTAAATATCAGTTGAACAATAACAGATATGCATATTTGACAATGTTTTTGAGATGTTAAGCTTGAATATGTCTCAACATGAAATCCATTCATATTAAATATTGATGATTCAGAATGCTCAATTAGTCAAAATCAATTAAATGTTATATATTGAAGCGACTTAAATGCTGAATGAACATCTTTATATGGTCTTTCATCATTACCAATTCCAACAAAAACATGATATAACTTTGGATGATATTCTAAAGAAAAAGGATCAACAACAAAATTACTATCATATAAAAGCAACAAAGTTTCTCCGACTATCAAATTTAACGATTGAAATTTTATAATAAATCGAACAAATAGTTCTTCCACAATATATCCAATATTTACTAAAAAGAAAATAACAGTGGTATTTATGGATTCAGTAGGTAAAAGTTCTAATGTATCAAGTGAATACTTAAATACAATTACATTGCCTACAAAAGAAGCATCGTGATACATTTTCTCATGATGGTATAATAGTGAAACTTGATGAACATTAGTATGATATTGATGATCTGAATATTTGATAAATACCGACATTACACCAATTAAGCTATATGCTCATTATTCTCTTATAGAGTATCCAATAAATTACCATTTAAACTGATGAATAAATAATATTAATAACATTCATAAATATACTATAGAATCTGGAAATGTTACTCTAGGAACCCCAACAAGAAATTATTCAACATTTGAATGACGATACACTGATCCAAATTATAAAACAAGAATTTATACTATTAATCAAGGAATGATAGGGGAGTTAGATGTATATGCAAAACGAAAGTGTAATATATGATACCATGAATCAAGTGATTGACTATCATGTATTTATGATGATGTACCATGGAGTATTGAAATTCCTTCACAAATATTCATACCGAGTGCTACTTATAGCAGTCATTGAGTATCTTATGTTAAAGATATCATAGAAAATAATTTTGTAATTACAGAACCTATATGAAGTATAGAAAATCAATATATTACAGTTGAAGCAACAGATCTTGAATGATGAGTAAATTGAGTGATAGATAAATCAAAAGTATATTTTAAATCAAACTGAATTATTAATATATCATGAAACGATAATGGAAATATACATATTGATTCACAGTTAACTAATGATTATGTTAGTCTAGAAAGACCTGTTAGATATTTTTATAAGAATTGATGAATCAATACAGAACAATCTGTTTATTGAGATACTCCAGAAATTATGCTCGAGATCCCCGCATATCAACAACCAGGTACTTATAAATGAAAATTAATAGTAACTTTATATGATAACTAACATAACATATTATCATAATATTATATAGATATATAAAAATTAGTTGATCTTTTAATAAAAAGTCAATAACTATTTGACATTTTATATAAAAATATATATAATGTATGTAATTTATTATATTATTATTTCACTATGGGTAAATTCTTCAATAGAGTATGAAACACAGTATGAGTTATCCCTCGTGGATTATGAACTGCTTTAACACTTTGAGTTGATACTGCTAAAGCAATAAGTAATGAGACACTTTTAAATTTATCACAAATATTTAATAAAAAAAATAAGACAGAGAAAGTAAAAAAAGAAACTGCTTGAAATTTATTATTATGAATTTGAAGAACATTTAAATGAACACGAGAAACTATTAAAAACAGTTTTCAGGGTAAACGATATAAAAAGCTATATAAAGTTCCTGCAACTCTTATAGCATCACCCTTTATGCTAATTGAATGAAGTATTGAAACTTTATTATGATGTTGATATAATTGTGTGAAAAATACAAAAGACTTAATTTGAAATGGATTAATAAATTGATGAAAGACGATTAAAACAATGTGATCAAGTGAACCTTATAAAAATTTTAAGTTTGAAAGATTAGACGAGCCAACAATAACTCCAAAAATGTATATAGCAAATGCTCTATATAGCAATAAAGATGCTGCTGCACGTAAAGCAAAGAAAGATGAGAAAAAGAAAAAATTAGAAGAGCAAAAAAAAAAGCAAGAGGAAGAAAATAAGAAAAAACTTGAAGAGATAAAGAAAGAGAATGAAAAGCGTGAGCAAGAAAGAGAAGCAGCAAGAAAAAAAGCAGAGGAAGAACATAAAAAAAGATTGGCAGAGATGGAAGAAGAAAGGAAGAAAAGACTTGAGGAAATAAAGAAACAGAATGAGAAAGTTGAGCAAGAAAGAGAAGCCGCTAAAAAGAAAGCAGAGGAAGAAAAGAAAAAAGAATTAGAAGCAAAAAAGGAAAAGCAAAGTGAAAAATCATCTGATAAGAAAGAAGATAGTAAACCAGTAGAAAAGAAGGAACAAAGTACAGAATGAAAAAAAGATGGAGAAGGAAAACAAGTAGAGAAAAAATCTGAGAAAAAAGAATCAACAGGAGAGCAATCATCAGAAAAGAAATCAGAATGGAAATGAGATAAAATTACTGCAAGAATCCAAGAGCTTAAAGCAAAATTAGTAGATTGAAGTATTACAGATAAAGAAAAAGAGGAACTAGCACTTCTCAAATAGAATATAATTCATATAAGAAACTGATCGATATAGGTCAGTTTTTTATATTTGACTTATAATGAAAAATAAATATAAAATATGTTGCATAAATTCTGAACTTATGGCAACCAAGCGGAGAATCACCCTAGAAATAGGGGGCGAACCTTTCCTTAGAGGAAATGCGGTTTGCATACATCGCACCGGCGATGCACAACAGTTATCAAAGAAAGGTTTTCCTGAAAGTTGGGAAATTGATGTAGATTCAATTACCCAACCACTCAGAAAAATCGCTCCACCAGCAGCATGGCATTGTTCTGTGGGAAAAGATGAACGTTGGTATATTTGCTCCGGTAAAGCTATCGACAAAGTCTCTTACATCGATAACCTTTGCTTAATATGGCTATCCCATATCGCATTATATAAGGTATATAAAATCGATATTGAGGCTCTTATCTCTTTCAGAGTGCATCTCGGAAATGGAGGATGTTTCGAAACATGGAAAGCTCCAGATTACCTCAACAAAGAGGAAATGGACAAAGATACTCTTTATAACCTATCAAAAGAGTCTCTCCAAAGAAACATCCTGGATTTCATCAAGCAGAAGACTAATGCGATTATAACAATCGAGTAGTTTTTCTAACTCAGATTAAGCGCTAATGTATTTCACCTCTGATTATTATCATTGATTGAAGCATTAACGCTTTTTTAATTAGGAACAACTATGACAAAATGTTTATCATTATATTAATAAAACCTTAAATAGGGTATATTTAGTATTAAATATATAATAAGTCAATTATAATTGATGGTAATTATTAATAAAGTAAATTAATGTTTTGCAAAATTTGTACTATGTGATTATACTATAGTATATGATTTTATATATAAATAAAAATATGGTAAAAAACAGAATTATTACAAAATTTTGAATAATCCAAAAGCTGAGATTATTAATATTGTGAATGCTATTATTAATTTT
>JAZQNA010000042.1:0-2564 GCA_045627125.1 Candidatus Absconditabacterales bacterium | reverse complement strand
AATTGTTTTTATTACAGAGTGGAGAATGATTTACTAAGTAATATTTATCTCTTTTAGATTTGATTTTTTCTTCTGTAAAAATGTTTTTAGCTTCTTCTAAAATAGGTAAACTTAAATCTCAAAAATATTCAACTTTTTCTGTAATATTAGATTTAGAATTGTTTAAGATTTCTTTTACTAAAGAATAAGAATCTTGGTCACGGACTACGATAAAATTAGCATTCTTTACTAAAAACTTTTGTAGAAATTTAGTTCAGAATTTTTGATTAGTTCATAATCATCATACTAAAGCGGTGTATCAATGCTTGATATCTCGTTTATATTGTATTAGTAAATTCCGTCCACGATAAAGAAAATTTCTAGATTCATCTATTACTTCTCATCATCAAAAAATTATTAAATCGTAGAGTCATTTTTTTTGTCATAGACAGAGTTGAATTTTTTCTTTCCGATTTGGTTTTGGTAGGAAGTGTAATTTAGCAATAATTCAAGGAATTAGGAAGGTCTTATGTTCTAAAATCCAACTTTCTAATCGATTTTTATCTCCACATTCGATACTGATTTGTGTAGGTTCAAAGCGATCTTCAATTCGATTTAATAAAGAAAAAAGGATGAGTTCGTCACCAAAATTTTTATATCCATAATATCATTTAATCAGAATATGCATTCAAATTCGTGTAATAAATTATATTTTGTATAAGTTTTTTTGTAATAAGTGCAAGAAAAAAAGTCAAATATTAAATTTCCTTGATTTTTTAAGTATAATTTGCATACTGAATTTGCCTATAATCAACTAAAAATTGATTACCAAAAATTTGAAAGCCATTTTTTGTATGAAGGGAAATTTAAGCACTCTAGTAGTGGTTAATCTCTTTGTACACTTAAATGGTAGTCAAATTGATTATAGGCACCCACTATTAGGGTGCTTTTTGTATTTTTTATAAATTCGATAGGAAATAACGACAGCTTGTAATCACTTACATCTCAATAAAATAGAGTTTGTATAATGGTTTGGCGACTATATGGTTATAAGTTGTCTCTATTCCTTATCGAAGCAAGAGCATCATAAATTTGCTGGGTGCTTTAATCTACATCCAATAATTATGAAATTAGTATCAATCCTTATATGTACTTATAATGGAGAAAAAACTATAGAAGATACACTTAAATCATGTCTGAATCAGACTTATAATAATTTTGAAATTTTAATTCATGATGATCAATCTACAGATTCTACTGTTGAAAACATTAAAAGGATAAAAGACAATAGAATCAAAATTATTGAATCGTGAAAAAAACTATGACCATATAAATGATTAAATTTTTTATTAGACCATGCAAAATGAGATTATATAGCAATCCAAGATCATGATGATTTATGGAAACCAGAGAAAATAGAAAAACAGGTCAAATTTCTTGAAGAGAATAAGCAATACGTTTGATGTGGTACAAAGACATTGATGTGGTATGAATGAGATAATAAATGTTTCGAATATTATTTGTGAAAAGAAAATTACTACACTCTACATCCATCATTAATGTTTAGAAATTGAAATTATCGTTATATTGAAGATGTGGTTTATATGTGAGATGCTTATTCTCAAAAAATGGTTTTATGTAAATGAAAGAATTTAATTTGAAATATTGATGAGACATTAACTATTCATCGTATAAAAGCCTGAGCTGAAAATTATAGCTACAAACGATTCAAATTTACAAAAAGGAATTTGAAAACAATCTATGAATTACATCCAAAATTATACTGAATAAAAGTTTTACTTCGAGAAACAATGAGAAAAATAGTTTATCCTGTATTACATTGGATAAAAGCAGATGAGTTGATTGATAAGATTGAGAGATTTCCGTATAGGTTGCAAGGATGTAGGGTAAAAGAAATGAGTGAAATTTTTTATTAATAATAAAATTATAATGAATCCATTAGTTTCAGTAGTAATTCCATGTTATAATTGAGAAAGTTTTATAAAAAGATGTATTGATAGTTTGATAAATCAGACTTATAAAAATATTGAAATAATTGTTGTAGATGATTGATCCTCAGATAACTCACTCAAATTATTAATAGAACTTTCAAAAAAGGATGATAGAATTCATGTATTTTCACAGAACAATCAATGAGCTTGATTAGCTAGAAATTTATGAATTAATAAATCTAAATGAGATTATATTACTTTTGTTGATTGTGATAACGCATTAGAGTTGGAAGCTATTCAGGAGTTTATCAATTGTTTGGATTCTGATACAGATATTATTATAAGTTGACTTAAAATTTTACATTGAGATAAAATCATAAGGAGGGTGGTCCCAATTGAATCAAATTGGCTATGGAATCAATTAAAATTTACAGCGACTATGTTTAAATTTTATAAACATAGTTTTTTAGTTGATAATGGTATATATTTTAAGAAATACAAAATTCATGAAGATTTATTGTTTGCGGTAACAGCGTTTTCAGCAACAGATAAAATAAAAATTCTATCACAAGATAATTATATAAATTATCAATATTCAAATCCTAAATGATTAACTGCAAATTTAAAAAATGT
>JAZQNA010000041.1:0-30877 GCA_045627125.1 Candidatus Absconditabacterales bacterium | reverse complement strand
TATCAAAATTGAATCAAAATATGAACGCTGAACAACCAATCCAGAATTATTAGAAGAATGGAAGAAATTAACAGATTGAACAAGCTATATACATAATATTCGTAAAATAGATGTATCATGAGATCACTCATTTTCAAGAAGTTGAATATGAGAAGTATTTAAATATGCAATCAAATTTTCAGATTTATCTATGGAAGAGTTGGCTGAAGTTATGGTAGCTCAACATAGACATCAATATAGATTCTTTGCAACATATGGAATATTTAGATGATGGGAATTAGATACATGATGTAAATATGATTGAGATTGGAGTGAATGAGTATTTTTGTATGATGAAGATAAAAAAGACTATGATATGGTACAGCATGTAAAATCCACCATTTGATAAATTACAAATATGATTGTATTTAAGGTATTTATTACTATCTATATTTATATAACATAATAAACAATTTAGAATAAATTTTAGTTATTTTAAACGAGAAACTTATGGAAAAAAATGGAGAGATTATTCTATACGAATGAGAGAATTGACAATTAAAGATAGAAGTTCGTCTTCAAGATGAAACCGTATGGCTTTCACAGGATCAAATGTCTCAACTTTTTTGAAAATCTCGTTCAACTATAAATGAACACATTAAAAATATTTATGAGGAATGAGAGCTCTTGGAAACTGACACTTTACACAAATTCGGAAATTCCGAATTTCAGCAAAAAGCTACAAATTATTATAATTTAGATATGATTATATCTGTATGATATAGAGTAAATTCAAAGCAATGAATCCAATTTAGACAATGGGCTACAGCAAGATTGAAGGAATATATCATTAAATGATTTACCTTAGATGACGAGAGATTAAAGTGAAATTGAGGATGAAATTATTGGAAAGAGTTATTAGATCGTATTCGTGATATTCGTAGTAGCGAAAAGGCTCTTTATCGCCAGGTATTAGACCTTTATGCTACAAGTATTGATTATGATCCTAAAAGTCCGATTTCTATCCAATTTTTCAAGATTGTTCAAAATAAGCTTCATTATGCAACAAATCAACATACTGCAGCTGAGACTATTTATGAACGTGCAGATTCTAACAAAGAGTTTATGGGATTATCTACATTTGCATGAGCTATGCCAACTCTTTCTGATGTAAAGATAGCGAAGAATTATCTTACAAAAGATGAATTATTCCGTTTAAATCGTATGGTATCAGCTTTCTTTGATTTAGCAGAAATTAAAGCTCAAGAACATGAGAAAATGACGATGCAGAATTGGGTAGAAGAATTAGATAAATTTACTCAAGCTTACTGAAAATGAGTATTACCAGATGCATGAAAAATATCACATGAAGAAGCTATGGAAAAAGCTGAAAAAGAATATCGTATTTATCAAGCTAAGACACTTTCTCCTGTTGAGGTTGAATACCTAAATTCTATCAAAGATATCGAAAAGAAAATAAATAAAAATTTATGAGATAAATCAAAAAAGAAATAATTATTAGGTTAAATATTTCATAAGAAACCATAGGTTGCTGGTTCGTTATAATTAGGTTTTTATTGAAATTATAAATTAATAATTATAATCTCGAATAAAATCATTTGAAATCTTTAAAATTATAAATATAAAAAAATTGCCAAATCATTTACAAGAATCTGACGGATTTCAGTTCGTTGGATTTTTTTAGATTTGGAAAATGATTAAATGAAAAATTTTGTAATCCAAAAAATTATGTGATGATTATGAAACCAACTGTTTCAATATGCTTTTGTAAAAGCTTTATCTCAAAGACATAAATTGAATTTTATGCTAGACATTTCACAATTTGAGAAGAATTATAAAATAAGGACATTTGAATTAGAAAATTTTAATATAGAACAAAAGTATGCAACAAAGAAGGAAATACCATTTTACGAAAAAATGGAAGACTGAGTAGTTAAATGACTATTTACTCGTCTTAATCCCCATCATTATTATGAGAATAATTCAATAATAAATCCACTACTTTTTAATCAAAAATTATTAAATATAAAAAATTGATATATATCGTGAGCTTTTATGTCAGAACTATATTTTAAAGATGAATGGAAATGTATAAAATCTGATTTTATATTTACAAAACAAACATCAGATAAAACAAAAGAAATAGAACATATAATTAAAAATCAAAATAGTGTAAGTGTACATATCAGAAGATGAGATTATTTAAAATATCCTGATATATATCCTAGATTATGAATAGAATATTATAATAAAGCCTTTAATTTAATATGAAATAAAGTTGAAAAGCCATTTTTCGTATTTTTTTCAGATGATATAGAATATGTTATCAAAAAATTTTCGCACATTTCTAATTCAATTTTTATTAATCATAATAAAAATCATGATAGTCGACAAGATATGTATTTAATGAGCAAATGTAGGCACAATATTACTGCAAATTCAACATTTTCATGGCGATGAGCTTATTTAAATAATATAATAACACCTTCACAACGATTTGTTAAATGACATAAATATGAAAAAAATAACATAATTCCTAATTCTTGGATATCTTTATAAAAATTTATTTATTAACTTAATTTAAACATGAAAAAAATTTATATTGCATGATGCTGATGAATGCTTGGACAGGCATTTTATGAACAATTTAAAAATTGATATGATTTAAGATGTACTGATAAAGATGTAAATGAAGATCGATTATCTTTTTTGGATTTCCGTGATTTTGATAAATATAGAGAAGATGTTGTGAATTTTAAACCTGATTATCTTTTTCATTTGTGAGCTCTAACTGATTTGGAATATTGTGAACAGAATCCTGATGATACTCTAATGTCAAATGCGATATCTGTGGAGCATGCAGTTTATGTTGCAAATGAATTGGATATACCATTGCTTTATATTTGTACCGCAGGAATCTTTGATTGACAAAAGGAACTATATGATGATCGAGATTTGCCAAATCCATGATCTATGTATGCAAAATGAAAATATTATTGAGAATTATTTGTTAGAGAGCATGCTAAAAGATTTTTAATATGTAGGGCATGACGAATGATGGGGGGATGACCAAAAAAAGATAAAAAATTTATAAATAAAATTGCAAAACAAATAAGAGACTGAAAAAAAGAATTATTCATCGTAAATGATAAAGATTGAACTCCGACTTATACACATGATTTTGCAAAAAATGTAAGATTATTATTAGAAAAAGAATATCGAGGACTTTATAACATGGTTTGTGGATGACAAACTTCTAGATTAGAAGTAACTCAAGAGATGTTGAAAATTATGTGATTAGAAAATGATATAAAAATTACAGAAGTTGATTCTAGTTATTTTAGTAAAGAATATTTTGCTCCAAGACCATGATGTGAAAGATTAATCGATAAAAGATTGACACTTCGTTGAGTAAATATAATGAGGGATTGGAAAGTAGCTTTGAAAGAATACTTAGAAAATGATTATCGTGATTTATTTAAACATAATTAATACAAAATGAAAAAAGATACAATTAATATTTGCATTGCATCTACATATAATCAATATTTAAAATACGCAGCATCTTTTCTTGAAAGTTTGTATAAAAATTTAAATCCAAAATATAATTATCATCTATTTTTTTTGTCAAATGAAATAATCTCGAGAGAGACAAAAAATAAACTTTTTTATAAAAAAATAGAACAGTTTGAAGTGACTTTCATCCAAATTGATGAAGAAAGAGAATTTTGAAAATATGATAATTTAAGAAATAGAACGAACATTATTCTTTATAGATGGTTAATATCAGATTACATTGATGAAGATAAGATTTTGTTTATGGATCATGATACAATAATCAGATGAGATATTTCTGAATTATATTTTACTAATTTATGAGATAACATAATATGAGCATCAAAGGATTGTTTATTATGGGATACAGATATTTTAAAAAAATATAATATAAAAAAATATTTTAATGCATGAGTTCAACTAATCAACCTAGAGAAGCGAAGAGAAAATAATATAAAAAATAAGGCATTAGATTTTTTAAATAAGAATTTTAAAAAATGCAAAATCCATGATCAAGATACATTAAATATAATTTTAAAAGACAAATGGTTACCTATATCTCCTAAGTGGAACTGAATAAATATTAGCACATTCACACACAAATGAACACAATATACAAAAGAAGAATTTTATGATTTAAGACATCCAATTATTACACATTATGCTTGAAATTCAAATAGACCTTGGTGATGATTAATATGTGTTCATCCTCAATGGAATCTTTATTATAAATATATCTTTAAAACAAAATTTTGGGATATTACAGACATCTTGAAATTCCCTTTAAGAATATTAACGTCAAATTTTCTTTGTCGTAGTATATATAAAATATTGAGATTATTATTTAATTAATAATAATTTACAAAGTTATTTTGCCAATAAGTCACGTTATTCTCTAAAGAAAATTTTTTGCAATTATCTAATCATTTATCTATCATCCATTTTTTATTCTTCTCAAATTTTCATATTAAATTTATAATTTCATTTACATCCTCTGGATTATCTATTAACAAACAAGAATCTCATAAAACCTCGTATAGGGCTCATTCTTTGGATGATATCACAGGGCATCAACATGCTTGAGCCTCTATTGGCGGTCTTCAAAATCATTCATAGAGAGATGGAAATAAAAAGACATCTGCGATATTATAAAATCATACAAAATCTTGCATGTCTTCTATATAATCTAATAGATATACCTTATTATTAAGATTATGTTCTTGTATGTATTTTAAATGTTCTTCTCTGTTCTGAGTTATCACGGGTCTTCATAATTTTATAAATACATAATCATCAAGTTTTTCCATAACCTTTAATATTGTAATTATATTTTTTCTCGATTCTTCTGATCCTACATTAAGTATTATTTTTTTATCCGATTTAATATTATATTTCTTAAATAATTTATCTCTAATTCAATCAATATTATCTAATTTTTTAAATATCGATAAATCAAAAGCGTTGTATATTAATTTTATATTTTGCTCTTTTACTCAATAATCTTTGATTAATAAATCTTTTGTAAATTCTGAGACAACAATGATTGTCTCAATGTTTTTCATATTATTATGAGCCCTCTCCAAAAGAGAAAAATAAACTTTTTGAAATATGTTTTTATTTTTTACTGATAAATTGAAATCTCTTATATCATGTACGATGAAAATTGAATTTTGATATGGGAAGAAAGGAAATAATGTATAGAATAGCATACCTTCATCCCGGAATATCTTAATTCTATTTCTATAACAAAAAATTGTTTTTAGAGGATAAATAAAAAATTGTATAAAGATTCTTAGAACTTCATTTTTTGTCTGAATCCAAAAATCTTTGATGTTATATCCTCTTTTTTTAAGTTCTTTAATAAACAAATTGCTATAGTTTCATACACCTGATTTTCTGAATTTTTCAGGTCAACAAAACCATAAAATTTCTTTATTCATTTTTTATTAGTATGTAATTAATTTAAAAAGTGCCGTGATCCGTCTATTAGGTAATACGGTCAGCAATCTTAAACCTATATGGTAAACTCTATCAGAAAAAGATGGCTTAATCTTTTCATAAGCATTCTTTTGACAATTTAATGTTCATCTAATTGTTTCTTTTACATGTCACTTTTGAGCTCATTTCCTTATCCTATATTTCAATAAATCTTCATCTAAATTCTTTATTTTGTATCACTCACTATATAGTTTTATCCATAAATCATAATCTTCTACGTATTTAGTCTTTGAATATCATCCTACTTTCTCAAACATATCTTTTCTCATCATTGTTGTTGGATGTGATACTGGTGACTCCTTTAATATTACTCTTCTTATATCATCTGAATATTTTCTATGTCATATTTCCTTTCATTCTTCATCAATAATTACATTATTTCATGCCACTACTGCATAATCTTTATTTTCTTCTAAAAATTTATATTCCAGTTCTAATCTATTAAGAAAACTTACATCATCTGAATCTTGTGATGCTAGATAATTTGTTGTAGCTAATCATATCAATCTATTCTTTGTATAGGCTACTCATCAATTTTTTTCATTGCTATATAATCTTATCCTCTTATCTTTCTTTGCATATTCTTCACATATCTCATAACTTCAATCTGTACTACAATCATCTACTATTATATATTCAAAATCTTTATATGTTTGGTTTAATATACTTTCTATCGCTTCTCATACCCATTGCTTTGTATTGTATACGGGCATTATTACTGATACTAATGG
The DNA here is from genome assembly GCA_045627125.1 of Candidatus Absconditabacterales bacterium. GTDB lineage: Bacteria > Patescibacteriota > Gracilibacteria > Absconditabacterales > Absconditicoccaceae > UBA3291. The sequence goes on along the minus strand of JAZQNA010000041.1, from coordinate 24,593 downwards.
TTTAACCATTTATATTCTATTGATTAATAAAGCACCCAATACATTTAGAATGCTTTATCTCTATCAAACAGAATATAGAGACAGCTTATAACCGATAGTCGCCAAACCATTATACAGTTATCTAGATTTCAGATATATGTGTATTTGGTTACAAGCTGCCTTTATTTTCAATAAAACAAAAAGCACCCTAATGATGGGTGCTAATAACCGATTCATGCCATTTCTGTACACAAAAGAAGTTAACCATCACTAAGATGCTTATTGTTTCTTCTATGCACAAAAATGACAATTTATCATTGTGGCATATATTTCGATTATTAGCAACTTGAATCTAAAAAATAATACATAAAAATCAAGAGATAATAGATAACTAACAAAATCATCATTTTAAAATTTCAGCACAATAACTCCCCTTACTAAAAATTTTGGGTACTTTTTTGATCTTTTTATAAATTTATATTTTGTGATTTTTGGTTCCCAGATATAATACAATTGTTTTAACAAACGAACGTTAATACTTTAAAAGCTTGCAACCGCTTTTACACGAAGATTAAACAAAACATGAGTATTGAAGAAGCGAGAAAGATTCTATGAAGCAAATATGATACTTTGAGCGATGAACAAATTCAGAAAATGTTGGATCTGTTTACACAATTATCAATCATGCTCCTCGACAACAAAGATGGAATTATTCCAGACTCCTTTATTAATTAATCACTGTAACGCACTTATAAAAAGTGCGTTTTTCATTTGTTTTCTATCCAGATTTATATATTATTTATTTATAAATAATTCAAACTAAACAAAAAAACGAACGAACCCAATATATAACCGCATTTTATATCATATAATAAAGTTTGAAGGCATGTGAACTACAAGAAAAAAGAAAGCAGGCTTAAAGGACTTCAACTTTAATAGCCATATGGTTATCCAAAAAGCTAAAGTATGACCAGACAAATTAAAAGCTGTAATCTACTGTAGAGTATCTAGTGATTGACAAGTCAACGACGGTTTTTGATTAGAGAGTCAAGAATCTGTATGTAGAGAATACTGCAAAAACCATAATCCAGAAATTGAAGTTGTAGCAGTTTTTTATGATGGCTGAGTATCATGAAGCAAAACAGATCGTGATTGATTTAATGATTGCATAAGATTTATAGCAGAACAAAATAAACATGAAATAGTTATCACACATTTTGTATGTAGAGAACTAAGTAGAATCTCAAGACCTGATTTACATGATCCTTCTGCCGCAATCAGATTAGAATGAAGAATAAAAGAACATTGAGTAGAAATTATTGACGTAATGTGATGAACAAAAGACGAAACCGATGAAGACTTATTATTAAAACACATTACATATTTATTTGCCTGATACGACAGAAAAAGGATTTTCAAATTATGTCAAAATTGAAAAGTAGCAAGATTAAAAGAATGATACCGACCTTTCTATAACCCACCAACATGATATATAAGAAAAAGATTTTCAAAAAGGGACTATATCGATGAAATCGATCCAGAAAACTGACCAATCATGAAAGAATGATTAGAGCTATTTGCCAATGATCCAAATATGTGAAAAAGAGATTTGTTTAGATATTTCCTAGATAAAAAATTAGATACCCACACAGGGAAAAGTCTTTGGCCAACATTTGTTGATAAGATATTTCTGTTACACAAATTATACTTTTATGCATGATATTGTATATACCCAGAACGATGAGTTAATGAACTGATAGAATGAAAACATGAATGACTAATTTCTTTAGACACTGCTGAAAAGATAAGAAAAAAAATTATTAGCAACGAAAAGCACAACAAACCTCACAAAGTAGATGATGAATTCATCCTTAAGTGATTAATAACCTGCAAATGATGCGGAAGAAAATTTACATGATGGTATACAAGAAAACCAAATTGAAAACTATATCCATATTATTGATGTCAGAAACATTGATGCTCCGAAAGAGTTATCATCTCAAAAGAGGAATTAGAGAAAAACATACATGATATGATTAAACAAATTGAGATCCCAGAAAACATTATGCACCTATACGATAAAGTATTAGAATCTGTATATTCATATAAAGAATGAAATCGAAAAGACGAAGTAAATGGAATAAAAAAAAGAATCAAAGATATCAACGAAGAAAAACAAAGAATAGAACAATATCTTATCAAATGAAATGGAAATGTGGCATTACACCAAAAAATGGAAGAGAACCGAGCAACTTTAGATGAAGAAGAAATAATATTGAACTGACAAATAGAACATAAAGAACTTCTAAAGATCGATAAAAGTAAAAGATTAAAAAGAATTAGGGAATTTATAAAAAATCCCCTTGTTTTCTGGGAATTTAGTGATCGAAATCTAAGAAAGTTGATTGTTGAAGTTCGATTTTGAGATAGTTTATATTATTCGAAGAATTGAAAACTTCAAACTAACGAAAACCCAACTCTATACTCTATTTTAAGCGATTTTTCGCAAATTAATACCCCGATTTACCAGGGATGGGACTCGAACCCACACGACCGTGAAGTCACCAGATTTTGAGTCTAGCATGTCTACCAATTCCATCACCCTGGCATCAAAATTGCAAATTACTTGTACTTTTTTCCTTTATAAATTCAACATCATTTTTATAACTCATGAACATCCAATGTTACTAATTTTCCCCTTTGCATGAGCCAAGCCAATCTTTTATCATCAAACAAAAAAGAAGATGGCTGATTCGTTCGAACAGAAACTGAGTATTTATCAGTTTTTTTTCAATTATCTGTTATATTTCTAAAGCATTCTTCTATTACAGATAAATCATGGAATCTAGTATTATGAAAATTGAAAAAATTTTTTATTGTCCTCTGCATACGAAAATAATGGTAATGCATAGGTAAGATTGTATCTACATTTGCATCCTTAAAATAACGCATATCATTTTTCAACGTACGAATCAAATATGGGTTATGTATTCATAAATCATGGATATTAGCAACCCAAGAAGAAGCTGATTTTACTCGAAAATGAAAAGGGAAACTAAATTTCTTAGTATTTAATTGAACTTGAGTTGGTTGATAACTTTTTGATTTTTCCTCTAAAATTTTTTGAATTTCTGGACAACTTCACGTATCTGTTAAAATTCAGATTTTTCATACTAATGAATATTTTAATCCATATTCACTCAGATATTTTTCAAATAATGGCAAAATATAAGACGAATTAGTCTTATTTTGTTGACTTAATGCTAGCTCATATACAGGATCCAAAATAATTACTTCAGCTCATTGAGATATCAAGAATTGACTTGCTTCTTCGATACATTTCAAAGCATACTGCAACGATTTTTCTCAATAAGGAAAATTAGTTTGATCATGATAAATCAGATATTCATTATCATAACGAGTCAAGAATTGAAACAACGCTAATGTGTCATTTCACGAACTAACAATTCCTACCTTCATTCTATCTGTTTCTTTAAATAAATATATGTAGGTATCACTTCCATAATATCATCCAATTTTTTAGCATTTAGCACATGATTCACATTCCACATCTGCTGCTCTAAATTAGAAATCTTAGATTCATATCCAACTGGTCTAGAATTTCCAGACTGCTCATTTTGATTAATCAATATATAATACTGAGTCTCCAAATCTGAATAGTATAATTCCATCGATTTTTTTAACGCTACTGAATATTTTCCAAAGAATTCTGATTCAAACTCTGAGACCACTCATAAAATTTGAACTCTATAATTTACCAATTTTAACAATTCTGATTGTTTTTCCTCTAAAACTCATTTTCGATACCGAACATCATCTCACTGGGCTATATATGTACGAATCCACTTTATCTCATTATACTTTTGCACTGCAAGCTGGTAAACAGTATCCAAATAAATCTGACATTTTGAAAGTCAATCTTCTTTTTTCATAAATACTGTAACATTTCAATTATCAAATTTACAATATGCTGTTTTTTCAAAATATCAAAAAGTCTGAGAAATTCCGAATAATCAACCCACAATCAATATACTCATTAAAATTCTCAATCTACGCATTCATTTCAAAGAAAAGTAAAACCACTTCTCATACAAAAAAATATAAACGATTCCTATTAAAAGTCAACAAAATCACTAATTATTTAACAATACAATTTTTATAGTGTGATAATACATTTCTGGTAAAGTTAACCCATTTTTTATTTCATAATCTACCTCCACCAACTGAGAAAACAAAGTCTGAATTTTCTTTTCATTTTTCTGCAAAACTGAAAGTTTTTTTACCAAATTTCATATCACCCAAGGGTTTTGTTTCAAATCCGCAGCTATAATTTTTGAATCTTTAATTCAGTGCTTAGCATAATCCAAAATTAATACATAATTTCTCAATCATCGCATCAAAGACCCATTTAATTCATTCCAATCCATTCATTTTTCCTGCAATGAAGAAAGAAATTTTACAGCATCTTTACAATCATTCAACATCAAATCTAATAATTTGAAAACATCGTCCTCAACCATTCCAAAACATACATTTTCCACAACAGAACAATCTATATCTTTTTGATTAACCTTTTTCCAACAACGTAATTTATCAATTTCTGTGACCAAACGATATTGATCATCTCAAACCTTTTCTATCAATTTATCTATTACATCTAATGATAATCATAAATCTTTCGATTCATCGCGAACAAATGTTTTCAATTCAAAATCTTTTAATAATGGGAAATCCTTCACACTTTGAATCTGCTTATATAAACGTCAACGCTTATCCGGTTTATATGAAACCAGGACCAACAAAGTTTCCATTGGAAAAGACAGATTCACCAAATCTTCCGTCAATTTTTCAATTTCATCAGCTTTCAATGTATTTGATTTTTCAGTATCTAATGGGGCTCAATAAACTATAACCAATTTATTTGTAGAAAAAAATCATCATCCAAAAATTGTCTGTTTTACCTGAGTATAATCCCAGTTCTCGCTATTGAATATAAAAACACTATCATTTCAGTTTTTTTCCTGAAATGCTTTCATTCGCCCAGAGAGAGTTTTTTGTAAGGCATAATGATTTTCCCCAGTGAAAAGGTAGATTTTTTCAGACAATTTTTTATCTTCCACCATATAAAATCTTTACTCAAAATAAAAATCAGACTTTTTCACAATATAAAATCTATATATTCTTTAAAAATTTTCAAGTTAGCTTTAGTCTCGTTCTTGAATTCAACTCATCAATTCATATCCATTCTCCGTAATTAGAAGCATATATTCCCATTGAGCTCACAAATCTCCATGATCTGTATACATTCATTCATCTCAACGCTCCATATAGAAATCATCACTCATTACTGCAGTAATTGGTTCACAGCATATAACCATTCATGGTTTATAAATTTGTCTTTTCATATCAGGATGCCCATAATTGAAAACATATGGTCTCTCATGAACAGCTAAACCGCAACCATGTCCTGTCAAGTCTTTCAGTACTTTAAAACCAGCTTGATGCACTACATTTGCTACAGTAGCACCATAATCAAACATAGCCTTACCTGGCTGGATTGTAGAGATTCATCTATCCAAAGCTTCTTTTGTAACAGATACTAATTGATGTCATAAAGGATTAGCTAATTCTCCTCAAATAATTACAGAAATAGCTGAATCTGAATATCATTTTTCATATATCACTCATGCATCAATCTTTAATAAATCTCAATTTTTCAAAATATACTCATTTGGAATTCCGTGAACAACACAATCATTTACAGACAAGCATAAATTCGTAGGAAATCAATCATATCACTTAAAAGCTCATTTCAAATTATGCTCTTTAATATAATGCTCAGCCACAAATTCTAGTTCTATTAATGCAATTCCTGCTTTTGCTTTTTCTCTAAGAATTAAGAGAAGCTCATTAAGATATTTTCAGCTTTCTCTAATATTTGCAATCTGTTTTGGAGTTTTTATAGTTCACTCTACGATTTTCATTTAAAACTAAAAAATCAAATAAAAAATCTAACTATAAAATACGCTTTTTAACAGAGAAAACAAGGAATATTTAAAAATTATTCATCATCTACTGAAGATTCTGAATCCGCTATACGATAACCAAATCACTTTATAGTCCTTATAATATCTTTTCAAAGTTTTTTTCTAATCATCGAAATATAAACATCCAATTTATTATCTGCTTCCCAAATACAATCATCTCATCGAACCTCTGTAATCAAATCCGTCCTAGAAATTGTCGTTCATTTATGCTTAATCAAACATTCTAATATTTGGATCTCTTTTAAAGTAAAATGTATTACCTTCCCATCTTTTTTTATTTCCTTTTTTGCAAAATCTAATGTTGCATCCTTATATTCATAAAAAATCTTTATCAGTCCTCTTCTTAAAACCGCTCTAGATCTTGCAACTAGTTCTTCCAAATCAAAAGGTTTAACCAAATAATCATCTGCTCCAACTTCAAACAGATCCAGTTTATCTTCCAATTGTGATTTTGCCGTAATAATAATTATAGGACAACTTTTTTTCTTTCTAATTGTATGACAAATAGTCTTTCCATCAATTCATGGAAGCATTAAATCCAAAAGGATTAAATCATAATCATTCATCGTAGCCAATGCTAACCCTTTTTCTCAATCATATGAAGTTGTAACACTCCAGCCATCTTCCATTTCTAAATATTCTTTTATATTTTTTGCAATTTGCTGATTATCCTCAACCAAAAGAATCTTAATATCTGCCATTTTATATCATTAAAAACATAAAATCTATATTACTACTTTATTTTATACACTTCATACTTAAATCAACCTTAAATTTTTAGCCCAGATGCAAACCAACTGTTATCAATTTATACTTATTTTATATATAAGTAAATATATTAAAACCGTTTTATAAAAAACGTAAGACGATTCGACATCAAAAATTATCAGATTTTTGTTTTTTTTAAATTAGCGCATATAATTATATCGTCAAATTAAAAAAAACTTTTTAATCATTATCTATAAATAATCATGGAATCAGCCAATCTCCTCCAATCAAACGAAAAATTAACAAATCTAATAGAACAAATTAACGACACATGTAATGCCTTAATCTCTGCACTAGACATCAATGCAGAGTCTGTAGGAACTTACACAGGTGGAGTCGCTCAACAAATTAATACAGAATATGTTGATATTTTAATTAAGAATATCCTCAAAATTAAATATCACCTACTTCGTCTCGAAAAAGAATTACATAATGGATTAATTAATTCTTCTGATGAATTAAAATTTATCGTCGAATGATTATTAAACACTGTTGATACTATTGACTCATTATGTATGAATGATGGATATTTAAGAAATCAATTCAGTTATGCTACTGATGAATTAAAAGATTTAGTAAATCAAATGTTGGAAGAAATCAATATTTCTATTGCTGCGTAAGAGCTGAAATAAAAAGTCACAAAAGAACTGATTGGTATCCCAATCAGTTTTTCTTATATATTTTTTGATTTTTCATCAATAAAAGATTATACTTAAATACAAATTATTATCATAACCAACAAGATAATGAGTGAAACTTTAAATGGCCAAAATAATATATTATTTTCTCACAAAGACGGGAAAACAAGTTTTATATTTACAGAAAAAGCGCTATTTCATATACTAGAACAACATAGTGAAAGCGACTGATGTGAAGAAGCTAGAAAAATTAATAAAATATATTTTAAAGACGAACAGGAAATTATTGGTTTAGCTAAAAAGATAGTTGAAACAATAACATCAGAAATTGAATACCAAAGAGCTTGTTGAAATTATATTCCATATATCCCAAACAAAATTAATCAAGTATATTATTACCCTTTTAGTAAAAATATAATTATACAGTTCAGACAAAAAGAAAAAAATTCTTTTGAAATCATATCATTCTACCACAAGAACGGGAAATTCTCCCCAAACGACAAAAGGAATATATTTTCATAGAAAAAAGATAGGATAATCTCCTATCTTTTTAATAATTTTTTAACCAATAATATCCTTTCACATATATTCTTGCAAACATGCTGGAATCTTAATTTTTCCATCAGCTGTTTGATTACATTCTATAAGTGAAATCAAGATTCTTGGAGAAGCTACAACTGTATTATTTAGAGTATAACAATATTTTATAGTTCCATCCTCTGCACGATAACGAAGATTCAATCTTCTTGCCTGAAAATCTAGGAATGATGTAGCTGAATGAGTCTCTCCATAACTATTTCTAGAAGGCATCCAACACTCAATATCATGTGAATTATATTTTCATAAAGCCAAATCTCCAGAACACAATTGTAATAAACGATATGGCAATCATAAATCCTCTACAACCTCCATCGAATTAGCTAGAATCTGCTCATGGAATTGATCTGACATTTTAACATCTGCTGGGATGATAATTACCTGTTCTACCTTCATAAACTGATGCACTCTATACAATCCTGATGTATCCTTTCCATAACTTCATGCCTCACGACGATAACATGGGCTAAGTCAAACCAACTTCTTTGGCAAATCAGATTCATTTAAAATTTCTCAACTATAATAAGATGTTAGAGGAATCTCTGCTGTAGCAATCATTCGTTGATCATCTCTTTCCAATCGGTAGGCATCTTCTTCTCCTCATGGGAAGTATCCAGTTCAAACCAAACATTCAGGATTCACCATATTTGGAACCTGAAATGGAGTAAATCATTTTTTCACAAGTTTCTTCAAAGCTAATTGAAGAATAGCCTGTTCCAAAAGCATTCCATCATTCTTAAGGAAATACGAACGCGCTCAAGCTAATTTGACTCACCTTTCTACATCCACCATATCATATTTCTTCATCAATGTCATATGATCCAAAGGCTGAAAATCAAACTGAGGAATTTCTCCAATTCTCTTTACTTCCACATTTTCTGTATCATCCTTTCACTCTGGTACACTAGGCGAAATGAAATTAGGCATTTTTAACTGATATTCTTTGAGTTCATCTTGTAATGCAGTTTGTTGATTTTCTAAGTCCTGAATTTGCCCTTTTAGAGCTTTAGCTCATTCATAATCTTGTTGAGAAGCTAACGTTTTTTGTTGAAATTTTAATTCATCCACTTTTTGTTGTAAAGCCTTTCTTTCATCATCTTTCGCCAAAATTGCATCTACATCACAATTACTATGTCTTTTAGATAAAGCTATTTTATACTCATCTAAATTATCACGTACTTTTTTCAAATCCAACATCTTCGTATAGAATAAGATAAAAATCTGATTTGAACTATATCAATTTTTACTATCAATGCAAGAGCGGAACAACATATTAAACCATTTATAGGTCATGCATTATATATCAATTATAAAGCTAGGAAACTGTACAAACTTGCATTGCGAAATAAAAAAAATATAATAACAAATAGTTTTATATATAAACTTCATTATGAAGTCTATTTTAGAGAAAATCTCTACTACAGAGTTCCCAGAAACTTGCGAAAGCATCATTTCTTCTTACAACAACCAATGATTTTGTGTAGTAAATTTTATCTATTTCTCACAAATTGTCTCTCAACACTTATTTTCTCACAACAAAGAAAGAACTGAAAAAGAAAGAGATTACAAAAAGATATTATTAAAATCTGACTTCCTATTACCTGATTGAATTGCACTCCAAACTTTCTATTATTTTGCCAACCTTTTTAAGACAATCTCTTCAGAAAAAAAACGACTACCTAATATAAATTGAACGGACTTTACTCCATATTTTCTCAATAACATTAAACAAAAATATGGAAATCAAAAAATAAATATTCTGCTATACTGATCTACTCAGAATACAGTAAACAAAGTACAAGAAGTACTAAGTCTCAAATGATATAACGTTATATATGCTCAAGATTGATTTACTCCAGAGCTCAACCGAGAAGAAGTTCAAAAAACCTTAAGCGAATACCAAGATACAATTAACATCCTTTTAGTTGCACGTTCAACACCAAAGATTCCTTTACAAGAGCTACGGACTGCCAGAAACTATCGAGAGATTCAAGAGAATAAGCTTTTAGTAATGAATGTATGATGACTTTTTGACTTCATCGCATGAGTTCAAAAGCGTGCTCCAAAAATAGTTCGCACCCTTAAATTAGAATGGCTACGAAGATTGTTTGCAGACTGGAAAAGAAATTGGAAAAAAGTTGCAAATTCTTTAATGATAATTCCATACATTTTTCATTATTTAATATTGAAAAAAGAATAACTTTTCATAATTATATCAACTGTGTATAATATTTTGTAACAAGCAAAAAATCTGATTTTCTTTTATATTCAGTTTCGACCTAATTAATGCAGCTTCAGGAACATAAAAAATCATATGTATCAGAAAATGAAATATATTCTTTTCAAGATACTCTAGGTAATGATATATCATTTAAAGTCTTTGTAGAATGTTCTACTGAGAAATTTGTTCAATATCAAAAAGATATTTTAGAGGAATTTGTCGCAGATTTTACAAACACCATCAAAGATTCTGACGAATTAGACACTGCAGACATTAAAGAAATTTTTGAACAATCTTTACAATTATTAAATACAAAACTAAAACAATTTGCAGAAAAAGTTCGCGATGTTGAACATTTCCATTTGAAAGGATTAGTTCAATTAGTTGTTGATGATATGCTTATGTCTTCTATGATTGGAGAAGTTAGCATGATGATTCTAAGAGACGGGAAAGCTTTATATTCTATTTCCAATAGCGTTGATAACAAATCAAAGATTGATCTTTGTTCAGATTTCATTGAGGGAAGACTAGAAAGAGATGACCAAATCATATACGTAGGATTAAAATTTGCTGACGTAATGGATCAACACGATAGAAAAGAAATGGAAAATTTACTAGCCGAAGAAGAATCTGCTGATTGAGTACTATCTTTCATTGAAGAATTGTTACTAACTAGAGTTGAAAAAAGAAGTATTTGATTTGTAATTAGCTACCTAATCCAAGGTCCAACAATCAATGTTGCTCAATCTACAAAGAGAGGACCCAAATTATGACGCGTCACTGGGAAATGAAAACAATATCTATCATCTATCGAAAATAAATTTGAGCAATCAGAACTATTACAGAATGTAAAAAAACAAATTTCTGAAAATAAGATTTATGTTATTTGACTAATCTTAGTTGTTTTAATTTTGATTTTTGTATACAGCTTACTCACAAAGATCATAAATGACACAAATAATGTAAACAAATTCCAAACTGCATCTGGAACATATATTGATTTGAATTTAGAAGATTTGCAAACTGAAATAAATGAATTTAAAGCACTTGATGCTTCATCTAATCTAAAAACGTCATCATACACAGAAATTTCAAATAAATTAAACTTCCTTGAATCTCAATGAAAACGATTAGAAGATGTAGCTTCTTTAAGATCTCAATTAGAAGAAAATTACTTAGAGTGATTCCGTGTAACACCTTTCAAAAATGTTAATGAACTAAATACTATTGCCTGAAGAAATACGCAAGTTCTAACATTCAATTCATCAGATTTATCTAAATTATGAACTTTAAACTCTATCGTTGTACCAAACAACAACATTATGGTTTGAGGTAGTAAGTGAGCTTTAATCGGAGCATCTAGCGATAGTAATAGATGAACTTTAATTGACTATGGTGTAACGCTAGATAGTTGTATAGCTTCTCTAAATTCTAATGGATTATATTGTTACAATAATGGATGAGATATTTATATGATTTCAAAAACAGGAATAGTACCAGTCTGAGCTGAAAGTGAAGATTTTCACTCTGGAATAGGTTGACTATGAACATATAATGGAAGAAATCTCTATGTATTCCAATCAAATGTATCTAGTCTATGAAACATATTGTTAACTAGATACCAAACGAACAGCGACTGAACTTATGCTAATTTCAAAAAATGATCTTCATATTCAGTAGGTTCTGGAAAAACTTTTGGAACTTTCTCTAGCTTCGCTATTGATGGAAACTTCTTTGGACGAGCTAACGGAAAATTATATCTTTTCTGGAGAGAAGATACTGCAGGAACATCTCTAGTTGATCGTGAAATTCCTATCAAGTGATGAAATCCTTTTACCAAATCTTATTCAGATAATGTAAAAGTGATCACTTCTAGCTCAACTGAATATGTGTATACTTATGATAAAGATCAACAATTATTTACAGTATATGACACAGAAAAAACTAAGTTGAACGAAGACAATAAGAGAGCTTACCAACTTGTATACATGTTTAGTCTCAAATTTGATATTGATGGAGTAAAAGTTTACGATGTTGATGTATTAAACAACACATGAGACAGACCAGAATTATTCCTATTGTCAGATAATGGAATTAATAAAATCGCTCTATACGAATATATCGAAGCAATGAAGTAGTGGAATATAAATTCAAAAAAAACAAGTTTTTCGAAACTTTTTTCTATACATTCTTGAATTTAAGGTTTGAATAGATATTATTCCAATCAGATTTTACTTATTTTTTGGTTAATTTATGAAAAATCTATCGTCTAATGAATTGCGTGAACTTCGAAACAAATTTCGAAATTCTAAACAACATAAATACATTCCTGAAGCTTCATTAATAGCATCTTCAAAAGAATCTACCGCTCTTTTCAATGTAGCATGAATGCAACAATTAATTCCATATTTAATGTGAAAAGAACATCCACTTGGAAAAAGAGTTTTCAATATTCAGAAATGTGTACGTACAGTAGATATAGCTGAAGTATGAGATGCATCCCATCTAACTTTCTTTGAAATGATGGGAAACTGGTCATTAGGTGATTACTTTAAAGATGAAGCAGTCTCTCGAAGTTGGGAATTCTTAACTTCACCCGAATATTTAGACATTGATCCTAATAAAATTGCCGTAACAGTTTTTGCATGAGATGAAAGTGCTCCAAGAGATGAGACTACTGCTAACAAATGGAAAGAAGTCTGATTACCAGAAAGTAGAATTTCCTATCTTCCTGCTGACAATAATCGACGATCTCCTGGACCTGTTGGACCTTGTGGACCAGATACTGAAATATTTTATCGAGTAGGAAATTCTGAGTTTCCTCCTGAATGAAGTAACGTATGAAATGATGAAGATAATTGGATGGAAATATGGAACAATGTTTTCATGGAATTTTACCGTGATGAATCTGGGACTCTTTCAAAACTAACAAATCATAATGTAGACACAGGAATGTGACTAGAAAGAATGTGCTGCGTATTACAGCAAAAAGATTCTGTATACGATACTGATGTATTTGCCCCAGCTATCACAAAATTAGAAGAACTAACTTGATGTACTTACACTCAGCAACAAAGAAGATTTAGAATTATTGTAGATCATGCAAGAACTGCTTTTATGCTAATCAATGATTGATTAATTCCTTCTAATCTAGCTGCAGGATATGTGTTAAGAATGATCATTAGAAGAATGACATATAATTTAATGTTATTAAAAGATTTTGATATTAACTGATATGAAAAAGTCTGTACTGAATTATTAGAAACTTTTAAGCATTTACGCGAATTCAAAAAAGATGAAATTTTGCGTGTATTATTAGAAGAAATCAAAACATTCTTGAAAACCATACAAAATTGAAAAGCTATGCTTGAAGAATTAATCCAAAAAGAAAAGAAAAACCAAAACAAATTCCTTTCTGGTAAGGATGTTTTCAAATTATATGATACATACGGATTCCCTCTAGAATTAACTAAAGAAATTGCAGCAGACAATTGACTAGAAATCAACGAAAAAGAATATAACGATGCTGTAAACACAGCCAAGGAGAACTCACGCCAAGCAACCAAAGAAATGTTCAAAAAATGAATAGATCGATCAAAATATCTAGAATGAATTCCTCAAACAAAGTTTATTTGATACACTGAATTCACCAACGAAAATGCTACGTTACTCAAAGATTTCGAAGTAAATTGACAAAGAGTCTTAATCTTTGATAAAACTCCATTCTATCCTGAAATGTGAGGGCAAATGTGAGATAAAGGAACAATTCAATTAGATGATTGAACTGAACTAAGAATCGTAAACGTACAAACATTTGCAGGAGTTATATTACATATCGTAGAATAATTTCTAAGGGCATAAAAAAAGGCACAATGTTGTGCCTTTTTTATGTATATCATAATTATTAATCTGAGGCCCTCATCAGCATAAGCATCACATATCATCTTAACTCATTTTCATCAACCCAATCTCAATCAACCTTAGTCATAATCTCATTAATTTTTAAAGCTGAAAGATGTTTTTCATACCATTTATAATATGTTTTATCCCAATCTGTATTTAAGTTATTCATATCTCCATACAATAATCTAGATAATGTTGTACCAAACTGAGCTCTAGTCACATAATCATTTGGATTAAAATTCTTTGCTACAGATGCTCAATCTGATTCCATACCCATAAGTCCAAGTTCACAAGCAGTTTTAATATATGATTTCATTTCCGATGTCTGTCATTTTACATCTCTAAAAGATTCACATCCATCTTTTCAAATTTCAGGCTCTTTTCATAGCAACCCAACTGAAAATACTGACAACATTTTAGCTAATTCATTTCTTTTAATAGGTCTATCCATGGCAGCATCTTCATAAGAATCTATGGTCGTAATTCCTTTTTCATAGGCAAAATCATAAGCTTGACGCATTTCATCTACCGAATCTACAGAGACATCAGATTCTGCAGAATTATGAGCCCCCTCAACATCATCTTTTGTTTTAATTGTTTCTAGAACTTTATCTTTTTCTGAATCTTGAGTAACTGCTGATGCTCTTCTACCAGCCCCTCCTCATCAACTATAATTTGAAGTTTTATTTTCTATTTCTTTTTCTTCAGGTTCTTGTTCTTCTTTTTCTACCTTAGTCCATTTAGCATATAAAGTCATATCTCTTGTTACTACATCATCGAAATCTCGCTCCTTTTCATATTCTAAATTTCAGTCTTCATCAAAGAATTTTGCATACCATCACATAAATTTAAATCATTCTCTATCTTCTAGTATATCTTGTCTATTTACACGTTCTCAAATTTGTATTACATATGTTTCACCTGTTTCTTCATTGTATACCAATGAAGAAGGATTTGCAAAACAACGAACCGAAGCTCATCATAAATAATCTACATCTAACGACCATGTTGCATCACTCCAGCTACCACCATCTTGAATAAACAATTGTTGCTCATATCAGTTTCCAAGTTCTAACAAATACATCGCTGACTCTTCTGATAGACTTGATGTCCACCATCATGCATATGGTCATTCTTGTATAAATCCATATGTATCTATTCATTGTGATAATGGAATCTTAAAAGCTTCCCTAAAATCTTTTAATGTAAATGAGTCAGAAAAATCTCAATAATTATTTGTTGTTAATCATGCATACTCATACCATAATCAAAACAAAAAAGCAAGATCTTCCATGGTTGGAACATGAAATCACTCTGGGCATGGTCATTGTTTTTTTCTTACATCTTCAGAACTTCATCACCATAAATCATAATTCTCTCCACTCATCCAAACATAATCTCAATTTGCAACGAATTTATTACTAATATATGGACTATCCCATAATCAATCCGCTATTTGATATTCTTCAACGATATCTAAATCTGCATTTAAATCTGAACTAAATCAAAAATTATTTCATCGCTGAAAATAATATCAATACGATCATGTTGATGTTATATCATTTGTATTTGCTCAGAGATTACGATCTAACATAGTAACACTTATATTTCAATTGGTTATTGATATGGTTCACATTTTAAATTTGTTTCAATTTGAATCTTCATAGACCACTCAGGCGTTTTCATTATATTTAATTGGCCCTGTTTGCTTATCTCAAATCCATTTTGCATAAATTGTAATAATTTTATTTCAATTTTCATCTATATTTGCCTTATTCGAATCAATCCTAAAATTTGAAAATCTCATTGTTCAATCTTCAAAATTAATTTTGTTTTTAAAATCTGGATCTGAATACCATTCTGCTATCACATTTCATGTTTTTTGACTTGTATATCATGGGAGATATCAATACTCTCACGATTTAATTGTTTGTGATTGAATTTCTGTTCAACCATTTGTTTCATATTTTAGTATTACAACATCTTCATCAGATTCATCCTTAAAACAACGTAGTGAGAATCCCCATCATGGTACACTATCATCAAACTTACTATAGTCTTCTGATATCTCTAAATCATATATTTCGATTCAGTTTGCACCCTCAGATGTCGTTGATGTTCGTAAATAAGCAAGACAGTCCTGATCTTCAATTCCATCACAACTTCTATAACTTCATGCATAATGAGCTCATGCTAATGGAATTAACGATGTATATCTCAAAAAATTAGTTGATTGCTCTGAATCTTCACTATCCATACCGATTTCTTCCATAATATTTCAAATCGTATTCTGCAAATTCTCCATCTCTTCTTTTCTTGGAATATGATATCCTTCAGGACACGGTCACTGCTTTTTATAATCTTCGTTTTCTACATCTTCATCATCTCATCACCACAGCGTTTTTAAATTCTCAGAATCCGTCCAATATCAATAATTATCGTTCTTATAAAAGATATCTCAAACATATGGGTTATTCCAAGAATATTTTTCTATATTCTTTGGCCCTGCTCACATTTCAAGGTATCAATTTCTATTCCAATCACCTCGTTCAAATAACCAATCATTTTCATTGCTACTAAATCAAAAATTATTTCATCGCTGGAAATAATAACCATACGATGAATCAAATCTTTCATCATTTTGCAAGAAACCTCTGTCGAACAACCTTCAATAAAATCATAAACTAGAATCCCTTGCTCAAAGGTTACGATCTAATATTGTTATTTCACTATCTCAATCATTAAATGTTATAGTTCACATAGAAAAAATATTTCATTTTGTATCGATATACTTTATATTACTTTCATTTTCATTCTGATACGAAATATAGTCTCAAACGATACTTTCCAGCAAGGACTCATCATTCACAATTGTTAATACATTTGAATCATTACCTACAATATTCAATGGTGTCACGAAGTATGAATTTCCCATACCATTATGATATGCAACAATATTATTATCACAGCTCTTAAATTCATCACATAATCTTTCACTATCCACAGCTATTTTTCACGTATATAATGCATACGTCATCTCTCACAGTTCCTCATCCATTGTTTCAACCGATACCTCTACTTCTAAACCATTAAATATTTTTTTAATCGCATCAACATAATGGTTCTCTAATAACGAATCTAGATCCCACGCCTCTGGATATAAATACATAAATCAATATGCATTTAATGTATTACTTCTTGAAGTAGGATAGGTTACAATTGTGTCTCCTTCTAGATCCCAGACCATATTTTTACATAATGTATCAGCTTCACAAATTTCTTCAACATCTCAAGTTAATGAGATTTTAAAATTTTTAAAAGGCTGTCCATATCAATTATTATCAACAATTGAAAACAAAAATGGCATATGTCGATAATATCAAATTGCCGTACCATAATATTCAAAAGCTAATCATATTTTATTATCGTCTCATAAAACTGATAAGGGAACTTTTATCAAATATTCCATATGTTGCCAATCATATACTTCACTACTATCTGTATATTTAAACCACCATTTTCAATATTCATTTTCTTCAGTTGTATTCACCTGATATGTTTTTATTCATTCTGATGTTTTTACATACACTTTTGAATAATCTCTTCAATGATCATATGTATTATCAATAAAAGCTTCAGTAAGAATATATAAAAATTCATCATCATTCGCTACATAATAATACATTGGAGCCGATGGATGCCCACTAATAGTATGAACATTATTTATTTTATAAAACAAATACTCCTCCGATGGAATTTCTAAAGAAACATCACTAAATGTTGCAGTATTAGAATCTAACTCATATTCAAAAAATGGATAATTATCATTTACATCTCATTTTAATGGGAACATAAAAGCATATTCAGTTCATAATAATTTTGATGGACATCTTCCACTAATAATCAACTTTCCTTCTCAGGTAATATTAAATTCCTGTGAATCTTCTATTTCTATTACATCATTATCCGTTTCTGAAAGTTTCCTTTCCAATTCTGAGTCTGTTACTCATTCTAATGTTAATTCATCTAGATTTAATTCATATCATGATATCTTTTCAATCTTAATTCCTTGAGTTTCTCACTGGATATTTATTACTTTCTTTGAAATATTTTTATCAAATTTTAAGGTGTTATAATATTCATATTCTCATTCACTATTCTTAAAATATATTGCAAATTCTCATGCATCTGAATCATCATATTTCTCTTCAGAGAATAAACTTCAAATAACATGTAAAGCTTCTTCAATTTTTTCTTCAACCAAAGTTTTCTCTTCAGCTTTCTCAACAATTTCTTCTGGAATCTGTTCTTCAGAATTTATTCCTAATACCTCTTTATTTTCTGCAACAGCCCCTTCGTTCATTTCTTCCCTATCTGTTTCTTCTGACTCATCATCCAAATCTCAATCTAGTTCTGAAGTTACATTTTCTAAATCAGATCCTGAAAGTTCTTCTTTAATTTTTTCTTCAAGAGTTCCCTCAACGCTTTTCTCAATATTTTCATCTACAACATTTCCTGATAAATTTTCACTTTCTGGATTAGTCTCTGTATCTGGAGCTACTATTTCTGGAATTTCTTCCTCACTAATTTCTTCTGAAGTATCTTCTTCTTTTTTACTTTTCTCTTTATTAACATCTTCTGCCTCTTCAACAACTTCTGGAAACGTATTCTCTAAAGTTTGTTCAGCAATAGTTTCTAAACTTTCCTCCGCATCTAATTCCGGAGTTACTTCTGTTTGATTCTCTGGTACTAATCATCCTGCTACCTCATCAGATGTAGCATAGCTAAATGGTGTAAGGATCTCCATCCCTACTAACACAACTAATGATGTTAACTTCATTACTTTTTGCATTGTTTTTATATATAACATATAAAATTATAAGATGATTAAATTATATTCCTGCACTCAACTTATTGCAAAAAAAACGGCTTTTTAAGCCGTAATTTGATTGACAGGAAAAAAAAACAGTATATAATATATTATTACATAATTATTCCACAGAATTATACCTTGGGAAAAACAAATACACTATATTATAAAAAGATTCAACAACCTTATCCAATCATTTTTCTTGCTTTAACATTCTCTCAGTCAAAATTCCTTCCAAACGAAACATTTCTTGTTCTACTTGCTTTCATACAACCTGAAATTCTTGTGTAGAAGCTGTATCATCATTCTCATTAAGTTCACGGAACTTCCAAAAAAGCTCATTTTCTGCTTCAAAAAATCTCTGAAAAAGCTGACCTCACTTAGTCTTGCTCAATGAATTAACTCTTGATTCTATATATTCTCTAATACACTGTTGTATCTCTCATCTTTCTTTTTCTGACATTGCTGAGAACCTAGCACCCAAAAGTGGATGTTTACACATATCTGAGAAAGTAGGGATTACTTTTTTAGTTTCTTCAATATTCGCTAAGAGCTGAAAAATTTGCTCTTTAAACTGCTCGTTCATTTATAAATTATAATAATAAAAAGCCCCATCGGGACCAATTAACGTGAATGGAGTATAAAAATTATTTTTTTGAATGCAAACGTTTTTCTATGAAAAATTTGACATCATTATCCAAATTTTTATACTTCAAACAATGAGAAACAAAATTTAATTTTACCTACAAAAACATGAAGAAATTAAAGCTATTTGGAATCTGATTTTTAGCAATATTTATGCTAAATTTTCAATTTTCTAACGCTATATCTCTATCTAGTTTCACTCCAGCTATAGACAAAAAAGTGGCAAATATGAAAACTACACAAGAAAAAGTAAATTTTCTCAAAAAATTTTCCACTTTATTAGGTGAGCCTGCATTTACGAAAGATAAGAATGCACGACTTTTTGAAGATATCAGAGATTATACACTAAATATGCTTAAAGTTTTCGAATCCGAATTAGAACAAGAAAATATAAAAAAATGATCAAAGACTACCACTTCCAAGGCAACATCAAACACTTCAAACAAAAGTTCATCAACAACAAACACTACATCAAAGACTTCTAAAACAACTGTTTCTAAACTACCAGATCTATCCGACACTTTTACTAATATTGATATAAATAGAGTACGTGAAGCTGTATTATCACGACATAATAATGAAAGAGATAATGTTTGAGCAAATGATTACAAATACAATATCAATCTAGAAAAAGCTGCTCTTGTTCGAGCGACAAAACTAAATAACGAATGAAAAACTAGCAATATGCATCTAAGAAAATCAGGAGATGGATATTACAATTATAACTCAATCCTAGAACGATTTTCAAACTTAGGAATCGAATTCCCAGCTAGTATTGGGTCAGCCGCATCATTTTCTGAAAGCGTATGATATGGATACTACAAATGTAATTCTTCTGACTGTACAGATGCCCTAATCAATGCCATCAAAAAGACACGAACATGATTAATCTTGAAAGAAAAATCATACAATTGAAGTCATTACAGAGCTGCAGTCATGAAGCATTTTACTCAAATGGGAATTTGAATCTCAATTGATTATTCTTTAAATAGATATTACCTAGTACTCGAATACTGAGTAGACTACAACTAAAAAATATTTCATTCAACAAACAAAAAGCTGACCCCAAGATCAGCTTTTTATGTTATTAAACTTACTTAATAGCATATGTATGATATACTGTTGCTGTTAGATTTAAGTCACTTACACTAGGATTAGCAGAACTATAATATTGCACCCTTCATTGATTATAATAATATTGATTACCATCAAATCCATTTTCTGAATACATCAATAATTTTCCTAATTTTACTCATAAATCTTTCGCCAAAGATTCAGCTTTTTCTTTTGCATTTTGATTTGCTTTTGCTCTAAGTTCAGACATCACAGCACTATTATCATTGATAGATAATATCCAATTGGCTGGAGAAACCCAAGTATAATCTTTTAAGCTATCTGTTATAAATTTTCATAATTCTACAGTATCTCATGTCATTTCAATCACTTGATATCATACATAACAAGGTCACTCAACATATCCTCATCTATCAAGATAACAGCGATCTGGATTATCCCGCCTATCATAATTTACAGATACGTCACTTGTAAATGAAGCTCAAGTAAAAACTCCTTTCAATTGCTCTAAATTCTTTTCAAATTTATCTTGTCTCTCTTGTAGTGTTGCTCAAGTAGCATAAAGTTGAAGATTAATCGTAATCATATCTGCTGGAGCTTTCATGTTAGCCTCTCAAATTACATTAATTCCATTCAAATTACGATTTTTTGCAAATTCACGTAATCCCCATATTCATGCAATGCATATCAAAAGCACCATTCCTAGGATAAACAATCTATCTTTTGCTTTCATCAAAATATAATTATAATATAAATATAAACTACATAATATAATTATCAAGCCAGATTGCAAGGCAATAAAAAATCAGCTTTCTCTTGAATTTTAGATTTCAATAGCTAAATTTTCGATACTATGAAATTTATATTCTCATATTTTTTAATATGGCTAATAAGTACAACTTTACAGAATCTGAAGCTAAATGGCAAGCGTACTGGGATGAGAATCAAACTTTTGCCTTCGATATGAATAGGACAGATCCTAATAAAATATTCTCAATCGATACTCCACCTCCAACAGTAAGTGGAAAATTACATATTTGACATGTTTTTTCTTATACACAAGCTGAAATCATCGCTAGATATAAAAGGATGAAATGATTTAATGTTTTCTATCCTATGGGATATGATGATAACTGAATCCCTACAGAACAATTAGTAGAAAGAGAGCTAAAAATAAACATTAAAGAAATTGAAAGAAAAGAATTTGTATCTAAATGTCTAGAAATTAACCAAAAATATAGAGATTTATATAAGAAGCTTCGACAATCTTTAGGAATTTCTGTAGACTGGAATAGAACATATGCTACAATTTCTCCAGAAGTTCAACAGCTTGTTCAAACAAGATTTGTTGAGATGTATGAAAAATGACAAATAGTATGTAAAGAATTTCCATCTCTTCGATGTACAAAGAATCAAACTACTATTGCACAAGCTGAAACAGAAGAAAAAGAATTTAACGAATTCTTCAATTACCTAAATTTCACTCTTGATGATTGAGAAAAACTAGTAATTGCAACAACTAGGCCAGAAATGCTTCCTTGTTGTAAAGCTGTTTTTGTACACCCAGATGATGAACGTTTCCAAAAATATATTTGAAGAGAAATAGAAACTCCATTATGAGATAAAGTTCCTCTACTTGCAGATGACAAAGTAAAGATGGATAAAGGTACTGGAGTTGTAATGTGCTGTAGTTACTGAGATGAAGTCGACGTTTTCTGGTTTAAAAAGCATAATTTACCAGAAAAAATCATTATCAGTAGGTATTGAACTATCGAGAATTCAGGATGTGATATAATTGAAGGATTAAAAGTAGATGAAGCAAGAGTAAAGATTATGGAATACTTAGAAAGTAAACCAGGAGTTGTTGTAAAAAGAGATCCTATCATTCAAGCAAAACAAATTAGTGAAAGAGGGAAAGTCCCTGTTGAAATTATTCCTGTATATCAATGGTTTGTAAATATTTTGGATATGAAAGATACTCTCTTAGCCCAAAATGATAAAATGAGTTGGTCTCCTGAATTTATGAAAAAGAGATCTAACGATTGGATTAATAATTTACAATGGGATTGGAATATCTCTAGAAGTAGAAAATTCTGAATTCCTTTACCAGTTTGGTATAAGAAATGAACAAAAGAAATCATTCTTGCTAGTAAAGAGCAGTTAGCTAAAGGATTTGTTGATCCAACAATAGACTTACCTGAATGATATACTAGAGATCAAGTTGATGCTGAAACATTAGTTTTAGATACTCGATTCACTTCTAGTCAGTCTCCATATATTAATGAAACTTTCTTAAAGAAAGCTGGATGGAAAGGATGAGATTTATGTCCTTTTAGCCTAAGGCCACAAGCTCACGACATCATTAGAACTTGGCTATTATATACTACATTACAAAGTTATTTTAGGACTGGAGACGTTCCATTTAAAAACGTTATGATTTCTGGTCATGTATTAGCATGAAAGTCCGAAAAAATTAGTAAATCTAGCTGAAATGCAAAAGTTGAACCAGAGAATCTTATCAAACAACGAGGAGCTGATGCTGTAAGATATTGGACATCTAGTTGAGTTCTTTGAAAAGATATGGTATTCGATGAAGAAGAACTTAGAAAATGACAAAAACTTGTCACAAAATTACGAAACGCATTCCAATTCGTAAAAATGCAACTTCAGAATGCTGATTTAGATCACATAAATGATGAAGTTGAATTAGAGGCAACAGATCAGTGGATTCTATCTAGACTTGATGAAACAATCAAAAAGATGAATAAGAATTTGGATAATTTCGAATTTGGTCTAGCAAAGATAGCTTTCGAAGAATTCTTCCGATGAGATTTCTGTGACAATTACCTAGAATTAATCAAAGTTAGATTATATCAACCTGAAAGATATGAAGATGGATTAAGAAAACAAAAATCTGGACAACAAACTCTATACAGAGTATTTTACAACATCTTACTTCTAATTTCTCCATATCTACCTCACATTACAGAAGAAATCTTCCAAGATTATTTCAAGCAACACGTTGAAAATTCAACATCTATTCATCTAGAAGCTTACCCTGAATCTATCACTTGGAACAGAACATTATCTGATGAAGAATTAGCAAAAGCTATGACAACTACTTTAGATGTTGTCAACCAAGTAAGGAGATTTAAAACAGAATCCCAAATTTCAATGTGAGCTGCTCTAGAAAGAATAATTATATCATGAAACGAAGAAGAGCAAAAAGCTATAAAATTATTTGCAGACGATGTAATTTGAGTAACAAAAGCAGATACAATAGAATGGAAAGATGGAGAGTTATGAGTTGAATGTGCCGTAAAACCAGTTGAACAATAAATTAACAGTAAAAAAAGTCTTTCCAAGCGGAAAGACTTTATTTTTAATCATAATCTTTACTATTCGTTTTCATATAATGTATATGTAATAGTTCATTTGTATGTTGTACCTGGCATATTTGCTGGTACTACTACCTTAAGTTCTGGTATTGCTCCATATTTTCATAATAATCATGCTGTTGTTCATGTTCATCTCTGAATGAATGTGACTGGTCCTTCCATGGATCGAAAATCACTTAATGATGAAGTTAATACCACATCTTCACCTGTTCATGATTCTTTTACAAGGGCTGTAGCTTTTAGATAAATATTTTCTGCAGGAATTGTATATACTACATTTTCTACAGATCATGTCATATCTGTTACTGAGATTGTTGTTCTATATCATTTACTACTTCATTTAAGATCTTCTACTCGAAATAGTTTTTCTAAAGATTTTTCAACTGTCTTAGATTCAAGTGAAGCTGCCATGCTACCTGTTAAAGTTACTGA
>JAZQNA010000040.1:0-2772 GCA_045627125.1 Candidatus Absconditabacterales bacterium | reverse complement strand
CTCTAAATCCTTTTTAGATAATTCGTCATTGAACGAGTTTTTCATCGTCTCAAACTTATTATCACAATAAGTTTCTAAAGATTTGATTGATAATTCTTTTAGATTTACAGCTTTTTCATTAATGAGTGTTTCATCATTAACTGGAGCAGTTTCTTCTCCATTTTCAGAATTGTCTGATTCTAATGAATCATCTATTTCAGAATTTTCATCTGCATTTTCTAACAAATTCGGAATTTCCGAGTTTTCTCCTTTTTCGCTTTCTTCAGATTTCTCTTCTTCAAAACAACTTTCCATAGATTTAGTTAATGCATATGGATTCATAGGAATAG
Source organism: Candidatus Absconditabacterales bacterium (assembly GCA_045627125.1). Lineage (GTDB taxonomy): Bacteria > Patescibacteriota > Gracilibacteria > Absconditabacterales > Absconditicoccaceae > UBA3291. Next base: position 2,443 of record JAZQNA010000040.1, on the reverse strand, counting down.
AAACTAAAGATATCTCAAACAACTCTAAATCTTTAATAACAGTTTCAAAAGAAGTAACTCATCATTTCTCATCTTTTACTTCTTCATCAGAGAAGTCTTTAACTCTATATCAAATAGAGAAAGCTCTAATAACTCAGTTCTTTAATTTAGAGAATATATTATCTTCATTTTCTGTAATATTAGCTTTTATATATAATCCTTTATCATCTATTCTTGCTTCTGTAACAGTACCGATAGGTTTATCAGCATTATGTTGTAATAGAACAATAGGATTAGTCATATAGAGATCTAAAGCTGATTTGAAAGCATTAGGTTCTACGATATCTTTACCTCTATCCTTATCTCTGGTAGAAGCATAACCTTCGATTTGTAATCCGATAGTTTCATCATTATCAGATTTAATTTCTGAGATAGATTTCTTTTCACAAGTGATTTGAAAGAAGTTTTTGTCTTTAATAAGTTTAGTCATGAACTAGTGATTAAGTAATAAATAGGATACTTTATTACGAGTATTATAACCACGAAGTTCATATCACAAAATATAAATTTGAAAAATCTAAAGATATTAATATATAGAAATTGTTTATTATAATATTTTCTAATAATGAAAAAGAATCGAAAGAGTTGGTTGATTATCGGTATAGTATGTATTTTAATATGAGCAGCTGCATGAATATATTGTTTTAAGCATTATTGAGTTTCGGATGATATGTGAGAGGAAGGTGATAAAAAACCAGATACAGTAGGATATGTACCTGTTGATATAAAAGATTGAGATAGTGTAGAATATTATGAGAATGGACAGATTAAAGAAAAAGAGAATTATAAAAATTGAAAGTCAGAATGAGAAGAAATTTATTATTATGAGAATGGACAAATTAAAGAAAAACAAAATTATAAAAATTGAAAACCGGAATGAGAAGATATTCATTATTATGAAAATGGGCAAATTAAATTTAAATTCAATTGGAAAGATTGAAAAGTAGATTGAGAAGGTATTTCTTATTATGAAAATGGGCAAATTAGTAGCATAGGTAACTATAAAGATTGAGAATATGATTGAGAACGAATTGAATATTATGAGAATGGACAGATTAAAGAAAAAGAGAATTATAAAGATTGAAAAAGAGAATGAGAAGAAATAACTTATTATAGCAATGGTCAAATTAGCTCAACAATAAATTGGAAAGATTGAAAAGAGGATTGAGAACGAATTTATTATTATGAAAACGGACAAATTAAAGAAAAAGAGAATTATAAAGATTGAAAAAGAGAATGAGAAGAAATAACTTATTATAGCAATGGTCAAATTGAATATAAATGTAATTGGAAAGGTTGAAAAGAGGATTGAGAATGGATTTATTATGGTAAAAATGGACAAGTTAAAGAAAAATTAAATTATAAAGATTGAAAAAGAGAATGAGAAGAAGATATTGAAGAATGATGTATACCTTTATGTGAGGGATATATTAATTGTTGAGATAGTGTATATGATAGATGGGGTAAGAAAATTACAGATTCGAATTTTGAAATAACATGTTGATCTAATACATATAATTATAAATGAAAACTTGTAGCTCTTTGGGGTCAAGTTTACCCAGTATTACCACAATAAAAAATAAGAAAATTATTTTCGTCACAAAAACCTAAATTATTTTTATTGTTTAAACAATGTAAGTTATGGATGATGGTCTATGAGTACTTTTAATGTTATGTATATATTTTGCTCTTGCTTTGATCCCTTGTATATGTGGGATTATAGCATGTTTTAGAAAGAAAAAAAGCAATTCCTGGGGTATAATTCCAATATTATGTTTTGTATTTTATTTTTTTAGGGATGCCTATGATTATTTTGGGATGCGAACTATTGCTATGTTTTTACCCATCTTGCCGTCAATAATTTGTCTTATTACATATTTTATGGATGAAGATAGTAAAACTAGGAAACTACTAAATACTATTTGAGGAATATCTGGAATTGTTGCTTTATTCACTTACATTGTTTTTTTACTATCTTTCTTCAATTTGATTTAATATGTTCTAATTCGTCAGAAATAGCTAAGGCAGATTTGAAAGCGTTAGGTTCTACAATATCTTTTCATCTATCCTTATCTTTTGTAGAAGCATAACCTTCGATTTGAAGTCAGATAATTTCATCATTATCAGATTTAATTTCTGAGATAGATTTCTTTTCACAGGTAACTTGAAAGAAATTTTTGTCTTTAATAAGTTTAGTCATGAACTAGTGATTAAGTAATAAATAGGATAATTTATTACGAGTATTATAACCACGAAGTTCATATCACAAAATATAAATTAATAAAAAATTATATTGAAATTTATACAGTCTTTACTTATAAATAATCAACAAAAACATAATAAACATATGGATTTAATACAATCTTTACGACAAACATGTGAAATGAGAAAAATCTCAATTTCA
>JAZQNA010000039.1:0-69803 GCA_045627125.1 Candidatus Absconditabacterales bacterium | reverse complement strand
TTCAGACTACTCAAATTTATACACATGTAGATGATAAATATTTGCAAGAGGTTCATGATTTATTGGAAAAGGGGGTAGATTCTAAAAAAATAGATTTAGATGATGAATTATTTTCAGAAGAATTATTTGACGATTAAAAATCTAGTAAAACCTTAAATTAGAACTAAAGAAATTGTGACATACATTAATGTAAAAATCTCTTGCATTTCTATATAATATTAGTACACATTAATTACACCTTTTTCACAAAAAAGGCTAAACAGGGAAAAAATATCTCATCTCTTCGGGGAAGGGGTATTTTTTTATTTAATTAAAAAGCTGGTCATAAATATAAACCAGCCCTTTATATTATATGAAATTGTTATAGAGTTCCAATTGTAGCCACTTTACCGTTTCTAATAAAAGCCGCGAATCAATTATCTAAGAAGTAGTAAATATCTTCAATATATCCAACTCTTGCCGCATCAAAATTCCAATAATAGTAATCATCTCTGCCAAAGTCTACAAAATTTTCTGACAAAATTTCTTTTATTAATGCAGTTGATGATTTGATGGATAGTCATTTTAATCATATAAAAGTATCATATTTATATTTCCAATTATTTTCACGAGTTCACTCTTCCAGCATAGTTCTAGTTTCGATAGGTAATAATAATTCTTGTTTAGCAGATCTTCGTACAAAAACTCTAGGATTGTATAACGCAGGAGAGTCCCCAGAATCTCAATCAAATTCATGTGATGCTACCAGAGACACTGCGATATTGTTAGGATTTACATCTGCGACACAAGATTCATAAATCATTTGTTCTTGTCCACAAGGAGTAGCAGAAGATAAACATGAGTTGGACTTGCTAGGATCCACATTTTTAGTAATTAATGACGAACATTTAGTTTCTACAGTCTCTTTCATATTATAATCAATTTTATACAAATCAACTTTTATCTTATCTGTTTTAAGTCATCCATATCAATTATCAGTTGTTGAATATCCTAATCCAATTAAATACTGAATTCAATTTCTGGCATCAGAATAAGGATGTAAATATGTAGAATAGCCAGGAATCTTTAATTCTCAAATGATTTTAGGATTAGATATATCCTCAATATCTACAACAAATAGTGGGTCAATTGTCTGGTATGTAACTAAATATAGTTTATCTCAAATATAACGGGATGATTTGAAATTTTCCCCTGGTTCTATATTCATTAAACTTCATTTTAATTTTAGTTTATCATCTAATACAAATAGGTGGGTGGCATTTTGATCATATCGAGTTGTAGTTAGAATCCTAAAATTTCAGTTGTCATCTTCATCCATGGCATATTGATTTAATGGAGTTCCAGGAATAATAGTAGAATCCAGATAAGAAACAGATTTTCATAAATTGAATTTATGGATTAATGTATTTTCATCTCTGTAATACCATGAACTGATACATCCATATAAAGAACAGTTAGTTGGACGTGATAAATAAATTGGAGATGGTAAATATAATGAAGATTGTGACATATGAATTTCATTTACATTCCCGAACACAAGATTTTGTTTAGGAGCAGCCGAAACATCAGATAAAGAAATCTGGGATATTAATGTAAAATTAGGGTAGATTCCAGTTTCCTTCATAGTCTCTTCTGATGGTAATAGGTAGAAAATACTATCACATGGAATTGTAGAAGTTCTTTTTGTATATGTTTTAGCAGAGCTAGGAGTTTGAGCAGATTTTAAAGTAATGTCTGTTAATTTAGGTTGTATGTCATTAAATACAATAGGTTTATCACTCCAAGCAATATTATACCGACTTAAATTGATAGAAGAAATTAGATAAATCTGATCATTAATCATTCTTGCATCTTCAAAATATCAGTAAACTTCAGTCATCTTCTCTAAAACTAAATTATCCACATCGCTAATATCATAAACAATTACCAGACTACGAGCAGATCATAAAATTGAGTCATAATTTGAAGATGCGTAACGAGAAGCTAAAATGACTAAATTATTTCAATTTAAAAATAGTTGAACATTATATAAATTATTAGGAATTGAAATCTTTTTAACGATTTCGATATTAGATAAATCATCTGCTTTAGGAGTCTCTATGGCATTTTTTACATCAATGATGTTTACATAGTTACTATTGCGTTCTTGAGCATAGTAAAAAAGATATTTCCCATTAGATTTTAATATGTCAGGTTCGTCGACTCAGGCTTTTTGAATATTTGTTGTAGAGAAGTCTGAAATAGATGTTTGTATAGATTCTGCTTTTTCTGCAACAGCATAGTCAACGCTCGAGTTATACACTGCAACATCCTCCACCATCATAGTGGCTCACAATCATTTAATTCAATTATATAAACGATAATCATAATTACGTTGAGGATTTAGTTTTCTATAAGTATCCAAGAATCCACTCAAAATAGATTCCATAGAAGCGCAGGAATTTACTTTTGAGAATGTGATTTTTTCGTTGAGCTCTTCTGCATTCTTTGATAGCTCTTGTTGAGCCTTATCATTTAAAGCTTCAGAAATTTGATCATCAATCACACTTGCAAACACGGGAGAGATCCCCAATGCAGACAATAATATAAAAGAAAGAAGACGTTTCATTATTATAAGATTAAATATAAAACTAAATTACATATTATTCCTTTGAGATTTCTTTAATTGCATAAGATAATTTCATTCTTTATCATTTTTCCCATGTTTAGAATACTTTTTAAATATGAGTCAATCTTTTGTGCGGTCTTGTAATTCTACATAAGTAAATTCATCTGTAAAGTATTCTGGCATAAATGCATCTCATTCATGTTTTCAAGGAATTAGTGTGAGATAAAGTTCATCCAAGTAGGGCATAAGAATTTCAAATACTTTAGCTCATCATAATACCCACATTTCTTCATTTTTACTACGATTTAAGACGTTTTGTAAATCATTTCTATGAAAAATTATAGTTTCCTTAGTATATGGAGGAAAATGGTCTGCTCATTCCCATTGTGGTATCGTTTTAAGTCATTCATAAGTTTTACTACCCACAACACAAACCTTATCTTTAGTTAACTCCTTTAACCTTTTTAAATCTTCTGGATAATGCCAGGGCATTCAATTTTTATTTCCAATAATTCTATCTTCATCCATAGCAACAATTCCTTTGAGCATTGATAGTTGATATCCGACATAAAAATATAATCCTATACTATAACAACGAAATAATTCTGAATTTTGAGGCAAATTTTTATTGATTCTTTAATAGTCGAGCAAGTATAATTGAGGCCGTTTCCATCCTTAATACATTTTCTCATAAATCAACAATATTTGCCATTTTAAAGATATTTAAATCATTTTCAGAGAATCATCATTCTGGACCAATAATTCCACAAATATCGTTACATCATTTTGTTGAATAATTATTCAAAGAGGCTCATCATTGATTGGCTAGAAAAACTTGTTTCGCTGAGACAGCTTGCAGGATTTCTATATCGCTTTTAAGATATTCAATTCTAGGAAGAATGGTTCATCGAGATTGTTCTACGGCCTCGCAGGAAATCTTTTTTAAACGATCGGCCTTTTTTTCATTTCGTTCACGAATGATAGAATGCTCGCTTACCCAAAAATATATATTAGATACTCAAATCTCAGTTAATTTCTGAACTACTAACTCAGCTTTCTCTCGTTTGTTTGGCATCGCTATAAACATAGAGACGTTTTTCTCTCAAACTTGAAAAATCTGGTTTTCTATAATTTTTCACGACACTTCTTGATCTGTCCAATCCTCAACAGATATCTTATATCTAAGAGTTTCATTATCCTTATTAGTCTGAACCCAGATATAATCACCTTTTTTAATACGCATAACTTTACGTAATTGTGATACTAAATCAGGAACAGAAAAAACAGTTAAACTATCTCATTCAATTTTGATTAATTCATATGAAAGATGAAATAATTGCATAACGATATATAATTTGTTAAGATCTTAAAAGGTCTTAATTTTTTAATTGTTTTATTAATTCTGTATTCACTGATTGTGGATTTGCTTTTCATTGAGTCTTCTTCATTACTTGTCCCACAAAGAATCCGATAACACTTTCTTTTCATCATTTAAATTGGTCAACAATTGCAGGATTAGCAGCTAAGACTTCGGCAACTATTCATTCTAATTCAGAATTATCCATAGCGGGAGCATCAAATCATTTTTCTTTAATAATTTCTGCATTAGAGCGTCCAGATTGTAACACAGCATCAAACACAATTTTTAATTGATTATCAACCAGTTTCTTCTCTTGCTCGATTTGCAAGAATTCCTTAAATAACGGATGAAATTTTTCTAAGAATCACTGTAAATTTCAGCATGACTTTAAAAATGTTGTTTTTTCTTCAACTAATTTTTCAGCATCAACTCATAATTTTCTTGCTTCTTCTGAAATAGATTTTAAGAGTGTAATCTCATCTCATTGTACAAAATCTAAAGCCCATTTCATTGGTCAGACCATCCATTTTGCAATGGTCTTAGGATCAAATCAGTTATTAACTAAAGAAAAAAAGAAATCGAATAAAGATTTATCCAAAAGGAGAGCGTTGATATATTCTTTATTAAATCCAAAACTTTTACATTTTGAAATGTAGTCAAATGGGCGATCAATTTCTATATCTGAAAACTCTTTTAAATCGTCATTAGTGAGGTGTAAGTTAGGCATATCTGGCTCTGGGAAATAACGATAATCCACAGCATCTTCTTTACTTCTCATCATATAAGAAGTATTTTCATCATCAGCTCGACGGCGAGTTTCCTGGGATACGCTTTCACCATTTGAAATTAAATTCCACTGACGAGCAGATTCTGCTTCAATAGCTCTTTTTATGGCTGAAAACGTGTTTATATTCTTCAATTCAACTCTAGTTCATAAAGAATCAGTCTCGTTTTTACGGATTGATATGTTTACATCTACGCGCATCTGTCATTTTTCTAAGTCAGCATCTCATAAATTATTCCACTTAGCTAGGCGTTGGATTTCTTTCGCAAATTCTACTGCTTCTTCTGCTGAAGAAAAATCAGGATCTGTTACTATTTCCAAAAGAGGAGTTCATGCACGATTAAAATCAACTAGACTTTTACCGTTTTCATGAATCATTTTTGCAGCATCACACTCTAGATGAGCTTCATGAATTGTAACAGTTTTTTCCTCTTCAAAGTTATTAACAAAAAACGATACTTTTCATTCCGTAATGATAGGATGATAGAACTGAGTTATTTGAAATCACATTGGCAAATCTGGATAGAAATAATTTTTTCTATCAAAAGAACTTTTTCCATTCAAATTGGAGTTTAAAGCTTTTGCAAAATGAATAGCTTTTGTGACTACTTCCTGATTTAAAAGAGGTAAAGCTCCAGGTTGTCACATGCATACAGGACAAACATGAGTATTTGGTTGTGCAGAAAAATTCTGTTCATTCTTGCATGTACAGAATATTTTAGCATCAGAATTTAGTTTTAAGTGAATCTCTAGTCAAATCGTAGTTATATAATCCATCTCTCTTTTTATTTTTCAAATAATAAAAAACTGAATTAAAAATAGTATTCTTTACTTGAAAATCAAGGACAGGTTACATCTATTAAATAAAGATAGTTTTTATTGAAAAAAATCTTTGCTTGCTTATACTAAACCTAGGTATAAAATATTTATCAAAATAAATTATTAATGAGTTATAATCCATATGATTTCTATTTCAAACAAGCTAAAAAAGTTTGATATAAAGCCAGAAGTGCTTTTAAGTTAGAAGAGATTCAGGAAAAGTTTCACATAATTGATAAGGACGTAAAAACTGTTATTGATATTGGATGTGCCCCATGAAGCCGAATGCAGTATACCACATCTCTTTTACAAAAAATGCATGTAAAAGACTTTCAGGTTTTTTGATTTGATTTGAAAAAGGTTGATCTGAAATTGCCATGATTACATACATATGTTCAGGATATTACAGACCAACAGAAAGTAAAAGCTATTATGGCAGGAAATTGAATCGAACAGGTGGATTTTATTCAATCAGATATGGCTCCGAATACAATTTGAGATAAAGAAATAGATGCTATGCGTTCAATTGCATTACTAGAGGAGACTTTGTGGGTATACGAAACATATTTAAAACCAGATTGAAAATTTTGTACAAAAATTTTTATGTGACCAGGTTTTGATGAATATGTATCCAGATTAAAAAAACGTTTTGGTGGAAAGTCCATAAAAGTTTTTAAGCCAGAAAGTTGTAGAAGGGAGAGTAAGGAAACTTATGTTATTAAGATTTAGACATTTATAAATATTTTTTGAGATGAAAAATATTGCTGTCATAGCTTGATGAGATTCTTCAGAGCATGATGTATCATTAAAAAGTGCAGAAAATATTATTCTTACTTTAGAAGCTATATCTGAAGAGAATAATTATAAAGTCTTCCCAATAATTTTATCGTGAAAAAAACGGACTTTTACAGATAAAAATTGAGCATCTTTTGAGATGGATAAAAATGATTTTTCTTTAACGCTAAATGGTGATAAAATCTATTTTGATTTTGCATATATTATTATTCATTGAACTCCATGAGAAGATTGAAGATTACAGTGATATTTAGATATGATGCATATTCCATATTCAACATGATGAGTTCTTAATACATCAATATGATTTAATAAAGCGGTATCGAAATCAGTTCTTGCTCCGTATGGTGTGTTATCACCAAAAGGATTATTAATATCTAAAGATGAACATATAGATGAACAGTATATAATAGAAAATTTAGGACTACCTCTATTTGTAAAGCCTAATGAGTGATGATCAAGTTTTTGAGTAACTAAAGTTAAAGACAGAGAAATGCTGAAAGATGCTATTAAAAAAGCATTTATAGAGTGTAATGAAGTATTGATAGAATCTTGTATCGGGTGAAGAGAATTTACTTGTGGTATTCTATCTTATAACGGTAAAATTATTACATTGCCAATCACAGAGATTAAGACGAATAATGAATTCTTTGATTATAATGCTAAATATCTTTGATTATCTGAAGAGATTACTCCAGCAGATATAGATGATAATTTAAAACATTTGATACAAGATACCTCAACTATAATTTACAAAAAAATGAATTGCCGTGGTATAGTCAGAATCGATTATATTTATGATGATAAAAATTTGTATTTTCTTGAGATTAATTTAACTCCATGAATGACAAAAGCAAGTTTGGTACCTCAGCAGTTAAAAGTTGGTTGATATTCTTTGTCGGAAATCATAAAATCACAGATCGAAGAATCTTGTAATTGATAGTTTTATCATGTATTTCACGCAATTATGCTCCTTATTTGAGATATTCATTTGACAGCTAGGATAAAAGATAGACTTTTGTCGCAGTTAAAAAAATATGTTCAACAGCATAATGAAGAAAGGAATCTAGTTTTCCTTTGAGATTTTGTATATCATTTTAGTTATGATAGAAATGCGCTTCTAGAATTATACGATCTACTACTTGAACGATATATGCAATGAAAGAATTTGTATATATTAGCATGAAATCATGATTGGTTATGAAATACATTCGTTTTTGAGGAATGAAAAAAAGCTTTTCATTTACTTTCTCAACTAAACAAATCTAATAATAATGAGATTTGTTTTATTACAGAGCCATTAATCAGAGAAATAGAAGGCAAACAAATTTGTTTTCTCCCGTCTATGTTGGAAATTGATGAATCAAAATTCCCATGATTATCTGAATTAAAAGATTTTAATTATAATGAAATAATTAAAACAAGGAACAAGAACTTAATCTTTTCTGCGCAGCTTAATTTGTTAGTGGACCGATTTTTAAAGCAATATCCAGAATTAATCTTAATCCATCATTATTATGTAGAATGAGTGTCATTTCCAGGTCAAAAATCAAAATTTTGATTTAAAGATAGGGCTTTATCTCAAAAATGGTTAGATGAGTCAAATCTTACAATGATTTCTGGGCACTTACATCAAGCTTTTGCGTGGAAAAACTACTTTTGTACAGGAAGCATTCGAGCTAGCTCTCCATTAGAATCTGATCAAATCAAATGTTTCCGACAGCGAAGTGAAAATAAGTTCATTGGGCAAGAGTCGCCAATAAATTATTATTTTACAATGGATAGACCAGTATGAGGTGAATGATTATTTGATGAATGAGCTAGGACTATTGTAGAATCAGATATCGTTTCTCATTGGCATGAAATTCAAAGAAATCAGAATAATAATTTTAATCAGAATTCTTTTCCTGTAGAAATTAAGTTTTCAGGAAACTTAGACATAACCCAGATTTCACTTTCTTTGTGTGTAGAAAAACTACAATATGATCATATGGCTGAATTTATAGATTCAAATCTACAGCAAAATTTGCAAAATGTCCAACTCAAAACTGATAATAAATCTATGGAAAATTTACTAGAAAACTTAGATAAACCAGAATTAGCTTGAAATCAAAGTTTTGAAAATTGGCTAGAATTGCTCAAAAACTTTCTCCAAAAGCAATATCCAAACGATTATGAAGAATACGAAAAACTTCTTCAGGAAATGAAAATTCTATAATTCCTTTTAGAATTTATTTTATAATTTTCAAAAGCTCTTCTTTAGCCTTTTCTAATTGGTTATCAGTCCCGTCTTTTTGGTAAACTTCATAATCCCGAGAAATCTCTATATCTGGAGTGATTCATTCTTTGTCTATACTGATGTTATTTGGAGAATATCGTTTTCATACAGTATATTTTAAACTAGATCCATCTGCAAAATCTTCTACACTTTGAATGCTTCATTTCCCAAAAGTTTGCATTCAGATTAAAGGTGTTCATTTTTCTTGTAAAGCTAATGCAATAATCTCTCCCGCACTGGCAGTTAACTGATCTACGATTACAACAATAGGGTAATTTCATAGTTCTCACCTTCACTCTGATAAATGATCTATGTCTTCGTATGCCATATATTTACTCTTTACAACCACGTGTCATTTTTCGAAGAAATGTCATAACAGTTTGACAGCTTCTTCTAGATATCATCAACTATTTCATCTTAAGTCTAATATAATTCAGTCTATCTGGTGTACTTCATCTATAGCATCTCTTACCTCCTCCAATAATAATGAAGTAGTATGGCTTGCAATTATTGAAACTTCCAAATAAAGTAGATTTTTACCATTTTTTTGAATTAACTCTGAAGTCACTGAAGGGACATTTACATCATCCCTAATGATAGGAATTGAAAATTGAGTATGTTCACTATTGTTTTTTTCAGGTCTTCGAATCAACAAATTTACTTCAGTTCATTTCTCTCATCTAATCAAGGAAACAACTTCATTTACATCTAAGTCTTGAATTGTCTGATTATCTACCATATAAATTCTATCGAGAGGTAGAAGTCAGGCTTTTGCAGCAGGAGATTTTTTGATTACTTCAGAAATTAGAGCATAATCATCTTTTTTTTCTATTACTGCTCAAATTCCTGCAAATCATGCATTCTCTTCTAATTCATTTAATAAATCAGTATTGTTTTCTTTGGTTAAATATGTTGTATATGGATCATCTAATGCATCTACATATCAAACTAAAGCTCAGTCAATCATTTTATCATACGCTCCAGACAGTGCATTCTGATCATAAAATTCAGATTCTAAAAGATAATCGATTGCAGAAAACTTACTGTACCTTGACTCATGTTCTTGAACTAATTTAGATACTGTTACATCTTGTCTCCATAGCATAATTGAGGCTCCAATTATTGTTCCTATTAATACTAGAAGAATTCAGTCCATTATTGCAATCCAGTTTATTGCTTTTTTATTAGTCATTGTTGTTTTTTTTTAATAAAGCATTATCCTAAATTATCATACAATTTTTATAATGAAAAACAATGTTTGAATTTGATTTTGTAAGTTTACTAATCTGTAATGACTTCGTGGATTTGTAATAATATTGGGAATTTTAATATATAATATATACGTAATATAGTATAAGGAATTATTAAAATAAAAATATTGCAAGAATTTTAAGATAAAAAAGTCATTTTTTTTTTGCTTTTTTTTGAAATTTAGGATATAATATAGTTGTCTTTGTATATTATACGTTGATTAATAACATGACAGAAACAGTAGAAAACACAGTTAATTATAGAGATTTACTCAATAAAGCAATCCTACAATCAGATATTGTTAAGATTTTTGATTATCTTTTAACAATTTGAGTTGAGGAAGGTGCATCAGATATTCATATTGAACCTTTTGAAAACTATTGTAGAATTAGAATTAGAATTGATTGAGTCCTTGAAGAATTGGTGCAATATCCAAAGACTTTTCATGATAGTATTATTTCTAAATTTAAGATTGAATCTGGACAGATGAGACCAGATGAAAAGAGATTGCCTCAGGATGCCAGAGTTTCAGCAGTTACACAAACAAATAAAGAAATTGATCTCCGTGCCAATACATTACCTACCGTATGGTGAGAGAAACTGGTAATGCGTATCGTGGACAAATCAAAGGAAATCCCTCCATTATCGACGCTTTGATTAGAGGGATCTAATGGCCGTGTTATTGAGAAGGTTTTGGCTTATCCAAACTGAGTAATTTTAACAACATGACCTACTGGATCTGGAAAAACTACAACATTGTATTCATGTCTTTCAAATATTAATAAACCAGAAGTAAATATTACAACATTTGAAGACCCAGTCGAAAATAAGATGCTTTGACTAAATCAGGCCCAGGTTAGATCAGATATCGGATTTACATTCTTGTCTGGATTGAGATCTGCATTGAGACAAGATCCAGATATTATCATGGTGTGAGAAATCCGTGATAGAGAGACATTGGAAATGGCCATGGAATCTGCTATGACATGACACCTTGTGCTTTCTACAATCCATACCAATTCAGCAGTAGAAACTCTTACCAGAGTATCAAATATGGGAGCAGAGCCTTACATGGTAGCAGGTACGTTTAACCTTGTAATGGCCCAAAGACTTTGAAGGAGAGTATGCCCAAATTGTGCTCAAAAAGTTAAAATTAGAGAAGAAGATGAAATGAAGTTTAGAAATGCTAAAAAATCATTCCGTACGTTTGATAAAGATATCCTTAAAAAGGAATTAGCTCTACGTGGTATTACTCAAGAAGAGCGAAATGATTTTTTTGTGAAGTGATATATTACAGAATGAACCGGAAAGGATCCGAAGACTTGAGAAACATGTCCAGTCTGTAAAGGATCATGATATAAATGAAGAGTCTGACTATATGAAATGATGGATTATACAGATGATATTAAGACAATGCTTCTTGATTGAAAATCAGCTTATGAAATTGGAAAACATGCTCTTGCTAACTGAATGATAGACTTGGAGAGAGATGGAATATTTAAGTGATTAAAATGACAAATTGATCTGCAAGAAATCTATAGATTCGTAAAACTCCAAGATATTTAGTTTTTATTTGCTTCCCAGTATCGATGTCTTTCATAGAAACATTAAAAGGCAAAATTGATGGATTAATGGTGTCAATGAACAAACCATCTTTGGATGAAAAGGCTAATTTTTTTAGATTGTTAGCAGTATCTCAGAAAGCTGGTCTTTGAGTTCGTGATTCGTTAAAATCTTTGGAACAATGAGAAAAAAATAAGTGATTATTGTTAATTCTTTCAGATATGATTGAAAAACTCACAGAGTGAGCTAGTTTAGCGGAAGCTATGGAAGGACATTCATATTTTTTTAACACAGATGAAATTGAATTAGTTAGGTCTACAGAAATTACTTGAAATATGACTCAGACTTTGGAAGAAATTGCAAACAATCTGGAATCTTCACAAGAGATTACAGCTAAAGTGAAAAAAGCGGCATTAATGCCGGTATTGTTAATCGTATTTACTATTGTTGCTGTAGTTGTGCTTTTGATACTAGTATTCCCTACTATTATTGAGATGTATGATTCTGTAGATTCTCTACCATGAATTACGCAGTTTTACTTAAATATGTCAGATTGGTTAAAAGTGAATTGGTATTATTTAGTTATTGGAGCTATTGGTGTTGTTGTAGTATATAACACGTTGTATAACCATTGGTTATTATTCAAAATGTGAATCGATAAATTGTTACTTATATTGCCTATCGTAAAGGATGTAGTTAGATTGTTTTATGTTAGTAGATTTACTTCTCTTTTGGCACAGTTCTATGAAGCTGGTGTAAGCCCAACAATATCGTTTAAGCTTTTAGCATGAATTTTTGATAATTTTCATTACAAGAGAAAAATGATAGAAATTAAAAGCTCAATTACTGCCTGATTCTCAATCTATGATTCTATGGAATGATCAGATTTATTTGAATCAATTTTAATTCAGATTATTAATGTGTGAGAAAATACAGGAGCCCTACCAAACGTATTAAAGAAAATTGCGCCATTCTATGAATCTCAACTAAAGAATAAGATTGATGCCTTAGTTGCCACAATGGAACCTTTGCTTATGGCGATGGTCGCATGAGTAATTTGATCATTATTGTGAGCCATCTACTTGCCAATGGCCGATATGGTAAACCAAATTTGATAAAAATAAAACTATCAAAATACAAAGACAAAAAGCTGACCACGTTTCATGATCAGCTTTTTCATATTCCAATAATTAGTACATTCACATACCTCCTCACATTCATGCAGCAGCATCAGCTCAGTGATTGCAGCAACATTTATCTTCTTTTCCATCTACAACTACAGCCTCAGTAGTTAATATCATAGCAGCGGTACTAACAGCATTTTCTAGACTAACTCTTAAAACTTTTGCAGGATCAATAATTCACGCTTTCTTTAAATCTTTAAATTCTCAAGTTCTAGCATCAAATCCATAATTCATATCTTTAGATTCTTTTACTTTTTCAACAACTCGATCTCATTTAAATCCAGCATTGTCTGCAATTTGCTTTAAAGGATATTGAATAGCTTGTTGAATAATCTCTACGGCAACTTGTTCTTCAGAGTCATCTAATTTCATCTCTCAAAGAGTTTTAGAAAGCTGAACTAAAACACTTCCTCATCATGCAACAATTCATTCTTCAATCGCAGCTCTAGTTGCATTTAAAGCATCTTCAATCTTGAATTTTTTATTTTTCATCTCCATCTCAGTAGCTGCTCATACCTTAATAACTGCAACTCAACCAACTAATTTAGCTAATCTTTCAGCTAATTTTTCTTTATCATAATCAGATTTTGTAATTCAGATTTGAGCTCTAATTTGATCAGCTCTTTCAGAAATCTCAGTAGAATCTCATTTGCCATCAACAATAATTGTTTCATCTTTATTTACGATAACCTTGTCAGCTCTTCCAAGCATTTCCATGGTTGCATCTTCTAATTTGATTCCTAATTGATCAGTAATCAAAGTGGCTCCTGTAACTGTTGCAATATCTTTTAAGATTTCTTTTTTTCTATCTCCAAATCATGGAGCTTTTACAGCAACAACATTTAACATTCATCTAATCTTGTTTAATATTAACGAAGCTAAAGCTTCTCATTCAACATCTTCAGCAATCAAAAGCATATCTTTTTTTCAACTTGCAGCCATAGATTCTAAAAGCTGGATAATCTCTTTTAGAGATCAGATTTTCTTATCAGTTACTAGAACATATGGTTTGTCGATGATGCACTCCATCCTTTGATTATCGCTTACAAAATATGGTGAAAGGTATCATTGATCAAATTGCATTCCAGTTTTGATCTCTTTGCTAAGTCCAAGAGTGTTTCATTCTTCTACAGTGATTGTTCCATCTTTACCGATTTCTTCAAAAACATCAGCAATTAAATCTCCAACTTCTTCATCTTGTGCAGAAATTGTAGCAACTTGTTTAATTTGCTCTTTGCTGTCTCAAATTTGTTGTGCAGTATCTTGAATATCTCCAATTAATTTATCAACGGCTTTATGTAATCCTCTTCCAAGAGCAAAAGGATTGATTCCTGAGTCAATATATCTAAGTCATTCTTTAGCGATAGCATGAGCTAAAACAACAGTACTAGTTGTACCATCCCCAGCTTCCTTATTTGTTTTTTCAGCAGATTCTTTTACCATTTCTGCTCAAACATTTTCAACTTTATCTTCAAGCTCTATTTCTTTAGCAACGCTTACTCCATCATTTGTTACAGTAGGAGCTCAAAATCATTTATCCAATATTACATTTCTTCACTTGGGTCACATAGTAACTTTTACTACATTAGCTACAGTCTCAACCCCCTTAAGAAGAGTCTTTCTTGCATCATCTGCATAGTGAATATCTTTTTTCATTCGTTATTTTACAAAAGATAAAAAGTTTAAAACTGTTTCTTTAAAACACATAATAATAGGAGAGTAAAATCTGATTTTTACTTCTCTTCCTTTGCTAATAAAGAATTTTGTTTAATTACTAAATATTTAACTTTTTCTCCATTTTCTTCACATTCTATTTCATCAGGAGCGTATTGAGTAAAATATACTATATCTCAAACTTTAACATCCATAACAGATCTAGATCCATCATCCAAAATCCTTCAGTCTCCTACAGCAATAACTTCTCATTTTTTAGGCTTTTCTTTGCTGTCGGGTAAAATAATTCATGATTTTGTAGTATTCTCTTCATTAAGAGGCTTAATCAAAACATGATCTTCAATTGGTTTTAACATTTCTAATAGCATTAAGAGATAAAATAAATTGACGTATCACTTATTGCGTCTAGGTGCTATTCTAATAAAATATTTTACAAAAACAAGACTATTTTATAATTTTGTCTATGATTCAATAATTTTTAGCTTCTTCAGCAGTCATCCAGTTGTTTCTCTCCATATCAGCTAAACACTCTTCGTATTTATTCCCAGTCCTTTCTGCCATAATTCATGTTAAAATTTCTTTAACTTTCATCATTTCTTCAGCTTCGATTTTAATATCAGTTGCTTGTCAGCTAATTCCTCCTCCTGAAATAAGAGGCTGATGAATCATCACTTTACTATGAGGAAGAGAAAATCTCTTTCATTTAGTCCCACCAGCTAATAAAATGGACCCCATAGAAGCAGCTAATCATACGCAAACTGTAGAAATATCACATTTGACATATTGCATAGTATCGTAAAGAGCTAATCAACTATAAACTTCTCCACCAGGAGTGTTAATGTACATAGTAATATCTTTATCAGGATTTTGCTTTTCCAAGAACAGTATCTGAGCAATGACAGAATTTACCAAATGATCAGTAACAGGTTCTCAAATGAAAATAATTCTATCTTCAAGTAATCTAGAATAAATATCATAAACTCTTTCTCCACTCTTTGTTTTTTCAATTACACTAGGAATTAATGCCATGTTATTATCTAATAATAAACTAAAAAATCCGACACTACCTTCACTATATGATTTATATTTTGGATTGCAATGTAAAATAAAAACATTATCTCTAAATTAGATTTATTTTTACTTTCTTTTTGATGTATAAATACCGAAAAAATAAAAAAACAGCATTTACATTGATTGAAATGCTTTTGGTATTGCTTATTATTTGATTAATATTGCCTCTGATTTTTTGATTATATACATTCATTTCAAAAGCAAATAATGAAATAGTAATTAGACAGCGTACTATCCAAGAAAGTTATGAATTCATGGAAAGGCTTAATGTGCTTATGCACGATTATACAATCGATTATGAAGAGTACTTCAATCGTCAAAAGGTTTGATGTTCATGAGCAAATTGATGAAATAGTTTTACATGGAATGTGTGATTGTCATGATATT
This sequence comes from Candidatus Absconditabacterales bacterium, assembly GCA_045627125.1. Classification (GTDB taxonomy): domain Bacteria; phylum Patescibacteriota; class Gracilibacteria; order Absconditabacterales; family Absconditicoccaceae; genus UBA3291. The sequence goes on along the minus strand of JAZQNA010000039.1, from coordinate 54,029 downwards.
GCCCGAATTTTACATATTATGGTAATGGAAATTCTACAGCTAGGAAACGACTTGAGAGTACATGATACCACGATATATATTATTGCTCTAGTTATGGGGGACATGAATGAGATGCTAAACAGTCATGATGGTATCGTATTGTTAAAGAAAAATGCGGAACTATTGAGTGACAGCAATCTTACGGTCAATATGCAGCTCTTTTCACAGATGTTCACAGGACGGTTTGAATAACTAATGAATGAGCTGCAGGAGATTCTGATGATGAGAATTTATGACAGCCAGTTAATAATAAATTCTCGTGAGCAGTGGCAGATTCAGATAATGTACAAGAGATATATTTGATTTCTATAGATTGAAACAGTCGCTTATATTTTCGTAGGAGCTTAGTAGCGAGAGAATGAAAACATGCTCACTATAAATTACAGATGCTAAGACTAAAATGATTTGATGCCGGACAAAAACATAATTTTGATTTGCCAAATAATGAATGATTGTATGATTGAAAAATAGATACTCGAGCTTGTGATGCTTCAATGTGATTTGAATGTGAATGAGCCAGCATTGGTGGGGCTTATTCTGAATATAATTTACCAGCGAATGTGAACGATTGATGGATAGATGTGACTCAATGATGAATATCTCTCATTTCACGAAATATTAGTGTATCGCCAAAAGATAATCCTGAATTGTGGTGGAATTGATGAGGACACCAGGTTAACCCATTCTTCACATTACAAATAATAAATGGGGTATATGCTCCATATTATAGGAGTGCATTGTGAGAATCTATCGAAGAATTCAAGATGGCTCTAAAAACAACATTCAATATGAAACATTTCTATACAGAATAAATACACTACAATTAAAAATTATTACATGATTATTAAATAACCAGGATTTTTATTTTTATTTAAAAATATCTTTTCAATTTGTAGGAATCGTAGGTCAGCATATAAAAAACTATTTTCATAAAAAGTCTTTAAAAATTTGACAAAATATAATATTCTGATTATAATAATACTGTCAATGAAGGACAGGCTTCCTATATCCTGATGTAGTAGTGCATCGTTGCAGTATATCTTGATATATTGATAATGGTGAAATACATTATTACGTCAGTATATAGGAAGTAGCTATTTAATACAATTTATGAAGTTTGCTTTTTTATTAAGTAAATCTGCTTCTTATTTATCGGTCTTTATAAATGTTCGGGTTCGCATCGAGCTTTATTGCTAGGTTCGTTCATTCAATTTATAAATATCATCACTTATCTTATAGTGTTCTTCTTAATCTGCTAACTACATGTTATCTTCCACTGTGAGACAAAGAATAGTGATTTAATAACATAAATCATTTGATAAAAAGAAACAACAAGATGTTCTTTTAATCGATTCTATTCTGATAGATTGAAAAGTTATGTTAGCTCATTCATATGTTACAAATCATATGGACCTACATTATCAATTTTCCACATGAAAATGTGCAAAGAGACCTCTTGAGAATATTTGAAGGTCGCTGTATTTAATGATTATTTATCATTTATATACAGAAGAGTTAAATATTCCATTGTTGCCTGTAGAATTGAGGATAGCCTTATTCTAGGCCATAATGTATTCATATATTGTTAAATATTTACTTCCTTTTCCATTCTTGCTAAGATGAGCAAGATTCCTATATCCTTGTGTTGTAGGTATTCATAATTATTTCTTCATGTGTAATTATGAAATTTATACTCTATTGCATGAGGATATAGGAAGTGGTCTTTATCATTCCGTGAGCATTCATTTGCCTTAATCGTTATTATGAAATAGCAATATTCCATTATATCACAATTGATTTTTGTCTGATTTATACATAGTTCTAGATTAACCTCTTGAATTATTATGAGTTTGATTATTAAATCGTTGTAGCTGAATATATTTCATCTGTTTAGCTGATTATCGCAGACTCTCAAGATAAAGAGGGTAGAGCAATCTATTCTTTTCTTTCTTTGTTTAAGTGCTTTCTTATTTCATCTCGAGTGGAGTAAACTGTATTTAGACATAGAATCTGATACTTTGTTAATCGCATTGTATTATATCTAGAGTTATTATGAATGTCTTTGTACTTTAGAAATTGGTACTTCATTTAACCGTGAAGTTATCATCACTTGTTCTCCTTGCCGAGGATAAAGAATATTGGGAACGCAAAACTTCTCGATTGGTTTCTAAGGGCAACAGTATATCTTATAGTATATTTTCTGCAGGAAATGTGCTAATCAGATTTGTAATTACTTTTCAATATCAAAAATATTGAAATTCTACATTTCAAACATTCCATTGAAAATGGTGTGGAGATATATTGAGAAAAAGAATATAAAAGTTCTTTTTCGTCAGTGTTCACGAATGAGAGGAAAGCTGACATTCTATTTTGTTTAGTTTCCCTCTACTTCGTGGGCATTGATTATCACGGCATAGACATCTTCCTTATCAATATTTAGACATACTGCCTAAATGTTGGATGAGGAGTCAGTCTTATAGATTGGCTCTTTTTTCTTTTTCGGAATTTTTCTTTGTATTTTGTCATAGCTTTCATAAATATAATATATGTTTTAATTTATGATGTATAGGAAATGGGTCTATGTATATGAGTAGATTGCGATGAAGTACTTTCTGAAACTATTGATGAATTATTAAAACGTCCTCCATTGTCAGAGAAAAAAGTTAAAAAATCTGATATCTATTCTTATTACTTTGCTGATGTAAAAGAGTTAGATATGACACATGAGGATTCAATGCAAGCTTTTAATTCTTTTTTTAGATCTCCAGATTATCTACTTACTCAACCTGTTTTGTGAGCCTATGAAAAACTTTCACAACGAAAAGATGCATGATATGAGCTTTATGTTGTTACTGCTAGACCTTTTGAATTTGAGAAAATAACAAGGCAACGAGTTGAGACTCATTTTCCATGAATCTTTTCAGACTTCTTATTTATGAACATATATACAGATAATGAAGTTCCAAAATCTGTACTTTGTCAGCAAAAATGAATCCAATTATTAATCGATGATAATATTAGCAATATTATTTGAGTAAACGAATTATGAATCCCCTGATTCTTATTAGATAAGCCACGAAACCAAAATGAACAAGATTCCGAATTGTTTAAGAGGGTATATTTTCGAGATGAAATAGAGCTCTCAGCTTTGTTTAAAGACTTATAGGTTGATTAAATTATCTAAAGAACGATATTTTAAGAATGGTGTATGATGCGCCGCATCTCTAATTATCTTATAATCTTTAAAATATTCTTGTTGGGTATGAGGATAAAATAAATTATCATTATCTGAAAGTAGTACTTTATCAAATATCATAGGAGTGTAGCGTTTTTTAGAAAAATTTTCCAGACATGCTGCTTCATTTTTAGAGCTATCGAATGATCTAAGGGAAGGTGTGGTAATAAAATTTTCAAAATCTGCATCGTCAAATAGTAAAAAACTCTTTATAAAATCCATACAATTTGATTCACTCAAATTTTTCATCAAATTTAATCATTTTTTATCTATGCCAAAATAATCATCAAACATCATAGGATTTCAGTTTATGGCAATTTTATTATTTATATTCGGCAATATGTCTTTTAATAAACTTGCAACAAAGACTCAAGCTGAATAGGCTAGCAAATTTATGTCTTTGTATTGAGAGAAATCTCAATCAAAATCCAAATTAGAATAATCCCGACATAATAATAAATCTCAGGAATAGTAATGATTTATAAATTGATTATCATCACATCACCATCAAGTAAAGAATATTAATAAGTGGTCAGATTGGCTTGAGATTAGTTTTGTATTCATATGATACGGTAAAATCCTAAAGTAATATTCGTATATTGAATACTATTTAGTTGTGTCATAAAATCAAATTAAAAGTATAGTTCTCTTGAAAGAATATAGGAAAAACTTACTCTTTAAACCAGTTTTTTACCATAATATTCTTATTATGCCAATAAATATAGTATTTTGTTCTCCTAGCGAAGACTTACTTCCTTATAAAGCTACACAATGAGCAATTTGACGGGATTTAAAATTATCAGAGGATTGTACTGTGCCATTTTGAAGTGCGATTTTGGCATGAACAGGCGTAAAAATTGCAATGCCACAATGACGATGAATTAAAATTTATGCTCGTAGTTCCTTACCAATCAAATACTGAGTATTTGTTGCAAATTCTGTATGAATTATTGATTCAGATTACCGTTGAGAATTGAAAGTTCAACTTTCGGCATTATGAGAAGAAAAATTATTAAAAGCTTGAACTAGAATAGCTCAAGTAGAGATTTTTCATTATCCAATTTTTAAAGATTCTAGTCATCCTGAACGAGATGAAGATTGTACATTAAACGTTGATACGGAAATACCAAGTTTGGAATTCGTAGCCGATGCTGATATGTATGAATATTTCACTGATCGTTTCCCAACTCAAAGATGAGCCTGAAGTTTTGGTAGTACATGAGAATAGATTGTTTTAGATATATAGGTGGTAATATATGTGAAAAGAAGAATTTCAGCAAATTAATGCTAAAGACATAACGGTTTGACAAATTTTGTCGTATTCTTTTAAGAAGATAAAACCATATAAATGGATACTTATTATCTGTATGGTTTTAATGATTCTATCTTCAGCTTGTGATGTATATGTTCCGGTATTCTCATCAAAAATTGTGGATATCGCTCAACTAGATTGAATTGAAATAAGGGAATCTGTATGCCAATTATTTAAATTGCTGTGAGTCATATGAATTTTGTTGCTAGTTGAAACGATTTTCCAAAGAATTACTTGGGGGTTAATGTCTACTATAGAGCTAAAGTGAATGAAGGATATTAAATGTGAATGTTTTGATTATTTAAATCAACATTCATATAGATTCTTTGCTAATAGCTTTTCAGGGAGCTTGGTTAGAAAAATTAATAAATTATCTGGATCTTTTGAGTGAATCCTTGATATATTCATGGGATCTATCTTGTCCATAATAATCAGTCTTCCGTTAATGATGGTGGTTATTATGAAAGAAAGTGCCTTAGTCTGAATTATTTTCCTTATTTTTTGAATAATCTTTACTATAATAAATATACTTTTTGTAAAAAACAATCTAAAATATGAACATCTATGTAATGAAAAAGATTCGGTAATGACAGGAGAGTTATCGGATTCTGTTACTAATGCCTTCAATGTTATAACATTTGCTTCTCACGAAAGAGAGTATAATAGATTCCAATGAACAGTGGACAATCGGTTGGGAGCACGAAAAACAAAGCTTCTTAGAATAAATAGATTTTCTTTATGGGTAAGAATATTATCAATAGCTTTTAGAATATGTAGTTTGTGAGTGTGTATTTGGTATCGATGAAAATGATATATCGCAGTTAGTGTAATTATATTGGTGCAATTATACGTTGGTAAGTTTACTTGATTGCTTGAAAATGTCGTAAGTATATTCAAAAGGATGAATAGAATCATATGAGAATCTGCAGAGATGTTAGCAATCTTAAAAACTCCTCACGAGATTCAAGATAAAACCAATAAAAAACTGAAAATAAAAGAATGAAAAATTGAATTTCAAAATGTAGATTTCTGATATCTTATAGATGATCCAATAGTTGAAGATTTAAATATGGTTATCAAACCATGAGAAAAAGTAGCGATAGTAGGGGAGTCAGGAAGTTGAAAAACAACCACAATAAAATTGTTATTTAGACTATTCGATTTACGGAATTGAAAAATCTTAATTGATGGTCAAGATATTTCGCAAGTTACCCAGGATTCTCTAAGGAGACAACTTTCAATGGTGCCACAAGATGCTTTATTGTTTCATAGATCCGTAAGAGATAATATCGCTTACTGAAAGCCAGACGCGACTGAAAAAGAAATAATAGCTGCTGCAAAAATGGCAAGATGTCATGATTTTATTTTGAATCTGCCAGAATGATATGATAGTTTAGTATGAGAAAGAGGAATTAAATTGTCATGATGAGAAAGACAAAGAATTGCTATCGCACGCGCAATTCTTGAAAATTGTAAAATTTTAGTTTTGGATGAGGCAACAAGTTCATTGGATTCGGAATCCGAGTTCTTAATCCAAGCAGCAATGGATGAGGTTATGAAGAATAAAACAGCAATAGTAATTGCACATAGACTTTCAACAATTATGAAAATGGATAGAATTATTGTCATGGATGAATGAGTAATCGTGGAAGAATGAACCCATGAAGAATTAATAAAGAAAAAATGATGAGTTTATCATAAATTATGGTCTATCCAGTCGTGATGATTCATTACTCCAGATGAGTGAGATAAAATTAATTTTCAACCTAAGGAAGAGGAAGAAAAAGATGATTTATAATTTATGATACAGATGGAACAATCAGATTTTTTATTAGAAAGTTATTCATATGAGTTGCCAGAGGCTTTTATAGCTCAACTGCCAGCTCAGCCAGTAGAGTCTGCAAAAATGCTTATATGGGATCAAAAGAAAACTTCTATTGTAGATAGTTATTTTTATGAATTACCATCAATGCTTTCTGACAAAGATGTTTTAATTTGTAATAATACAAAAGTATTTAAAGCTAGAATTCCTTTGTGTAAAACTAAAATTATTAGAAAAAGTTGAGAGATACGTTATGTTGATTGAGAAATCTTTGTTTATCAACTATTACCAGATTGCAGGATAGAATGTCTTGTCTCTGATGATAAGAATTTTAAGCCATGATCTAAAGTTTACGTTTCTGAATGAATAATATTACACAGTGATGAATATGCCCAAGATTGAATTATTTTTTCAGTTCAATGAATTCATATCTTCGACTTTTTAGAAAAATATGGTCAGATGCCTCTTCCTCCATATATTAAGTACGAAAAAGAAAAAGAAAAACGATATCAAACTACTTTTGCCCAAGACTTGGGTTCGGCTGCAGCTCCTACAGCATCATTGCATTTTTCACAAGAGTTACTAAGTGAAATAAAAAAGATCTGAACGGAGATTAATTTTACAACGTTGCATGTCGGACTTTGAACTTTTAAACCTGTTTACGAATCTGATATTAGAAAACACAAAATACACCAAGAAACAATAATAGTGGATAAATCTTTATTTCAAAAAATTTACTATTGGAAAGCGAATCACAAAAATGTGATAGCAGTTTGAACAACAATGGTTAGACTTTTAGAGACTTTACCATATTTGCGAGCTTCATTGCCAATTTCAGATATAGAGGAACTATGTGCAAATGAAGAAATGTTTCAATTTTGGGATAAAACGATATCAGAATTATCAGAAGAAGATATACAAAAATTTGTACACGATATAAATGTCCACAATAATAGCATAGTTTGTGAAACGCAACTATTTATTTACCCATGATGGGATTTTCGTATTATTGATGAGATGATTACTAATTTTCATCTGCCCAAATCTTCTCTTTTGATGTTGGTTTCAGCATTGATGTGAAGAAAAAATGCTTTGTATGCCTATGAACATGCAAAGCAAAATGATTATAAATTTTATAGTTTTTGAGATTGAATGTGGATTAGAAAGTAGTTATTTTAAATTTGTTAATCTGCTAGGATTATATTTTCATAAAATTTTTCTCCGAGATTTGATGTTATCATCAAAATTTCACCCGGTAAAGAAATCTTCATATTCATCGATAATGTCATTATTCATCCAGTACTGACTTCTTATATTTTGAATAAATCCTGGGAAAAATGCTGCATTTGTTGCTCATAATAATAATTGGTTTTTTAAGCCATCAGAAAGATTACAAATTCTTCAAATCAAATCATAAAGCTTTCTAATTGAATCCGTCATCTCTTTAGATTCTATTTCATTTCATGCAAAAAGGTCCTCTAAAGCTTTTGATATTTGAGGAATAGTAATTTTATTATCTAATTCCTCACTCGTATTATAATTCTCAATAGTGTTCATTAGACACATTTATATGATATAAATCATCATGGTATCTATATATATTTATCTAAAAAACGCAAGTAGTTTTAATAGATTTTTTGACTGAATCTTTAGATTTTTTGCTTTTTTATAGATTTTGAATATAATCATAATGATTTATATTTTGATACATCAAAATTCTAAATGAAAGAATTCTTATCAGCATTATTGATAGTATGACTCATTATAGGACTTGTACGATTGGTCCGTAGAGTTTTTATAGTAAGAACTCGTCAAAAACATAGATTAAATCAAGGGAAAAAAATCAGATTTCTTCAAGTCCGTGTTCCTAAAAATGCTGTAGCTAGGAGTTCTGATATCGAAGCAAAAGATCATATTTGAACAATGAAGGATAACATCGCATTGATGAACCAAGTTTATAAAAATTTTTATGCTATTTCTGAATCAAAATTCCAAAAAGATAGATATGGAGATAATTACGTTTCCATGGAAATATTTATTGAACAAGAAGTGATTAAATTTTTTGTTGGAGTGCCAGAGGAACATCTTTTGACGATGCAAAAGATGATTGCATCATTCTATTCATGAGCATTAGTTGAAATCGTAAACCAACCAAAGATTTTGGAAGCTGGAAAATATATGGCAGGAGGGGAGTTTACTCTAACAAAAGATAGTGTATATCCATTAAAAACTTATGAGAGTTTTGAGGCTGATCCTATGGACAGTTTACTTTCTGCATTCTCTCAAATAGGAAAAGAAGAAAAGGCTTGTTTTCAAATTCTGGCTGAACCACTTCCAGAAAAACGGCTTAAAGATATGAGAAAATCATGAGAAAAAGTTAAGAAAAATGATAAGAGAAGTTGGTTTAAAAAGATGATAGATTTTTTTGCAAAAGATCAGAAAAAAACAGATGAAGAAAAAGACAAGGCCACGAAACACGATTTTTCTCAGCAGCAATTATCAGATTTTGATAAGAAAACTGATGATGAATTATTTAAAGTAAAAATAAAGGTGTTAGCAACATCTCCTGATAAATCCAGACCCAAAAAGATTATTGATGATGTGGTTAGAATGTGTAGTCAGTATAATTATCTATGATTAAACACATTAAAATTTGTTAAAGCTCCAGATATTAAACTTTTTGCAAAAATGTTTGTAGAAAGAATATTTTATACTCAAGAATCATTCTTATACAAAATATGGCGTGATCCAAAAAAGAATATTCTAAATATCAAAGAGTTGTCATCTTTAATTCATTTCCCTCATGGAAGATTCAATCAGAATCCAAGATTGGCACGGCAGAAATTTAAAATTGTTCCAGCTCCAGATGACCTTCCTCGTGATTGAATAGTAGTTTGACATAATAACTATTGAGGAATAGAGAGAGAAATTAGAATTACAGATAAAGATAGATTTAGACATATTTATATTTTGGGACAGACTGGTACGTGAAAGTCAACTTTAATGTATACCCAAGCTGTGGATGATATGGATAATTGAAGGTGATTATGTTTTATTGATCCGCATGGTGAAGCGTGTGAATATTTATTAAAATGGTTTCCAAAAGAAAGGATTAACGATTTAATTTATTTTGATCTTTGAAATACGGCATATCCAATTTGATTAAATCCACTAGAAGTATCTTTAGATGATGCAGATGAACACGATGTAGTAACAAATGATTTGGTAGAGATGTTTGTTCAAATGTATTGACCAGAGATTTTTGGTCCGAGAATCCAAGATTATTTTCGTAATGCCTGTTTGTTATTAATGGATCAACCAGAATGAGGAACATTAATTGATATCATGAGATTATTTACGGATGATGCTTTTGCTGAAGCTAAAATTAGGAATGTAAAAGATCCTGTAGTTGCTTCTTGGTGGAATAAAACTTATAAAAAAATGTGAGATAGAGAAAAAGCGGAAATTATTCCATTTATTCAGGCAAAATTCTGACCGTTTACCACAGGAACATATGTTAGAAATGTTATCTGACAACCAAAATCAGCATTTAAGATGTATGATGCAATGCAAGAATGAAAAATCATTTTATTAAATCTTGCAAAGTGAATTGCGTGAGAAGAAACATCAAAATTGGTAGGAAAAATTATTTCTATGCAGGTCAAACTCTCGGCATTGAAAAGAGCAAAAATCCCAGAGAGTGAAAGAGTACCATTCTACTTGTATGTGGATGAATTTCAGAATTACGTTTCAGCTTCATTTGAATCAATTCTTTCGGAAGCCAGAAAATATAAATTATGACTTTGTGTGGCTCATCAGTATACAGATCAGTTAAAACAGGAATGATTAGGATGAAACATGGATCTTTCTAAGACAATATTTGGAAATGTAGGAAATATGTTTATCTTTAAAGTATGAGCTCCAGATGCAGAATTCTTGGCGAAAGAATTCGAACCTGAATTTAATCAGACAGATTTAACATCAACAGAGGCATTTATGTGAGCATGTAAAATCTCCGTAAATAACCAGCAAACTAGGCCGTTTACATTCAAATCAAAAGTATTGTATCCATGATTTCCATATGGAATGGAATATCGTAACACTCCTGAAAAAGTTCAAATAATCAAAGAGATTTCATCTCTTAAATGGTGAACAAAAAGAGAATTAGTAGACAAAGAAATTTATTATCGTGTAGGAGTATAATAGTTATCTTGATTTTTTAGTATATTTTTTTAACTTAATGTAGATTTTATAGTGAAAATCTAGATTTTGCTATGGTTGAAGAAATAACAACACTTACGATTGATGAAAGTTCTGCAAATCAGCGTTTTGATCGTTTTTTACGTAAATATTGCAAAAATTATCCAACGGTAAAACTTACTGATATTTACTCAGCGATTCGTAAATGAGAAATTTTAATTAATGATAGAAAATCAAAAGAAGATTATCGTTTGAAAATATGAGATCAGATTTCTTTTAATTCTGATCTGTTTTGAAAAAAAGAACATGTTTCATGAATCTCTTTTAAACAAAAACAGATGAAAAACCTGACTAAAGAAGAAATTTTACCTCGAATATTGTATGAAGATTCTGAACGAGTCGCTTTTAATAAACCAACTGGTGTTGTGGCTCATGAAAGTAACAAACATCGAAAGGATTTATCAATGAATGATTATCTTGTATGTTATACAAAAGAATATGAAATTTGAACATTTAAGCCAGCATTTTGATATAGATTAGATAAAGATACTTCGGGAGTGCTCATCGCAGCAAAAACTTATGAAGCGTTACAATATTTTAATCAAATTATACGTAATCGTGAGATAAATAAAGAGTATTTAACTATTGCTGTTTGAAACACTCCAGAACATTTTGTAATCGATAAGCCCTTAGAAAAAAGTTATAATGCGCATTTTGATCGTGCTCAAATGAGCATAGCTAAATTTTGATGATTAGAGTCTAAAACTGAATGCTTCAAGGTAAAGACATTTTTTCATCATGAATTAGGTCAGCTTTCTTTACTACGTGTAAAACTTTATACAGGAAGAATGCATCAAATTCGTGTGCATTTAGCTAGCGAGGGATTTCCAGTAGTGGGGGATTTAATTTATTGAAATCCAGTAGTAAATAGGAAATGTAATAAACTCTTGCATATTCAAAGACAATTACTACATTGTTATAAATATAGTTTTTCAGATATGAATGAAAGGCTAATTGCAGTTTCAGCTCCAATGCCATCAGATTTTGAATCTGTGCTTTGACAGCAGTTGAAACAAGTATCATCCATATTAGAGACTAAATAAAATTAGATTTTTATCTTCTTTACAAAAACAAACATGAAAACTTTTCTTTGGACAACTTTGTTTTGGATCCTTGCAGCTATTGCTTGATTAATCTGTTTATGATTTGGTAATATTCCAGGGACTCCTGTTGTAGATAATGCTTGGATGGTAAGATTCATTCCAAATAATGTAAAAGATATAATTGGAGGAGGGTGTTTTGGGGAGTGTGAATGTCCAGAAGCTTCTGAGGATATAGAAGATTCAGTAGAAGTAGTTGAACCTGAAGTTGCTGAACAAGAGGTTGTAGAACCAGAAGTTGATATCAATGAATCTATGAATATTTTATTAAATAATCAAGGAACTATCTATAATGATATGATTAGTTCGTTCGCTCAATTGCAACAAATGGTATCAGACTTGGCAACAACGTGTTCTGCACAGCCAGCTGTAGTACCAGCAGAGCCTGTCATCGATGAAAAAGAACAGCAAAGACTTGAACTTCAAGCTCAAATTGAAGCTTTACAAGCACAGATGCAAAGTTTATAATTAAATTATTTATCTAAAAAAGAAGTCAGAGAAATCTGACTTTTTTGAATCTATGGAAATTTTAAACTTTCATAATCCTTAAGCTACCTCAACTAGCATCAAATAGTTCTTTTTCGAAATCAGTAACGTATCCATAATTAATAGTCAGGATTTTCTTTGATTTATCATTACAAGTCTCAGATATCAATTTGGCATTGAATTTATCCATTAAATGGGCTACTAAAGCAGTTTGACTATAATCATGTTCCAATTCGACTTGTTGTAAAACTTCTTTTTCTACTATTTCTGTATTCATTATTGCTTCTTTTATGGTTAGATTGTAAGCCTGAATTAATCATCAAACACCTAATAAAGTTCATCAAAAATATCTTACTACAATGGACTCTATGTTTAGTAACTTTTCTCATTCTAGAACATTTAAAATTGGTTTGCCCGCAGTATTTGTCGGTTCTCAATCATCATTTCCTTTTGCAGATTTAGGATCAATCAAGATATTACCAAATAAATCTTCATGTATATATGTTCAAATCCTTCGAGCAGAGCAGTGGTGGGTAGCTGAAAAATGCTCTTTTTTTATTATCTCCAAATTAGCATCCGCAACCTCTTTGCTATCACACGGGAAAAGGTAACACAAAAATCTGGATCATTTGATTTTGGGTATTTCAAACATTGATTCTTTTTCAATTGTACGATAAGTGAGCTTTTGCATAAAAATATTCTACAAATAAATTTATTTTCTTCCAAAATCTGCTGGGATTTCTCATCGTTCTCCAGTATCCCATTTCAAAATTTTATGAGTAATTCAATTTTGTTGCAACCAGTTTTCGGCATTTATAATTGCTTCTGTAATTTTATGATATCATTCCGATGAGAATTTTGTTTTGCATTTTCATTGATTTACTCGAGATATGGCTATTTTAGAATCACTGTATATTACAGTATTTCTATTTCACTGTAGGAATTGTAATCCATTCACAATCGCCAAGAATTCTCCGATATTATTCGTTCAGATTTCAAACTTTTCATGAAATATTTCTTCACCAGTTTTCAAATCTATTCATCTGTATTCCATTTTTCATGGATTTCCAGTACAAGCAGCGTCAACGGCAACACTTTCATAGAAAAATGGAATATCCTTAATAATCTGATTTTTGTCATCATTATTCATTTTTTTCATATCCTTATTCTTTGTTGCAGCTCAATTGCTATAATATTTTTCCCATCAATCTTCTAAAGCTTGTTTAGCTAATTCTATGCTAGAAAAACTTTTATATTTTGCATCAGGAAATCAATTTACATTTAATTTACATTCTTCTCGAGAAGGAAAAATCCCAGTTTCTTTTCATTTTCGTATTACATAAAATTTTTTCTCTCATTTTACCATCTTCTATTCGAAATCTTACAACATTAAAATATATTATTATGTATAGAATTTCTTGGCTTAGTTTCAAGTAAAACATAGAACTTTGCTATATTTCATATATTTTTATAAAAAAGCAAGTAAAATGGCCATAAAAATCTGACTTTTTTTGACTTTTCTCGAACTTTTGCATATACTTAATATGAAAAATATTTTATATATTTTCTACCACATTAATGAAAAAATTTGTATCTGTCGTTTTGAAATCGCTAATAGCAGGAATTATTGTTTCTAACCTATGAATTATCCAAACACCATCAGTAAGCGCCCAAAGTGTGCCTGATTATTATTATGCAAATTATAAATTTGTAAAAAATTGGGATGAATTATGGGATATCTTTAGCACTCTTCAGGCTAGACAACAACTGGGGTTGGACATAGATGTGGATTTGTTTTCAGATCTTACAAAGGATTTTGAAAATTCTTTTAAATACTTACCACAAGATTATAAAACAACCTATGAAAAATGTTTGCTATTATCAGAAAATTTATCTAAAGATTATTCATATAGCAGTTTACAATGATTAATGTGAAATTCCTGCTACAAGACTCTTATATGAAATGTTAATTCAATTAATTCAGCTTATACTGTAAAAGCTAGTGCATCGGCAAATCCGAATGGATGATCTGCTCCATTAACAGTAACATTTGATGCAAGAAGTAGTGTAGATCCATCAAGTGAGACAATTCCAACAGATAATTATTTTCGATATTATAGAGATGAAAACGGGGTAGATACTCCAATGTGAAAATGAAATGTTATTAATTATACATTCAATGAGGCCGGAAAATTTATCGTTCACCTAGTAGTTCGTAGCTCAAATGTTGGTTTGTGAATCTTAGATTGAGAAAAAGACTTGACAATTAATGTGTCACCAAAAGCTGCAAATATCGTAGTATATGCAAATACTAGGAAAATGCCTTTCAATGAATGATTAAAAATTTGAATTTCTGAAGCGGAGAAGTGAATAGTTTTTGATGGATCTGCAACTATGCCAACATGATGAAGAACTATTAAGTCTCATAAATGGACGATTATTAACCCAAATAATGGGTTCTCGTATTCAAAAAGTTTTGAATGAAGTCCTTCATTTATTAATGTCCCTCTAAATTGAAATTGACAATATAAGGTTACTTTAACAACAGTTGATAATGAAAGTAACACAACTTCGGAAACATTTAATTTAAATGTGTCAGATCCTGTAGCTATTATAAAGCAAACTCCATCAGAATGAACAACTTCGAGTACGTTTACATTTGATTGAGCTACATCATATTCTCTCTCATCTAAGTTGAATGCTTATATGTGGGAAATCTTTAATGAAAAATGAGATAAATTGGTTACAGATCAATGAAAAAAAACAGCGAAAATTTTTAATGTGCCCGGAAATTATCTAGTTAGATTAACTGCTACAGATATGCTGGGAAACCAAAATATTGAAATTAAAAATGTATATGTAGAGTCTACAACTCCTACTCCACAATTTACTATATCTCCAACCAATAAGCGATTATATCCATCAGAATTTACATTAGATGCAAGTAATTCATCAGATGTAGACGTCCTTAATTGAGTAGATTCTCTTGAATATCATTGGGATTTTGATACAGAAAATTACACTATAGTTTGAACAGAAGATAATAATAGAAAAATAGTCGTTCAATTTAATGAAAATGGAGCTCATAAAGTAAAGTTAACAGTTACGGATCTTTATTGAAAACATGCTAGTATTACGAAGACTATAGAGGTAAAATCCGTTCTTAGGCCAGAAATTAAAGCAAATCCAAACGCTATTACTCGATGATTAGAGTTAAATTTTAACTCAGAGATTAATAAACCTGTTTTTGATTATTCGTGGGATTTCTGAGATTGAACTAACAGGAATTGACAGGATATAACATCATTAGTTCATGTATATGCTAAAAGATGAATCTATACAGTTACATTAAGTGTATATGATACAGGTGGAGATTATAACACTGTTACAGAAAAAGTGTTTATTTGAGAAGTTGACTATCCGATTGCAGCCTATAGAGTAAGAGATAGCTGATGATACTATATCCAGGCTTGAGATATATGTAAAGTGGCTGGAAGTATATCTGGACAATATACAACTGAGGCAGCCTATAGTGTAGATAGATATTCTAGTTTTACAATTGATCCTTCAATTTCTGTAAATACTCAATGAACTACAGCTAAACTTACATCCGTTTACCAGGTTGAAACAGTTTCTTGAACTCCAAGAATCTCGAATACGAACAGTTTATCCCCTCTTACGCAAAAATTTAATCAGACTGGTTGCCATTTTGTAGATTTGACTATCGCAGATGCTAACGCATGAAAACAAGATAAGGCTAGACTCCGATTTAATGTAAAGAATGCCTTACCAAAGTTGAAAAATATTACTGTTGCGTTTCCACAGTATGATAGTGCGAATTCCAGTACTATTTGATTTAGTACATCAACCACAACAAATCAAACTATTTTTGAAGATGATAAAGCTACAAATTTAACTGTGAAAGTCACTGCAGTTGATGCAATGGATCCAGATGGATCGGTTTCGAGACTCAGGTTCTATTATTATAATATCGATGATCCAGATAGAATCTTAGAATATAAAGATACATGGATTTCTACTCCATATGTATATTTTGTTATTCCTAGAATAGCAGGAGAATATAAATTCTGAGTTATGATTTATGATAATGATGGATGAATGGTTGATAGTGAAGATATAATCTGAAGCTGACCAACAATATATTTTCCAAATGCCGGAAACAAGGTAGATATTCCAACGGTAACATTAAAAGTTAGTTCTCAATTTGCGGAAGTATGAGATACAGTAACATATACAATTGTGTCTAAATCTGCTTGAGACATAGAAGATTTCGAAACTAATAGAACATTTTACTATGATTTTGATTGAGATTGAATCTGGGATTTAACAACAAAAAAGAACTCTGCAACGTATACCTTTACAGAACCTAATGAAGATTGATTTACCCCTAGAGCAGCTGTAGAATATAGATGATTCCGATGACAATGAGAATGAGGAGTTATTAGGGTAAAAAATTGAGTAAAGCCAATTTTGCTTTCAAATTCTTATAAAAATGTTGTGATTTTTAGGGACTTAAGTCTATGAACGTTTGTTGAGAGACAGATATGTTTCGATACAGCACAATGTAATTTATGAAATAACAAATATAAAAGAACGCATATCGTAGCTACGGATCTAGATACATTGACATGAGGTACAAAAACAGATATTACAAAAACTATAAAATTTATTCAGAAATACCCAGAATATGGCAATCATAATGTCTCATTATACTTAAAAAGTATTTATTGAATAGAGGTATCTACCTGATTTACGGTTAAGACATCTGAAAATGTGAGCAATTGACGTATAGCACCAGGGGTAAATTTAATCACTATACCAGAAACGACCTTCAATAATGGTAATCCAGAAATATTCTTAAGTAGCGCAATGAATAATAAGCTCGTTCTTTATCTAAACCACGAAAATGGATCTAAATGTTTTATTGATAAGGATATTTCACAAGATGGTACATGAGACAATAATGATGGGATTACAGATAATGATGTGGATTATCAATGTAATACATTAGAAGAAATTACATATGAACCTAGTTATGAAAGCACTATTTGAAGAATCTATTTTACAACAAGTGATGGACAGCAGGTTTATAAAAACTTTTACGTATCATTTGAATGATATGTGTTAGAATTAGATGAAACTCAATTATCTATTTATCATGATATTACAACATTAATAAATGGTTTAGATGAAAATGGTAGAAATGATAATGTAACATTAAAAAGTTATTTAGATGTACTGCGTAAAAATATTCAGAATAAAAATATGGTATCATCTACAGTTATTGCTATATACGAATTGATGGAAAATGGTGCATTAGAAATGGATGCAGCACAAAATGATTTATTACATTCTGTTTTGGATAGGTTATCAAATGATGATATTATTTCATCTATAGGTACACAAAATGCATACGAAGTTAATAAAGCTGAAATCTTAGCAATTCTTCCAAGCAATTTAAAAACAATTATTCAGTGAAAATTCGCAGATTTTGAAGAAAATGAGTCAGCTTATGATTCAGATGCTAAATTTGAGAAGTTAGAATCAATTTTTAATGATATCATGAAAGCTAACGAAAATGATGCGGAGGATGTTAAAAATGTGATTCTTCCATCTTTCTGTAATATACTTGAGTATTACAGTATTGCATGAAAATCTCAGTCATGTAATGCAGGTGAAATATTAGATCACTATGATGATGTACAGTGAGATACATCCAATAAGTCTGGTTTGCCGGGATGGGTAAAAATTATCATTATCGTTCTGGTATGATGAGTGTTGATAATGTGATGAGTTATCACATTCTTTGCAATAAAAGCTAGGATTAATAATGACTGAGATGAAGAGTCATAAGAAATGTAATTATATATAAATAAAAGAGGATTGAACTCCTCTTTTTCCTTATTGTTGTGTATTATTTATTTTATAAAAAAAGATTTGATTTTTTATTTAATATTGCTACACACACAATAGAGTACCTTTTTTATGAGGTCTTTTATACTCTAATTTTCTACACAACATGGCAATGGATTTGAACAAGGTGATGCTTATCGGTAGAGCAACAAACAATCTACAGGTCAAGACAATCGAAACTACTTGAACACCAGTAGTAAATTTTACTGTTGCAACGAACAGAAAGTACACAAACAAGGAAGGAAACACTATGGAAGATGCTGAATATCATAGATGTGTTGCCTACGGAAAGGGTGCTGAAGTTTTATGAAAATATTTAGTAAAGGGTAAAAGAATCTACGTAGAAGGTAGACTCAGGACTAGAAAACGACAGGATAGTGAATGAGCTGAAAAGTTCTCTACAGAAATTATTGTGGATAGCTTCATATTCTTAGATTCAAAATGAGATGGATTGGATGGAGATGTTAGTTTCGAATGAGAAAATGTTGCTGCTTCAATAGATGAAGAAATGCCATTCTAAGTAATAAATGAATGTAACTAAATAAGGAAGCTGATGAAAATCACATAGTTTTTGTTGCGATTAAAATCAGCTTTTTTTTATTTGATTTTTGATATAAATATAATATATTGTTATATTATAGTTTATATTTTAATTCTAATTCGATATATAAAATAATGTCTTCATTCAAACAGAAACATGCAAAATTTTGGGCTGAAGTATTTGATTTGCTGGTGTTCTTAGTTCTTGTGTTCGGAATCGTATTATTCATAAGATTGTTTGTAGCTACGCCATATACAGTTATTGGATCTAGTATGGAGCCAAATTTTTCAGAAAAAGATCGAATCATTGTAGAAAAATTTACTCAGCGTTTTAGTACTTTCAATAGGTGAGATGTTATTGTGTTCGTAGCGAAATGAAAGACTTCACCATATATCAAAAGAATTATATGATTGCCTTGAGAAACAGTATTAGTTCAAGATGGAAATGTATATATTTGCTCGTCTAATATCCCAGTCTGAGCAGTAGTAAAAGATTCAGAATGAAATAGTTGTGAATTGATGCCAGAATCATATCTTCCAGAATGATTGACAACTACAGCCACTTGTGGAAAAAATGAATTTAAAGTAACAGATTGATATTTTGTAATGGGAGACAATAGGGGAAGGACAACAGATTCATTATGCTGTTTTTGAATTGAGTGTTATGAAAATTCAAATTATCTCGTTCGTGACTGAGACTTAATTTGAAAAGTCTGGGTTAGAATATTTCCAAAGTATAAGAAATTCTAAAATAAAAAACAGATTCAAAAATACAAAGTTATTAGTAATTTTGAATCTGTTTTTTTTCTTTCCTTGAAAAAATAGTCTAATTATTTATATCATATCTGGACTAAGTAGTTCGAGATCGGGTATTGTATCAAATTTCCCACTCTGCTCCAGGGAGCCGGTATAACCTTTCGTAGACTGGTTCGAGCTACCCACTTTAACGACTTTGGGGGAGAGATCTATTCGATTACGGCTACTT
Source organism: Candidatus Absconditabacterales bacterium (assembly GCA_045627125.1). Lineage (GTDB taxonomy): Bacteria > Patescibacteriota > Gracilibacteria > Absconditabacterales > Absconditicoccaceae > UBA3291. The sequence continues at coordinate 34,316 of JAZQNA010000039.1, read as the reverse complement.
GGTCCTTTATATAGGCTCATTGGTATGAAAAAGATAAACGATAGTTTTAAATGTATAAATTGCGGGAAACTGGTTCCCGTAGCGGAGAAAACATGTAGAAACCATTGTCCATTTTGTTTTACATCTATACATGTGGATGGAGAAATTCCTTGAGATAGATTATCAACGTGTAAAGGAGTGATGTATCCTAGAGAATATCAATTAAAGAATTCTGATTACAAAATCCTTTTTGTTTGCTCTAAATGTGGGAAACAGCATCGAAACAAAAGAGCTTCTGATGATGAAATTATTAAATTGCCAGATCTTATTAAATCATATAATAAGTATTTCAACAATTAAGATTCAAAACTTAAATTACAAACAATTTCAGATGTAGATTTTTACTATTTTTCCATTATGGTTAAGATTCTATCTAAAGCATCACTATCAGTCAAAATTCCATATTCTTTATCATAAGATTGCTCAGATTTTATTTGCTTTTTTACCCATTCTAATTTTTCTTTGGAATATGTATCCCAAGTAGGAGAGTCGTTAATCCAATCGATAAAAGATGTGTCTCGTGTTTTACATGTTGGATTTGTGTATGATCACTTTAACTTTCACATTGAACATAAACGAATTTGCATTTCACAGCGAGAATCACTAAAGCCGTTTGCGTGTCTATAAGCATAAATAAATTGCCCATGTTCTACTTTCTCTCATCGTGGAGTAGTACAATCTCGGTGAACTCTTTCAGTTTGATCAACTTCTGGGGTCTCAGATACAATAGGGTTATCATTTGTATATGCATCATACGTATATGTACGGCTAGGTCTATCAAATAAGAAATCAGTTCAAATTTCTTTCTTTACTACTGTTACTGATCAATCAGAATTTTGTTTAGTTTCTCATTTAGGTTTCTCTTCATGATGAACTATGTTTGCCTGTCATGAAATTTCATATGAATAATCTTCATTTACAGAGCATCACTGTTGTGTATAAGTACCAGATAATTTTCCATTCCAACAGAATCTTCTTTCAATATTACAAATATTGGGAGTATTCTTTAATTGTTGATACGCTAAAACGCTTTCTCCATGTTCAATTTTATACCCCCATGGTGTCATGCAGTCCACATAATCATCGATAATATGAATCCCTGGCTCTAATTTTTCTTCGTTCTCTCACTTTTGAGTAGTCCGAGAACTATTTCAGTTTGAATTGCTATCTGGATTGTATTCAGAATATCCCAAGAAATTAATCTGTTCTCGAGGAATCAAAGTTGGTAATACTAAACCGCTGTTAAGAAACTGGAAACTTAATCATGAATGGTTTTTTTCTTCTGTTAAATTGTCATCATTTCACTCTGGGTTGGCATTGTTGCTTGAGTTATCAGCACTATCAGGATTTTCTTTTCGTTCAATAATCATTGTTGTCTCATTATCACTAATTTCAGTAATAGTATAATGTCCGTCTTCAGTGGAGAGTTGGATATCAGAACTATTAATAACAAAAGATTTTTCGTTATCTTTTCATCCTACTCATAATTCATTCATGATATCCTCCACAGGAATCTGATTATCTTTTTTAAGCTCAGAATCGTTTTGTTTATTTTCATCTTCAATATTTCAAGGCTCAGCATCTTTTTGAGTAACGTTTGAACTTGAATCTTCCATATTTTCATAAGAAATGTCTCCTAAATCAATTGTGGTTATCCCTTGATTATTGGAATCATCTCCCAGCACCTCAGCTTCTTTAGATAAATCAACCTGTGGTGTCTTATCATCGCTTTTTATTTCTTCAGGTATGTCTTCATTGAATAAATATTCTCGAGAACTGGCTGATCCATGCGCAGACTCATTCAAAATATATTGATTCCCAGCATAATCATGAAAAATATAAATCATTTCAGGTTTTAAATTTTGTCAGTTATCTAATTGAGATTCTTCATATGGATGCAAATTATTTACCACAATCAAACAACAACTTAAAATTACGAGATAAATATATTTAATAGCTCTATCTCATAAAATTTTTTTTTCTTTCTTTTTTCTTATTTTAATCGCATTCATTTTATGCAGAATCAAAGATATAAAAGTAAATTCAATTCTTAAAATAATTATACCTACATCTAATAAAAAATGCAAATTTTCAGAGACATTTTGACTTGAAATTATATGCCAAAAATCCTACAAATAAATTGTTTATTTATGTTAGTACAATTGTATGAGAAAGGTTAAAAATTTTTGAGTTATGTTTTCAACATTATTATTAGTTGTCTTTGGAGGCTTATTCTTATCGCAAGATGTTTTTGCTTATCAAGAAATTCTAATCGAAAATCGTGGCTGACACGCAATCAGAGTTATAAAAGTAGAGTTAGATTGAGAGCATTTTGTTGTGAGCTCTGTTGCATGAACATGAGGAGAAACAATTCAGGAACTAACAAAAAAAGTATGATGAATATCTGCAATAAATTGAGCCTTTTTCTGTCCAGAAGATTATTCTAATTGCCCAACTACATTCAGTTATTACGAAAGGATTTTTAAGGGAGATGGAGAGAGCTACAGTATGTTCTGGCCAGATACTAGTATAAGATGAATTTTTGGATTTACTCAAGATGGGAATCCGTTAATTGTCCAAAATAAAATCAGTGAGAATGATGTGGGACTTATCAGTAATATAAATTCAAATTATATTTTTGATTTGTATTTTTGAATTTCTAATTTTCCAGTTCTTTTAATCAATTGAGAAGATGTAACAGCTGGAGCATCTGAATATATTGACAGTAAGTTGACTTGAAAATGAAATAGAAACTTTATTTGTTCAACTGAAGATTGAAAAACTATCTATATGTGAGTAGTTGGAACTATGAGTGTACGAGATATGGCTCCATATATCAAAAAGCAATTTTGATGTTATAATGCATTATTCTTAGATGCTTGAGCTAGTTCAGCAATGGTATATTCATGAAAAGTTTTGGATCAGTGAGCTAGAAAACTGATTACAGATGCGTTTGTTGTGGTAGATAGAGAGAAATTTCTTGCATTATGATGAACTCCTGCAAGGAGTTATAATCCTGTTAAACCAAAATATGAAATGAAAAAAACGGATCGAATAGAAGTTGAAAAATTTGAGAAACTGATTGATGCTATTTATATAAAATATGGAAAATCTCAATATAAATCAAAGTTAATTTCATTATTTAGGGGAGTAGTTAGTAAGACAGATATCTCCCAATCAAAGCAGGCCATTTATAATCAAATTTTGATATATTTGTTTACGCAGTGAGAGTTATAAATTTCTAATTGCTTATAAGATTCCTCATTTTTCAATTTGTGAAAGTCTATCCAGATCTAAGTCTTCCTTAATCTCAATTCTTTGTTTTCACTTTTCTTGTTTTGATTTTGCTATAGTTATTTCAGTAGGATCGTGTTTTACATAATTAATCTGAAACTTTTTAGCGACATCTAAAAATCAATCCTTTATTTTTTTTGCAATAAATGCAAGTAAACTAAGTTCAGAAATATTAAAAAATGCGATTACAGCAAAAAGTAGGAAAATTATAATCGCAAATACGGCTCATGCTCATCTCGCTCATGCTTGATTGCAAGTAGAAAAAACTAATAGAGCAAAAACTACTCAAATAGCCATGACAATTAATTGCACGAAGCTGATGGAAAATCCCATAACCGAAAAAGCTACTCATGAAAAGAATCACTTTTTTATATGTTGTGGAAACATCACTTTCATGTATTACTTGATTAGGAATAAAAACCCTAAGTCAAGTATATCTATTTTTCAGAATTTCGCAAATTTTAAGCCAGATTTTTTATATTCATTCTGGAATCTTAGTTGCTTTGGCAGAAAGAGAAATCTTAAAATTTACACGGCTTGATATGATAATAAATATTAGTCAATTTAAAAACATTCGAAATGGTAAATGGTTTATTAAAGTTCATAAAAATCAAAAAGTACTTCCGAGTCAATTTTGTAAATCAGAGAGGGTCTCAATTCCATTTGCCATTAATGCTATATATGGACCACAAATAAAGCTTAAAACGGTGATGGGGATCAGAACAATAAAATATAATTTTTCAGTAGTCGCATTATTACCAAAAGATACTTGAATCCTTCCACAAGCATAAATTAACCAGATTAATCAAGCGAAGACCAATAAAATTAATATTAATTCGGCAGCAGAAAGGAAGTTTGACAAATTGGTATATGAAATTTTCATGAAAGTATCGTCGGGAGAGGCGGCCAGCCATTGAACTCATTGATTAATTAAATTTCCAAAAGCAAAGCATGTAATTCAAGCTATATAATTTGCAATAATCACTCTAGCCATTTTATCTATTCACATCATAACGGCTCGAAAAGCGATGACTATATAAACTAGTAGAATCAAATATCAAACCCAGGTTGGCATCTTTCAATATTTGTGAAAATAAAATATTGATTTATCACTTTCATTTTATACTATATTTTTTGTTAAATAATATGCAAATTGTTTTATGTTTGACTCCAAAACTATGCTGAGTGTATTTAAAAATAAGAAATTTTGATTCACTTTAATAGAAACTATAATGGTATTGTCGCTGTTTTCTTTGGTGGTTATTTGAATCATCTGAGCCATTAATAGGTCGTATACATTTTTATCTAAAACAAAGTTGCAAGTTAGAGCCACAAATCTAGCAAGAGAGTGAGTTGAACAAATGTTTATTATAAGGAATTCTAATCGGAGAAAATGGTCATGACTAAAAGATGAACATTGGTTAGATGTAGATATAAGAAATGATAACTCAATAACATTTAATACGTGATTATATAGTATAATTGAAACAGGTTGTACGGCATGAACATGTATTGTCGCAAAGTGAATACTGACCTGAAATAACGATATGATAAAAAAATGCTATTCAGAAGATAGATTCTTTAAAGAAGAATGTGAAGGCATAAAAGACCAAACAAAAGTTGCATTTACTTGAACATATACATATTTTTCATGAGATGATCATTGAAATTTTGTACCTGTAACGGAAGACTTGGCTACTTTACTATGATGAGAAACAGATTTTTATAGATTGGTTCGTATATTTTGAGTGTACAATAAAGATACAGCAGAAACAAATTCAATAAGCAATAATTTTGATCTAAAAAATTGAGATCCTAAAGAGATGCGCTTCTGTGTAAAAGTTTTTTATTGAAATTGAATTAATCCATATGCAGTAGAGTTGTGTAGTATTATGACTAATTTTGAAGAGTAAAAATTAGAGTAAATCTTATTAAATATTACCTTTTTTATTTGTTTTTGATAAAATACGGAAATATATGCAAATTACCGGAATACAGCAGACAACACTAGTAGATTATCCATGAAAAGTTGCATGTATAGTTTTTACTGCTGGTTGTCAGTTCCGTTGTCCGTTTTGCTATAATCCACAAGCGGTATTACCAGATCAGATTGCACGTTATCGTAGTCAATTAATTCCAGAAGATGCTTTTTTTAATTTTCTTTCACAAAGAAAAGATTTATTAGATTGAGTAAGTATTTGTGGTGGGGAGCCAACTATACAACCAGATTTATATCAATTCGCTGAGAAAATTAAGAAAATGTGATTTTGTGTAAAATTAGATACTAATTGACGTGATTATTGAATAGTAAAAAAAATGGTAGATGGGTGAATTTTGGACTATGTCGCAGTTGATCTAAAGTGACCACTATCTAATTATGAGAAACGAAGCGGGGTAATTGAATTATCAGATTTTTTAGAAAATTATAAAATGCTGTTAGATTACTTGAGAACATGAATAGTTGATTATGAATATCGTTCAACATTGATAAAATGATTCCATGTGCAAGAAGATTTGGAAGAAATGTGAATGTATTTATCATGAATTAAAACACGATATTTGCAAAATTTTTTGCCTGAAGAAACATTAGATCCTAATTTTGAGTGAGAACCTTTTACCGCAGCAGAATTGCAAGATTTGAAGAAAGTTGCCAATCAATATGTAGATAATTGTATAGTAAGAGGGTAAATAATTAGATTCTTATTGATTTTTATAAGGAAAAATTTATACACAAATCATATGCATGGGGGGTGAATTTTGGATTTGATAGAAGGGTTTCATGTGTATGAATAGCCACTCCTCGAGGATTCCTAGAGGTAAATCATGGATCAAAAAAACAATGCTAACAATAGCGCAAAGTCTCTTCTTGCAAGAGCTGGATTAGTTAAAGCTTACGCTTACTGCTAATTCATTAACCTTCATCTAGACTCCTGCTATAATGAAGGTCAACTAAAGCAGGAACCTTATAGTTGGATAAGAAAATTTGATAAAAGTTTGGATTTTAACTTATCATTCCATCTTATTTAACTTAAAAAATCTGGTTGAAGAGATCCCTATGGTGGTAGAAGTTTGTATACATGCCTTTTAGACCGGAGTTCGACACTCCGCACCTCCAAAAGAAATAATATGGGCTCTTAGCTTAGTTGGTAGAGCGCCTGCTTTGCACGCAGGAGGTCAGGAGTTCGAATCTCCTAGAGTCCAAAAGAAAAATAAGTCTGATAAAATCAGATTTTTTTTTATTTTCATTGAAATTTTGAATAAATTTTTTATAAAGATTTGGCTTTATTTGCTCATTTGCTATTATGAAAAAATATATATTATGATTTTGTAGTGTGTTTTTATTTGTTTGATTATTTCCTATGGTAAAAGCTAATACAATTCTATCAGCAGAAGATCATCAAATGTTAGATAAGTTATTACGTCAGAACCACAATCTTTCTATACAAGAGAAAAAAACTTTATCAGAATCATATGGAAATGTGGCTAAAATCGCAAAATATATTTATAACGGAGTAATAAAAGGTGATACTGATGTAGATGAAGAGACTGCTCTATTAAATAAACGCATAGAAAACATAAAAGGACTTTCAAAGACTCAACAGCAAAAAGAATTAGAAGGACTAAAACATACGCAACAAATGGCAGAAGAACTGGAGAGATCATTTCAAATAGAAAGTGAGCCAGGATTTGAATGATATGCTGTAACAAAGTTGCCAACTCCATTATACTGGCAAAATGCTGATTATGTTAATATTAATAGAATTATGTGATGAACCGGAACTACTGGTTTAAAATTAGATTCATCAAATACTATCGATGAACTTTGAGTAGTATTGCCTCCAAATAGGCCATTAACACTGATTAAAAAAATTGAAAAATGAGATTTTACATATTATGAGGTTCGTACTAGAGAGTTTGATACGTGACTTTGATCAGATGGATCTCGATTCATAGATGAAAGATTAATTACAAAAACAGAATATAAATCTGAAGAACATATCCCTCAGCTTCCATCAAAAGAACAACTTATTAAAAATATGCTTGATGCTTTGGGAACTCAATATATTCGATGATGATCTCGATATCAATGAATTCCAGAAATGAATGAACTTTATCCAACTCCAGACGGAGTAGAGCTATCAGACGCGGAAAAGGAATATAAGATTCTGAAGTGAACAGATTGCTCATGACTGTTGCGGCAGGCAAGTGATGGTTATACTCCTAGGAATTCTCGTTGATTTTTTAATTTCTGAGAAGCTGTATCAATCTCTTGAAATACAGTTGATGAAATTATTCAAAAAGTTCAGCCTTTAGACACAATTGCTTGGGCAGGGCATGTAATTATTATCTTAAACAAAAATTATGCTATAGAAAGTATTCGAAAGGCAGATTTTCAATGAGGTCCAGAACTTGTTGATTTAAAGACTAGACTAGAGGATATTTTTACCAGAAGGGTTCCTGTAAATAATTGGTCTGAATCTCCTTTATCAGATTCTGCTAAATTCGTAATTAGAAGACGATATCCTAGTTATAAGTAGTATAGTAGTACATAATATTGAGGTTGACTTTTTTATGTAAAAATATATAGTTTAATTATCAAAGCAATAGTGCTGCGATAAACAATAAAACAAAAATATATATTATATGCAACAAGAAACATTAGTTATCCTCAAACCTGCAGGAGTACCTTATTTTGAGGAGATGGTATCTCTCCTAATGGAGAATAACCTTACAGTGTCAGATGAACAATTGCTCATCTTAACTCCTGAGCAAGTTACTACTCATTACCGTAAGTATTCACAAAAGTCATTCTTTCCAGAGATGTTGAATATGGCAAAAAATCCAATGTGGCCTATATTGGTCGAAGGAGAGGATGCGGTTATCGTCGTGAGAGAGCGAGTGCTTCCAATTTTCAGAAAAAAGTATGCAAAAGATGCGACAGACAACGCACTTCATGCATCGGATCCGGAAGAGAATCCGGCAGAAGAAGTTGACCGTTTCTTCGGCCTAGAAGGAGTCGTTGCTCAATGGCGTGAAAAACATCCATGCAAATAATATGCTGGATAATTTAGTAAGAATGGAGCGGTTGGTTTGTCCAATGGCTCCTTTTTTTTATTGATAAATCCTCTCTTGCAAAAATAAAGTGAAATAATACAATGAAATAGTTTTATGTTCTAGTCTTGAAAATGTTCCATTATTTCCGGTGAAAAGTACAAAAACATGGAGATGCTACATTGTTAGTTCATGATTTTTTGTGAATTCAGGTGGCTTATGCAGGAAATAAAATAGAAGGAGAGTTTTACCTATTTCCATACTACGACGAGAATAAAAAGACAGTTCAATATTATGCATTTGATTCATTAGAGAAAAAACAGCTTTTTGAAAAGTTCTTAAAAGTAAACGGAGTCTGAACTAAAACCGCTTTTCAGATTGCACAGACTTCTCAAGATGAACTTTCAGATGCAGTATCTAGAATGGATGTAAAATTCTTTCAGGCTCTTCCTGGAATTTGACCTAAATCTGCAAAAAAGATTATGTTAGAATTAAAAGATTCGTTTAAAGTAGAAGAGTTATCATCGTTAGACATTGATCAAAAAATGTTCAAAGACATAGTAAAATCTTTACGTGGATTATGATATGATGCAGATAGTATCAAAAAAGTATTACTTACATACAAAGACTCAATTACAAGAGAAAAAATGCCAGATATAATTAAACGAATTATTTCACAATTGTAATCTAATGTTTCAACTTAAGACAATATTAAACGATCATTGAACTAAAATCAAGTATGCACTTTGGATTCTTTTTTTTGTTACTATGATCTGAGCAATTAGGACGTATGTGAATTATCTGGCCGTAGTGGACTCAATTTCTACAGTAAGTAAGAGAACAGCTAATATTCAAAATGAAATGGATTATGCTGAAAATTTTGAATCTAAATATTTGCAATCAGATTATTGATATATGTTTCTTGCTCACGATAACTCTATGATTTTTGATGGAGAAGAAATAATACTTTTTAAATCTGACTCTGATGTTGTAGAAACATGATTTAACGCAGATTTGACTCATATCCCATATCGTCCTACAGAAGAAGAACAAAGAAAAAGTATGGCACCTAAAGATGCATGGAATCTATACTTAAAAGAACTTTGAGCTGATATTAAATAGTTTTATTTTAGTGGTTATTGTTTTATGATTACAGCAGTTTATATATTTCGAATTTGTAATCTATTATATCAAATAGTAGCCACTTTTTTAGTATATGGAATTAATCTACTCCCAGCATCCTATCCTGCATTAGTTCGTGAATGATTGCGATGCCTGTTGATACTAATTACCTTTCTGCTATGATTGTCTCAATTTAAATCATATCGAAAAAAACGAAAATTAGCTCGAGTTTCATTTATAGTTCTTTGAATCATATCAGTATTGTTTTCATACTTTATATCTCATAGTTCGTTGAGTAATATATTCGTAGGAATAAAATACTGATTCCAATGGATGTTTATCCTATTAACATCAAGTTTAATCGGATTTGTAATATCAGATAAAATAAAGCAATCTAAAATATTAAAATTATTCCCTCGAATCCTAGTATGAATCGTACTAATAGGATTTGTATGGCAATGATTAAAGTTAATACGGCCTGATCTTTTCTATTCTTTATGATATGGAAGTTTAGATGATTATGCATATTGAGAGAATCCTCCAATATATTATTTAACTAGTTATCAATGAACTTTACGTCGACAGTGATTATTCTCTTGACCAAACAATTATTGATACTTCTTGGTGGCATTTTTGCCTCTAGTACGACGATTCTTTACAAAGAATATAAAAGAAAAAACTGAAACTCCAATTTGGTTAAATATTGCGGCATTATGTATCCGATTCGCTGGAATGTTTATGACTTTATCTCGTGCCGTATTAATCTGATTAGCTGTAGTTTTTGTGCTAATGTATCGAAAGCAATTAAAAAAAAACAAGAAGCTGTTGCTTCGATGATGAGTTGGAATATTGTTAGCATTAGTATGATTATCAGTTTTAAAACGAGAATCTACTTTATGACATATAGCAAGTAAAGTTGATGTAATCCCTGAAATAGTAAATCATCCATTGTGACATTGACTTGGAAGTTCGTGACCAGCTATTCATTATGACTGAAAATTCTTGCCAGAGAGCTATTATTTCCAAATTATGCTAGATATTTGAAGTGTCTGATTCTTATTTCGAGTTATAGCAGTTCTATATATTCTATGGATTCAATTTAATGTAGTTAAATCATCACAATCAAACAAGGAAGGAGGTGAACAGTTAGTATATATTTATTCTATGGAAATTGGATTGTTCGCTTTATTTGTAATGTGATTATTCCTACATGTATTTGAAGATAGCATGGTAAATTATTTATTCTTTATCATTTATTGAATTTTGCTCTGAAGCTTAAGTAATAATATAACAGGAGAGTTATGATGGAAAATAAAACTTCAAAAATAATAAAAACTCTCCATAACGGAGAGTCTATAGTTTTGTTTCTTGGCCTTAGAAACTAGTATTTCATATATTATTGATTAATGGAAATTCTATCTCTATAGGAGTAACTTTTATAGTTGGTGTAATTCATCTATTAACCATAGTGCTAATTTGAATCCAAGCTTCATCGTATCATGGTTGTTGGCTGATATGCCAGAATTCACAATTTTTATCCTCACCATGTGCATTTAATTGTTCTTTTGTAATGGGATTTAGAGGTGTTATAATAATACAAGCAGTTTCATCAGATCATAAAATTTTTGTACTATTGGTAGATCTAAAGAATGGAATCATAGATATAGAATTCTGCCGGAAATGCTTAAAGTGTGTATTATTTAAAAACATATATCCATCGTAATTCTTTGCATTAGAAATTTCAATTTTGAGTTCAGAAACTTTATTTGCAACTACAATTTCATTTCAGCGTTCATCTACTTCATCTCAATATATAACATCTCACCAATTATCACAATATTTAGATTCATAGGGAATTCATAAATAGATAAGGCTTGAATCTACTTCATATCATGAAAAATCTTCATCTATTTTAATAGCTTTATCTTCATAACCAGGCATCAAAATATCAGTTAATCTGTTTTTTGAATAAAGTTTTTCATCTTCATCCATTTTATAAAAATTATGTCCTAGAAAATAAAATTTATAATTACTCATATTTCATGATTCAGAGTATCAAAAAATATTTGCAATATTTTCTAATATTTCATATGTAGGCGCAAAATATCATTGTGTCTGTGTCCAATGGCTGTTACTATTCGATTCAATATGTATAATCCTTACAGTCATAATCCCAATTAAACTTAGAAATCAGATTATTATTCCTAGAATAACCTTTAGAGTAGTCTTACCGGCTTTACTGAATCACCAGATTCTGAATTTTTTTTCTTTTGTTTTTGTCATTTTAATATATTATTTATTGATAAATAATTAATTTAAATTTTCCTCGCTAGATAAACTATAAGTTTCATAGAAATATGATGAGTCATTCCATCTTTTTTCATTAAACCACATATCATATTCACCAGATTTTAAATTGTTAATCAAAGCTTGCTTTTCAAACAATGTCCAATCTAATCTAGTATAAATGCTTTGTGTGCTTGGCATTAAAGCTCAAGCATAAAGAGCTCAAAAAATATTATAGATAGAATATCATGTTTCTTTTAAAATATTCTCAGATAAATAGTCTAAATTCTCCATATCTTCGTCGTATAATAATTTACACCAATAAAGTATCAATTTTTTTGTATCTTTTTTAGAATATATAGGGAAAACTTTTAAAAAACTTGGAAACTCTTCGCCATTAAAAGTATATTCATTTGCCAATACGTACTCTCAGTTTACTACATTATTTTTTACCATTTCTTTGTCTCGTTTGCTTTCAGCATATTTTGTAGCAAGTTTTAATCTTAAATCTTCTGGTAGAAGCTGCATTGTAGAATTGATAGTTCCATCAACACCTTCTTGAAGGACACAAGAGATTAGGTAGGCAACAACTCCTCATATATTGTTCAATAAATCTACCATTTTATAGTTTACATCAAATACATATTCTACCATATCCCAATTTTCTTGTTGTATATAATATAACATAACAACCAAGCTTCCACGAGAGTATCACTGAAGATATGTTGGAAGGTACATTAGCCTATTATCTGGTAAATAATAATCCATAGATAGTAATCTATCTAACTCTTCTAAATCTGATTTGATTTGTTGTTCATTAGCAGCGATATATTCCATAAGGCTTACATTTTCTCAATTTACTGTTAAATATTTTTCTCCTTGTACTGAAATAGAGTTATTAATGTTTATTTCAAAATTCAATATTCTATTTAAAGTATCTTCGTTTCGTACCCAAGTTCCACAACTAGCTTCATCTCATGAATAGACTAATAAACATTCGTCTTGATATTCCTTCCAATTAATCGGATTCTTTTTATGTGTCAATGTATTTTCATTTCGTATAACATAATAAACTCTTTGTAGGTCTGACCATACCCCTTCTCCATCTATTCTATTTAAGCTAATATCATCATCTTTGTTGCGTAATTGAATCAAAGCATCTTCATCATCAGGAAGAATAGTTTGATGGTCTGTACGTAAAAACATAGATTCATCTACTTCAGGAAGTTTAGAATATCGAATCTTTCCGTATATTAGGTTGATAACTAGCAATACTAATATAACGATGAATAAATATTTTACGCCTTTTCATACTCATCTAAAAAATTTCATTCATTTTTCACGAGCTTCTCACTTAAGCCTGAACATAATAATATGTCGTATGAACATGAAAACAAAAGCTATTACAGTGATTCGTATTCATAATTTCATGATTTGTATATCAGGTACGGGGAAAATGAATCCTCCATAAATTCAAATATACACTCATAAGAAGAAAATAATCCAAAGCAGAACGTACGCAATTATTCATCTAACGCTTTTTTCTGGCTTTTTTAATTCAGAATTTTGTTTTTGCATCTGCGTAAAATAATATATAAAATTAATCCACTAATATTATATATCTTTTTTTTTATTGTCAAATTTTAAACGACTTTTTTATCTATTCTCATGGTTTTTACGAGAATAGTAAGAATCGAAGGCTTCAATACTTTTGGTTAGTCAGATTCTTTCATTTAAGATAGAAATTGTTTTGTCATCATATATAGGCTCAAAGATTTTTTTCTCTAAGTGTACAGCTGTTTCTCTTCAATCAATAAAATTTTTATTAATCTGCACCCATTTTTCTGTTGGTCGAGATATCGCTATTAATTGTGTAGAATCTCAGTTATTACGAACTTTGAATAATATATCAGAATCTCAATTATTTAATATTTCAAATTGTTTGCTCCTTTCATATATAGCAGCATCATCACCTCAAACAGTTTCTCAATAATATACTGCAAATCGTTCATTATGAGAAAAACGTTTCGTAATTGTTATTTCTGGATTTAATAAAGAAACCCTGAATAATTGACTAATCATTCAGCATACTCCACCATAGAACAAAAAGTCTTGTTCTGATTGTCATCTACAGTATCAATTTTGATAAATTAAATGCTGGTTAGCATTGAAACTTTTATTTACAGGTAAGACATAATTATCTATACTATTTAAAGCGACCAAGTAATTTTGGAGAGAACATCTTCAAAGATTAGAAATATCTTTATCAGCTACAAAATAAGATAAATGTTCTGCATAATATTGAGCTAATTCATTATATGTTATTAATATCTTTTCCTTATGTTTTATCGCTTCCAGGAGCAATTGTTTAGAGAGTGAATTGTTTTGTAAATATTTGTTTCACTTTGTAGAAAAGATTGGTGAGGCTCAATAATAAGTAAAAGATTCCTCAAATGGTAAATATACTCATGAAAAATCTGTAATTTGATCCCAAGTGGCTCCTATAATATCAGATAAATTCATACTAGGTAAATTCTTCTCCAATACACAACTAGCATCTATAATATATCATTTGTCATTGGTTACATATTCACAATCATTTTTATTAACAGAGTTTATTCACAAAATATTATCCACTCATTCTATAACAGAATCTTTAAGATTTCAATACAGTACATTACTGTAGACTTTTTGGTTTAGAAAAAGTAGAAATGCTCAAAGAATCAGGGCAATAGAAATCCAAATTAAGAATGTTTTCCAAAAATTGTTCTGCATTGATATTTGTTTTTATTATTAGGATATAGAAAAACTCTGATTTATTATCAATGCGGTTATAGAAAATTATATATAGAAAGCAATAAGAAAACTATTATTTAGACTCTAAGATAGAGTTGATAATCTCTCATTCAATATCGTTCTGAATGTATCTTTCAACAGGTCTAGCTCAATATTGAGGATCATAAATCTTATCAATAATTTCTTTTACTTGTTTAGCAGTGAATTTAGGTAATTTAACACCTTCTTTTCACTTTCGAGCTTCTAAGAACGTAGCAAATTGTATATCAAAAATTGATTTCAAATGATCTTTTGTAAGAGGTTTGAAAACTACTTTGTGGTCAATTCTGTTTAATAACTCAGGAGATAGAGAAGTCTTTAATTGGTCGATAATCCTTTCTTTTACTAAATCAAAATCTTTTCCGCTCATATCTTTTTCACTTCCTGTTGAGAAACCGATGCTAACTTGTTTCTTGCTAAATTCATCACTTCAAATATTAGAAGTCATAATGATAATAGTAGACTTGAAGTCAATTAATCTTCACTTGCTATCTTTTAGTTGTCACTCATCTAATATCTGTAATAATATATTCAAAACGTCTGGAGAAGCTTTTTCAATTTCATCAAATAACACCACAGAGTATGGCTTTCTTCTAACAGCTTCAGTTAGCCCTCCTCCTTCATCAAATCATACATAACCAGCAGGAGATCAGATTAATTTACTTACTGAATATTTTTCCATAAATTCAGACATATCAAATCTGATCATAGCACTTTCATCTCAAAAATAGTCTCTAGCAATAAGCTTTGCTAAATATGTTTTTCCTACTCCAGAAGCTCCTAAAAATAAGAAACTTCCAATAGGCTTATGTTTATCAATCATAGAAAGTCTAGATCTTGTTAACGTTTTAACTACGGCATCTACGGCTTCATCTTGTCCAATTAAGCTTTCTTTTAATGTAGATTTTAATCTCTTTAATTTTGTAATTTCATCTTCATTAACAATATTTACAGGAATTCATGTCTTTTCAGCTAACACATTTCCAATATCTTTGGCATCAATAACACTTCTTAAGTGAGTCGGAATTGTGCTTTTATTCCTAATATTTTGTAATTCTTGTTTTAACTTTTCTTCTTGTTCTTTTAAATCAGCAGCTGTAAAATAATCCTGGTTCTCAATAGCTTTAGTAATCTTCTTTTGAATGGCTTCAATTTCTTTTTCAGCTTTTTGATAATTATCATTATTATCTAATTTCTCCTGCATAGTTGATTTTCTAGCACAAGCCTCATCTAGGATATCCAATGCTTTATCAGGAAGTTGTTTATTTAATACATATCTTTTACTTAAGATAATTGCAGCAGCAATAGCTTCTGGTAAAATCTGTACTCCATGAAAATCTTCATAAGTCTGTTTTAATCATTCAATAATTTCTTGAGTAGTTGCGTTATCTGGTTCATTAACTACAACTTCTTGGAATCTTCTTTTTAATGCAGCATCTTTTTCAATGACCTTTTGGTATTCATCGAAAGTAGTTGCTCCAATTAATTTTAATTTTCCTCTTGAAAGCATAGGTTTCAACATTTGAGCGGCATCATTGTGATCTTGTCATCCGGCTCAAATAATAGTATGTACTTCATCTATAAATAGAATTATATTATTTGCAGGATCCACAGCTTCATCTAAAATTGCCTTCATTCTAGCTTCAAATTCTCCACGATATTTAGTTCCAGCGACTAATGTTCACATATCCAAAAGGAATAGATGTTTTCATCTTAATTTTTCAGGAACTGTTCATTCATTAATTCTTTGTGCTAGTCATTCTACAATTGCTGTTTTACCAACTCAAGGTTCTCCGATGAGTAGGGGATTGTTTTTTGTTTTACGTAAAAGAGTATAAATTACTTGATTAATTTCCTTTTCACGTCAAATAATTGGATCAATAAATCCATTCTTGCATTCTTTTGTTAAGTCGGTTCAAAAGTATTCAATGTTTAACTTTTTCTCTTCCTTCTTTTTAGTTGTACCATCGGCATCAATATTTTGATCAAAATCTTGTCCAATTTCACTTTCTACGCTGCTTTCAGGATTTAAAAGATCATTTTGTTTCATAAATGCTTCGAGATCGTTTAAGTTGTCGTTAATGTTTATCATAGTTTGTACTTTACTAGGATCTAAAGATATGCTACTAAAAATTTTACTCAAAACCTGCAAAAAAGCAAATACGCCCTGGCGACGAGCAATGGGGTTGTTTATTAGTTTTTTACAGTTCTCCATACATATTTCTAAATCTATTCAGTCTGAATTTAACAATGAAATGATAATATTTTCGTTGGACAAATTTAAAAATGATACATAAAATAGAAAACAAAAATCTGGACGCGTATATTGTAGATTCTTCACATTGTTAGCTATAGCTTGAATAGCCTTTACTTGAATTTTCATACGTTCGCTTAGAGCTATGTCTTTTCTATTTTTTACAATAGATTGATAATGAAGAATGTAATAGTTGTCTAGTTGCTTAGCTTTTTGAAATCATACGATAGACGAAAAAGTATCAAAGCATGGATTTTCTCTGATTAATCCATAACTTCACCAAAAAATATGCTCAATAGAAATTGAAGTCTTTTTTTCTGCAATAGCAATTCGTTGTGCATTTTCCAATGTTACGATTCAATCGGGCAGATATTCTCGGGTTATAATTGATGAATCAGATTGTTGTTTATCTTCCATAAAGCAAAAGTAGCTCCTAAAACAATTTGGTGCTACCTTTATAAAGTTATAAATTTATAAATCAAGAGAAAACATATATTATATGATAATATGGCTACTTAGTTAGCTCATTATTATCATCTTGATTTAATACAAAAGTAGAATCTTTGTCCTGTAATCTCCAAACATTTTTCTTTGAAAAATAATGAAAGTCTAGTTTTATTATTTTTTAGATTGAAAATTGTGATTGTTTTTATATTAAATAACTGATGTTTATTTGATTTCTATCAAAATTATGAATATTGAATGAGAGAAAAATTTAGAAGATGTCTACTGATGAAAATCAGAAATGTATTATAATAGTTGAAAGTGGCAAGATTGAATTGCAGAAGCTCTTATCAGTTTGGATAATGATTTTAAATCCAAAAAAATATCCTATCAAGAGCGACTAGAAAGAAAGCAAAAATATGAAGAAGCTATGAAATCGGTCAATTAAGAATTAATTATTAATATTATCAGTTTGAATACTATTTGCATTATTTTCAGCTTTTTTTTGTTCGTTCATTACAGTAAATAGCCACCAACAAAACATTAAAATTAGAGCTAATAATAACGCAAAACTTTTTAGTAGATTCTTCTTTTTATTCGCTTTTCTTAAAGATTTTTTTTCTTCAGGAGTCTCTGCGATTCATTTTTTAAATTTATAGTCAGTAAATTCATTTAAAATGATATCCAAAATCTCTTCCGGAGTACGATTCGTTGTATCTATTACAAGATTGTAATTGTTGTAATCCCATAAATCAACATCATATAATTTTTTATAACGTTCAGCATCACTAGAATTTCTATCTTTTACTTCAGCAATAGCGGCTTTTTTGGTAGAATTCTTATCTGTTTCTCTATTAGCATTAAATATTCTCTTTCCAGCTTCTTCTTCGTCGACATCTAATAGAATTTTGAAAGCATTAGGCTGAGCATAAAATCATAGGCGAGAATCTAATATAATCTTATCAGTTAATTTTAGACTCTTTTGGTATTCTTCATATTTTAAATCAAATTCTGCAGATTTTTCAGGATCATCTCACATCTTGTTAAATTCTATAATATTTATACCCATTTCGGCGGCTAGCTTCCTTTTCATATCTCAAATAGAAATAATTTCATAACCTAATTTTTCTGCTAATAATTTTCAGACTGTTCATTTTCCACTTCAAGCTTTTCATCATAATGTTATAAGCATTTTTAATATTACAAAAATATAAAATCAGATTATTCTTCAATAGGGGATTTCTTTGCTAAAAATAGAGAAGAGCGAGATATCTTTTCGTTCTCGGTAAATTCTCATTTATCATCTAAGAATGTGCAAACTTTCAAAGACAATCCAGCAAAGATGGCTAGATTTTTTAATTCTTCTAAAGAAAAGAAATGATAAAATCTATCATAAACTTTTCAATTTTTATCAGTTCGAGGAACTAATAAATCACGTGCTTTAGATTTACTAAATTTTAGTAAAGATTCCAAACGTGCCTTTAACACAGCTTTCCAATTTTTTTTCATAAATCGATTAGATAAAGACCAGTTAGTCATTAAAACAAATCAATCATAATCCAGAATACGATAAAAATTTTTCATCAAAAAAGAACGTTCCTTTGATGTAGGTATGTGTTGGAAACTAGAAGTTCATACAACCAAATCAAAAGATTCTTGTTCAAAATTCTTAATTAACTTTGTGATATCTCACTGAAAAAATGTTAAATTTGGATTATCTTCTCTAGCATAATTTAATAATTCATCGGACAAATCAATCCCAACATAATCAAATTTATTTTTATAATTTTGATTTAATAAAGTAGCAAATCTCCCACTTCAACATCAGAACTCTAAAATACGAATCTTTTTATCTCATTCAAAAATTGGATTCAAGATATTCAGCAATGCTCATTCTTCGTGTCGAAATTTTTTACGAGTTTCTGAATATTTTTTGGCCTCTAAATTATAAAAAGATCTTAAATCGATTTTAACTTCCTGATTATCAAAAGTATTGTCTAATGGCTTGGGAGTAGGCTTTTTTGCTCATTTTGATACCTCTTTAGAACTACTTTTTTTCTTTATCTTTGTCGCAGATACCTGTTTAGAAGAGAATCAAGATTCTTTTTTCATTCCTACTTTAGAGATAATAAAACTATATTACACAATAAGATTTCAACATAAAAATGCAAGGATTACCTTTTCTTGAATTTAAGATTATAAACAGTATTCTACAATCAAATCTTAATTTATCTTTTTCATTGTTTGTATATTATGAAACAGAAGAAATTTTATGTAACAACGCCAATTTATTACGCAAATGGACTTCCTCATGTATGACATGCAAATAGTTCTTTCATTGCAGATTTGTACGCTAGACGATATAGATTGATGTGATATGAAGTAAAATTCTCAACATGAGTAGATGAGAATGGGCAAAAAATGGTAGATAAAGCTGCTTCAGAGTGAAAGGACGTAAAAACTTTTCTAGATGAAATTGCTGCATGATCAGTAGAAATCCGAAAAGAATTACAAATATCATACACTGATTTTATTAGAACAACATCAGAAGAACATCATAATTTTGTACAAAAAATGTTGAACATTGTTCATGATCAAGCAGAGCAGGAAACAGATGAATCAAAAAAAGACATTTATATGTGATCATATGAATGATTATATTGTACATGATGTGAATCTTTTAAAAATGAAAGAGATTTAACTCCAGAAGGATTATGTCCAGACCATTTAACAAAACCAGAAAGAGTATCAGAAACTAATTTATTCTTTAATTTAAAAAAATATTCAGATTTATTTCAGAAGCTTTGGGAAGATAAGCCACAATTCGTTGCTCCTGAAACTAGATTTAATGAAGTAAAAGCTTTCGTAAAATCATGATTGGAGAACTTTTCTATCTCTAGAGAAAATAAACACAATTGAATCTGAATCGAAATGCCTTGGAATCCTGAATTGGTAGCATACGTTCGATTTGATGCATTGTTTAATTATATAACAGTATGTTTTAGAAATTGAGAAAATGGAAAATTTTGGGATAACGATACATATATTTTGCACGTATTATGAAAAGATATAGTAAAATTCCATGCAACATATTGGCCAGCTATGCTTCAAGCAACTTGAAATCGTTTACCAGATCAAGAGTTTGTTACATGATACCTAACAGTTGATTGACAGAAGATGAGTAAATCATTATGAAATATAGTAGATCCAGTTCAAGTATCTCGTGATTATGATAGAGACGCATTAATTTTCTATCTTTTGAATGATGTTCCTTTAGGATCAGATGGAGATTTCTGTCGAGAAAGATTCCAATGAACTTGGGAGAAAATGTTGATTGGATGATGGGGAAATTTAGTAAATAGAGTATCAAATTTATGAAAGAAATATTGAATTATAGAGTGAAAATTTGATCAAGAAAGATGGAATTCTTTTAAAGAATGATTATCAGATTTTGCTTTACTTGAAATGATAGAAGGAGAGTGGAATAATGAAAAGATGGAGAAAATATATCTAGAGCCAGCGAATACCAAGGCATTTGTCGAAGATCGATATCGCCTAGTTCAAGCAGCTAACGAATTTATTAGTAAAAGCGAGCCTTGGAAGAAATATAAGGAAGAATCAACTAAGCAAGAAGCTTTGGATGATTTAGCATTCTTGCTTCGAGTAATAAAACAACTAGGATTAGTTTCAGCTCCATTATTAATTAATTGATTTGCTCATTTACAGAATATATTATGAAACTCTGAAATATCTGGAATCAATACTAATGAAATGAATAAATCTGATTTCAAATCTATTTTTGATGCAAAAACTTATTCAGTAAACTTAGAGCCAGAAATCATGTATCAGAGAAAAGAAACAGCGTAATTTTATATCATTATTAGTATTATGCTACCAGATCCAAATACAGTTTTCCCTATATCAGGTCTTGATAGTATTACTTATGTGAAACCAACGATAACAAATCCAAATATCATCGTATGAGATTTTACGTATTTTTCTGATCAAGATTTCGAAAAACATGTTACTCATCATTATGATTTTAACGGCGATAAACTAATTATTTGAAAGTTCTGCCAAATTGCATCATGAGTTAATTTTGTGATGAATT
Organism: Candidatus Absconditabacterales bacterium; assembly: GCA_045627125.1. Classification (GTDB taxonomy): domain Bacteria; phylum Patescibacteriota; class Gracilibacteria; order Absconditabacterales; family Absconditicoccaceae; genus UBA3291. The sequence continues at coordinate 12,879 of JAZQNA010000039.1, read as the reverse complement.
GAGCTAATCATCAGATGAATTGTATTTCTACATACCCATTTTATATTTTTAAATCACGGAAACAGCAAGCTCCTCAATTATCAGATTTGCCATTAAAATGAGATACTGTAATCTGAAACGATGTACGAATCTGACAGAATTCAACAATTTTACCTTGAGTTCATATATGAGACTGAGCTATTATTGGATTAAATAGCATAGTATGAAGTGATATTCCTCCATATACTATTGTGGCATGAAATCCTGCCAGAGAAATTAGAAAAAGATTTGATGATGAGTTAATTGATTTGTTAGAAAAATTTCAGTGGTGGAATAAAAGTATAGATGAAATTGATAAACTAATTCCAATTTTAAGTTGCAGTGACTTAAATTTGGTTAAAGCAGAAATAAAAAGGATGATAAGTTAATTTAATAACCCATATATCAAAGCAGAATCCAAATTAACATTAGCATTAATATATTTTTTTACTTTAATTCGACGTTCAGCTTGTTCAAAAGCTGCATTATTTGTACAATAATCAATCCATCCTTCAAAGAAATCATTTAATAGTCATTCTTCAGATAATTGTTTCAACGGTTGAATAAGTTCTCATCTAGGTACTGATTGATTTACTAGTCAATGAGTAAGCTTTTTAAGATTCTCTTCTAATTCTCCATTGCTTTCAATCTTATCGATAAGCATTTTTAAGAATCATGGTTTTCACATAGACATAGAAATTAATATGTTTTCTAGATCCTTATCTGAAAGATTGAGTTCGTTCCCTTTAACAAATTCTTGCATTTCTTGTGTATTTAATGGTTCAAATTGTATAGCAATACTGCGTGAACGAATCGTATCTAACACCATAGATATATGAGGAACTGTAGCAATAATAAACCTATTTGGTAAAGGTTCCTCAGCAGATTTTAAAAATGCATTAATTGCCGAATTAGACATCCTTTGGATATTCTCTATTAATAAGAATTTTTTACCAGAAAAACTAGAATTTAATAGCCATTCATTCATTTCTCTTACTCAATAATTTTCATGTGTTGCAGGTTCATCTTTTCATTCATTTGGAAATTTTATCCACCTTTTGTCTTCATCCTTTATTTCTACAGGAATTGTGTGCTTTTTTCATAAAAATGGTTCATAATCTTGTACAAATAAACAATCACTATACATATACCCTCATAATATTTCTTCAATTATCTTTTTGGCATGTGCAATTTTTCAGATTCAATTTGGTCAAGCCAATAGAAAAAATTGAGTTCCATTTCAAGTTTCAATCGCTGTATTTATATATTTTCTGAGTATCTCTGCAGGATGCTTATTTCCAATAATCATATTTTACAATATGTATAAAGATAAAGATAATTTAATGTTTCCTTGTTAGTTTTCAAATAAAAATAAAAGGTAGCTAATATAGCTACCAGTTTTAATAAGTTGATTACTTGAAGAGCTCAATCAATACACAGACAATCATTGCGAGAATCAAAGTCCCGAAGTAGAAGATAAGCATTATCAACCCATTCTTTGAATACTCTTCAATTAAATTGTCTTTCTCTTCTTGTGTCTTACATTTTTCAAGCTTAGCTTCTAAGATCATCTGATCTTCAAGAAAGCAATACGACGATGAAGTAAAGATGTCCATAGGCAGTTTAGGTTTTTGTTTAGTTAGTACTCCATATATAAAAACATATATGGCAATAGCAAGAGAATTTTTAAAAAAACAGAAAAAGGGGCCGACAGCCCCTTTTGAGTACAAGATGTACATTCAATATAATGAATCAGAATTTATAAACAAGTTTATTTTGATTTATTAAATTTGTTTCATAGATACTCAATACCTAAGACAACAATAATTCATAGCAAAAAACACAAAAAGGCTCACAATAACTGGTATTCATCTCCTCGTCAAGGAAGGATATTTTTTTCAGTTCAAAGAGTTGAGTCTAAAGTTTGTTTTCGAGGCCAAATTTTATTTAAAGATCATAACATAAATCCGGTTAGTGAAGCTAATGTTATCATCTTGAAATGTTTAAATAACCAAGATAATACGTTAGAGAAAGCAATGATTCATATAAGTGCTCATACTAAGAAAATACAAATTGGAAGGATATCAAAGTTCTTAATTGCTAACATCATATATTCATATTCTCATAGAAGAACTAGTATAAAACTTCCAGAGATACCAGGTAAAATCATTGCACATATGGCAACAACTCCACAAATGAAGGTCCACCGCCATGTAGATGTAATTGATAATGGTGCGTTTGATGGAGAGGTAATCCAAAAAGCTAAAACAGAAAAAATAATTAAACAAATCAGACTCTTCCAATCCCATTTTACTTGTGTTCACAGTATTATAGCAGATATCAGAATCAATCATACAAAGAAAGATCGAATTAAAATTGGCTGATTTTCCATAGCACTAGTAATTAGATTAGCCAAACAAAGGAAACTACATCAAATTCATAAAATTAGACAAAATAAAAATGTTCAATCAATATTCTTTCGAAAAACTTTCCAATTCCCTGTAAAGAATAGTTTTAAATTTGGTATAATATTTTTAATAGCCTGAATCAATCTTTCATAAATTCATGTTATTACAGCTATAGTCCCTCAGCTAACTCATGGAATAACATCACAAGCTCACATAAGGATTCCTTTCAAAAATATTATGATATGATTTCGTATTTTAGTCATGTTTAACTGTAATTTATAAATAAATATAGAATAAACAATATTGGAATGTATTAAAAAATCAAATGATAAAAATTTTTATATTCAATTGTAATAAAATGTCTTAAAATTTGACTAATTTTGTTAGTTTGAATATAATAAAATACAATCTATTTTGGATAGATAAACTTGAAATCTTTCTAAGATAGAGCGACTATCAGAATAAAATAATTTTATATATTGCTGTATAAAAATGAGTAATTCTAAAGAAGAAGCATTAAGTTCTGCTAAAGAGTCCGGGAAAAAAATCTTGGATTGATGAAAAGATATTGGAAAATGAGTACGGAAAGTTACAAAGTGAACGTGAAAATCTTTGGCATTTGCTTTAAAGGGATGATATCATTTGATTGATGCATGAGATAAGGCAATATGAGAAAAAATAGAAAAAAAGCAGAAGCAAAAATGAAAAAAAACATCTGGTAAACTGAAGTCTTTTGCTAGAAATAATATAATTAAAACCTTAATAGCTACCTCTGTATTAACTCATGGAGGAATTGAGGTAAATCAGAAGATTCAAGATAGAAATCAGAATCAGAAAGAAGTAGTTATAGAAGAATGATCATATTTTAAAAATCCAGATTTTTTTAACTCAGAATTTGAATTAACAAAGGATTTATGTTATGCTAATGAATGAATAGAATTAGTCCGTGATGCCTGAATGTCTTTTTATGTTGTACAACAATGAGATAATTTAAGTTCTATAAGATTAAAATTATCGAAAATTCCAGAATTTTCATATTTGGCAGATTCATTATATAAAATCCCTGATAAAGTAAGAAACATCAATTCTTTTAATGTACCAGCAAAAGATTTAAAAGCTTGAATGCTTGTGCCAATCCCTGTAAGAGAGGAAGATAGGCAGGTTGAAATAGAGCAATTTAAAAAATATTGCAAAATATCTTTGGAGGAGATGAAAAATAATGAATATTATGGTAGTCAGATAAAGAAAATTTTAGATAAACATAGTGAAAAAGATGTTATAGATGTTATGACGGCCTTCGCTAGATCTGAAACTTCCCAGGATTATACAGAGTTTTCAGATTCTATTTGAAGTGTAGAGTTACATCGTCGAGAAGAGTCATTTAAGGCATTTTCTTTTTCTTATTATCATATATTGATGGAGTACAATGCGGATCATAAAACGATGGGGCCTGGATTAAAGGCTAGAATGAACTTATGATTAACGGAATGACAATGTTATCATCCTGTTAATGCCTGAAAGTTGTTTTTATGATATTGTTGTGAAAAAAAGAAAAAGGACCCATGATTTTTCTTTAAAATTGATAATTTAGAATCTGCTAAATCAATAGGTAAAGTATATAATGGAAGTAAGGATTATGGTAATAAGCTTTGGGCTAATGTAAACTATATAAGATGACAATAATATATTAATAAAAAAATTAAAAATCTCCTATTTGTAGGAGATTTTTTAATATATTAATTTGCTTTTATAGTAGTTCTTTGAGAGAAACTAATTTCCCTTGTAACATTGCTGAATCAGCATTTGCTATTACTTCATCTAGAAATTTTGATAGATTGCTCTGAATTTCAGAGTCAGTGATATTTAATTTTCATATTGTATAATCTTCAATCCTTTTAGGTATCTCTAATCCAAGTTTTTCATTGAATCTTTGTAAAAATTTAAATTTTTCAGTGGATTTGCTAAATACATCACGATTCTCAAGAATATCGTTGAGTCAGTATTGTCATATAGAATAGATGTCTCTAGTTTGTGTAGCGATATTCCTAACAATATTTTTATCGGCACTATAGTCAGGAAGGGGATCCAATTTAGCATAACAGGATTGGATTCAAATTTCTAAATCTTGATAGATCTGAGCTGCAGCTGTAGTTAATTTACCAGATTCTGGAGTTAATCCACAAATTAGTATTAATTTTTTACTAGTAGGAATATGATCATCATTACCAAAGCCATCTTCACTTAATAAACGATCTAAAGGAGTTTCATATGCTTTAACTTTATATTTTTCCCAAACTCTATAACCTAATTTTTGAAAGTGAGTTTCAAACGCGAAAATCAAATCATACATATTTTCAACATTGATTCAGTTAATTACAATATGAGGCTTCGTTCAATATTGATTTTCAATTTTCTTTAAATAAATCGTTAGAAAATCTTTGAAATCTTTACCATCTTCCCAGAGTTTATCTTCGTCTAAAACATCTTCAGCTCTGACACAGAAAAAGATATCCATATCGTATTTGAAATGTGAAAATGTCTTTTTCCACATGTCATTCGAAAAACTAGAGATAAGACGAGAAAAGTCTGATTGATCAATGCAGCTTCATACAACTTCTAGATAAAGTTTTTGATTTTGATTTAAATAGGTTTGTATTTGCTGAATTAACTGATTTTGATATTCCGAAGCATTAAAACTCATTTTGTTCAATTTATGTATGATAAAATATCCTCGCTTAAGTATATTCGAAGACTAACATTTTGTCAAAAAATAATAGAGTTTTTTTAGATTAAAAAATCTTTGAATTTTATTAAAACTTTTCTTCTGTTAAATTAATTATATCTAACAAATTATTTCTTGTTCAACTTCATACAGGCTTAAAAATTCAATCAGTTGTAGAGCTAAATTCAACCTGATCTAGAGATATATCAATATCTCACATCAGATTTTTTTTGAACTTAAATCCTATTAACATAGATATATAAGTCGGAACATTTTTTCTATGTAAATCTTCATCAAAGAAATAGTTAAATTCTGTTCATGTCGCACGTTTCCCTCGTCATTGGTCAAAAATAAAATTTCATAAAGAATAGAAAATATATTTTCAGTTGTATTTCTCAAATTCTCAAGGAATGTGGGAATGTCATCATAGTATTAAGTCGGCTCAAGCATCAACTAAAGAATGGGCTAATTTTCTTTGTGTAGAATTTGGAGAAAAACGATATTCGGCTCCTCGATGCAGTGATATAATTTTTATATTGCATCTACTCTTATCCATTTTTGTTAAATCCTCCTTTATCTTTTCCGCGCTTAAATCGTTCCACACAACAACTCATCAGCGAACTTTAGCCTTTGCTCAATCATAAGAATAAGCTCATAAACAAAACTTTATTCAGTTCCCAGTCCAAGATTTAAAATCTCTACTTTCTTCTTCGGTTAATCCTGCTCATACAAATCAGATTCAGTTTTGGTCTAATAATTCTTTAGTTATTGTTAATCATTGGTATCATCAATTGATAAAATGGTTATTTGGTAAGGCTAAAAGTAGTGTTTTATCTTGGCGATATTGATTAAGAGTTTCTATGTTCTTGGGATTCGCACGGAAATCGAATCATCATAATTGAATATCATGATCTGGTTCACAAAAAAGTCATTCAAGATTCAAAAATAGTTGGCAATTGTTAGATTTGCATTTTTTAAATTCAGATAAAGGATTGTAATTTCATATTTTGAATATGCGGTCGTATCATTCATTTTTAGCAAAATATCATATATTTCTACTTAGCATAACATCTCCTCACGCTACTAGGTAATATGGTTCAAAAGGTAATGGTATAGCTATGTTCGAAAAATTTATTCCCGTTTGATTGTCATATTCATAATGAATCTTTGATTTGTTGAGTCTAATTGCGTTTCAAATGCTCTGACATGATAATATTAATAATCATAAAACTACAAAAATACACGAAATATAAATCAGACTTTTTTTCAGAGATTCTGTATCTTCAGGTAAATGTATTTTTGATACTATAAATTCTTTTCATTTCATTAGAATATATTATTCATACCACATAAAAATTCTTGAAGTGTTCTCTTCTGACATATCTTTTCCTAATATCGTAGATGAACTATCACGATATCGTAATTTAGCATGTTGTCATTTATCATTAGCCAAAAACTGAGTAAAATATAAACAGGCAGGGCAGTCCGCATCAATTCATGATAAGAATCATGGCTTATTTAGAGTTCATCTTTCTAATATTTCTATAGATTTTTTATCATGTTCTAATGTTATGTCCTCTGGTTGATAATGAGAAAAATCGACAGAGGTTAATACTAATATTTTACCAGTTAGTCATCTTATTCATTCAAATATTGATTCTATGGAGAATCTATCTTGAGAGGATATTATTAATGGTAAAACTTTAGTTCACTTGAAATATTTGTTAATCCACTGGAAGTGATCTCAGATTCCATGCTCTTGTGTTTGTATAGTTTCTCCCCAAGAATAAAAGAGATTTTCCTTGTTATCACAATCTATTCACAATGTATTTAAGTCATTTGATAAGTTGATAGATTCAGATTTGTAATATACATCACTAGTTTTACAAATCGTTAAAGGCTGCTTTAATTCACTATGAAAATGATTCGGGGATACTAATATTATTTTATCTGGGAGATTTCAACTCCCATAGTAGTAATTATTTAAATATTTATAAAACTGATCTACTTTTTCGGAATCTAACATAAAATGCGGTAATATTGCAAAATGTCGTTCTCATTCTGATCCCTTTTGGTTCGGGGAAAATAAGAATAAACTTCAAACAAAAAAGAAGCCTACGAATAGTATCGTAAGCAATTCTTTTATTCGGATTCTGCTTTTTATTCAGCTACTTCAAATCATTTCTTTAGATGCTTGCTAACAGTTGAAAGAGCAGTTTTGCTTTTTGATATTTCATCATAAGCCGCTTGCCATTGAATGTCATTTAATCTGCTTCAATTAGCCTCAACTATGTCATCAGATTCGTAGAACTCATAATGAGTAAACACGGGACCTAGGGCAACTCTTTTACCATTCACATCGTCTATCATAACTAACATAATTGCAGGACGACCAACGGCTTCATATAACGGATTAGGACCTTCAGATGTAAATATATCGGCAATTAAAGCGGATCTCATTTCTTTTTCGGTTACATCAGGACTCATTGTAGGGAATATAATTCTTCATAATACTGTATAAGCAGTTCTCATCCATTCGAAATCTTCATCACTAATAACTTCATTATTCATTTGTTGAATCAAAATAGCTTTTATATGTTGTAAGAACTTATCAAACTCAATGAAATTTGCTAAAGCTTCTTCGGGTAATCAATCAAAATCTGACATCGTTTCAGAATTTAACTCTATGAGCCTATTCAATACATCTAAATCGGTCTCTATATATCATTTTGGAACTGGTAGTGCGATAGGATCGATCATGATATTACATCCTCAATCTGCTCAACCAAGTTCAGCATAATTTTGCTTTACATATAATAATGTATCATGTTTAAGTTCTGTATATGATCACATATAAGTTACCAAACTCTTTAAAATGTAAGTAGGATCTAACTTAAAATATGGAGCATTCTCTTCGTTATTATTTATCAAATATCCAATCATGTCTATCCGTTTATGATATACAGACCCCATTATTGATCCATTTTCAATTTCATATTTTATTTTTTCAATAGCATTAGCTTTTACATCATTATAACTAGAGAATTGAGAATAAATTCATCATTCTCTCATATCTCATTTTTGTTCTCTGGCCATCATCCATAAATTAACTAATTCTGCAGCTTTAGAATTGCTTTCTAATATTTCAGGAACTATCATAGCCGTTTGTATGTTAGGCATGAAAGCAAACTCTTTTTCTGCACTTCAAGCGGTAACTTCGTCGAATAAGTAACTATCTATAGTGAATTTTTCACCAAAAAATACGAATCCTGCTGTCATATCTTTAGCTTCTTCTGAGTCGATAGTCATCATTCATTCTGAGCTATAAGCAGTGGATTGAATTTTCTGAGGTACTAAATTTAACAGTTCTTCCTTTACTCCATCTGAGAAATTACTTAATATTGCATCAGTGTCTGTAAAATTATTTTCTTTCATCCAAATTGAGAGAGATTCTAGAGTTAAATCGTCATCTCATCAAACTAGCTTTTTAATTTTTTCAGAAAGTTGAGATAGTTTAGCGGTTTCATCATCTGAGATATTAGCAATCATAACCATTGCAGTCTTCGCTAATTTATCATCTCAAAAATAGAATTTTTCTCTCATCAACCATTTCATAGCCATGAAATAAGTTTTTAATTCAGCATTATCTGTATAATGAGAGCGTGGAGTAAATTGTGTATAATCTTGTTTTATCTCGTTCAATACAATGAAATCTGGACTATAACTCATTAACAAAGCATCAGGAGTTGTACTATTGGCATCAAATATAAGATTAAGTATTTCTAAAATCTGATTTTGATGCTCTTTACCAAAAAATGTTAAGTATTTATCAGCATTCTTTGTAATGATCTCCCTTATTTGTTCATCAGTTGGATCGTAGCTTTCTATAAAACTGCTTCACTCATCACCATAGGTTGTATACTGGGGAACTCTTAAATCATCTTCATCAACTAGTAAAATACTAGGGATTACCCAATACATAGCCAAGAAATTATACATTTCTTTTAACTCAGGATCTGACTCGTTTTGAGCTAAATCACTAAATTTATTAAATAGATTGTTACTTAATTCTTTTATCGTTCCTCTAGCCTCTGTTTGCTCATAATATTTTAGAGTATTATCAAATAATTTATGGAAAGAATGTAATAATAAGTCATTAGTGATTAATATCGTATTAGCAGGATTTCTATCAATTTCACGTGTCGATCATCAAATTGCATTATATACCCTAGTCCATTCTTCATTAGGACTAGATTCGTTAAAATATACATGGTTCTCCGCAGAATCCTCACTATAATCTATAGCTCAGAAATTTATAATACTTGAAATTGATGCTATTAGTCGTCATTTGTCTGCTAAAACTTCCTTTTCATTGTCGGTTAAAGATAGCATAGGTCAAAAATCATACGTTCCCGTAATAGTAATCGTATTTCATAACTTTATATCTTCAGATGCTAATTGCTTAGATCAATATCATCCAGCGAAATTCCAATATGCAGTAACATCACTGCATCCATTAACCCAAGCTAAGTGTTCTTCAGCTATCGTTGTACTATTAGTCCATTCTCAAGTATATCAATTAATAATGGATTCATAGTTTTCCATCTCCTCAACTGATGGCTTTTGCATAGCTACGGCCCAAGATGCTTCATTTTCTCTATTTCAGAAAAAATGATTCTGAATTTCTACTTCTTCGGTTTCGTCAATATTGTTATCAATAACTGGTTCCTTAGAAGTGCATGCAGATAATGCCAAAGTTATTATTATGATACCTAAAAAATGCAATTTTTTCATATTTAATTCGTAAAAAAGATAAAAAATTCTATCATAGTAGTCTAGCAAAATATTCTTCTTTGGACATTCATTCTAGGCAAATATTCAGCTTCTTTCATAATTCTTTATCCAATAACCCTTCAATAATTTTACGGTCTTTTTCAAACATTGTTGTTGCAACCATATTATTATCATGGATTATAAGGATTTCAGTATCAGAAACTTTTTCAATAGTCATATGATCTTTTAAAACTTGTTTCAGAGTAGGAGAGTTGATTTGGTTAATAACATTATTTCGTAATTCAGAAGATTTAGAATCCGTAGTATTTGCTTTTGTAGTTAGGGCACTATCTTGTTGAGTTTCTTTAACTTTTATATTTTCTTCTTCTTTTACGATATTTGCTTTAGCTTCAGATTTACTAACTTCATGATTTGTTGCTCTTCCGAAATCTCATGATAAATACTTATTAAAAGCTAATTTATAAAGTACAACAGGATATGGATAAAATCTGATCTGTCTCAGTATCTCAGCAAATGCTTCTGAGACTCATAAATAAAAATCTATATCATCCATAATATGAGCATCAATATATCCGATGCATTGTTTGGCGAATTGTTGTAAATCAGCTCATTGGGCTATTAAATCAACTTGATCAAAAATCTGATTTCTATTATTTGTTTTTACAACATCGAAAAATGCTTTTATAGTCGATTCTGTAGAAATTCATAAGAACTGACTAACATTTTCAGTAGAAATTTTTCAAAGAACACTTACTTGATCTAGATATTTAACGGCATCACGTACACATCATTCAGAAATTGTAGCAATCAGATTTAGGGCTTCTTTTTCATATTCAAATCATTCTTTTTCGCAAATTCTTGCCAAATGGTTAGACATTTTATCTAAAGGAACTTTTCTGAAATTGAAAACTTGCACACGAGAAATGATAGTTTGAGGAACTTTTTGTAATTCTGTTGTTGCTAAGATAAAGCACACATTTCAGTCAGGTTCTTCAATTGTTTTTAAAAGGGCATTAAAAGCTTGATTGGAAAGCATATGGACTTCATCTATTACATATATTTTCTTTTTTAAAGAAATTGGCTGATATCAGGCTTGATCAATAATCACTTCACGAACATTATCCACTCCAGTGTTAGATGCGGCATCTATTTCTACATAATCAGTAGTCTTTCATTCATTAATTATTTTACAGTTTGCACATTCATTACAAGGATTTCAATCATGAGGATTAAGACAGTTTATTGCTTTTGCAAGTATTCTAGCTGAAGTAGTTTTTCCAGTCCCACGAGGTCCGCATAATAAATAGTTCTGCAGAGATGAAGAATCAGCCTGCATCTTTGCCTTTAAGATTCAAATTATATGTTGCTGTCCAATCATTTCGTCAAAAGTCTGAGGACGATATCTGTTTGCAAGTGATTGAGATTTAGAAAAGTCTACCATGTTTTTTATACCTATATATAAATATATTACACTAACTTGAAAATATTGATTCAGTCTTTTTTTTCAAATATAAATCACTACAAATAATTTTAGATTTTAGTTCAACGAACAATATGAAATCAATTTCCTATTTAGATATGGTACATGAACTTTTAAATGAAGCAGATTTTCAAAATTTTCAAAAGACATATGAATTACCGATTAAAAAAAGCGTGAAATTAATTTCTAAACGTTGAATAGATTCAAAGAATCTATCAGAAATTATAAAATCTACAATATCCGAAGAACGAAACCTATGAGAGCCAGATTTTTCTTATCAATGAAAGAAATATACTGATGTACTTTTTGCAACTAGAAAACAATGACTAAAACCTGATAGCCTATGAAATCATTTTTTGCATCAAGCATGATTGATTTATGTTCAAGAAATGGCAGCAAGCTTAAGTGTACAAATGCTTTGAATCGAACCATGAGATAAAGTGTTAGATATGTGTGCTGCACCATGATGAAAATCCATTCAGATTGCAGATAAATTAGATGACTGATTCTTGATTTCCAATGAACCAGATTCTTGAAGAAAAAAAGCTTTAGAATCAAATATTTATCGTTGCTGAAAATATAATGTATGAATTATTCAGCAAGATGGATGTGAAATATGAAAGTTGCTTCCAGAATTCTTTGATAAAGTGTTGGTTGATGCTCCATGTTCCGGAGAATGAATGCAATACAAATCTTGAAAAAAAGTTTGGCAACGAGACGAAAAGAAAAGTCAAAAATTATCGCAATTGCAAATCCAACTTTTGATATCATGATTAGAATCTCTAAAAGTTTGATGAGAATTAGTATATTCCACATGTACCACAAATCCTTTAGAGAATGAATGCGTGATTTCCGCAGTTCTCGAGAAATGCGAAGATATTATTGAACTTTTACCTGTTTCATTAGATGAAAAATCAGATTGAATTTCAACATGGCGTGACAAACAAATTATAACAGCAGAAAATTGTAAAAAAGTCGCTAGATTGCGGCCTCATATACAAAGAACTGGCTGATTTTTTATTGCTAAGTTTAGAAAATTGAAATCATTTGATTCAAATAAACTAGAGTTAAATGAGAAAGATATTGATTCAAATATCTTTAGTCAGTTATCTGAACGATGAATTTCGCCAAGCGAAAGAATCTGATTTTTTACTGATAAATTTACAGTCAATGTGGCTCCAAAATCTTTGATAGATTCCCAAATCCAAACTGTAATTCCAAATATAAAAATTTGACTTCCGATATTTAAAATCGTAAAAGACTCAAAAAATCAAACAGAAAAATTAATTCCTCTCGTATGAATTAGTCAGATTTTTTGAAATGTAGCTACAAAGAATGTATTAAATATTTCAGATTTTCAATTAAAAACAATTATGGGAAAATGAGATTTGTATGATAACAAATTAAGAAACTATGAATGAAATTTTATCTTGTTGCGTCGAAATGGAATCTGAGTA
>JAZQNA010000038.1:0-38569 GCA_045627125.1 Candidatus Absconditabacterales bacterium | reverse complement strand
TCCTTTATTATTATTCAAATTATTCATGAGTGATAAAGATGAAGCTTTCTTAATGGCTCAAACCAATCATCAACCAGAAATTGAGCATCCTATGGAAAAAGAAATTACCCAATCTTACAATGATTACTCAATGTCAGTAATTATTTCTCGTGCTTTACCTGACACAAGAGATGGACTTAAACCGGTAATTAGGAGAATACTTTTCTGAATGTACCAGATGAATAATTTTTATAATCAGAAGCACAAAAAATCTGCCAGAATTGTCGGGGAAGTTATGTGAAAATACCATCCACATGGAGATGCATCAATTTATGATGCAATGGTTCGTTTAGCTCAAACTTGGTCAATGAGATATCCACTAGTAGATGGACAGGGAAACTTTGGATCAATCGATGGAGATGGAGCTGCTGCCATGAGGTATACAGAGGCAAGATTGACTAAATTGGCAGAAGAAATGATGGAAGATATCGAACAAGATACAATTGATTGGAGATTAAATTTTGACGGAACTCTTAAAGAACCAGTTATGTTGCCTACAAAATTTCCTAACCAACTTTGTAATGGTACAATGTGAATTGCTGTTTGAATGGCAACAAATATGGCTCCTCATAACCTAAATGAAGTATTAGATGCTTGTCATTTGTTGCTAACAAAAGAATGAAAGAAAATGATGGCAACAGTTATTAACGAAAATTGAATAGAAGAAGAAAAAGAAGTCGAATATTCTGTTACTGTTGATGAAATCATGGATATCATTAAAGGTCCAGATTTTCCAACAGGATGAGTTATTTTTGATAGAGAAAATATAAAAGAGGTATATAGAAAATGAAAATGACCAATTGTAGTTCGTGGAAAAACACATACTGAGGTTTATGAAGATTCTCACGTTATCGTAATTGATGAAATTCCTTATTTAGTAAATAAAGCAGCTCTCGTATCAAAGATAGGAGAGTTAGTTGTAGATAAAAAAATTGAATGAATTAGTGATATTAGAGATGAGAGTAATAAGAATAAGAATAGAATCGTTTTGTATTTACGTAAATGAGTAAATCCAGACGCTGTTTTAATTCAGCTTTATAAATTCACTGAATTGCAAACAAACTTTAACATTAATAATGTATCATTAGTTGAATGATGAACTCAACCAAGATTATTAAATATAAAAGAATTATTGATGGAATTTGTTACATTCCGTCGTGAAGTAGTTCGCCGTCGTAGTGTATATCAATTACAGAAGGCAAAAGATAGACTTCATATTTTGGAATGACTAAAAAGAGCTATTGATATTATTGATGAAGTAATAGCAACAATCCGTAATTCAAAAGATAAGAAAGATGCAAAAGATAATTTGATGACAAATTTCCAATTTTCAGAAGAACAAGCTGAATATATTTTGCAGATGAGATTACAATCTTTAGTTTGACTAGAGATTCAGAAAATTGTTGATGAAATAGCAGAAAAAGAGAGATTGATTGAAGAGCTTACAGAAATCTTAAACAATCCAGAAAAACTTGATTGAGTTGTTCAGGCTGAGTTTGATTATATGAAACAGAAATATGGAGATGAAAGAAAGACAGATGTGTCAGATGATACAAGTATGTTAAATCTTTCATGAAGTATAAAAGCTTTGCAATCTGCTGCAGACAAAATTAAAGAAGATGTAATTTGCCGAATCGGAGCAGATTATTCAATGAGAGTATTATATCAAACAAGAATCCAAACTATTCCAGAAGAAACTATCGATTTAATATATACACACAATCAAGATAGATTAATAGTTATCACAGATCTATGAGAATTAGTAGTTCAGAGACTAAAAGATTTCTGACAACATACAATGGCTAAACCTGCGTTAAATCTAAAACATCATTTTGAATTAAAATGAAAAATTGTCTTTGCTAAGACACTACACTATAGCTATGAATATCTTACATTCTTAACTACACATAATAATATTAAGAAGATCCAGAAAGAATTAGTTCTTTCATTCAAGAAATTCCCAACAGTGATTATGCATCTTGAACCAGGAGAAAAGATTGTAAAAGTTGAGGCTGTAAATGATTCAGATAATTTATGAATTATTACAAAGCAAGGTCGAATGTTACTGTTTAATACGGCAGATCTTAGACCTATGTGAAAGACGGCATGATGAGTTAAAGCAATAGAACTTCAAGAAGGAGACTCTGTGGCAAATATGTTCTTATATAAAGATGAACCTTTCATTTTGATCCATTCGAATAAGAACGCTAAGTTGTTGTCATTAGATGATTTAAGAATGTGGAAAAGAGCAAAAAAATGACAAGTTGTAATGACTTGAGATGATCAACTTGAATGATGACTTTCAATTATCGAATGAGCTGTTAGATTACGTTTCGAGGATGGAAGTATGGAAACATTGCATTCAAATAATATTCATCTTGCAGAACCAGAAACTCCATTAGTAAATATATCAAATAAGAATATAGCTATTGTATATCGTCCATGGGAAGAAAAATCAGAAAACGTTAAATATAAAGAAGAGAGGAAAAAATCATGACCAGAACAACAAGATTTATTTACAATAGCATGATTGTCTCCTCTAAGTTCTAAGAATGGTGCAGATGAAAAATCTGAGACATTAGATGATGAAAGTGAAATTAGTGGAGAAGCTTGAGAAGAAGTAAGTGATCCAGAAATTTAATAAGTAATTAAGTAATAAGGAATCCATCTTTGATTAGATGGATTTCTTTATACAACAAAAAACTCCTTCGCAATATACGAAGGAGCTGGTTTAAAAAGCGATTGTTTTACAAAACGCACAAATACGTGCAAGGCAAAATATATACATTTACGTATAAAAATCAAGAAATATTGATTATAAAAGTCATTTCAATATATATTCACTTGTTTATTTGCTGTGAACTTATTATGCCTCAAGCTGTTGTTTATTCATTATTAAGTGTGTTAATCATAAGTTTAGTATCTTTAATAGGAGTTGTAACTCTTTGAATTTCTACAGAAAAATTGAAAAGAATTTTAATCTATTTCATAGCTTTTTCTGCATGAACTATGATGTGAGATGCGTTTCTACATCTACTTAGTGAAACTGTAGAAAGTTATTGATATTCAACTCAAATCGCTTTATTTATAGTTGGTGGAATATTACTGTGATTTATTATAGAAAAAGTAATAAATCGAAATCACTGTCATTTGCCAATTACTCATGAGCATCAACATCCTTTTGCTCAGATGAATCTGGTTGGAGATGTTGTTCATAACTTTATAGATTGACTAGTTATCACTTCTGCTTTCTTACTTTCTATGCCTGTTTGAATTGCTACAGCTTTAGCAGTTTTGTTACATGAAATCCCACAAGAAATATGAGATTTTGGAGTGCTTATTCACTGAGGATTCTCAAAAACAAAAGCTCTAAAAATGAATTTTTTAACAGCTTTAACTGCGTTTATTTGAGTTGGATTAGCAATATTATTACAACAATATACAGAAAACTTATCAGCATTTTTAATGCCTTTTTCTGCTGGATTATTTATATACATAGCAGGAACGGACTTGATTCCTGAGTTACATAAACATCCAAAAGTAACACAATCTTTATTACAAGCATTATGCTTCTTATTGTGAATATGAGTTATGATATTATTACTTTGAATAGAATAATTCTATTTTCATAAATTTTTTTTCACTTCTTTCTTCATTTCATTTACGCCATTCTGAAAAAAATCAGTAACGGCTGCTATTTTATCCATTTTTAAAAGCCAAGCTGCTTTTTTCTCAGCTTCTTCTGCTTCAATTTCCTCAACATATTTACTTCAAATAGCTCTTTTAATTAACCATTTGTTTATTGATTTTTGTAATCACATTAATCTTTCATGCTAGCTTCTAAAAGTTTAGTCTGATTTTCTACAACTAACATGTCCATAATCTCGTCAATATTTCAAGCCATGATACTAGGTAAGTTAGACCATGATTCATGAATTCTATGATCAGTTACGCGGTCCTGAGGAAAATTATAAGTCCTGATTTTTTCTGATCTGTCTCCCGTACCAATTTGATTTCATCTTAAACTTTTTTCTTCTTCTTGCTTCTTATCCAATTCAATTTGATATAGTCTAGATTTTAAAACAGCAAAGGCTTTCTCTTTGTTCTGAATCTGAGATTTGCTATCTCCAATATTAACAATTAATCCAGAAGGAATATGGTGAACTCTGACTCCAGTCTGATTTTTATTAGCATTCTGTCATCAGTTAGAAGATGCTGCATAGGTATCTATTACAATATCTTTCATATCAATCTGAATATCAACATCTTCAGCTTCTGGCATTACAGCCACAGTTACTGTAGATGTATGAACTCTTCATTGAGATTCAGTTTCTGGGATTCTTTGAACACGGTGTACTCAAGATTCAAATTTCATAAGAGAATAAACTTTTTTTCAACTAATCTTTACCATTACAAATTTTACTCAACCAATATCTGAAAGTTGTTCTTCAACTATTTCTGCTTTCCAATTTTTCTTTTGAGCAAATCATAAATACATTTTTAAGAGTTCTGTTCCGAATAATCATGCTTCATCTCATCCAGCAGCAGGGCGAATCTCTAAATAAATATCCTTATCATCATTAGGATCTTTTGGTAATAATGCAATAGTTAATTGTTTATCTAAATCTTCGATTTCAGCTTTAGCTCAATCAACTTCTTCTTGAGCCATCGCAATCATTTCTTCATCAGTTTCGTTGTTTAATATTTCCTCTGCTCATTGCAACGATTCTAATGCTTTTTTATAAGCTACTGCGATATTATAAGTGTCCTCTAGAGAGGAGAGTTCTTTATTGATTGTCTTAGATTTTTCAGGATTCTGAAAAACCTCAGGAGACAAAGATTCTTCTCTAAGTGATTCATACTTTGCAATAATTTTCTCTAATTTTTCTAACATGATAATCTAAACAGAATAAAATTTCAGATTTACTTTTTATTAATCTAAAGAAATGATTTCATATTCACGACTTCATAATCAAATCTTCTCTCATCGCTCTAATATGTGAGCTCAATTACGCATATTAATCCTCTCTATTAAATGATCTGCAGAATCTCATTCTTTTGATTCATAATTTAATATTAAATCTAGACATGCTTGATCCAAGGCAACAGGATCTAGAGATGATAAAATTCAGATATCATTCATTTCTGGAGTGGCAGGATTAGGATCGCAGTCACAGTCAATAGACAAATTGTTCATGATATTGATATATAAGATATTTTCTCAAAAATAATCTGCAACAGATTGAGCGGCGGCTGCCATAGACTCTGTGAATGGATTGTTGTTTTCTGGAACTTTATCCCAATCTTTAGGGACATACCTCCACATTCATTTTACTTGGGTACTAGCTCATGCAGTGTGGATATTTGCCTTTCAGTTTGCAGAAGCAACTCAGATTGATTGATTCTTTAAGACTCATCAAAATCATCACATAACATGTCACTTAAAGTGTGCAAGGTTTATCATAAAATCATAATTTTTCATATGAGTTCATACTAAATTATATTTTATATGAGTAGTATCTTTTACGGGAATTTGAAATTCTCATTCCTCATCCATAATATCTACTTTAGCAATATCAAGGAATCAATGCTCTTTTATTGTTTCTCGATGAGCTTCAGTTGTGTTACGTTTTCATGCATATGCAGTATTACATTCAACTATAGTTCAGTTTACAGATTGTACAAAATCCTTAATCAATTCAGGTCTCAGAAAATTATGTCATCATTTTTCTCCAGTACTAATTTTCACAGCAACATTTCATGTGGCAGGTCTTTGTAAAACATCGTAAACTTTTATAATGCTTTCAGGAGAAATCTCTTTAGTCATGTAAACTTTTGAAGCCATGATGAGTAATTTAATGAGATTAAAAAACTGACTTTATATCAGTTAAATACAATAAACAAAAGCCTTAAACTTTCAAGAGAAAAGAAAAATACAAAAGTCTTCTATGCTCTGTTAAAGAACTATTGTTTTTTTTGTTTTCTGTCCTTGAATTCTTTCTCCCAAAAATTATCTTAAAAAGTAGTTTTTACATTTTTCTCTTCCAAAATAATGACATCTGAAGTTGCCACAGAAACTAGAATGGAAGCCTATGAGTTTGAACTTCGTTGGAGAGCTTATGCATGATTAGCTAGAAGATTGAAATATAAGTGGGAAGAAGAGAAAATTGCAAATTTGGTAAAAAGGACAAATAAATGAACTTTGGAACAGGCTTTAAAAGACACTTCTCCGGATGATTTGCATAAATTTACAGTCCAGACTTATACCCCTTATAAACTTGAATTTATAGAAAACAATCAAAAAGAGTTCCCAGGAAGAGACAAAAGATTCTCATTATCAAATTATACAGAACGTTTAGAATATGAGTTAAAAGTTATCAAGGAAATGTGATTTAATTCATATTTCCTTATTGTGTCAGAATATGTACGTCGAGCAAAAGAGCATCAAATTTCTGTTTGACCATGAAGGTGATCATGAGCTGGATCGTTATTGGCTCGAGTAATTTGAATTACGGAAGTAGATCCAATGCCTTTCGATTTGCTATTCGAGCGTTTTTTGAACCCAGCCAGAGTTTCAATGCCAGATTTTGATATTGATTTTGAGGATTCTTTGCGTCAAACGGTAATTCAGCATTGTTATGATTTGTACTGAGCAGAGAAAGTTTGCTCAATTGGAACATTCATGAAAATGGCAACAAAAGCCTCATTTAAAGATGTAGCAAGAACTCTTTGAGTACCATTTGAAAAATCAAATGCAATTACGAATCTTCTACAGGATAAAATTTGATTAATTGCTCAAGTTGAGGATCCAGAATGAAATCCAGAATTAAAAACGGCTTATGAAACTGACGATCAAATCCAGCGTGCTATGACATATTGAGATAAACTGACAGGTAATTTGCGCCAAATGTGAGTGCACGCATGTGGAATTATTATAGCACCTGAAAAGGTTACAACATATACTCCTACACAATATAAGGAAGAGTGAGATAATACAGTTGTAAGTCAGTACGATTGACCAACATTGGAATCAATTTGACTGCTTAAGATGGACTTCTTAGGTTTACGTAATCTTTCTATCATTAAAAACTGTGTGAAGATTATTAAAGCTCGTGCAACGCAAAGTTGAGAAGAAATCCCAGAAATGTTTGAGGAATTTTTAGCAACCATGAGTTTGGATATACCAATTGATGATGTAGAGACATATAAATCTGTTTTTCAGTTATGAGATACTACAGGAATCTTCCAGTTTGAATCTCCATGAATGCGTCGTTATTTGATAGAGCTAGTTCCAGATAAAATTGATAACTTAGTTGCCATGAATGCGCTTTATCGTCCAGGACCTATGGAATTTATTCCAAGTTATATTGCCAGAAAAAATGGAAAAGAAGAAATAGAATATATGTATCCAGACTTAAAGGCCGAATTAACAAAAAAATACGGAGCAGCTGTTGCGGAAGAAGAAAGAAAAAAACTGATTGAAGATTTGGATCCATTTCTAAAAGAAACATATGGAATAGCGGTTTATCAAGAACAGCTTATGTTCCTTGTACAAGCAATGGCTGGATTCTCATTATGAGAGGCAGATCTTCTTCGCCGTGGAGTTTGAAAAAAGAAAAAATACGTTATTGAACAATTAAAGAAAGAATTTATTGAACGTGGAGCATCTTATCATTGATATAAACCTGAAACTACTACACAGATTTATGAAAAGATGATTGAACCTGCAGCTTCATATTCATTTAATAAATCACACTCAGTTTGTTATGCAATGATTGCATATCAAACAGCATATTTAAAGGTTCATTATCCTGTAGAGTTTTCCGCTGCACTAATTCGTTCAGTTGAAGATGATATTGATACACAAAGTTTTTACTTTTCAGAAATTCAACAAAGCTGAATTACAGTTTTAAATCCAGATGTTAATATCTCGTTTAATCACGTAGCAGCTATAGACGATACTGTTAGAATATGATTTGTATCTATTAAATGAGTATGATTAGAAATTTGAGAAACAATTCAAGAAGAAAGAAAGGCCCATTGAAAATATACCTCTTTAGAGGATTTTTGTAAAAGATGTGCAAACGTATTAAATAGAAAGTCTTTGGAATGATTAATTAAGTCATGAGCATTGGATCAGTTTGAAGATCGTAAAGTTCTTCGAGAAAATGTGGAATCAATCATTAATTGGATAGTTAATTCTGCTAATGCTAGCCATTGATTATTTTGAGATTTAGAAAGTAAAATTCCATTAAAAAGAGTACAACCATCTTCTCTTATGCAAAGATTGATGATGGAGCAGGAAGTTTTTAAAACTTTTATTTCATGAAATCCTTTGGATTGAATATATAAATTCATCAAAAAAAAGACTTTGCTATCAAACATCAAGGATAAAACAGATGTATGAAACTTTGAAATTATATGATATATAAAAGATATTCGTCGCGCCAAGAAAAAATGATTTTTTATTACAATAGAAGATATCTCTGAAAGTTTGGATATCTTTATGACAGATACATATGGATTAGAGAAATTTGATATTATTATCATGAAATGATGGAAAAAGAATAGAATTCAAATTTCAAAGATTACTAAAACAACACGTGAAAAATTAAAAGAATTGGCATGATGAGCTTATGATGAAGCTGATACTGTTTCAGCAGTTAAAAAGGCTAGGGCATGAGAGCAGCAACAAATAATGATAGAACGTATGAAAGCTGAAATTGCCGCAGCAAATGAAAAAGCTGAGAAAGAAAAACAAGAGAGGCAAAACTTGGAGTCTCAAAAGAAAACATCATTTATGGAAGAAAATTCAGATTTTTGAGAAGATGAAACAGTATATGAAGATGCAAGTTTTATTGATGATGAGGATTGACTTGAGGATTTTTGAGATTCAGAATGATGAGATAGTTTAGAAGTAAGTAGTCCAATAAATAGTAAAGAACCAGAGATAAACCAAATTGATAAATCTGAAGATATTTCAAACCAGGTTCCATCACATTCAGATAATATTTCTCCGGATTCAATAGAAAATGAGGACCCGGTACAAAAGAATAATGATACAATTCCTTCTAATATAGAAATGAGTATTTCAGCATCTGATATATGATTCTCTAAGATGAAAGCACTAACTGAAATCATTTCTAAGAATCCATGAAATTTAAAGATTAAAGTACTTTGAAAAGATGTGAATATATCTGATAAATGAATATCTGAGATTCAACAACTTATACAGAAGTAGAAATTTTAAATATTTTGTAGGTATATATGCAGGCGAAGAAAATAAAACAAACATTAGAAAACGCTAATAATATTGCAATATTTGGTCATCAATCGATAGATTGAGATGCTATAGGTTCTATGTTTTGACTTGGACGTCAGTTAGAAAAATTATGAAAAAAAATATCTTACTTTACTCCAGATGAGCCAAGTAAAATATTTAATTTTTTACCAATCGAAAATTTACAAACAGAATTTGATTATGGAAACTATGATTTGATTGTCTTCACAGATTTCTCAACTTATGATATGATTAGAAAATTTACCACAGTTCATGAAGATTATTTTAATCAGAAACAAAAAGTTATCATCGACCATCATATATTCAAAGAATCTTTACCAAATTGTGTAGAATTCCGTGATGATAGCTCTATTAGTGCGGCTCAACTAGTATTCGAACTAACTACTCAACGGTGGTTAGATTTGATTGATTGGCAGACTGCAACATTTTTGTTAACATGATTGATGACAGATAGCTGAAATTTCCGTTATGATGAATGATATGAATCGATTCGTGTATCAGGGAATAATTTAGCATTATTGGAAAAATGAGCAAAGAAAAAGCTTATTATTGATCATATCTTTCGCAGTAAAAGTTATGAGGATTTAGAATTTATGCAAATTATCTTGGGTAGAATGCAGAAGTTGGAGGATATTGTTTATTCTCGATATTCACAAGAAGAGTTAGATAGTTTTTGACTTCATCCAGATAGTGCAGATTATGCATTATATTTATTGTGCGATATAGAGAGTCAGGATCTGGTTATTTTATGAAAAGAAAAGGATGACTGTGTAAAGTTTAGTCTTCGTGCCAAAGGAAAATATAATTGTAGAGATGTGGCAACTGTATTTGGATGATGATGACACGCAAATGCTGCTTGATGTTCGGTAGAAAAAACTTGAAAGTTAGAGGAAGATGTAGTAGATTTTGTTCATAAAGTAAAAAAGCTGATTCACAAATAGAATCAGCTTTTTCATATCATATTTATTAATATTCAATTTTATCTTGTTTATTTTTCCATTCTTCAAATACTTTAATAGCTTCTTGATTATCTACTTTTATCATAGGAATTCTACGTTCAGATTTTTCTTTTGCTATTTCTTCATAAATAAACTGATCGTCAAAGTTTATTGCAGCAGCATCGTGTTGATCATTGGCATAATAAACTTTATCTGGGCGAGCCCAATAGATAGCTCATAAACACATAGGACATGGCTCACAGCTAGTATATAATTCACATCCAGTCAATTGAAAAGTGCTTAAGTTCCTACAAGCATCACGAATTGCAGAAACTTCTGCATGAGCTGTTGGATCATTTTCAGAAGTGACATGATTGGCTCCTCTTCATACAATTTTTCAGTCTTTTACAATTACGGCTCAAAAGGGTCAACCTTTTCATGCTCTAATATTATCTAAAGAGAGTTGTATCGCTTCATGCATAAATTTTTCATCGTATTTTTCCATTTTTATTTTGTAAGATGTAAATAATTGTTAAATTTGTATTCATACTACTGAATAAATTGAGAAATTTAAGCCTCAACCACTGATAACTACAATTAAAATTTTAAAGTTAAAATACTAGAAACCTTACTAAATATAAAACAAACGTAATCAACAGAACATATTTCTCAATCAAGTGGCCATGAAATAGGTGCACATCCAGTTACTCTATCAATCCAAACTATAAAATAAAGAATTAGATACGATATTATAATATGAATTGCTAGCCATATCCAGAGTTTTCTGGAGAAAAGATATACTATTAATCATAAAATAATTGTCAGTAGAGTTATAACAATGGTCCGAGAAATGATAGAATACGTCATTATTAGATCCATGAATAATTATTTTAATTCTAAAGCAATTACTTGGCTTCAACCAGTGACACTATTCATTACCAAACTTTGAATCATATCAGATGCATTAGGATTGTTCTGTTTATATGAAGAGTAGATGTTGAGGAACGTAACCAAAAGATTTCTCTCGTTTTGAGACAAATCTGCTACATCAGAGAAAGTTCAATTTAAATAATCTATTGCTACAGATGTAACTTTTCAACTATCAACCTCCATTCCATAAATATCCGCGATATCTTCAATTCATTTTTGAGGATCATTCATAATTCTATTTAGGAAAATGTTACATATAATTCAGAACAGTTCATTAGCTTCATCAAAATATTGTAATACTGCCATTTTTGATCTAGCTAAGATTAATTCATCATTAGTTAATTCTCAGAAATATTGCTTAATTTCATCATCTTTTAATGTAAAAGCATATTTTGCTCACATATTATTTGTACTCAATAAATCTAAGTATCCAGCTTGAGATAGTCTGATTAATGTAGTTATTGTTCAGTCTGTATCTATTTTTGTGTTGTTATCGGCTAATTTAGCAAAGAATCTGTAGAATAGGGATTCATTTCCTTCTCACATAGTTACAGTTCCAATATTTGGATCTATTATTAAATAGCGAGTATTATCATTTTTTAGTCTTCGATAAGTTTTACACAAATCTCAATCTGAAGACTTAACCCAGAATCATCCTAGCATACCATCTCATTTTACATTCCATTGATTTCATAAGAAATATTGAATGTATGTTCCAGCTACAATTACTCAATCCTTATTTTTACGATCCGCTAGAGCATGAATTATTGGATTGTATTGAGGGAATTGTAAATCGAAAATCTCTTGTTGTCAGTATCAATATTTAATTTTATTCTTAGATTCTAATTGATCATCTAGAATAACTTCATTTCCAATACTTCACTTATACCAAACGAATGCAGAATTAGCTCCCTGTGAAGCAATTCTAATAAAGTTTAGTCATATTTGAATTCAGAATGCTACAGCTAATAAGATAGATAAAATTCGTAAGAATATTTCAGGATTTTCATCTTTATCTTTCTTAAATAGTTCGCTAGTCCATACAGCTAGAGTAAGCATTGTCCAAGAGATTAAAACGGTTCCATACCAAAGGATCGCAGATCAAATAATCCACCAGATTCCCCATCCAATTAGTGTAGTTAAAGATAGGGCAGTTAAAATCTTGTTTTTCTTTACAATAGCATAAGGTAAAGAAATTAATAAAAAGATATAAGCAATAATCCAAATATATCCAATGTCAGTATAGTAACTACTTAGGTTCTGTAAAGACCAGTTAAAAGATATATTTAGAGGTACGATATATCTATATGGAATGTTTACTGATTGAGAATCTGAATAAATACTATGTGATTGATAATACTGTCTTAAAGCTACAATTTCATCATGGAATACTGCAGAGTTTGAAGTTCAAAATCAGATTTTTCATTCAGATTTTGCTTCATTATAAGCATCAATTGCATCTTTTAGTAAGACTCCAACCTCAGATTCTTTATCCTTAATTCAATTTTCATAAATGGCACGTAAATCATCAATTCTGAAAGAATCTATTACACTAGCATTCTCACATAATACTTTTGCATCATGATTTAATCCATAGCAAGAATTACTTTCAGGCCGTAATAGCTTTAAAATCCAATATACAGAATTCTTTTCTCTAGTAAAAGTTTTCCATCAATATCATATATATCTTCACAAATCTTCAAGTGCAGAATTTCAAATCTCTTCCTGTAAATTTTCATTTAATTCCTCTTCAGAATATATATTTCAGATATTATTACATTGTGCATAAGTCTGTTGAATTGGTTTATTCTCTAATACTTCTTCATCAATAATATCTTGTTCCTCAATAGACATAACAACTTCATCATCAACTGCTTGTGCAAGGAGCTTATTATCAGATTTCTGCTCATTAGATGTATTCATACTTAAGAAAACAGATTTTAATGCTCAAGTAGCAGAGAAATTGTCAGTTTTGATTTGGCTAATAACAGTTCGTGGTAATTTAAATAATAAGAAAGGAACTAAGAAACTGATTCCTAAAATCATGAGATGTGTAAAAGCCAATCAGAATGACTTTCTTTTTTCATGCTTAGATAAAAATATAATTAACCCTATAATAGTGATAACTCATCAAATGATTATCAACCAATTTGCAATAGTATCAGTAATCATCACAGATGAAGTTAGAACGTTTAATTTTCTAACTAATCACATAACTATCATTCATACTCAAGCTGTAGTTAAAGGAGAAAATCGTAAAGCAATAAGTAGTAATCCAAATAATGCAAAATCTACAAATGCTGTAATCTTTGCTAATGCTGCGAATCCAAAGAAAAGTCCAGCAATAATAACATACTTAAGAATCTCTTTTTTCTCATGTTTTTCTTGTCTATTTCATAAGAATATTAATCCAGCTAATAATGCTAAGGATGAAAAAGCCATCACTCATAAATCTGTTTTATTATCAACGATTACAAGGAAAGCTCACATTCAGCTAGTCAGCCATAATAACAATGTTGATACTCACATTGTAATTCCAGCTTGATTATCCAAATCTTTAATTGCAATTTTTCCTTTTCATTTTGTTTCTTCTAAAATTGCTGAATTAGACTTTTTATTATCAATTAAACTGAAAATCTGGAATACAATAGCAATTCAGAAAATAAGAACAAAGGCAGCACTTAAATAATTCATAGAAACTGCAAGTGTATCTGGAGCCAATCCGAACCATCAATTTGTAGCTCAAGTTAGTGAAAATATGAAAGTTAAAAATTGATGCCATAATCCAGGCATATTTCATCCAACACTGTTTCATCGATAAATTCCAGCATTCTCTGCTAAAATCTTTGGAGTATACATATATTCATGATTTGCATCCCAAGCTGTTGAATACGGAATAAATGCATTTTGAATTCAATAATAATAATAGACTAAAGCTAATAAAATTAAGATAAACAAAACTATAAATCAGAATTTTTTAGCTTTTACTCAATCTCTAGCATCTTCTAATATTCCTGAAATCATGTCTCACCATTCTCAAAGCTGTTTCCTTTCTAATCGGATCATTCCTCAAAGTCCAAGGAATAATATCCAACTTACAATTCAGAATAAACAATCAATTCAAACTAATAATTCTATAATAATCAAAAATGCTACCATTCATAAACCAAAGCTCAAAAGCATTTCTTGCCAACGATGTTGCTCAAATTTAACAAGCTTTCTCTCTAGTCGACTTCATATCGCAGCAAATCCACATACTAAATACATTCCTAAAGTAAAAATGAGGAAAGTATTAAACATAGTTATAAACCATCAAAAGCTAACAACGTTATATTTAATCATACTATGAACTAGTCCAAAAACTGCAGCTCAGGCTCAAAGTCGAAGAGTTTGATGTCTTAATTTGATTTTTGTACTAAATAACCAGTATAACACAGGAAAACAAATACATACCAAAGCTGCAACCAAGATTCATCGATTAGCTCCCGATGCAAGCATTCAAACATAATAGTTATGCTCTCCTAAATAAGCAGAAAGCGACTGATATCCTAATCGTCATACTAATACAGTTAAGATAACAATGCCTAATAGAGACAAATATTTTTTCATTCAGAAAAAAAAGAAATAAAAACTGACTCAAATATAAGATTCATTGATTCTTTTTCAAGTAAAACAAAAAGTCGTTAAAAATTTGACATTTTTTATTTTTCTAGATATAATAGGTTTGTGAATTTATTTTATTATACATGATTATGGCACAACGATCAGCTTATGAACAAGCATACAACAAATTTAATTTAGCTCTATGAAAGAGAATTATTTCTCATAATCATAGATGAAGAAGGGTTGAAAAACTTTATAATGCGGCTTCTAAATGTTCCCATTGGCGAATGTATGCGGGTGAAGCATTTTTAGCATTTCTATTTGTTTGATGGGCTACAATGCGAGGATCTTGAGATAATCTCACAAATAATACATCTCTCGTATATCCACTTTATCAGGTATCTACATTAGAATGTAGAACTCAGGAGCGAAGCTCAATGCCAGATTCATGTAAAATTCTCTTGCCAATAATTCATAATGCTGATTATAACACATATCAAAATGAACAGACTTATACAGATATTTATACTACTCTTTGGGGAGCTTCATATGCAGAAGAATGGAATCAATCAGCTTGAGCTCACTATGCAGTAGATATCGCTACAGCAAAATGAACTCCTTTATATGCTATTGCAGATTGAGAAGTCTATTCAGCAGGATATAATTCATCATATTGAAATGTAGTTAAAATTAAATTTAAGTTTAATTGAGAAATCCTGTTCGCTGTATATGCTCATATGAATAGTATCTCAGTTAAAGAATGAGACGTAGTTCATAAATGACAACAAATCTGAGAAGTTGGAAATACAGGAAATACATTCTGAGCTTTAGGATGATATCATGTTCATTTCGAAATCGATAAAAATAATGGATGAAGACCAGCTTATGCTTTTTCAGGATGTCCTGAAGTTTCAAAAGGTCATTCAGAAATTATTGCAAATGGATATTGTAGAATTCAATTATTCCAATATACTAAAGATCCAATCGCAATGCTTGAAGGAGTAAAGGCTCCATATCCAGTTTCTACTTTAGATATCGTTGCGGAAACTATTGAACAAGAACATAAAGCAGCAGAAACTGAAAAAGAAGTAGTTGCTGAAAGTGAAACTTGAACAGCTGTTATTGTACTTCCAGAAGAAAAGAAACCAGAGGATAAACCAGCAGTAGAAGATGTAGAAAAGAATTTGATTGATCTAGATTTCTCTGACTTAGATGTAAATGGAAAAGAATTTATAAACAAATGGAATTTAGAAATTGAAAAATCATTTAAAGATGTTCTTCCATTTGAGAATAGTGCAGAAATCGTAATTCATGTGACAAATAAGGTATCATGAGCTAAGTTCAATGGAACATTAAATTTGCCTATTACAGCAATCGCTAGTAATACAAATATTTCTCTCAATCCTGTTTCAATTACTTTAGTTCAAGATGGAAAAGCTACGATTACAATTACACCAATGAAGAAAGGAAATACATATATTGCATTGAATTTATGAAATGCAAAAATTGGATGAACAACTATTTCAATTCAATAAACTATATTTAATGTATAATGAAAAATCTGATTCGTAAAAAAGTCAGATTTTTTCTTGATTTCTATAAATTTCATTATTAATACTTTCTTAATTTTCACCTTATATCTTCAGAAATCTGATTTTTATTCCATTGAGTTTGTTGTAAATCTTGAATAGCTCTTTTGAGGGTAGAGACAGATTTTTTTTCTACCAAAATTCATGAATTTTTATCAACCAATTCAACGCTTCCTCCATCATTGAATCAGATTACAGGGACTCACAAAAGTAAAGCTTCTGCAGTTCACATTCAGAAAGATTCTTTAGTTAGATTAATTAATCATTTAGCATCTCTGATAATCTTTAGACTTTCTTCTGGAGGTAATCGCCCTAGGAATATTACTGTATCCCCAGCTAAAGCTTTTAATTCCATTTCATCGGGACCAGATCAGATTATTAATAGATTTGTTTTAGTCTCGTTACATGCTTTGATAATTAATCATACTTCGCGTACAAAATTTACAACTCTTCATACACAAACAAAATAATTCTGAACATCCTTTGATGGAGTAGAGAAATAGAAACAATCCTTTATTTTTGGATAGCGTATTTTTCATTCCATTCAGTAAATGTTTTTTGCTAACTTGGCAGTATATTCACTATTAAAAATAATTTCATCAAACTTAGTGAATTGTTTGTCCCATATTTGCAAATGAGGAATAATAAATGAAAAGAGTTTTTTTCTCCATCATTTAAATTTAGCTACATATTCTTCACGATGCGATCGAATATATTGCATAGGGGAGTGAAGATATAATTTAGTATATTCACATGTTTCTGGAATTGCAATATTCTTGGCTATAGCATAACTAGATATAAGAATCCTTTTGGGTCAAAAATTTTTGATTTTTTTTGAAAGACTTCTCATCACTTGTGGATAAAAAACTATTAGATTACGATAGTCAAAAAGTGATGATAAAATAGGAATTTTCTTTTTACTACAGTGGAGAAAAATCTTGCACATCCATTTTGGCATAGATTCAATAACTTCAATCTTTTTATACTTTTCGGTTCATGGGACTTGAACTTCTAAAGTTTTTAATCATTCATCGGCAATCATTGTAAAAATCTTGATCTCTGCTTTGGGATCATTTCTGAGTTCCTGTTGAAGTAGACTTTTGAAAACTTCTAAAGCTCCACCAGGAAATAGTCGACAATGAGTAGCTGCTATTTTCATAAAAGATATATTAAAGAAATGCTTGCTTTTTGCAAAATAAAAAAATAACAATCTATAATAAATAATATTGACTTTTTATATAATTATATATATTATAATATATTATAAATACAATAATCTTTTATTATTTATTCATTAATAATGCCAGAAACTTTTAATTTATCATCAGACAATTTAAAAAATGTATCACTAGGAGAAAATCTATGACAACTTAATAAGGAACTTTTTTCATCTCTAGATAATAATTGAGATGTAAATGTTATCAATGATGATTTTCAAAAAAAAACTGTTGAAAATAATTCTAAGAAATACGAGGAACTCTTACCATGAACATTATATGCTTCAGATTTAAGAGGTGATTTAATAAAGTTTTTAAAGGTTATGGGATTTGAGTTAGTAAGTAGTAATGGTCATGAGAAGTATAAAAAATGAGACGTGACAGTAGTAGTTCCTCATAAACACAACTATTTTGCGGAATGAACATTCAATGCAATACTTAAACAAGCAGGATTTACAAAAAAAGCTTATAAAACACGACAAGATAATAGGAAAAAATAATAAATTATTTATTTACTGTTACCACAGCTTCTGCTACAATATCAGCAATTCATTCATCGAATGCTGAAGGAATAATATGTTCACAATCAGGATTCTTTACTGCATTTGCTAGTGCATTTGCTGCTGCTATTTTATGTTCATCTGTAATTTGAGGAATCCTTGCATCTAAAGCTCCACGGAAAATTCAAGGAAATGCTAAAACATTGTTTACCTGATTTGGAAAATCGCTCCTTCCAGTAGCTATGATAAATGCTCAGGCTTCCTTTGCTTCATTCGGCATAATTTCTGGAGTCGGATTGGCCAATGCAAAGATAATAGGTTTATCATCCATTTTTTGAATATGTTCTTTATGCAATAGCCCTGGTTTACTAACTCAAATGAAAATACCAGCTCATGTAATTACCTCATCTAAACTTCCAGAAACTTGCTCTTTATTCCAAGATGCTACAGCTTGTTTATAATGATTTAAATCAGTTCTTCATTCATGAATTGCTCATTTTGAGTCAATGAAAACTATATTTTCAGCTCATGCTTTTTTCAAAAGTTTTCCAATTGCTAAAGCTGCTGCTCCAGCTCACGAAATTACAATTTTTTGACTAGATAAATCTACTCATTTTAACTTTAAAGCGTTAATTAGTCCTGCTAGGACAACAACAGCTGTTCAGTGTTGATCGTCATGAAAAACAGGGATATTTAAATTTTTCTTTAATTCTTCTTCAATATAAAAGCAATTAGGAGCTGCAATATCTTCCAAGTTGATTCATCAAAATGTAGGAGCAACTCATTCAACAATCTTGATTATTTCATTAGGATCTTGGGTGTTTAATACTAAAGGAATAGCATCAATATTACCATATTTTTTGAAAAGAATAGCTTTTCATTCCATTACAGGTAATCCAGCTTCTGGTCAAATATTTCCAAGTCAAAGAACTGCAGATCAATCTGAAACTATGGCTACAGAATTATTCTTCCACGTATAATTATAAGCTAATTCTTTATTATTAGCTATTTCTAAACATGGGGCAGCTACTCAAGGAGTGTAATACGTAGCTAAATCATCCTTATTATTAAGTGGAACTTTTGAAACAGTAGTAAGCTTTCAATGATAGTTGTGATGCTGTTTTATTGATTCTTGAGCGTAATCCATATCTACAAATTAATAACAAATGAAAAATCTGATTTCAGAATATTTTTTCTAGTATTCAATTCAATAGAAATACCTTTGTAAAAATACCTTATATATTATTGTAAAAAAAATTATATTTATATTTGAAAATAATAAAAAAATGTATACATTAAATAAAAGTAAAGGGTTTTCTTTATATTTCTTATCCTATTCTAATGAAAATCGTAATTGATCGTGAAAAATTGGTTGAGGTTTGTGATATTGCCTCTAGATTCGTATCAAAGAATTCAACATTACCAATTTTACAAAATCTTTACATGAAAGCTAGTATCGATACTCTAAATATTAGAGCTACTGATATGGAAAAATATGTGGATATAGAGATGCCTTGTGAAATTAAATTAGAATGAGCAATTACAGTAAATGCTAAAATGTTTTTGGATTTGCTTAAAACTATTGAAGAAAAGACTGTAGAAATCTCGGTTAATATGCAAAATAATGTAATGCAAATCACTTCAGTAGATGATGATTTCTCAATTAACGGAATTGCTGCTAGTGAATATGTAGCATTACCAGAATTAGTGAATACAGCAAACGTTTCTTTGGAAACGCAGACATTCATTAATGGAGTAAATATGGTAGAATATACTATTACAGAAAAGAACTTCTCTCCAGTTTTAACATGAGTACTAATTAAGACAAAATCTGAGTGAGATTCTAGGAAATTAGTTTTTGTAGGAACAGATTCTTTTAGAATAGCAGAATTTAAGATTCCTGCAAATGTTGAATCAGATTTTTCTCTACTTATTCCTAAAACAGCTATTAATGATATCACAGCTATTGCAGAATATGCAGTAAAATGAGAAACTCCAGATATGCAAATGAAATATTCAGATAATCTAATCTGATTTGAATTTACTATTTGAGATACTAAAGTTTCTGCTACTTCTTTATTAATTCAAGGAAATTTCCCTGATTATGAAAGAGAGGAAATTATGCCAACAACATTCAATCATACTATCTTAGTAGATAAAACTTTATGTGAAAAAGCTATCAGAAAAATATGAATTTTGACTAGAGATATGAATAATTTCATTCAAGTAGAGACACAAGGAGATAGTAGTATAGTTATCTCATCAGGGAAGACTGATAAATGAGCATGAAAAACAAAGATTAATGCTATTATATCTTGAGATCCTATTACATTTGCAGTAAATGGAAGGTATATTACAGATTTCATTAAGATGATGTCTTCAGATGAGATACAATTTAATTTAGTGACAGATCAAAAACCATTGATAGTTACAGATAAATGAAATGAATCTTATAAATATGTAGTAAGACCATTGATTACAAATTAATTAATAATTAAAATTAAAGAAAAGCTGACCCCAATGGTCAGCTTTTTACCTAAATAATAATACCGAATATCTTTCAATTGTTATAAATATTTTTTGCTTATTTGCCTTATTTCTTCATCAGTTATAATATCATTTCCTTTTATTTCTTCTTTGATGTTATCTATAAATTTCTTAGATACTACATCATCCAACTTACTCCAGTCTGTTCAATCCACAAAATCAGTTGCTAATGTATCAGCTAATTCTTTAGATAATCAACAATTTATTACGAACTCGCTACTAATCTTTTGAACACAATCTTCATATCAAGGAATTAAATCTCATCTTCCATTATCTCACATTGTTGTATATCTACTCATCCTTATCCATAATAATGATAAAAAACAATATATTATATAAATAAAATTATAACAAAGTCAATCTTATCTATTTTCTATTCTTAACTCTCTCATATCCTAATTGACCGCAGGCTCATTTAGCTTCTCTTCACATAGATTCACGAACTGTAACAGTGACTCATCATTTTTCCAAGATCCTTTTAAAATTCTGAATATTTCTATCACTAGATTCTCTTAAATCTATTACAGGATTTGCATTGTATGGTATTAAATTGATATGTGCTAATCTATCAGTTAATAAGTCAACTAACTCATATGCTAATTCTGGAGTATCAGTAACTCAATCAATCATAATATACTCATAAAAAATCCTATTATCGGTAGTCGCTACATAGCGGTCTATTGCATCCATTAAATCACTTAATTTAAATCTTCTAGCAATAGGCATGATTTTTTCTCTTAAAGTTTGATTTGGAGCATGTAAACTAACGGCCAATTTAACATCTAAATTATCTTCAATTAATCTCTCAATTCCTGGTATAATTCATGATGTAGAAATGGTTACATGTCTGCGTCATAGAGATAGCCTATCTTGCTGTAACATTACTTCAACAGACTTTTTTACTTCATCATAATTTAGTAAAGGTTCTCCCATTCACATAAACACCACATTTCTAACTCATCGATGACTTCAATCTTCTTTCTTTCAAAAACGTTTGAATACATAAGCATTAGCATATAGAACCTGACTAATTATTTCATCCCAAGTTAAATTTCTAGTGAATCATAATTTCCCAGTGACACAGAATAAACAGTTAACAGGACATCCAATCTGAGAGGAAATGCAAAGTGTGATACGATTTAATTTTCTTTTCCCATTCTTGATATATTTCTCATCTTGTCGATGATACATTAATATAGCTTCTACTGCATATCAATCATCAGTTTGAAAAGCAAATTTAGTTGTTGTATCAGCTTCTACAGTATCTACACATTTTAGAGAAATTGGAGAGAATCAATCAGCTTTTAATTCATCCTTTAATTGATTAGATAGAGTAGTCATCTCATCTCGTTCAACACGTTGATTTTTAAACAATTCATAAAAGATTTGTTTAACTTTAAATGATTGTAACTTATGTCCTTTTGCTCGAATATCTATTTTTTCTTGGTCAAATAATACAGTCATAATCAGATAATTATGAATTAAATTTACTTAGATTTTAGTTTAGATTTTATTTCTTCGGTTTTCTTTGCTAATCGATAATCAGATAAAGCTTTTCTGCTTCATCATGAAGTTTTTGCATAAATCTCACAATCAGGAACTAGATGAAAATGCATATGGTCAATACTCTTCCCCGATACTCAATTGGCTACTCAATCTCTTAAAAGTAAGTTTACTTCTTTATGAATTTTCTCAAGCTTTTTAGTCCATTTTTCAATTAAAGGTACCAAAGTTTCTCGTTCTTCAGATTTTATTTCTTTTAGACGAATTATATGTCTGTTAGGTACGATTAATAAATGATCTGGAGCATATGGAGCTCTAGCAAGAATTACAGTAAAATGTTTTCATTTTTCTAATATATATTCTTTTTTAATATTACAAAAAGGGCAACTTCATTTTAACACATTCAATAAATAATCACTATATTGCATACATATAAAAGCACAAATAAAATCCGATTCTTATCATATTATTCTTCTTGATTTACTGGCTGAATCTCAATTATATTGTCCCAGATTTGCATATCTTGAATTTCTTTATTATGAGTCACTGTATAAAATTTCATAGTTCTTTGCTTTACGAAATTATTAATCATTTCTGAAACTTTTCCAACTGTATCAGCATCTAAATTATTAATCGTTTCATCGAGAAATAAAAGGGGAGTACGTAAGTATGAAGATACAGCTAACATTCGCACTAATTTTAAGATAGTTCTTTGTCATCCACTCAAACACTTTACTTCTCTTTCTCATTTTTCATCGAAAACTTTAGCTTCTAATTCTAGTTTATCATTATTCTCAGCAATGTTCATTTGCAGTGTATAATCTACGCATTGTATGAGTAGTCAGTTAATTACTTCACAAAGTACTGGTAATAAATCGCTCAAAGCTACTAAAACAATATCCTTGGAAAGGATAGCGTACAAACGAGTTAGCTTCTTTTCCTCTTCTTCCAATTGCTTGCTGAGATTCTGATTGGATACAGAATCTTCCACTAGCTGTTGCAAAAGAGAGTAAGTTTGATGAATCTGTTTAATTAAACTTTGCTGCTGTTGTAAAGATTGTGAGTTAGTCCTTTGTCTTTCTAATTCTATATCATTAATTTTAGCATTTAATACATCAATTTGAGAATTTAAATCTTTAATCAATTTTTCCGAATGGTGAAGAGAAGTTTCACAAGCGATTTTTTCATTTTGATAAGATTCTAAATTCTTAGTTTCCTCTTCTCGGTTTAATAATTGTAAATCTACATTTTTGATATCATTTTGAATACGATTCCAATCATTAAAATTTTTTTCCCATGTATTAAATCATATTTTGATTAAATGGTTTCTAATAGATTTTGAGAATTCTTCTTGCTGTTTAATCTTTTCTTCTAAATCTTTTAACTTATCACCAGATTCAGGATTCTTTTCATTTTGTAAATCAGTAATTTGTTGTTCAAAATTCTCAGTTTTCATCTGATTTTCTAGTTGCTCTAAATCTGAATTTAATCTTTGTTTCTGAGTCGAATATTGTTCAAATTGTTGTTTATTTATAGCACTGATATGCGGACATTTTTTACATATGTCAGGACAATCAAAATCAGATGTTTCACTTCGATTCTTTTCAACATCTTCAATTCTTTGCTTTGTTTGCTTAATTTGCCCTTCAAGTCTATCTTTTTGATCCTTAATTCTTTCAATTTTTCTAGCTTGATTCTCTTCCCAATTCTTCTTTTGTCATTGAATATATTCCATTTTTATTTTTGCAGAATCTATAAGAGATTCAACTTTCATACAAGAATCTTTTCATAAGATTAAAAGTTTATAAGCACTTTCTAAAGAATCTGGGATGTGAATTTCTTCCAATGAATTATCTATTTCACGAGCATCATTCCAAAAACTTATGAATTCTGAAAAATCATTAAAATTACAGCTTTGTTCCAAAGAACTTGATTGTTGATAAAGATTTAATTTTTTTTCTTTCAGCTCATTTCACTTCTTTACATCAATATTTTCGATTTTTCTCTGAAAATCTTGAATCTTAGTTTGTAGTAATGAGATTTCCATTTGATTTTGTTGTTTTTGTTGTTGGATATCATTTACTTGATGGCGTAATTCATCACATTGAGTATTCAATTTGATTATTGCATCTATCTTAGTTTGAATAAGATTTTCAGCTTTTTCAAATAAATCTTTATTCAATCCATTTAAACTAAAATTATTTATAGAAATCTGATCCAAAAATCACTCAATATCTTCAAAAAACTGATTATTCTCAGATAATATATTCTTTAATTCTTCATCAGATTCTAATTGTTGTAAATCATTCCATAATGATTTTAGATTTGTTCTTAACTTTGAATCTTGCAATGAATGATCTTGTAATGCTTTTAACTTATATTGAACCTCTCTTTTTCTTTCCTGAACTATTTCCTTAGCGTCATCTATTCATAGTAGATTAAACACATTTTTGAGAACTATCAATCTATCAGCTGGTCTCATTTCGAAAATGTTATCAGCATCTTGTAATAAGAAAACTGTACTTAAAAAAACTTCTTTCGGAGGTAAAATACATTCTATCTGAGTCTGTAAATCAGTTTCATTTTTAAAAACTATTTCTTCCAATTTCCATTTGGTAGATGATTCAAAAGATGGAATAAAATTCTCTCATCGCTGTAAGATTTCATCATTATTTGTAAGATTCTTAATATCTTTTAGTAAATTATCTCAACCATATTGAATATTATATAGCTGTGATGCACAACTATCATTTCACATCCTAGTAGATTTTAGAATTCTTTTTATCAAATAATATTCACCATCAACCTCAAAAATCATACTGATTTCTCAATTCTTACAGTGTAGATTTAACATATTTCTAGAGCTATCTTTATATAATGCATAACGAGGTGCATCAAAAAATAGAAAGCTTTTTCAACTTCAAATTGGCGCTTTTATTAAGTATTTTCATTCATCAAAAAATATTGAACAACTTTTATCTCTAAAAGGTCCAATGTTTTCATAATATGCAGCCAATAAATTTATCATCTATTCTAAAGAAATTAAATCCTCATTTAATATAAAAATTTATAGCTGAATTTCTAGATGTTTTAATTTAGAAAATAAAAAAAACTGGCTCGATTATGAGTCAGTTTTAGTTTAGTTTTCCGGTTTTCAAAAGTCATTTTTTAGTATGTCTTCAATTTGCTTTTTTAGCTCTTTCTTAAACATATCTTCAGAGAACGAATCTTTATTCTTTATTTTTTCTCGTTTAATTTCTCTTTTACATCGTTTTTTATCTATTCACTGTTTGTCTAACTGTACTATTAAGGCATCTTTTGTGTAATAGGTATACGAAGGAGAAGAGTCTATCAAAATCTTCTTATTTTTAAATTTATTCATGAAAGCTTGTTCATATACGTCAGGAGTGGAATTTTTTCAAAATATATCA
Organism: Candidatus Absconditabacterales bacterium; assembly: GCA_045627125.1. Classification (GTDB taxonomy): domain Bacteria; phylum Patescibacteriota; class Gracilibacteria; order Absconditabacterales; family Absconditicoccaceae; genus UBA3291. The sequence continues at coordinate 12,971 of JAZQNA010000038.1, read as the reverse complement.
GTATATGAATATTCTTTTCATCTTATTCCTTTGATGAATGAATATGATTTCTCTATCTGCTCTAGTTCTTCACCAAATCTTTGTTCATCAAAAGTATTATTGGAGGTTAAATAATCGTGTAAGTTAATGTTTATGCTAGTCTGTCATAAATTATTTGGTAAAATTATTGTCGGATAGTAATACGGATTGTTTTTGTCATTAACAGTATAGGTAAATGCTCAAGTTGTGCTAGACGAAGTACTTGTTTGTACTAATACACTCATATTCTTACTTGAAATTGTATTATTTGCCTTATTAACTAACTCATTAAAAACAGCCACATTAAATTTATCTGAATTCTTTTCTGCGGATTCGTTTTCACCAGTATCGTTAACAGTATCACCACCAGTATCACTATCAGTATCGTTAACAGTATCACCACCAGTATCACCACCAGTATCACTATCAGTATCACTATTAGTATCACCACCAGTATCGTTAACAGTATCACTACCAGCCTCTCCTCAATCAGTATTTAACAAAGCTTTAATCTCCTCCAATAAAGCTTTAGTTGTTTCATATCATGGATGAGAATCTGGCTTTAAAGCACCTGAATGCTTTTCATTATATGCTTCTTGAAATTGCTTTGTAGCAGCTTTTGTTTCTTTTCATATTAATCAATCTATTCCCTTACAATCATATCATAATTTAGTTAGGGCTATTTGCACACAAGTACTCCAACATCCAGATCATTGTGATTCATTATTCAAAAAGTTTACGAGCGAAGATTGATCTGTTGAATGTTCAACTACATATTGCAAGTATTCCTTTACGGTATCTAAATTTCACGTCTCATCAATTAATTTTCATTCTATTCCCGCAGCAGAAAGAGCGCTATCAATTTGACTAGTTGCCCATGTTTCTTTTAGTTGAAAAAGCTCTGAGTTAGTCTCTTCTACAACTTGTCCTTCACTTGCGTTTTTTTCAGCTAATAATTTTTCAATATCCTTAAGATATCTTTCATCTATCCTAATCTCACGATTAAGTTTCACTTTTTCAGAATCATCAGCATTTGATACATCTTGCTTTAATTTATCTAACATTTCCTGCATAGCTTGTTTTTCGGCCTCAAGCTCATTTACAGACATCTGATCAATATCCTTTTCTCCCATGATGATATTATAGGTAAATAAATATAATATATTATAAGCAAAACTTTTGATTATGTCAAATTTTTAATTACATTAATTACAATGTAACCCTTTTATAATCAGAATTCTTTTTCTTTGAATCCCAATCATCATTCCAATTTTCATGATTATTATATTTTTTATATCTTTGCCACATCCTTGTATTTCAAATTTCCTCATCTGTGAATCCAAAACTCTTTAGGTCTAATGGCATCCATCCTCTTCACTCCTTTTTCACTTGTAATCATTCATTAGTTATTTTTAAATTTGGATCGTTTCAGTTTAACTCAGCACCTTTCCCACTCCTTAATCGATTTGTTAGATTTAAAAGTTTTAAATTAGTCGATAAATTATCGGATATCCAATCTCCATTCATTAACATAGGCTCAATCGTGATTCACTGTCCATGTGATCTAAGTACATAATCCTTCATTTTGTCATTTCGTGCTATCTCAACTTTAAGTCCGGCTTTTTGTGCTTTGTTTCAGAGATAATTTATGCATGGCTGATAATTTTCAAACATAACAGGATAATTTGATCATATTAAATGTTTATCACTTGCAGTAGCTATAGGACAAAGATTACCCTTTATGTCTACCTTTGCATTATAGCTTATGTCATTAATATCCAATTTAACCTCCTTATCTCAATCTCATAATTTATTTTTCATCTCTTCATCAGAAAATGGATAAGAATCTGGTAAATTATTAGCTAGAGGAGGTATTGTCGTCCATTGACTTATGGACCCTTTTGGAGCGTTGTCCGCGGCTACGACCTCTCAACTAGTATTTATTTCAAAACCAGAAACTGTTAGTAATAAATCCTGATAACTTTGTAGTGCGCTTTTAAGCTCTTCATTTCCTGATTCTTCATTATTGTCAAGAGCAAGTAGTATCTGATTAATCATTAAGATTCAATCTTTTATAATGTTTACAGCTAGAGGTAGTCCATCATTAAGTTTCTGTTGGAGAGCATCTTTTCATAACATTGTTACACCATATTCACGCTTAGCTTCCATAATGTTTAGATTTAGAGAATCCATCTCCGATTTTAAATTGTCTGCTTGTTCTTTGAGTTCTGTAATTTCGTTTTCATTATCTCATCCTGATTTTAGTCAATTTATTTCTTCATTTATTTCATTTAATTGTTCACTTTTGCTATTATAGTCGGAAATCATATTACTTAACTGTCCAACTGATTGATAAATTTTCAGTTCGCCAGCCCATTTCAAAAATGACTCAGTGTTCTCTTGTACTCTATTAACTAGTTCTTTATCAATTTTTCTGTTATCTATTAATGCTTTAAGTTTATCTTGATGCTCTAATATAGCCTGACTTGCAGCTTCACTAGCCTCTGCTAATTTAGCAAAAGATTGTAAAGCTTGATAATCAACATTTGTGCTTAAATTATCAACTCCTGTATCTACATTACCTGTTGGAGTGCTATCTGGCTTATCGGAATTTTGCTTGCCAGCATTAGCTTGAACATTTTCAGATGCCAGTACTTGCTTTATATATGCATCACACTTTGTTAAAAATTTACCAACACCATCTAAAGTATGTTTACCAAAGTATCCATCGGGGCTATCTGGTTGTCTTGGTGTGTTTTTTCATTTAGGCAAAAAATTGTCATTAAGGAATTTGTTATATTCATCACCTTTTAAATTTCCTAAAATAAATATCTGTAAATCTTTCGTATTTTTATTTGTAGGATGTTCTATAATAGTCTGAATTTTTGTTAATGTTGACTTTACATTCTGTAAACCATCGGAAGAGCATGATTCAATATAAAATTTTAACTTTTCTTTTAGTTTCGTAACTGTTTCATTATTTTCTCCAGATTCTACTGTTTTATAAAAGCTTCCTCAGTCAGTTTCTTTTACCTCAGAAATCGTATTTCATTCCATAATTACAGGATTCGCTATAGGTTTCAAGACAGCAACCAGATCTTTAAGACTTTCTGGATATTCCCCATTAGGATACTTCTCTTCAATTTTTCTAAGCATTTCTTTTGCGTTCTTCTCACCTATAGTTCTTACAAATTCAGTGGTTAATGTAACGCTTAATTTTTCAGGATTGTTCTCTGAATTTTCATCTACTAAGTTATTTACATCATCTTCCAGTCTTTGCAATTCTAGATTCTTTCATTGTTCTTCTGTAGAATCAACTGCTTGAACTTGTTCATTATTATCTGCCATTTTATAAAATATTTAAATTAAAATGTTGCTAATATTTCATCTAATTCAACCAAATCTTTTTCATCTTCTGCTTTACTTTCTAATTCAATTTGCTTCATTTTTTCCATCATATTTAGTCATTTTTCTAATTTCTCTCTATCTAAATCAGATTTGGTATTTTGGATGGCTCATTTTAAGGCATCAATCAAAACATCATACATATCATCGCCTAAGATTCATTCTTGAACTACAAATTTAAGTCCACTCGCTAAGTTTCGAACAGGCTCTAACTGCTGTAATATTTTGATTAAATATTCTCTTTTATTCATCCAAAATCTATGGAATTATAAAATACAATATATTATATAGTCCATCCTTAGAAAAAGCAAATTTTTTGACACTTTTTCTAAAACTTGAAATTCTTATATTAAAATTTATTCTATTATTAGTTTTAAGAGCTATATCTTTATATATGCTGATTATTCCATATTTACAGAATAGTAAATGACGATCTCGTCGTAAAATAGTATCATTAATCCAAGGTGGTCAGATTTTTTTGAATAATGAAAAAATAGAATCTTATAAATCTGAATTAAAATCGTGAGATACTTTAAAAATTCATTTAGAAGATTGAGAAACATATAGCGTTACTATATCTGAAAATGATAATTCTGCAGAATGAAAGTTGATTCTTTTTAATAAACCCAAATGATTCGTAGTATCAAAGTTTGATCCACATAATTCCACTATTTATGAATTACTTCCAGAAGAATTTAAAAATCGATATTATATATGACGCTTGGATAAGGATAGTCGTGGATTGTTATTGCTAACAGATACTCCATCACTAGTTAATCAATTTGAACATCCTAAATATGAAATACAAAAAGAATATCTCATACAGCTTACCACACAGTTCTCAGATGAAGATAAACAAAGAGCTAAAAGCTGAATAATAGATGAATGAGAACTTTTAAAATTCAAAGATATAGTACCAACAAAAGAAATGTTTACATATAAAGTTACAATTTCTGAAGGAAAGAAACGTCATATTAGGAGAGTAATCAAACATTTATGATATAACCTAATAGATTTACAGCGTATAAAAGAAGCTCAACGAGAATTACCAAAAGATTTACCAGAAGGACAACGAATTTATATAAAATAATTTATTACATGAAAACTTGGCATATTATAACGTTATCTATAATCTGATTTATATTATTAGTATGAATTTGTTTATCGGCAATTTTTTCTAGAAATAGTATGTTAAAAAAATGAATGTCACAGATTTGTTGCCAATGAGAAAACGAAACTCATTGTTTTAATATTGAAATTGCAGACGATGAGAAGTCCCGTCAACTGTGACTTATGTATAGAGAATCTATGCCAGCAGAGAATTGAATGTTTTTTGTATTCAAAGATCCATGAATCTATCCATTTTGGATGAAAAATACTTTAATTCCGTTAGCATGAATTTGGATGGATTCGGATATGAAAATAGTAGATATTATTCCAATGGATCCATGTAAAACAGAAGATTGTCCTTCTTATGTACCAGAATCAGAAGCATTGTATGTATTAGAAATTAACCAAAATCTGATTACAGAAGATGAAATTTTAAAGATTGGTGAATATTGTTATTTGTTATAAATATAAAAAAGGACTCCTAATTTAGGAATCCTTAAATTTGCATATAATAGGACAAACATATTTGTAGGCTTCACACCAAGATTTGAAGATCCTCTCGGTGTCTTTTCTCCCATGTCCTATTCCTTTTTTAAACAAAAGAACGTTGAGAAGAAACATGGCAAGAATGCTCCAAAAGACGATAGTATCAATCGAGCAAATCGTCCAGATTTTTCGAAAAAATAGTACAGATGCTACGATTCCAGAGAGCCCCCAAAATACAATCCCAACATGCTTCATCGATGCAAAAGACTGAGAATAATACAGTCTAACGTGTTGCATTACTGGGCAAGTGCCAACGATTCTCTCTTTTAACTCTCGTCTCTTTTGCAATTCTCCTATAATCTCTCCACAAGTGAACCAGGAAAGAAACGACCACGCAATTAATGCAATAATAGTATACATAAAGTTTAGGTTTTTGTTGTTTAATATAATATATAAAATATGTTGTATATGTCAAGCTTTTTTACAATATATAGACTAAAATTCTTGAAAAAGAACTTAATAATCATATCAATTTTGTGTGCGAATTTATATATAGATAATACGATTTTATGAAACCAGAAGAACTACAAAAATTGTTAAATTTGACAGCTATTGAACTTCCAGAAGATCAAAAGCCAGCTTTTTTGGAATATTTTAATTCTATGAAAGCTATGTTTGATGATTTTTCATCTTTCCCATTACCAGAATGAGATATTGAAGTAGAAGATGAGGAATCAATTACTTGCTTTACTGAGCAGGTAAATTTTGATTGAGATGATTTGATTACAGCAAATGTAATTCCTAATCGTCAAAGTAATCATGCTATCAAAGTAAATTCAGCAATTTGAGAATAAATTAATGTTTTTTATTTTTATATATTGAACAAAGCAAGATGTACCGTACACACACCTGTGGAGAATTAACAAAAGCATCAGCAGGTCAAGAAGTGACATTAGCTGGCTGGGCTAATAGAGTCAGAAATCTATGAGGTTTGACTTTCATTGATCTTCGTGATCGTTATGGAATAACTCAAATAACAATAGATCCTCAATCTAATTTTACATGTGAATGAGGGAAATTAGAAGATATAAAATCTGAATTTGTTTTGCAAATTATTGGAAAAGTTGTAGCAAGACCTGATAATATGGTTAATCATGATATGACAACATGAGAAATAGAAATTAATCCTACTTCTGTAAAGATCCTTTCATCATGTGCAGAATTACCATTTACTATCGATAATGAAAATGCTGTAGGAGAGGAGACTCGTCTAGAATATCGTTATCTAGATTTACGTAGAAAATCACTTCGTGAAACTATGATGGCAAGAGATGCTTTATTCTGTAATACAGTGTCATTCTTCCATAATAGAAACTTTGCTTATTTTGAAACTCCATGTTTCACAAAAAATACTCCAGAGTGATCACGTGAATTTGTAGTCCCTGCTAGATTTGATCAAGGAAAATTCTTCGTTCTTCCTCAATCTCCACAGCAGTATAAACAAATGTTGATGGTTGCATGATATGATAGATATATTCAAATAGCTCGTTGTTTTCGTGATGAAGATCCAAGAGGAGATCGTCAGCCTGAATTTACTCAAGTTGACTTTGAAATGTCTTTCGTTCAGGAACCTGATGTTCTAGCAGTAATGCAAGAATATTTCTTAGAAATGACAAAACAATTTCCAAATAAGAAGATTAAGAATCAGACTTTCCCTGTTATAAAATGGAAAGAAGCTATGGATAAGTACGGAAGTGATAAACCAGATTTACGTTATGAATGAATGGCTTTTGTTGATGTATCAGATTGGGCTCATAAAGTAGATTTCTCTTTATTAAATTCAGCTAAATGTATAAAAGCTTTAGTTGCTCCAAAACAATTCTCTCGCGGAGAAATTGAAAAACAATTAGAGCCAGTTATTAAAGAAAATGGAGGAAAATGACTATTATATTTGATATTAGATCCAGAATGAACTAAGGGCTCACTCTCTAAATATCTAACACCAGAATTAGAATCAGAGTTATTATCTCTTACTAATGCTAAACAGTGAGAAACTATATTCTTCCAATGTTGAGAATGGGGAGATGTTGTATCGTTACTTTGAGCATTAAGAAGTAAGTTACTAAAAGAATTAAATCTTACAGCTTGATTAGAAGATCTATTAGATTTTGCATTTGTAGTAGATGCTCCAATGTTTGAAATGTGAAGTGATGGACAATTATGATCAACTCACCATCCATTTACAAAGCCTAAGGATGAATATATTCCATACCTTATCGAATTAGCTGATAAAATGAGAAATGGATATAAGATGACAGATGAAGATATAGCACAGTTAACATCAATGGAATCAGATTCTTATGATATTGTTGCTATGTGATATGAAATTGGTTGAGGAAGTATTAGGATTCATGATCAGAAACTTCAACATGCTATATTCACTATCCTAGGTCTAGAAGAAAAAGATATTCAATTCAGATTTGGGCATATTTTAAAATGTTTCACATTCTGAGTTCCGCCTCACGGAGGATGTGCATTCTGATTAGATAGAATGGTAATGATATTCACTTGAAAAGAAAATATTCGTGAAGTTATAGCATTCCCTAAGAACCAGAAATATCGTGATCCAATGTTCTGATCTCCATCAGAAATTGAATCATCAATGCTAGGAGAGTTATGATTAACAATAAAAGAATAGTATCATAAATTTAGATGAAAAATTAATTAAAAATAAAGCAGTTCTACAGAGAAAGAACTGCTTTTTTTTGTTAATTATATCTATCTATTATACTTTATATCTTATTGCTTAGAGAATTCAAAGTAATGGTTAATTAGCTTAGTTCGAATGAAATATTCCAATAAGAAAAATTCAAAGAAAGATAATGAAAATTATAGACCAAACAATAATAGAAACAATATTTGTTTTAAATCGATGCCAATTCTTTGATTTCTCTTCATGTTTTAATTTATATCATTGTTTTTTTAGCTCTTCTATTAAATTATCAAATTTATAAATATCATAAAAAACGAAAGCACGTTTATATCATCATTTTTTCTCCTTTGTATATACACATATTAAATTATCATTTTTATTACTGTTAATAAAATCAATATCCTCTTTTTTAATATATTGTTTTTTAGTAGGATACATTAAAAAACTTCATTTTTCAAGGAATCATACTCATTCATCATTTAATAAGAAAAACTTATTCCATGGTTTTCTATTCGCAAATAATATACAAAGTGGGATTATTCATGGTATCAATCAAAAACATAAGAACACTAATAGAATTAATACTCTTCGCCGTCGATATCTGAATCCCATAACAACATTATTCTTGTAATATATTTGATTTTTTTCATATTCAAAATTTATTTTATCTATATTCGCAGATTTAGGTAGTTTATTAAGATATCAATCATGATTTATAGATTTTTTAGAATTCATTTTTTCAAGCATAAAAATAAATAACAAATAAGCTATATTAATAATTTAAAACATATCAATCAGATTGTTGTGATTTGACTAGACTTTTAATGTAAAAATTATATAATCAATATGTTTATTTATAATAATTTATTATCACATGTTAGATTTAGAGATGAATAATGCTGTTGATGCTAGTAGAGTTGATGAACAGAAAATTAAGGAACAAGAAGCTAAAGAACAAGAAGCTAAAGAACAAGAAATGTTAGCTATAATTAATAAAAAAATTGAGGATCCTGAAATTAAGGCAATCTATGATAGATGTACTAAGTTGTGATATAATACATCAACAGTCCTAAGAGAGATTAATGCATATGAACAAATTAAATGAGAAAAAAATCAAGCATTAAAATCTTTAATGGAGGTTTCTTTAGATGCTTGACGTTGTATACCTTCAACTATATTAAAGGAACGTAATTCTTATGAAGAAATATTAAAATTTGAAGATATAGAATGAAATGAAATTGTACAATTCTTTTTAAAACGCTGAAATAAAGCATCAGAGTGTGTTGAGGATTATGAGGCTTTTATTGAATTGAAAGAATCGCCAGACTCTATACTAAAGGATCTTAAATTAGCCTATATTCGTAATTATAAAGAAAATAATACAGAATATGATACTAGTCGTCCTATAGATTTCTTAGTTAGTGAATATTTTGAAAAAATACAGTGATTTTGAGATGATTATATTGATTATGCAAAGAATCTTATTAAAGAAACTCCCTCTATTCATTATATAGATGTATATCAAAATACAGCTATTGAATATATGAGAAGAAATTAATCTTTATATAAACTTTCTACTTCAGAAATCATTCTCTCCCAGCTAAAATCTTTTTTAGCGATTGGGGAGTTCTTTCATAATTTTAGATTCTGAACTCATTCACAAATTCACTTTGCAGATGGAGGAGACATTAAAAATACGTTTCAACTTACAACTTCTGGAATTGCGGCTAAATTGGAAGTAATTAATTTCTTTCACATTGCAGAAGCTTCTGAATGTACAGATCAAAATCATTCTGCAAGAGATGGGGCAACAATGATGTCAGCACAAGCTACAAAAATTCTTAACTCTGCTTTATCAAATCAATGAAAAACCTGAATACAATCCTTAGCGTTTAAGTTGTTTTTTGTTGTTTCGATTTTTTGGATGATAGATTTGCTCCTCTTTGAAGGAATGATATTAAATAGTAATGTAGCATCAGGATTTTCTTTTAATAATTGAGGAATAGCTTCTATAAGTAAATCAATCCCTTTTGTTTTTCCAGCATGCCCATAATAAGAAATCAAAAATCTATCTTTTAATCAATGTATACCTTTCCACTTTTCACAGTCAGATTTGTTAACTTTGTTAATATCCCAAAAATCATTATCTACTCAGTTGTAAATTAGATGTAGCTTCTTATCAGATATTCAACTTTTTATACGTAACATGTTTAGTGTGTATAGAGAAACGCAGTGGTAAATATCATGAGGAAATTTAATCATTAACCATTCAAATAGTTGAAACATCCGGCGGCTGTATCGAGGTTTTAAATCCTTCCATAATTTTCAAAAAATTTCATGGACAGTTAATACAGATTTTTTGTGAAATATGTTAGCTAAAATGCTAGCAGGGATTGCAGATGTATAACTAGAACTATGTATAATATCTATACTTTTATCGTTCCTTAATATTTCGCAAGCCTTAAAAAATCATTTGAAGAAAAAACTTTTTCTTCATTTTCAAACTCTATATATTGTTAAATTTCAGATTTTTTCTTCTTCTTTTAAATCATTATTAAAACGAGAAGTTATTAATGTAATTTTATGTCATCTTTTTAATAATCAATTTATCAAATGTTCAAAAACATTCTCAATTCAACCTTTATGAGGAGTATAGAAATCTAAAAGGAATAGAATGTTTTCCATATTTATGAACATTGATTTATTTAAAATAAGCTCATTTGACTAGGTTGATTGGTCTTATCTTTTCCAATCTTTTTTTCATCAATAGTTATTCCTGATAAGAATGGAAATCTTTGAATAATTTCTTCTCGAGATTCAAAAATCTGGATTCAAAGGGATTCAGCTTTTTCTTTTTTTCACCCAGCCTTATCTCAACATAATAAGAAATCTGTATCCTTTTTAGGTTGATCATGAAATATATATCAATTCTTTTCCATTTCTGATTTTATAGTTTCACGAGAGAATTGGAAAGTTCATGTTATTGAAAATTTTCACTTTCATACAGATATGATATTAGACTCTTTATGCTCCTCAAAACTTCAACTAGAAAAATTAAGTCATAATCATTCTAAAGCTTCAAGCATAGTATGAACTTGCTGATTTGCAAAGAATTCCTCTAAAGCTATTATAGTTTTTTCTCATACTCAGTTAATTGATTGCATCAACTCATCATTAGTTAATATTGTTTCAATTTCTGCTAAATTTTTAGCTCCATGTTGCTTTAAGAATTCTGCTATATCTTGAGCTGTCTTCTTTCAGATATGAGGAATTCAGATAGCATTTATTAATCTTCGTAATTCTTTAGTTTTAGATTCTTCTAATTGCTGAGTAATTTCATGTAATTTCTTTTCTCCAATTCATGGAATCTTCTTTAGTAAAATTTGAGTTTGAATGTTCGCTAACTTATATATATCTGCTACATTATGAATCAGATCTTGTTGCATCAAGATATCAACTATAGAATCTCCAATTCATTGAATATCCATACATTCTTTGCTACAGAAATGTATTACTTTCTCTCTGAGTTGAGCATGACATTCTGGATTTGTACAGTAATAATGCATCTCGATATTGATTATCGGAGAATTACATGCAGGGCAAAATAATGGAGCAGAAATAGGTTCTTCAACTCAGCTTCTTCTATCTTTAATAACACTAGTTACATAAGGGATAACTTCTCCACTCCTTTGTATCCAAATGAAATCATGGAGTTTAATATCTTTCTCGCTAATAAAATCGAAGTTATGTAGGCTTACTCTAGAGATTTCTACTCAACTTAATTGTACTGGCTGTAAATTAGCAACGGGAGTAATGATACCAGTTCTTCATACTTGGAAATCAACAGATAATATTTGTGTACTAGCTTGTTGAGCAGGAAATTTATAAGCAATTGCCCATTTAGGATGATGCTGCGTAGTTCAGAGAATTTTACGTAATGATACATAATTTTCTTTTGAATTATTGTTATCTACAGTAAAAAGACTCTGACTATCATCTGTTTTTGAGCCATCAAACTTTGCTTCATTTTCTTGAAGTTTTATTACTAATCCATCAAAGTCATAATCTAATTCTTCAAGCTTTTGTTTAGTTTCAGCATTTGTGCAAATTTCTTGAATTCATCAAATAGTTTGTTTTCCAAAAGACAAATCAACTTGAGAGAATCATAATTCTCTTAAATCAGGTTCAACACTATTTCAGCTTTCATCAATAGCTTCAAGTAAATCGTACACAAAACAAACTAATTTTCTTTTTTTAACCTCTCAACTATCTAATAATTTTATACTACCAGCTGCAGCATTTCTAGTATTAGAAAATGGCTCTAGTCAGTCCAATTCTCTTTGATTATTCAATTGTTGTAAAACAGATTTTGGCATCATAATTTCTCATCTCACACGTAAAAACTCCAAATTCTGATTTATCTTTTTGGGAACATTATCTATCATCTTAACATTCTCAGTGATATCATCTCAAACATATCAATCTCAACGAGTTATTGCCTGCTTAAAATTTCAATTTTCATATACTAACTCAACAGATAATCAGTCGTACTTAGGTTCTACTGAGTAGAAATATCTATAAATTCATTCTTTTGTTAATGCTTTTTGGATTCTGTCATCAAATTCTTGTAAATCTTTAGTATTATAGCTGTTTTCTAGTGATAATAATGGTGTTTTATGATCAGATTTATCAAATCATTCGCTAACTTGTCATATTAGAGCTTGAGTAGGGGAGTTTGAAGAAATTAGTTGTGGAAAATCTCTTTCAATCCTTTTTAATAAATCAAAAAGTTGATCATATTCTACATCAGAAATGATAGGAGAGTTTTGAAGGTAATAGCGACGATTATGCTCAGTAATACAGTCTATAAGTTCTTGATAAACTTTATCTATATCATTAATAGTATTTAAATCAGCTATCGAAAGAAATGTCTGTAGATATTGTGTTTGCTCTGAAAGAGTCATTTAGATTATCTATATGTAGTAAATCATTATTATTAAATAACTATAGGAAAAATATAGATAAAGGCAATTCAAAATATATTATTCTGATACTCATAAGAGTCGCTCTTAAGTCTTTTTTAATATCTCTTGAAAAACTTGACTATTTTTCTATATAACAATTATATTTTATTACATAACAAAATACACCATGCGAGTATTTATTGGTATTGTTCTTTTCTTTTGAATTACTGGTATTAGAGTTGTTAATCAATATGAAAGAAAAGTTCTTTTTACTC
>JAZQNA010000037.1:0-9030 GCA_045627125.1 Candidatus Absconditabacterales bacterium | reverse complement strand
TGAGTTCAAAATGATTTGCTGAAGAAACTTCAAGCACGTTATCATTTTCATAAGTTCCCTAATATTATAGAATGTGTAGATATATCTCATATGAATGGAGATCGGATTAGCTGATGATTATCATGTATTGTATGATGATTATCAGAAAAAAGAAGATATCGTAAATATAAGATTAAATCTATTTCATGACAAAGTGATGATTATGCTTCATTAAAAGAAATCTTAATTAGAAGATTTCTAAATAAAGAAAATAATTCAGATTTCCCAGATGTATTTGTTTTAGATGGATGAATAGGGCAGTTAAATGTGGTAAAGTCCTTATGTGAAGAAAAACCAGAGTTCTATAAAATATTAGAAGTCGTAGATTTTGTTTCTTTATGAAAATGAGAGGCTAGAAAAAAGACTCATATTTGAGAATCTTCTAAACGTAATTCCGGAGACGTTATATGAGAAAGAATATATCGTTTTATAGATGATTCATTCACAATGGCAGAAATACCATTAATGTATGATCAAGCGGATAGATTCTTAGTCAAACTCCGCGATGAGGCTCATAGATTTTCTAATGCTTATAGAAAAGAACAAATGCGTGTAGAACTAAAATCTTCTTTCAAAAATAGTAAGAAATAAATAATATACTTAATGCAGAAAATTCGTATCTACTTCGTAAATATTATTATTTTTGGGATTAACGTGGACTGTTATATAATCTCATATATAAAGCAGTTTATTATTATAGATTTTAATATATGGCTTTTGAGGAGAATTGGTACATAACTGGGATTCTAATGATTTTTCATAATTTCTAAGGCGTTCCATACTTACTGTCTGAAACTTTTTAGAAAGAGAATTATTAGATTCTATACCGGATATAGAGTTTATCTTATCCATTACACCAAATATTTTATTAGCATTAATTGAATTCTTATTCATATTATTATTCAAATCTTCTTCAGTCTGTATAGATTTTACTTCTTGTAAAGTCTCTTCTAAATTAAATGGATTGTAATTAATTCATATACTAGCTAAAAATGCCCGTTCATCAACATTATACCCAAATAAATGAGATTTGAAAGCTTCACTAATGTATTCCTGCTCTCAATCGGAAGCAACTACACGATGCCAAGCTTCTCCTTCTTTGTTGCGATAATCCAATCTAAATCAACATACTTTTGCCTGTATTGTATGTGTTTTTCATATCTTTTTCAAAAAATGTGCTTTAATTAAATTGATAGAATTCTTAATATTAGAAAATAATCCAGCTCAAAATAATAAAGCTAAAAATCAAAAAATTCCAATCAAAAGAAATTCTCATATATTAAATCATATGATTACAAATACCAAAAAGAATAAAAATGCACATAGTAATTGGATATTTGATTTGCTAAAATATTTATAATGATTGGCCATTGTTGAATTGTTAATGTATAAATGATATTTATTCTCTGGTAATCATCTTAACAAAAATTTCAGTAGGGACTTCTACATTCCCAATGGCTTTCATCCTTTTCTTTCATTCCTTTTGCTTTTGTAATAATTTTCTCTTTCTAGATACATCTCAACCATAACATTTAGCTAATACATCTTTTTTCATTGCAGAAATAGTTTCACGAGCAATAATTTTGGTTCATAATCCAGCTTGGATAGGAATAGCAAAGAGTTGTCTTGGAATCAAAGTTTTTAATCTCTCTACAGCATCACGTCATAAATAATAAGCTTTATCTTTATGAACAATCCATGTTAAAGCTTCAACTCTTTCATTGTTAATAAATATATCTAGTTTGACTAAATCAGCTTGCTCATATCATTTAAATTCATAGTTCATAGTTGCATATCATTTAGTAGCAGATTTCAATCTATCATAAAAATCAATAATTATTTCTCCCATTGGTAAATCATAATGCCAAACTACACGTGTCTCATCTAAATATTCCATAGATTTTAAATTCCCTCTATATTCTTGTGCTAAAGCCATAACATTTCATGCATATTCTTTTGGTCAAACTACTTCAACTTCTGCAATAGGCTCAAAAATCTGATCAATCATTCATTGTTCAACCATCTCAGATCAAGATTTTACAACTATTCGTGGTTGAAATTCTTTTACGAGTCTTGCCCAAAAAGTCTCTTCTTGCATGACTGAAGTAATTCATTGATTTTCCTCTAAACGCTGTTTTTGACGACGAGTTAATTTAATTCAGATTTCTTTTAATACATATTGATATAACCCTGATGTAATCAACGTCTTAATGTTGTTTCAAGTCTTGATTTGAGGTATGTTTAGATTCTTAGATTTTACCAAATATTGAACTGTAGGAATAGTAAAAATTGTATCTAATCCATATTCTCTCCATAATCTTTCTTTAATAATATCCATATGCAACATTCATAAGAATCCGCAGCGGAATCATAATCATAAAGCTCATGAATCTTCCATCTCATATTCTATTGCACTGTCATTTAATGAGAGCTTTTCTAAGCTATCTTTTAGTTTATCGTACTCTGTAGAATCGATAGGATAAACTCATGCATAAACAAATGGAGTCATCTTTTTAAATCCAGGAATTATTTCATCCTGAAATAATAATGTAGAATTATCATCTAATTTTTGGTTTTCAATCTTTTGTAATTCTTGTTTTATCGATCCATATCCAGAAATCATTGTATCTCAAATCTTAACATCTCTTACAGATTTCTCTCATGTCATTATATATCATATCTGTCATTCACTTAATTCTTTATCAGCATGGTAGTCTGGTTGAAAAAAACCTACTTCAGTAGGAGTAAATTCTGATTGAGAGTGAATTAGATAAACTGGCTTTCATGCTTTAAAACTTCAATCAACTACTTTTACGTATGCCAATACTCATTTATAAGGATCAAAAACAGAATCAAAAATTAATGCTCTAGAAAGAGAATTTTCAGATATTCATATTTCAGATTCATTATTATCAGCCATTAATTCATAAGTAAAATAAACTATAATATATATAAAAATAAGACTATTTTTATCAAGGGAATCAGAATAAAAAACGCCTTAGTAATAACTAAAGCGTCTAATAGGATTAAAGCCATTGAGCTAAGTTTGGTTCATCAATCATTTCTTTTGCACACTCTTTAAATTTTGCCCATTCTTCTTTATTACAAATTAGATAGTCAAAATCTTCAGGGATTGCTTTCTTTGTTGCCAAATTCTGTTCAAGAAACGGATCGTCAAGACTTTCTGAACAACACACTAATTCTAGAAAGAAATCTTCGCTGTGATAAGTTTTCAACCATTTTTCATGTGCCAAATCAATCAGCTCTTTTAAATACTTAAGATACATTGGTTGGTCGTTTATTTCAGCCTCCATTAATTGAGGCTTATACTCTGATACCAGCTCTAAGTAAATGTTTCTTCGAGATTTTGCCATCAAGAGAAAATAGCTTGCGAAACGTCTATCCCGCTCTCTTAATAACTTACGTACGTGATGAACTAAAGACCAAACGAAAATCGTAATCATTAAGATTACGAAAACAACAATAATTAATTTTTCTGTCTCCATAGTTTAATAATATTCTTTTTTTTGTTTAAGATATACAGCACATAATATAATTATTATTATTAAAAAGTCAATAATTTTAGAAAATTTATTTTGATGGCATCGTAATGTTAGGGTCCATCATATAATTTGGAGCTATAGATTTTACAGGATTTAAATTTAATTCATTTATATTATAACTTAAGTCATTTCAATTAAATTCAATAGTAACTCATCAATTATAAATTGTTCTTACTTTATTGTAGCCCCCCATCCATTCAGGATAATATTTTTCATCAAAAACTTCATCCAAGAAAATAGAGTTTGAATTCAGGATTTCATAATTTTTCAATTCATCAAAAGAAAATTGTCAGATTTTTTCATTTTTTTCAAAGTCCCATAACCAAACATTTCTCTTTTGTCAGATGTATATTACTCAGTAACTTGGTAGGAGTCAGTTATCATATGTTTTTTTATATAATTCTATTTTTGATATTGAAAAAAAATCAATCTGGTTATTTATAACTGTATTTAATACATTAAGAGACAATGTTCATACTCTTAGATTAGTGAAACCTCCAGGTCAGTTAAGTACAATAATATTCTTCAAATCATGATTTTTTACGATATTCACCAATTCTCTTCATAAAGTTGCCTCTATATCATTGCGAGCAAGTGAGATTGATATTTCATTTCAGTCAGACAAAATTACTTCATCTGTAGAGATGTCCATAAAAATAGTGTTTGAATTCATAGTATATACATGATATAAAAGCAATAATTAATTTATACTTTAATAATTAAAATGCAAAAGAAAAAAGCTGAATCAGAAAACAATTCAGCTTTAGTCATAAAAGGGATGTCTTAATCTTAATTTGCCCATTTGGCCAGTCGAGGTCCATTCGTTTCAAGCAAATGCTCGTATAACTCAGTGAATTCTACGGCGTTATAGAAACGTCCAGCTCTGAATGGAATGAATCTGCACCAGCGTACCATTACCGATGAACAAGTAAAAACTCCAAGGTAAAAGCTTCCTTTTAACAAATTTAACTTTTGAATAACCTTGGTAGCAGTGTGCTTCGAAAGGATCCAACGAGGAATGCGGCTTCGGATGCTGTCTTTTTGAGCTTTAACTATTATAGCAACTTTTACACCCATAATCCTAATAAGCTTACACTCAAGTTGAGTAGTTTTTTTCCCCTCCTGTTGGATTGGAGAGGCATCTCTGTCCCCAAACTTAACGACTAAGCACTGGTCATCTCGAATAGTGTGCTTAAAGGAAAGTATCCTTTCCACGAAAGCCTCAATTTTTTCTTTTTGTGTCATAGTTTATAACGAAGGTTGTTTTGTTGATATTTATGTTTATATATTATATATACATAAAAAGAATACAAAGTCAAACATTGCTTACATAAACATTTTCTTTATGTCTGGATCTTTAATCATCTCAGGACTCCAGATAGGATCAAAACTTATAACTATATCAACCTCCCAATCAGGTATTACCTCTAAAACAGCGTTTTGAACCAATGCTATCATCATATCAGCCATTGGACATGTTGGAGTAGTAAATGTCATTGTAATATTGCATTTGCATTTATCCACATCCAAATTAACTCAATAAATTAATCCAAGTGTAAACATATCCACAAGAGGAAACTCAGGATCATAAACTGTCTTTAATTTATCTTCAATTTTTTGATATAATTCAGAATTATTTTGATTTTTTTCCATGTTTAGAATTGTCAACTAATAAGAGATATAATAATCATATGAAAAGAACTAATAGAATTAATGCTCATATTTTATTCCATTTTCATAAAAATATGAAAATTATATTGAGTAAAGCATACATTCCGAATAAAAATGATATTTTATAACTATCTATCTCTGGAGTTGTAGTATGTATCTGATTCTGAAATAATCTTTGCATTAATAAAAAGAAAAAGAAACTAGCTCATCGAAATAGTAAGAAACATCAAACTAATGCAATTCCGATTGCAACAACAGGATCTTCAAAAACATTAATAGCAGAATAATCAATTACCAAAATTATGATTCATAAAATCAGTTTTACCAAAGAAAGATATTTATAAAGACTAGCTTGTTGATTCATCTCAAAGGAATATTTATAAACTATTTCATTTCCACATTTACCTCTTCATCTTCCTTTTTCTTTTTAGCTTCTTCCTTCTGGCGTTCTTCTCTAAGTTCATTTAAAGACGGAAGATAAAAAGGATTATTTCACCATTCATAAAATTTATAATATATAGCATCCCAAATTGATGAACCAAATATGGTAATTGTGTAAGCAACAACAGATGCAGCTACCATAAATGTTCCAGCATTACCATCAGCTCACTCTTGGTCAATTATCATAACCTTAGCCAAAGCTAAATAAGCACAGATTGACAAAACGGCTCACAAAGTATTTCCAATCAAACTAGATGCGGAGTAGTTCGGCTGAGATAAAAAGTCAATCAGATTTAAAGATATGAATAGAGAAAAAATTATTTGGAGTCAAAAAATTAGGTAAAGTGTCTGAGATTCACTTTGAAACAATAAATATATTAAGAAGAAAAATACAAAAAGGATAATAGATGATGTAAAGATTAGCCCGAACATTTTACCAAAATTATAATACTTCTTACTGAAGAAGATATTGTACAATAATGCTAATACTAAATTTCATACGAATCAAACGATGAACCCAACAATAGGTAATAGAATTCAAAGTGCTGATGTTTCTCCGCCAATAGCTGCTCGTGATCAAAATAATAAAGCTGCTACACAAAGTCCAACCATTATTCCAATAAATACTTTTCAAAAAAACGAGCCAATGGTTATATCATAGGGAGCATTATCAAACATTGCAACATCAGGTTTTTTCTCAACTTTTGTAGGTGTAATAGGAATCTGAGTTTCTCCAATCTGAGGAATGTTTCCAATTTCTGCCATGATTTATGTAATAAGAGATTAAAAATCAGATTTTTTTAATGTTATATTTTTAAACATATTTCCAGCTGCTTTATGTACTGATTGATTCTCAGTAATGAATGAAAATAAGATTACATTCGAATCTGAAGGTGCAAACAATTCACTCACATATAAATTTGGCACTTCAGGGATTAATCACTCAACAATTTTATATTCAACTAACACAGCATTTAATTTTTTACGATTCTTTATCAAAGTTATTTGAGTTTTTTTTATATTATCTAATTTTAATCATTGTATTTCTAAAGTATCCAAATTCTCCTGTGCAAAAGCGTTCATTCATAGTCATTTAGCATACTTTTCAGCAATTAATAATGAATCTTTATATTTACTTGTTTCTCAAACTTCTTGATATAATTGTGTAATTTCCTCCATATCATCAGTTCATAAAGATATTTTTTCTAATTTGATTTTGTTTCAATATTCCAGCAAATATTCTCCAGCCTCAATTATATTATTTGTATCTACAACCTCTTTACAACCAACCAAAAAAAAACTAATCAATAAACTAATTATAATCCCAAATTTTTTTAGACTTATTTTTCATTGATTAACTTTCATCATTTGGAATTAGATAAAAAGATATAATAAAGCGAAGACAATTCATAAAATAATTCAAATTAAAAAAGATCTCGTAGCGATACGTTCTTTATTGATATCATCTTCTTGATATTTTTCTCTTCCTACCCAAAATGTAGCTATGAGATTTCAAAGCATTAAACCACAGAATACTAAATATCATGGAATTATTATGGATTTTATTAATTCAAAACTTGATTCAGAAAACAATACCTCTCATCTAATATAGATAACTCCAGTTACGATAGTGAAAAAGTAAAAAAATCATCTTAAAACCTTGAATAGAGTCCGCATGGCACAAAACATTGAGAATAAAATTCTACAAACTTAATGTAGGATTTTTATTTATAAAATCAAGATAATATGAATATGAGATAATGTTGAATTTCATAAAGATTTGGTTAGTTTCTATATCAACCTAAAAATAAAACTATGGAATCAAAAACAAAAAAGCAATTAACAGAAATTGGTACGATTATATTAATTATTTGCGAACTAGGAGTTATTATTTATTTTCTATTGAAACATAAGTGGATTGCATTTATTGTAATCTTAATATCGTGGTGTATCGCTGATTTGCGCAGCAATAAATGAAGAATCACATAGTATTTCTATGTGATTTTTTAAGCTAAAATATCTCCCATTTTTTCATTTAAGAAATTCTGTAAAGCAGGTAATGCGTCTAAGTTAGGATATTTTTTTAATAGCCGTTTAGCTCAATCTTGAACCTTTTCTAGAAATTTCAAGTCTGATAAAATCTCAATAGGAATATCTGATTGTCATGACTGAGATGTTCATAGAATTTCTCAAGAACCACGATTTTTTAAATCATGTTCAGCTAATTTAAATCCATCAGAAACTTCTTCCATAATTTTTAATCTTTGATAAGAATCTCATGATTTTTTCTCAGTTTCTAAGAAACAATATGATTTTAGATTAGATCTTCCGATTCTTCATCTTAATTGGTGTAATTGAGATAATCCAAAGCGTTCTGCATTCTTTATAACCATTATGGTTGCTTCTGGCACATCTACTCAAACTTCTATTACTGTTGTTGATACTAATATTTTAGCTTTTCAATCCTTAAACCTTTGCATAACTTTATCTTTATCCTTTGAAGACATTTTTCAATGTAATAACGCAATTTCATCGTTATCTAATTCCTCAAAAATCTGACAAATCTCTGCATGAGCGGTAGTCGCAGATTGAATATCTTCCATTTTGTCCGAATCTTCAATCAATGGCGTAACAATAAAAACACGTTGTCCTTGTTTTATCTTTTGTAATATCCAAGGTTTTAATTTGCCCCGTTCTTTAGCAGAAATAACTTTAGTATCGATTTTTTGTCTTCATTCAGGTAATTGATCTATAATACTTACATCAAATTCTCCAAAGAAAGCTAACGCCATAGAACGAGGAATTGGTGTTGCAGTCATTTGTAAAATGTGAGGGGAGTTGAACTTTTTAAATACGGCTCTTTGCTTTACTCAGAACTTATGTTGTTCATCGATACATACAAATTTTAGATTAGCAAAATCAACATCATCTTGTAAAACGGCATGAGTAGTAACCAATACATCAATCTTTCATGCTTTTAAGTCAGCTTTTATTTTAGTTTTTTCTCACTTAGTTAATGATCATGTTAATAATTCCACACGTAATCATAATGGAAGTAAGAACTTAGCTAAGGTTTTAAAATGCTGATTAGCTAATACTTCTAATGGAGCTAAAAGCACAGATTGTCACTTCATTTCTTTCCAAATATACCGCATAGCTATTGTAGCTACAATAGTCTTTCAGCTTCATACATCTCATTGTAATAAACGGAGCATAGGAGTATTTCTATGAAAATCCTCAAGAATCTGAATTATTACTTTCTTCTGAGCTACAGTTAAAGAGAATGGTAATAAATCCATTATAGGCTTTAGAATGT
>JAZQNA010000036.1:0-25443 GCA_045627125.1 Candidatus Absconditabacterales bacterium | reverse complement strand
TGTTAATAATTTTCTTAAAAACACAAAATAAGAATTTTATCAATGTTAAAATGTTAAAAAAATGTTATAAATTTAGGGTTAAATATAATATAATACAAGAAGAATTATTTTACAAAGTTTGAGTAATTATAGAGGATATTTTTTCAAATGATTAATTATTTTATATTGAATTATTTTATTAATTATTTAAATAAAAATCATATTTTATTTTATATATAAGTACTAATGCGAGCAGAATTTATGAATTTTATTGCAACATATAATGTTGTATGAGTTGCTATTGGACTTTTAATAGCCACTAAAGTTGGAGAATTAACAAAATCATTTATTGAAGATTTTATTACACCACTTATTTTATCTCCAATATTTAAAAAATTAAAAATTGATAAATTAGAAGATTTATCTCGAAGATGAGTTTTGTACTGAAAATTAATAGCTAGATTAATAGATTTTATTATTGTAGCTTTAATTATTTTCTTGATTGTTAAATATCTTAAAATTTCTATGTAATTTAATTATTAAAAAATAAAAAAGCTGATTATTAAATTTTTTAGTCAGCTTTTTTAAAAACTTGAAAATAAAAAGGATAATAGTATTTTTAATCTAACTTTTATATTATTTTTTTTAATAGAATTAATATGGATATAGATCATATACGTAATTTCTGTATAATTGCACATATTGATCATTGAAAATCTACACTTGCAGATAGAATGTTGGAGCTTACTTGAACTGTGAGGAAATTAGATCATAGTCAAGTTTTAGACAGAATGGACATAGAACAAGAAAGATGAATAACAATAAAACTTACACCAGCTAGAATGCAGCGAAAATGATATGAATTAAACTTAATAGATACTCCAGGTCATGTAGATTTTCAATATGAAGTATCTCGTTCTTTAGCAGCTGTAGAGTGAGCTATTCTTTTAGTTGATGCTAGTCAATGAATTCAAGCTCAAACTTTATCAACATTATATCAAGCAATAGATCAATGATTGGAGATTATTCCTGTTTTAAATAAAATTGATCTTCCTGCAGCAAATCCAACCAGAGTTGCTAAAGAAATAGAAAATGTAATTTGAATTTCTGCTGATGAAATTATATGTGTTTCTTGAAAAACAGGACAAAATGTTGATAAAGTGTTAGATGCTATAATTGAAAAAATAGATAGTCCTACAACCCATAAAGAAAAGAATCCACAAAAATTTAGAACTTTAAAAGAGGATAAAGTTGATTAATTTTATTTTTAAATATTTATTAAATGGATACTTTGTTATTAAAAAGTCTTATATGTGCAATTATTACATTTATTTTGTTTATTGTAATAATTGTAATTATTTTAAAAATTTCTAAAGAATATTGAGATAAAATAAATAAACCGTGAATAAAATTTTTTATAAAACAAATACAAAAAATTCCATTTTTGGTTTTTGTATTAATTGGATTATTTATTTCATCACAATTTATTGATTTTTCAGACAAAATTAAATGAATAATTAATTGAATTATATTATTAGTAGTGACAGTATTGATAATAAAAATATCATCAAAATGTTTAAATTTTTCTTTAGAAAAAGCTTTAAGTAAAGATAAGACAGCAAAAAAAACTATAGAAACTATCATAAATGTTTTATTGCGAGGATTATGAATTTTTATTTTCTTAATGAATATAGGAGTAAATTTAACTCCATTAATTACGTGATTATGAATTGCTTGAATTGCTGTAGCATTCGCTTTACAAAATATATTAACAGATTTATTTTCTTCTTTTTCTATACTTTTAAGTAAACCGTTTATTGTATGAGATTTGATAAAAATTTGATGATGAGATAATGAAAGAATTTGAACAGTAAAAGAAATTTCATTAAAATCTACAACTCTTATAACAGTTCAATGACAAGAAGTTATTATTCCTAATAGTAATATATTAAATACAGAAGTAATTAATTATAGAGTAATGAATCATAGAAGACAAAGAATTAATATATGAGTTACATATGATACTAGTTATGATAAATTAAAAAATATTCCTGAAATTATTAAAAATATTATTTTAAAACAAAAAGATGTTTCATATGAACGATGTCATTTAGAAAATATGTGAGATTTTAGTATTAATTTTTTGGTTAGTTATGATATTTTAGATCCAGATTATCATAATAGTTTAATAATTAACGAAAAAATATATTTAGAATTAGTGAAAGCTTTTGAAAAAGAATGAATTGAATTTGCATTCCCTTCACAAACGCTTTATTTGAAAAAATAATATTTAATTAACAATTCATCATATGGAAATTTTAATTATTATTTCTGTTATATTATTAGGTTTAATATTTTGATCTTTTTGATCAGTTATATTTTTTCGCTTATGAAATCGACCAACAAAAAAAGTTCGAAAATGATTTTTAGTTTGACGTTCCGAATGTCCACATTGTCATCATACATTGTCTACTAAAAATTTAGTACCTATATTTTCATTTTTATTTCAATGATGAAAATGTGCTTATTGTAAATCTCCTATTTCACGATTTTACCCATTTTTAGAATTATCTACAGTAATAATATTTTTAACAATATATATTTTAACATTTAATTGATTACATTCTTTTACTATATTTTGAGTAGAACATTGAATATTTTGTGGAATTTTTATGATGTTATCAGCATGGTTATTATGGTTAATTTTATTGTATGATATTAAAACATATGAACTTCATATTACTGCTACATTGTTTTTAGCTGTTTTAACATTAATTACGATAATAGTAGATAACCAAAATTTATTAAAAATACTAATATGAATTATTCTTTTTTGATGAATATTTTTATTAATATATTACTGATCTAAATTATATGTAAAAATAAAATATAAAAAAGATTCTGAATGATTTTGATTATGAGATGTTATTATTGCACCAATTATATGAGCACGATTAAGTTTATTAATTTCACCAAATTCTTGATTTGAACGAGCATACTTAATTAGCTTTTTTATTGTATTAAGTTGTTTAATATGATTAATTTATTTTTGAATAGAATGTTTAATTTATAAATTCTTAATTAAACAAAAAAAGAAATCTTTAACAAAGTGAATGAAATCTATACCATTTCTCCCATCAATGATTTTATGATTCTGTGTTGAATTTTTATTACGGTCATCACTGATAAAATTGGTTATATTTTAATATTATTTATAAATTAAATATGTGAGAATTAAAAATAATGAACAATAAAACAAAAATTAGATTCATATTTTTTTTAATTGTAACACTTATTAGTTATCTAGTTTGTACAATATCATTATTTTTTACAAAAGATTTTTTTATTCCAGCTATAAGTTTTATAGTACTATTTTTATCAATCTATTTCTTAGCATTAGATTGTTATAAAAGAAGCCAATTAAGAATATTTTTAACATTATTTATATTATTTGTAATTGAGACAATTGTTTTTATTATATTTCAATGATTTTCTGTATATTTAATACTTGAACTTATATTATTTCATGCAGCATTATGAAGTTTATTATTACTTCTTATACGACAATTAAAACATCGTACAACATTTTCTCCTTTTTCATATTTTACAGAATGATGATTTATAGTTACAACATTATTAACTATATTTTTCTGTGTTTTAATGATGTGAAAATATACACAAATTCCATTTACATGTGATGAAATAGAATCATTTCCAGATAAAATAGTTGAAACTACAGTAAATCCATTTAAAAAAACATGGAATAAAATTACATCATTTTTTACAAATGAAAAGGAACCAGAACCATTAATTGAACCATTAAAATGAATTTCTAATCCATTAACTAAATCTAAAGATTTAGAAAGTGCTGACAATGTTGAACAATTTTTTACTAATGTTAGAGGTTATATAAAAGATCAATCAGAAACTTTAAATATTAAGAGTGAAATTTCTAAAACTACATGTGAATACACAATTTCTATTTTACAAAAGATTCAACAATCTGAATGAATTCAAATTGCAGCAATAGTTTTAGCTTATTTTATATTAGTTTGAATATTTAAGATTCTATTACGAATTATTAGTTTTATATGATTTTGATTATTTATAATACTTCGTATTTTCTGAGTTTATAAATACGAAAAACAAATGGTGGAAAAAGAAATGATTGCTTAAAAATACATATTAATTATGAAACAGAAATATTTCAGGATTTTAACATATTCACAAGTTCGATTAAATCTGAAATCTTAGAAATTTGAATAGTTTTATATGCGTCGTTATATTGTATTCACTCAGATTTTCTGTTTACATAAATAGGTTCTATTCAAACATTTTGAGCTCATAATATATCAGATTTTATACTATCTCAAACCATTATTGTTTCATCAAAATTTATTCAAGATTGTTTTTTTAATTCTTCAAAAATTTCAGGATTAGGTTTTCTTTTTCAAACTTCAAAAGATAAAATTTTATAATCAATTAATCATTCAGGAATATATTTTTTTAAAGGTTCTGCAAACCAACTAGATAAGTTTGATACAATTGCAATTTTATATCAGTGATCTTTTAAATAATTTATAGTTTCTAATACATCAGGAAATATCAAAACTTCTTCTATTTGTTTACGAATTGTTTCTTTTTGTTTTTTTCAAATATTTAAAGTATCTAAATTTGTTTCAGTAGTTAAAAGCTCATCTTTATTTAATTTATTCATTTTTTTTCATTTAAAAAAGTTTTTAGTTAATCAAGAAATGTTGTTAAGTAAAGTTCAATATAAATCAAAAGCAACCATCTTAATTTGTTTAGGTGATTTACTATCAGAATTTTCTAATATATTATCTTGATTACTTTCCATTATTAAAAATTATATATTACTCTAAAACACAAATATCTTCGATATGATGTGTGTGTGGAAACATGTCGACAGGTTGAACCTCTCTAGCAATAAATCCTTGTTCTTTTATAAATAATTCTATATCTCTCGCCATTGTAATTGGATTACAAGAAATATATAATAATTTAAAACGATAACTTTTTTTCAAATTTCAAATCCAAGAAATAACATTTGGATGTAATCACTCACGTGGAGGATCTACAATTACTACTCCTAAATTTTTAATTTTTTCTTCTAATTCTGGAAATTTATTCAAAACTTTTTCACAAGGAGAAGCAACAAAGAAACTTTGATTTTCTAATCAGTTTATACTAGCATTAACATTTGCATCATGAATAGCATCTTCAACTATTTCCACTCATATTAATTCACTATCTTTATTTTTTGATTGATTTTGTTTAAGTAAAGAAAGTCAAATACTACCCGCTCCACAATATAAGTCCAAAAAATTTCATTCTACATTTCATAACATTGAAAAAGCAGTTCAGAATAATTTTTCTGCTCATAATGTATTAGTTTGAAAAAATGAAAATGGAGAAATTCTGAATGTTAATTTAGTTTCATTTAATTCATGATCAATATCATCAGTTTCATTATTATTTGTGTATTCAGAGTTGTTTTTTTCATTTCATGTAAAATTTAATTGTTCATGTATATATCAATCACCTCGAAAGACTTTTGTTTCTGAAAGTTCATTTTTTACAGTATCAGATAATCACTCATTATACGTTATAACAAAAGTTGTTACATTTTTTTTCAAAAACTCATTATTTTTTAAATCTTCCATTAACTGTTCCCAAAGTTTTGTTTGATCTTCATTTAAATTTGCAAATGAGATTGAAAGATTAACCATAAGTTGTTCTGTATGAACTCATTCACGAATTACCAAATGACGGAAAAATCATTGATGAGTTTTCTGATCAAAAACAGGTAATCATGAATTAAAACATAAATTTTTTATAGTTTCAAAAACCTGGTTCATTTTTTTTGAAATCAATCCACATCCATCTACATCTACAATTTTTGCAAATTCTCACTGTTTATGAAATCAGCAACATTGATTACAATCTATATCGTATTTATTAATTCCACTTTTTAATATATTTTCTTCAGATTCTCCACTCTTAATTAATTTACGAAATTCAGGATTTTGTTGTTTATAAACTCAAAAACTAAACTCAATTTTATTTCTATATCACTGCTGTAAAGGTGAAGCAATAATAGGCAAAACTTTAATTTCAGATTTATTATCATCAATTAGATTTTTATTGATTTTTTTGAAAGCATCTTCAACTAGTTGTTGTTTAACTTCTAGTTGTTTATTATAAGTCATCATTTGCCATTTACATCCTCCACATCAGATTTTAGCTGTTCATGTATTTTGTTCGCTAATTCATTTAGGAATGAAAAAATGAGGACAAAATATTTCACCATCAGAAAAAGCTGGATCGTATTTTTTAGTTTCCAAAATATGAGCCTCAATATGATCTTTTCTATTTTTTACAACAGTTACATCTACTGTACTACCAGGTAAGGCTCATCATTTGATTAAAACTTTTTTTCAATCTGAAAGAGAAGCGATTCATATTCAGCCATGTCAAAGTTTATATACTTTCAAATTTTTGATAATTGAATTCATAAACAACGATATCAAATATAAAATCGATATTTACTTTATCAGAATAATATTTTTTTACTTGGAAAATACAAGTTAATGAAAAAATCGGAATATTTCATCCGATCTCTCATATATAAACATTTGAATACTAAAGTTTTCACATCAAATCACCTAAAGTAGCTTCTTGTTCTTTTTTAGCTTCAGCTGCTTCTTCAACTCTAGACATTGTATCTAATACAGCATTCCATTTTTTAAGTCTCATTTGTCTTTCAGCGAGTAATGCATTTTTTTCTTCTTCGTCTTCATGCATTAAAACTTGCAAATTCATCTGTTCTTCGATATAAATCTCATATAATCTAAGAACTTGGAAAGACCATAATTCAGAAACAGTTTTTACGATAGATTGATCTCCACTTTTTACTGCAATATACAATTCCATTTCTTTATTGTCCTTATTTTCAGGATTTAATTTTAACTCATAATCACTAGAAAAAGATCAAACAACTAACTTTTGAAGTAAATCCCAATCAAAATCATCTTCTAAATCATCAGGAGTAAGATAACTTTGATAATTAAATTGATTCAAATATTCAGTGTATCGTAACTGATCTTTGATATCTCCATTTATTTCTCAAAAATACTGTTCATATTTTTCTACAATTTGTTTTTTGTCTTCTTTTTCTCTCAATTCTGAGACAAAAGCAGGAAAATCAAATAGCATAATCAATAAATGAAAAATGTAAAAAATCCTTTCACCAAAATAATAATAGATAAAAATATATTTAATGCAAGAGTAATTTTAGGAGTACATTGCGATTAAGTCTTATCTTGATAAAATTGCCAAATTATTTACGATATGTACCGTTTATCTCATTTTGAAAAATGACAAAAATATTAAAAAAATTTGATAAAAAAATACGAATCTATACAGCATTAACTTTGTTAATTACTGTAATTTTAGTTCTGTTATTTGTTATTCAAAATTATCATAAAGATGATATTGACCAATCTATAACGGAAAAACAACGGACATCAGTTACACGCTTTTCTAATGTTATTCATATGGTAAAGGAATGTAATTTATTACCATATCCTGAAATTACAATACTTTCTGACGTAGATTGAAAAGTTTCTAGTTTAAATATTTCCGAATGAGAGTATATAAAAAAATGAAAAATTTTGATGCAAATTAACAATGATTCAAATGAATATACAGAGAAATTGAATGATGTACAATTATCGATAGATGAACTACAGATAGAATATGAGAATATGAAAAGTGAATATGACCAATCGGATTTAATTTATTCTCAACAAATAGAAGAATTAAACAATGAAATTTCTTATACGGAAGATTTGTTAGCTGAATCGGTTTTTCAATACGATGGCGAATGACAACAAATTCGAGAAAATAAAATTGAAGAAATAGAAAATCAGATTGCAAATATACAGGTGGAACAGTGAATTAAACATCAAGATTTTATTGTGAAAATTAATAGAATCGAAAATGAAATTATATCAAAACGTAATGAATATGAAACATATTACAATAAAATTAATCAACTAACTCCTAGGGCTACAATTGATTGAACAGTGTGAGAAATATATATTTCACAGTGAGATCTTATTCATAATGGAGATTTGTTACTTACAATTATTAAATCAGATGAAGATCCCAAATTTTCTGTAGAATTAGATTTTGATGAATATATTTTAACTCAGAATTTATCGGAAGTTATTGTTGTTTTAAATTTAGAAAATGAATGACAATATTCTATTCAACAATATTCTTGAACTATTTTTACGCGTAATCCAGCAATTAATGAAAATAATAAATATGAAGTAACAGTACAAATTCCAGATTTTTCATGAACAAATATAAGGGATGTAGATTCTATGAGTATAATATTTCCTATTGAATCAAAATGATTGCGAATAAATGAAAGCTGTATAAATTATTCATGAAATAATTCAGCTTTTATTAATTTATATGATTGAATTAGAGAATGGACTCAGGATGTAACTATCTTAACACACTTAGATAACCAAGTACTAATCGATGATGGACAATTATTTATTCAAAGTAATGATGATTTTACATTAAATAATTTAGAAGAATCTGGATTAAATTCACAAGAAATTGATTCTTGAATTGAAAATGATATATTAGATTTGTTTGATTCTTATCAAAATCTTCAGATTTTATGTGAGAATTAAGTTTATCTTTTTATTTATTTTTATTTTATTATTATAAATTATGAAAAACTTTAGATCAATTTTTGTTTTTAGTTTAGTTTTATTTTCAACAGTTTTATTGGCTGGTTGTAATAATTCTAAAAATTGAGACAATGATGTACTTTTATCTTCTAATGATACAGAAAATATGGAATGTAAAGCAGCTATTGAAGAATATTTAGCTTGAGCTGATAAAAATTGAGAATGAGTAGAAATTAAAGCTTGAGATAATATTGTAGTAGATTATATCGGACGTTTAGACGATGGAACTGTATTTGATACAAGTATAGAATCAATTGCTAAAGCATGTGGTTCTTATACTGATGCTAGAGATTATACAGCAGGTTTACCTTTTGAAGTCTGAGCTGGACAAATGATTAAATGATTTGATGAATGAGTAATTGGAATGAAATTATGACAAACAAAAACTGTTGAATTTGGACCAGAAAAATGATATGGAGAACGTAATGAAGACTTGGTAATGACATATTCAGCTGAAGAAATCTGAGATTTAAGTCAGTATCAAGAATGAATGACAGTATATCTTGGAATGTGAATGCCAGCAAAAATTACAAAGGTTACTGATAAAGAATTAACTATTGATTTAAATCATGAATTAGCAGGAAAAAGTTTGATTTTTGATATAACTATTAAACAAATTAATTAATTTTGATCTTTTATTTCATTCGTTTATACGATGGAGCTAAAAGTTTATAATGGTGAACATTTTGAAAGATGAACTACATGGTATCTTGTTTTTGCAGTAGTTATCTCGTTAGTAATCATTGCTTCAGTTTTTTCGAGTAATATTACTGGTGCGATATTAGTATTTGTCCTTGCAGGATGATACATATATTACTTAACAACAACAAATGATGTTGTTCAAATGAAAATTTGAAAGAATGCTCTACAAATCTGAAAATGAACACTACCTTGGAGTAGTTTATATGGATTTGTATTAGAATACCATACATGAACAGAAAAGATCCACAATATTATATTGTTAATGAACGGTAAAAATGATAAAAAGGAATATAGAATCTATACAATAGCAGACACAGCTAAAAATCTAGAAAACTTTGTAAATGAGTTATATGATTATTTGCCAATGTTAGACAAATATGATCAAAGTACTTTTGAGAAATTTATCAGAAAAATAAAAATGTAATTTGAATTTACTGAAATATATATTATATGAATTGACATACACTTGTAATAAAAGATGCCGCTTGGCAATTGTTTGGTAGAATAATTTCTGCTCTTTTCGGTTTTGTAATTACAAAAATTATTTCATCCTATTTAGGACCACTACGTTATTGAGATTATTGAACTATATTTAGATTTTTTGCTTGGTGGACTGCCCTAGTCGATTTTGGTGTTTATGTAATCGCTGTAAAACGTCTTGGAGCAATTAAAGAAGAAAAAGGTTGAGATTCTCCAGAATTAGTTCAAAATTATCATAAATTTGTCTGAACTAGGATGTTTATGATAATAATTATTTATACATTAGCGATAGTTACAGCATATTTGATTCCAGCTTATACTAGTAATCAATTCATTATACGATGATTGCCTTTGGCAATGTTATATTCTGCAAGTAATATGTTTGTTTGAATTCAACAACTTCCTTTACAGCTATTCTGGAAAATGAATAGATTAAGTTGGTCTTTAATTGTTGCTAGACTTTCTCAATTAGCTGTATTACTTCCAACAGTATATTTAATATTTAGAAATGTAACATTTGATTGAGAAATCAGTACTCCAACAATGGTATTAGCATTCTGCTGTGTCATATTTTCTGTTGTTGCTAGTTCTATTTGACAGAATGTTGATGTTCATTTGAGAACAAGAGATTTGTTGCCATTTAAAATAGATATAGATTTAAAATTTATCAAAAATATTTTCAAAGAGAATCGAAGATATGGATTTTCATATTTTTTCAGTTCATTTCATACTTTGATTGTCTTAATGTTTTTGTGATGGTTCTTTCCGACAGCTGATGGATATGAATATGTATGATATTGGGCTTTAGCTTTATCGTTATTAGAAATTTTATTAATTATTCCTTCATCATTAGGAAATAGCTTGTTGCATAAAATCCCTACATATTCAACTTTGGATAAAAGGAAAAGTATGTGAAACTTGTTAACATTGGTAACTTGGATGTGAGCTATGATAGCTATAGATTTTTGGGTTTTTAGTAAAAATGTAATTCAATTTGTTTCTAGTGAAGAATTCCGATGAAGTCGAGATTCTTATTCACTTTGGTGATCTGATCAAATTTTACCTTTCTTATGAATAGTGTTATTGTTCAGTTTCATTAAACAGATTTTTAATTATCTTTTTGTGTCTTTAGAAAAGCAAAATGTTTTATT
The DNA here is from genome assembly GCA_045627125.1 of Candidatus Absconditabacterales bacterium. GTDB lineage: Bacteria > Patescibacteriota > Gracilibacteria > Absconditabacterales > Absconditicoccaceae > UBA3291. The sequence goes on along the minus strand of JAZQNA010000036.1, from coordinate 14,339 downwards.
TAAGATTAATCTTACAGGGGTTTTAGTTTGAATTATTACAGCATTATTTGTAATCCCAAAATGGAATCTTTTATGATGAGTAATTACTCAAACTTTAATTGAAGTAATATTTATGGTAGGTGCAATGTGTGTAGCAGGTTATCATAAAGTATTCCCAAAAATCCAGAAAAAAGTCTGATTAGAATTATTATGAATTATTCTTTTAATGTTTATATCAGGAATATTTATCCATAAATATTTCATTACTAATGATGTTAGTTGGTGGATGTTCCTTATTATTGCTGCAATTTATAATTTAGTTATTGTTTGAATATCTTTAAAACCAATCAAATCTGTTGCTAAGGGGTTAACGGTGGATTAAAATTTATTAAAATATTGTATTGTGTATGGTTTCAAAGTCAGAAAAATCTGTTAAACAACCAAATTCTAACCTAAATATTAGGTGAGAATCTGTTTTATTAGTGTGAAATCGAGGATATAAAAATTTATGAGACGAGTTAATTCTTCTTTGAAATATAAAACTTCTTCTCAAGAAAAGAAAAAAAATCACAGTTGTCTGCTTCGACCCGAATTGGTTGCGTAACTTTTTTAGTCAATTTATAGATATTAATCAAATCTCATTTGTTCCTGAGTTACCAAAATGATTTCGTTCATTATTTAAATATATTTTTAAATATTGATTTCGTGGTTTTTGAAAATTCTGGAAAGCGGATTCACTAGTTTTGTGAGGATGAGAAATTTTAACTGATGAGAATCCATGAGCTTTTTGGTATTGGAGAATGAGCATCCGACCATTTTTACGAAAGAAATGACGACAAAAATTTTGGAAAACTAAAAAGCAATCTGATTTATATATTATGTGATGAGCACAAATTCCAGATAGTTCAAAGAAAAAACATTTATTACAATCTCTTCTAGATAAAGCAACAGCTTGTTATTTAAGAGATTTTGATGCTGTAGATGAAATCAAACCATTAACAAATAAATGTAGTTTCTTTATGGATACAAGTTATTTTGCTTATGATTGGAATAAAGTAGAAGCTATAGAGAAAGAAAAATGAGACAAAAAATATATAGTGGTTAATTTAAACAAAAACGCTGAAAAATTTTTTGATGACTTGGTTGAAGATATACAAGACTATTCAGCAAAATGATATCGTATATATTATGTTCCTATTGCTAAATGACATAATATTTATTACCAAGACTGGCAGTATTCTCAACGTTTAGAAAAAGCTTTATGAGAAAATGTAGATTTTGCGATGCTAGATTGGGAAACTAATTTTGATTACTTTGTGCAAATGTTAAAATGAGCGGAAAAAGTATTCAGTTCAAGACTTCATTTGTATTTAATTTCATCATTTATGCATTGTAATACTAAAGTTTACCCTTATCAGAGAAAAATTCTAAAGATGCAAGATGTAATAGAAAAAGTAGTAAACAATTAAATTTTATTCGTTTTTGCATTAAAATGACGACAAAAATCTGTCAAAGTTGTTGAATGCCAATTGAAAATGAAAACCAATTATGAACCAATATAGATTGAACTCAGAATAAAGATTATTGTATTTATTGCTATAAAAATGGATCATTTATAGATGATGTAACTATGGAAGAATATATTGATAAGTGTTCTCAATATTGAGCTCAAGCATGAATGACTAATGAAGAAATGAAAGTTTATTGTGAGAAACTTTTTCCAACTTTAAAAAGACGGCAAAAATAAAAAACAGGCGGTGAGGGGATCGAACCCCCGACAGCGGTTCCGAAGACCGATGTGTTACCACTACACCAACCACCCGTTGATTAATTTTTCTGTAATATTTTGACACATGAATTGTTTAGTTCTTCAATAATTTCATTTTCTCAATTGTTTAAGCAGAAATTTCTTAGCGAGTCTACAGCTTCCTGTGTCTGCTCTCTTTTAGTGATTTGAGTTAAATTTTCAACAGGAAGATATAAGTCAGCAAAAGCTGATAGTAGTTCATAATCATTACTTGTAATTTCATAAATATGTTTTTCTCATTGAATATTCTCAGAGATTTGTAAGAAAATTCATTGTTCTTGTAAAGATTTCTGTATGTTAATTAGGTTATCTCATAATGTTAAATATTGTCCAAAAAGAGGTAATTGAATCTTTATAGATGATAATTTATCTCATTTAGTTTCGAATTTTCCGTATAGTAAAGCTAATCCGAATAGTAATCAAATTTGTCATCTTATGTCTAAATCTTCTATATTAGAAGTTAGGGAACTTTCAATGTTTTCAATTAAAACTCATTTTTGACTAGAAGTTAGACTTAAATTAATTCATAATTTTTGAAAAATTTGATTTTTTTCCTCAATTAATTTTGTCTGAAAATATGGTAAGAAATAATAATTTCATCAATTTTCTTCATCAAAAGCTGCAAAAATTCTGCAAGCAGAAACTATTCAGTTTTTTATGTTTTCATCTAATGAAAAAGATCCTAATTGTGAATCTTTAATATAAAAAACAGTCATAGTTGATCATAAATTCTTTGATTCAATTTGTTTTATTTCTTTTTTATGCCATACATAGAATATACAATTTTCTCATTCAAAAATCATTCATTGGAAATTATGACGATAGTTTTTTCAAGTATCTAAATTTTCATCATGTTTAACTAAGAAATGATTCATTATGATATTAACGGGCTAAAACTTTATTTTCAGTTTGTAGAATTTTATATAGTAATAATAACTCGATGCAGTTCACCATTAAAGCACTTCATCCAGCACTAATAAATGGTAATGTAATTCATGTAGTTGGAATGATTTTTACATTTACTCACATATTTACAAAAGTCTGAACAATAATTAACGATATGATTCACACTCATACTAATTTTAATTGTGGATCTGTTACTTTTTGTAAATGTCTCAATACGTATCGGAACATCCAAACATAAAGTAGAATCAGAATTAAATTTCATTTAAATCATATTTCCTCTGAGAATGCTGCAAAGATAAAATCACAATAAGCTTCAGGTAAATTAGAATATTTTTGTAATCAGTTTCAATATCCATTTCCCCAGAAACCTCATCATCAAATAGCAATTAAAGCTTGCTCTGGTTGCCATCATGTAGTCTCCCTTTCTTCTTTTATCTTATCTTCGTTGGTTGTAAAGAAATAGGCGAAACGGTCTTGTAGATATGAGAAATCGTCACTTACAAATCATAATGTTAAACCAGCAAAGACTCATGCTCATAGTCAAATTACTAAAATTGTAGCAGTCTTTTTGATATTTAATCCAGCAAATCGCACCATAATCAGAGCAGTCGCTCATATAATCAACACAGTTCCAAAATCAGGTATTAATAAGAATACAAAATATAGTAAAGCACTAAGAATAATGAAAGTTAATAAAAACCCGGATTCATTCATTTGTTCTTTTTTCCTTGTTAGCCAACTAGCTAAAAATATTACATATGCTAATTTGAAAAATTCAGAAGGCTGAAGACTTGGAATATGAGGAATGTTAAGCCATCATCTAGCTCAGTTATAACTTTCTCATAATTTTGTGAACACCAAACATTGTAAGATGAATGTTATCACCATAATAATGCTTGCAAATTTGTGACTTTTAAGAGATTTGATAGGAAATTTCCACAATACCAAAATTATGATAATAATATATCAGATTGCTTTCAACTGCTGGTAAAAATAGTAATAATTTGTTGGATCAGCAAAGTTTACAGACCTTAAAGTCATAGTAAAAGATTCGTAAACACTTGTACTATAGATAGCCAGTAATCAAAATATTAATAACAGAATTCCATTTATTAATAGTGGCATATTCCAAAACTTTCACTAAAATTTTGCAAATTTGAGTGTATAAAAAATCTGATAATTTGCAACGAAAAAACATAAACTATAATTTGTTGATTCATTCGTCTTGTTAAAATTTTAAGCAACACAAATCTTTTCAATCTGATTCCAATCCAACTCTTCAAGTCTTTTGTTCTGTAAATCTTCTGGGATAACGAAAGTACCTCACTTTTTACTAATCATTTTAGATATTTTTCATAATGTTTTTCTACTGTATGGAGAAAAAAGATCTAAAAATGATATTAATTTTTCAAATGGAATGTTCGGTAGTTGTTCTTTTTTGAATAATCATATCATACAGCTTTTAACTTTTGGTGCTGGAGAAAAAGCTTTAGCTGGAACTGTTTTTAAATATTTTACTTCATAAGCATAATTCAATATCCAATATAGATAAGATTTTTTATCGGCATCAAAACGTAATTTTTGTCATACTTCATCTTGAACCATAAAAAGTCATCCAGCAAACTCCCCTAATCCAGATCAGAAAAATTTTCTTAAAATAGGAGAAGTAATATAATATGGTAAATTTCCAACCACAAAAGTTTTATCTTTTTCTCATTTAAATTGATCTAAATCTCATTCTAAGACATCTCATCGAATAATTTTAGCGTTTCATTTTTGCTTGTGAGATAGGACTTCTTCTAAAATTTCTTTTAATGTTTCATCCTTTTCAAAAAGAAAAAAATCTGGTGTTATATCAAGTATCAATTTAGTTATAGATCATTTACCTGGTCATATCTCAATTAGATTTTTGCTTTTTGTTTCGTTAAAAAATAACTGTGTTTTGTCAGCAATTCGATGTCTAATTGTGGAATCTGTAAGAAAGTTTTGTCAAAGATATGTAGACACAATGTTAAATTAATTGATAAACTAACTCGTGAAGTATAAATAAAATCAGATGAGTTTCAAAGGTTTTAAAAATCTCTAAAAATTTTAACTCTATCTTGATCTATTTTGTTATCTTGCTCTGGTTCTGGTGCTGTTTCTTCTATAATTTTATCTGGTTCTTGGCTGTCTACATTGTTATTTTGTTCTGGTTTTGTTTTTATTTCTTCTGTGATTTTTATTGGTTCTTGATTGCTTGTATTATTTTGTTGTAAATTCTCTTTTACTTCTTCTATTTCTATAATTTCAACCGGTTCTTTGTTGTCTATTTCGTTATTGTTTACTTCTATATTATTTTCCGCTATAATATTTGTTTGAATGGTTTCTTCTTCATCAGTATCTATAAGAGAATATTCGTAGTCCATTTGTTTTAGGATTCGATATTTTTTAGGTGTTCATAATGTCTGGTGTAACAGGAAATCCCATTGAATCGTGATATTCCTTTTTCATTTTAACAGTTCATTAACTTCACTAATTTTTTTTCATAAAAGCAGGGAAAAGGCTTTTTGAGTCAGTCATTTTTCCTTTATTAATGTTTGTAACTCCATTCATGGATGCTGTAACATGTTGTCTATGTGTTTTCATAAAAGTTCACTAAAGTAGTGAAATTCACTAATTCTATGAAACAGTGAATTTTTATCATTATACTCCGGGAAGGAGAAAAATGCAAATTTTTTCACACTTTCTATGAAACAGTGAATTTTTTTAAATGTGCTGGTGTGTGGAATAAAAAATTCACTAAAATAGTGAAATTCACTAAAATAGTGAATTTTTGATGGCTTTTTGTTGTCAACTTGTTATAGAAAAACTCTTGCATTCAAAATATAAATTAACAAGCTTGGATATGTGAAAGATTTTAAATCTTTATTTCTATAGAAGATGGGTAAAAAAAAGATCTTAGTTATGGCTTGATGATGAACGTGATGACATGTATTTCCTATTAAGTCATTAATAGAAACAATTTTATCCGACAAAAAATATTGAGATAGGGTAGATCAAATTGTTTGGTTTGGTTCTAAGAATTCATTAGAACAAGAAACTGCTGCTAAATTTTGAGATAAGGTTAGATTTATATCTATTAAGTCATGAAAATTCCGTAGAGAGACACTTTTTAAGTCTCACTTAAAAAACATAAGGGACTTCTTTTTATTTGTGTGATGATGTTTTCAGGCAATATATTACCTTTGTAGGATTAAAGCAGATGTTGTTTTCTGTAAATGATGATATGTTGCATTACCAGTCGTATGTGCAGCGAAGGTTTTACGTAAACCGATTTATGTTCATGAATCTGATGTTCGTCCATGATTAGTAAATAAGATTGGAAACAAGTTTTCTCAAAAAACTTTCTGTGGATTTGATTGAGTTTTTCCGTGAGCTATTGTTGTTTGACAAATCCTTTCTGATGAAATAGTACCAAGTAATGATGATAAATCAGATCTACAAAACTCTTTGGATGAAGAACGAAAGGATGATAAACCTTCTATTTTAGTTATGTGATGATCTCAATGATCTAAAAAACTATATGAATGTTTAGCAGAGGTACTTCACCAAAATAGAATATTTGCAGAATGATTTCATTATCATATTATCCTATGAAAATTGAATGAATGATTGGGTGATATATTTTCTGGATTAAAAAATGTGACGACATATGATTTTCTTTCACAATCTGATATGTGAAAATTATATAAACATTGTGATATTTCTTTGACTCGTGGATGAACAACTTCGTTGGCAGAACAAAAATTGTTTAATTTAAAAAGTATCATAGTTCCGATTCCTCGAACTCATGACCAGAAATTGAATGCAGAATGGTATGTAAAAAAATTTAACGACATATTGGTGGAGCAATCTAAACCAACTACGGAGTCAGATTTAGAAAACGCCTTAAAATTTTTATTAGACTATCGTAAGCCGAAAATCACAAAAGATATCCATAAAGAGATAGGAAAAGCCAAGGAAATTATATTATCATATTTATTGAATTAGTGAATAAAGTAGACAACAAGAGCTATTTATGTGGTCTACTTTATACTGATAACCATTGTATATCACGTATGTAAAATACAGTTAATAACTTAGAAAATAAAGATAGACATGACAAACTAGACAAGTTTTGGACATCGTATTTTGACATAAATGATTTTTAGAAATATATTATAGTTGCTGTTGTTTTTTGTCTAATAATTTAGAAATGTTTAGACAGGTGTCTTTTGTGGCTTATTAGGAAAAGATTGGCTTTACTTCATTTTAAAGATTAATACTATACTTAATTGGTATTTTTAATATTATTTATGTGTAATGGCTAAGAAAATTCATATTTCAATGATAAACTTATGATGTAATAAAAATTTGGTCGATAGTCAGCTTTTTTTATGAAAACTTTTGAGTGAAGATTGAGATAAAATTGAATATTTCTCAGATCCATATGATCCTGAGGTTCAATTAGTTTTGCTCAATACTTGTTGATTCATATCATCTGGACGCGAAGAAATGTTTCAAACAATTGAACAACTTTTACACGCTCAAAAAAAGATATGTTTAATTGGATGTGCAGTACAGTACTTTGAAAAAATATTGAAAAATGTGAAAAAGCAGGATGATTGTATAGATGCAGAACTTCTTCATTGGGAAGATGTTTTAAAGAATGATAGTATTTCATATCTTTCGCGAAATGATTTATCCACTTCAAACCTAGAAAATCTGATTAAATGAAAGAGTAGTCAAACTTTTGACGACTTCTGTCGATATTCAGCGCCTAGGCTACTTACTAACTATGAAAAGCATTATGAATATCTCAAAATCGCTGAATGATGTAATAATTCATGTGCTTTTTGTATAATTCCAAAAATTAGATGAAAATTAACTTCACTACCAATTAATACTGTTATTGAAGAAGCAGAAAATTTATTAAAACAATGAATTCAGGAGTTAATTATTATCGCACAAGATACAATGAGATATGGAACAGATTTTTCTTCTTCATCTCAACTTTTGCCATTATTATCTAAACTAGATAAGTTACCATATGATTTCAAATATCGTGTATTGTATTTATACCCAGATATTTTAACACAAAAACATCTAGAAGAATTCTCAAAGTTAGAGAAATTTATTCCATATTTCGATATTCCATTACAACATATTTCCCCAAAATTGCTCAAATCTATGTGACGTTTCTACGATGATAAAATGATTTATTCTTTGTTAGATACAATTCGCAAATTATTTCCTCAAAGTTTTGTTCGCACGAATATTATAATCTGATTTCCATGAGAAACTGAATCAGATATGGAGCTTCTTCAAGATTTTCTATCTAAAGATTATTTCGACAATATAGCACTTTTTGAATATCATGATGAACCATTAGCCCCATCGTTTAGTTTCTCTGATAAAGTAGAAGATGATATTATTCATAAACGTTTTGAAGTTATTCGTAAACAGGTAGATTCTTTGTTAGCTAAACGCGAAAAAAATAGAAAGAGTAAAAATCAGATTGGATTTGTGGAAGATATTTTTCAAAAATGAAAAGAATATTATCTATCAGTTCGCCCAGAATTGCATTGTCCAGAAATTGATTTTATAGATGAAATTAAACTTTCTTCGGTGGTGGAATGTTTGTCATGAGATGAGATAGGAGTCGGTTCGAAAATTTTATACTTAGCATAAAAACATTTTTCTATTTGCAAAATCTCCGAACTTTGATATAACTAAGTCAGTTTTTTATACGAATTTATTCAAATATTATGCTTACTGAAAAAGAACTCTTAGAAAAATATGGAGACATTATTAAGGAAGAAATTAATGTAAAAGATGTAGACATTTATCAATCAGATAAACCTATTGTAAAGGTTTTTAAACCTCTTTGAAGCCAACTTTCTGCTAAATTCTGAAAAGACACATGACAAATAATCGCTAACTGAAAGCAATGAAATGTTCGTGAAATAGATGGATGAATCGAAGTTTTTGATAATAATTGAAATACTCGAAAGTTAGGAGAATCTGATTATGAGGTTGTATATGAATGATTAGATGGAAATGATACAACAGTTGAATGAAATACTATCGTAAAATTAGATCTAGAAATAACTGATGAACTTAAGAGAGAATGAACAGCTCGTGAAATGTCTAGATTCCTTAATCAAATGAGAAAAGATGCTAATTTTGCAGTAGATGCTAGAATTAATGTTCATTTTCAATCAGAAAGTGAGGATATGAAAAACTTAATTCTTGAATTTAGTGAATTTCTTCAGGATGAAGCATTGGCTCTTTCAATTACAGATAGTTCATGTGATGGAGATGCTCAAGTTTCTGTATTCGAAAGTGAAAATGGAAACGTTACTTTTGGAGTAAAAGTTGCATAAATATATTTCAAAATTTCTTTTATCAAAAAAACCGCAGGGATAAACCAATCTGCGGTTTCTTTTTTTTTTGAATGAACTGTCAACTACACAGCGACAGGTGCTTTGATAGCTGGGTGATGTTGATAGTTGTTGAGTTTGAAATCTGTGTATTCCCAGTCAAATATTGACCAGTCATTACCATCAGAATTTAAAATCTCAATAGTCGGCAGTTCAAAAGGTTTTCTGGACAGCTGTTCTCTCACCTGTTCGAGGTGGTTTTCGTAGATGTGTACATCATCAAGATGGCCTACCAGATAGCGAGGAATCATGTGGACTTCCTTAGCAATCAGAGTAAGAAGCATCGCATATGATGCAATATTGAACGGGAGTCCTAAGAATGTGTCCACGCTTCGTTGACTCCAACACAAATCAAGAAATTTGCCGTCGGATAATAAATGGAAGCAGAAGTGGCATGGCGGAAGAGCCATCTCAGAAAGTTGAATAGGATTCCATGCAGAAACAATCACGCGACGATCTGTTGGATTGTGCTTTAATGTCTCAAGGGCATTTTTCAATTGATCAACGCCAGATCCATTAAAATTCCTCCATTGATATCCGTAGATAGGACCGAGGTCAGGCTCTGCAGCCATTCGTGCTTTGGTTGCTTCATCGTTTCCGTAAGGTACAATTGTTGGATTGCACCATTCATTCCAAATATTGCAGCCTCTTTTCTGATACCAGGTTTTATCAGTGATGCCTTTAATAAAACCTTCCAATTCTGCAAAGATTGTCTTGGGTGGCATTCTCTTTGTCGTTAGTAAGGGAAATCCCTTACGCATGTCATGTCGAAACATTGCTCCAGATAGAGAAAATGTATCGATGCCAGTGCGATTTGGTTTTCTTTCTCCCTCATCTAACACTTGTTGTAAAATATCCAAATATTCTTTCATGAAATACTTGTTTTTTTTGATTTTGTTACTACTTACTGTGAGTAATTTTAACAGGGTCCTAGCGTCCTTATCTCGCCAGTGATAGAATTTTGTTTCTTTGTTATTGGTGTTTATATTATATAGTATTTTTCTGTAAAAAGTCAACGTTTATTCTAAGTTATAAACAGATTTTTTCTTGATTATTATGTAGAAATAAATAATTTTGTAGTCGTCAATATTTGACAATGTTTTTATTTTTAATTACATATAAGAAATGAAAAAATCTTCAGTATGGTTATCATTAATCTTATGAATTATTGCATGATGATTAATATCTTTCGTTATTTGCCAAAAGAATGCAACTTGTCCTGATTTAGATTGCCCAGAATGCTTAGATTCTGCATTAGATCCACTTCCTGCTCAGGAAATGTCAGAAGGACTCAGAGGAGTTTATGGAATCGATAAAAATATCAATGAAACAACAATTGATAATTATTTATGAAGAAGTGATGTAGCTTATCGTGATGTTAGAATGTTAGAGGATTCTGCTACATGGGAAAATAAATGAGGAACTAGAAATTTGGAAGGATTAGTAGAAGGATTTGAAGTAATTCCATATGCATTTTTGACAGAGTTCCCACAAGAATACATCGATCAAAAAGCTAGCGAAAATGTTTCAGGATTGTATACATGAACAACATTATTTAGCTTAGGAGAAGATGGAAGCTATATTCCTAACTATGAAGAATCTATGGAAGTACTTGAGTACTTATTCCCTAAAGATAAATATATCTTCTTGATGTGTGGAGCTGGTGGATATGCAAACTTCACAAAGAAAATGCTTGTAGCTTTAGGATGGGATGAGTCTAAGATTTACAATATTGGATGATACTGGAATTACGAAGGAAATCGTGGAATTAGTACTGTAAATAACAATGGTACAGAAACAACTTACGATTTCTGGAAAGTACCTTATCACGCAATTGATTTCGATTCTTTAACTGCTTTGTAAAATGAAAAAAAATCTGTCAGTTTGTTTGCTTAGTGCATTAATATTATGCTTATCTGGTTGTTCGTTTTTTGGTAGTAATTGAAATGGTGAAATAGATAATCCAACTACAGGAAACAATTCATGAGAAGTGTGTGATAAATTCTGCCTAGATGATTGTTGTTATAATGAGGGTACATATGTAGAAATTAATCACGAAGAATTTGAAAAATTAGATGTTCAGAATTATGTCTTATTTATATATAATTATTCGTGTGCATTTGCTATTCCATGTGATCAAATCTTTGAAAGGTTTATGGAAAAATATAATATTGATTTCTATTCTATGAACTTTGCAGAATTTAAACAAACTAAGCTTCATGAAACAGTAAAGTTTGCACCATCAGTAATTATTGTAAAGGACTGAGAAATCGTAACATATCTAGATACAGAAAAAGATGAAGATTTAGATAAATATCAGGATGAACAAGCTTTCGAAGATTGGATTTCTCAATATATTTATCTGTACAAAAAAGATTAACATATTATATCATATTTTCTTAAAAAGTCAGGCTTAAAACATTAGTAAGCCTGATTTTTTTTGACTTTTTTCTTGTTACAGAATATAATTATTATGGAATTTAGTTTAGTTGAAACATTATGGCACAATCCGAATTTTCATGTATACAAGCATTAAAAACTCAATTTAAAACAAATTTTTCACAAATTGATAATATTTCTCTATTAACTAAAAATGCCCGATGAGACCATAAATCAGCATGTTTTTCAGAAATGTGATGAGCTGTAAAGATCCAACAGACTCTTCAATATCGACAGACAAATTGATTTATTGATGATATAAATACAGGTTCCACAAGGACAGGGGAAGAAACAACTTCTACAAAAACTAACACTTGAACAGAACAGCACTGAGTAGCAAATATTCATACATGAACACAAGCATCTACATTAGGTTCGTTATCTTGGTGAATCTGTGAATGAGATATAGTATGTGGTAAAGTTACCACAGTTGCTTCATGGATTTTAATTTGATTATGAATTGTATTATTATCAGGAATATTTCGAAAATGCTTTAATCGTTTCATGAGATATGCATATGCATTTCTAAATTCTCATAGAATTATTTTCCTTAAAGTGCTTTTACCTAGATGAGATGGAAAATCTGATCGTGAACAGGAAAAAGAAATTGCAAAAGATATGAAAGAAAAAATATGAAGAATGTCTCAGGTTTTCTGAAATCTTCATAAAATGAATGAGGTAAGTACTCATGAAAAGATTATGCAAAAATTTTTCTGAAAACAGAAATTGGTTTTGGTTTATCAATATGAAGAAGGTCAACTTTCTTGTTTAATTGGAACTTATCCAGAATATCAAAATATGGTAGAAAGTGCAATTGCTTCACAGTATTCTGCAGCCTCTATTGAAAGAGTGGCAAAGCCAAAATTCTTCCAGAAAAAATATTCCGATGTTCAGGTCTTAGAAACAGAAAAAGATCCACTTTATACAATCAAACTTTATAAAAATATCCCAGATGATCCAATTAACAATATTATAGATTCTATGGGAAAGGTTAGTGCAGAAGATACTGTATGAATTATGTTTGTAGTAAAACCAGAGAAATGAGATTTTAATACTCGTAGGCAGATTGCAGCTGATAGATTGTATAAAAATCTCGATCTATATGAAATGAAACGACGACATCGAAAGAATCTTCTAAATCCTATTAAGCGATTTGAATTCATTTTCAGATGACCTAGTGACAAAATGGTTTCTAGCAAAAAAGAAGAAGATACAGTTACAATGGTGCGCATGGTGAAAGCTAAAGAGGATAGTAGAAATGCTATGTGAGAAGAAGCAGCCAACCCAGCTTTCCGTTCATCAGTTTATATTATAGCATCTAGTGATCAGAAATGAAGACCAGTAGAAATACTTAATAATTTGGAGAGTGCATATAATGTTTATAGTGATGAATATAGTAACGCTCTATCTAGTTCTAATACAAAACATGATATATTCTGATTCTTATATGTGCCTATTTGGAAGTCAGCTGTAAGTATGTTTATATCATGATTCTTCTCAAAAGAAGCGTTTTTCTCAACAAATGAATTATGTTCGTTATATCATTTCCCAGATGGATTATATAACCGTTCTCCAGCAATTGAATGGATGCAATACAAAGTTGTTGCACCTCCAAGCAATTTACCATCATTCACAGATGATGGATGGACTGGACGTGTGATTTCATGAGTATTAGCAGAAAAATTCAAAAAATGAGATTTATCAGCAATCCTTTCGGATTATCCAGATCACCGAGCTGTTGCAACTAGAGAAGATGTAACAGAAGAGTTAAAACCATTAGCAGAATGTTCATCAGAAGAAAAGAAATCAGGAGAAATGGTTGAACAAGATGGGCAACAATTTGTTAAGATTACCCATAAAAAGAAGGTTAAATGATATAAAGTATTTAAGGATTGAGTCTTATTGTGAGTAAATATTTATAGAAATGTATTTTCTCCTGTATATATTAAACGTGATGACAGAACTAGACATCATTATTGTATAGGAAAATCATGAACCTGAAAATCAGTTTTCTTACAAACTTTAGCTAGGCAGGATGTTTGGAACGGTGATGGATTATGTTTAATCGATCCACATGGAGACTTGGCGGAAGATATGCTTGCCTATATTCCAAAGGAAAGGGCTAAAGATGTAATCTATTTTGAGGCATGAAATGAAGAAAGGCCAATGTGACTTAATCTGTATGAGATTGATAATCTAGATCAGGCAGATAGAACAGTAAACGATGCCACAGAAATCTTTCTTAAAATGTTTGGACCAGAAATATTCGGACCAAGAATTCAGGAATATTTCAAATATGGAAGTTTAACTTTGCTTGAAGATTTTGAAGATAGACCAACCTTGCTAGATGTTACTAGATTATTTACTGATGATGGATATCGCGAATATAAACTCAAGAAAGTTACAAATGCGGTAGTTAGAAATTGGTGGGAAAAGACTTATAATTCTATGTGAGATAGAGAAAAACAGGAAATTATTCCATACTTCTCTTCTAAATTTGTATCATTTAATACAAACAGACTTATTAGAAATATTATTGGTCAAACAAAATCAGCATTCCAATTTGATGATGTGATGAATAATCAGAAGATCTTGCTTATAAATCTTTCAAAAGGTAAGATTTGAGAATTAAATGCACAATTGCTTGGTATGATTATAGTGTCTAAAGTTTATAACTCTGCCATGGCTAGAGCAAATATCCCACAAAAGGATAGAAAGGACTTTTACCTATATGTCGATGAATT